>NZ_JBBCBV010000001.1:0-960321 GCF_037204045.1 Variovorax sp. CCNWLW225 | reverse complement strand
CTTGCGCAGCGAAATAAAGGAGGAGGCCGCAGGCCGGGGGACATTCGCGGAGAAAGGTACCCCGTCGGCGGGTGCGCGCCCTGAACAACGCACTTAGCGCACTTCCTTCAGATAACGATCTGAGAACGCCCGCTGCGCCTCAGCCATCCGCGCGTAGTCGACACTCTTCGCGCGGGCGTACTCGGTAGCCGGCAAGAACTGCGCCTCCACGTCCTTCGGCATCACACCGGCGCGCACCGGCCGCAGGTAAGCCTTGGCCCAGATGGCCTGGCCTTCGTCGGACAGCACGAAGTCGAGCACCTTCTTGCCCTCGGCTGCGTGAGGTGCCTTCGCGACGAGGCTCATCACGTAAGGCACTGCCAGCGTGCCTTCGCTCGGAATGACGAATGCGACGTTGGCCTTGTCCTTGTACTTGGCGCGGTAGGCGTTGAAATCGTAGTCGAGCAGGATCGCGATCTCGCCCGACAGCACTCGCGCATACGAGGTCTGCTTGGGAACGATGGGCTCGTTCTTCTGCAGCGCCTTGAAATAGTCGATGGCGGGGCCGAAGTTGTCGAGCGTGCCGCCGCGTGCTTCGTTCACCGCTACCGCACCCACGTAGCCGACGAAGGCCGATGCGGGGTCGAGGTAGCCGATGAGGCCCTTGTATTCGGGCTTGAGCAGGTCGGCCCACGATTTTGGAACCGGCTTGCCCTTGAGCGCATCGACGTTGACCATGAAACCGAGCGTGCCGGAGTGGATGGTGAACCAGTTGCCGGCCGGGTCCTTCAGGCCGTCGGGAATGTCTTTCCATGCTGCCGGCTTGTAGGGCTCGACCACCCCGTCCTTCTGGGCCTGCACCGCGAAGGTCACGCCCAGGTAGGTGACGTCGGCCACGGGGCTTGCCTTCTCGGCCACGAGCTGCGCGAGCGACTGTCCCGAGTTCTTGTTGTCCGCCGGCACGGTGATGCCGGTCTTGGCCTTGATAGCCTTGAGCTGCGTGCCCCAGTCGGCCCATTCGGTCGGGCAGTTGTAGCAAATGGCGGTCTGGGCCATGGCGCTGCCGGCGGCGACGAGCGCGGCGGTGAGCAAGCCCAGGCGGGCCATGCGGGAGATGCGGAGAGACATGAAAGAACTCCTTGATGTGGATGTGAGGGGTGAGGCGGGTGAAACGGGTGATCAGTCGTCGGCGACATCGCGTGCGGATGCGCACGATTCGCCGTCGCGGAAGAAGCAAGGCAGCAGCAGGCTCGCATCGGCTTGCAGCGTGGCGCCGCCGGCCATGGCCTGGACCAGCAGCTCGACGCTGCGGCGGCCGATGTCGCTGTTGGGCTGCGCAATGGTGGTGAGCGCCGGCGTGAGATCTTCGCCGAGCGCAATGCCGTCGAAGCCGACGACGCTGAGGTCGTCGGGTACGGAGAGTCCGCTCAGGTGCGCGGCGCGAATGCTGCGGATGGCGAGCAGGTCGTTCGAGCAGACCAGCGCGGTGGGTCGCTCCTTGGCTTGCAGCAGGTGCGCAAGCATGTCTACCGCGCTTTCGACAAAGGGCACTTCGATGAGCGGCGGCGCATCGAGCCCGGCATCGGCCATGCCTTTCTGGTAACCCCGGTAACGCTGTTGCGCACGGTCTGAAGCGGCGAGCGTGCCGCTGACCATGGCGATGCGGCGGTGCCCCAGCAGCACCAGGCGCGCGACGGCATCGGCCACGGCAGCTTCGCCGTCGACGGTCACGCAGGGATGGTCGGGATGCCGGTTGTAAGCCAGCACATAAGGCGTGCCGGCGGTGCGAAGCCGTGAGAGGGCCGCCGAAGTGGAGGGGTTGGAGACCACGAGGATCAACCCGTCGACATTGCCGGCAAGCAGCAGGTGGACTGCACGCTCTTCTTCGTCGAGCTGGTAGCCCGTCGTCACAGGAATGATGGCGTAGCCGCCTGCCATGGCTGCACGCGCAATGCCTTGCAGGCACTCGGCGAAGGTCGGATTCAAAAGCGTCGGCAGCACCACGCCCAATGCGCGGCTGCGCTGGGTGCGCAAGGTGCGCGCGCTGGCGTTGGGCACGTAGTGGAGCTCGCGCGCCACGCGTTCCACCAACTCACGCGTGGCTGGCGTGACCTTGTCGGGGAAGTTGAACGCCCGCGACACGGTGGCCACGGAAACTCCGGCTTTGGCTGCAACGGCTTGGATGCTCATCGTGCGGTGTTATGTAATCGATTACATTTCACCGCGGCAGTATGACCCTGCCATGACAAGCCATGACAAGCCAAGAAAGCCGGGAAAAACCCTCGCGTTGAGTCTTGAAGAGAAAGGGGCCCGAAGGCCCCCTTGAGAAACTGGCTTACTTGCCGCGTCGAACCCGCCGGATCTCGTCCACGATCAGGCAGATGGCCCCCAGCGTGATCGCGCTGTCCGCCGCGTTGAAGGCCGGAAAGTACCAGTTCCCCGCGTGGAAGCTCAGGAAGTCGACCACGTACCCGTGCATCATCCGGTCGATCACGTTGCCGATGGCGCCACCCAGGATGCACGCCATCGCGAACGAAAACAGCTTCTGCCCCGCGTGCGATTTCAGCATCCACACGATGAACACCGCGGCCGCCAGGCCAATGGCCGTGAAGAACCAGCGCTGCCAACCCGAATGGTCGGCCAGGAACGAGAAAGCGGCGCCCGTGTTGTGCGCGCGAACCACGTTGAAGAAGCTCGTCACGTAAGTCGCATCACCGAGCTTGTAATAGCCCAGGATCAGCGTCTTGGTGAACTGGTCGATGATCAAGATGATCGCCGCCAAGGCGAGCCATGGCCAGATGCTGCCGCTGCGCGAACGCGATGCCGACATGGAGCGTGCGGCCGCCATCAGGCAAAGCTCCGTGCTTCGCCGGCGCCGAACAAATTGCTCGTGCAACGGCCGCAGATCGTCGGATGCGCCGGGTCGTGGCCCACGTCGTCGCGGTAGTGCCAGCAGCGATCGCACTTCTGCGCGCTGCTCGGTGTCACCGTGGTCGAGAGCGTTTCGCCCGCGGCGATTGCGATGGCCGAGGTGATGAAGACGAATTTCAGGTCATCGCCCAGCGAGCCCAGCAGCGCGAAGTCGTTGGCCGGCGCGGTGAGCTGCAGGTTGGCCTGCAGCGACGAACCGACCTTGCCTTCGGCGCGCACCGCCTCGATGTCCTTGTTGACCACGTCGCGGATCTCGCGGATGCGGCTCCACTTGGCGAGCAGCGCTTCGTCGGGCGCTGCGAATTTGCTGAACGTCTGCGCAAAGATCGATTCGCCCGGCTTGCCGGTGCTCACGAACTTCCATGCCTCTTCGGCGGTGAAGCTCAGGAACGGCGCCATCCAGCGCAGCATGGCTTGCGAGATGTGCCAGAGCGCGGTCTGCGCACTGCGGCGCGCGAGCGAGCCCGGCGCCGTCGTGTAGAGCCGGTCTTTCAGGATGTCGAGGTAGAACCCGCCCAGGTCTTCCGAGCAGTAGATCTGCAGCTTGGCCACCACCGGGTGGAACTCGTACACCTTGTAGTGCGCAAGGATCTCGGCCTGGAACTGCGAAGCGCGCGCAAGCGCGTAGCGGTCGATCTCGAACAGCTGGTCGAGCGGCACCGCGTCCTTGGCGATGTCGAAGTCGCTGGTGTTCGCCAGCAGAAAGCGCAGCGTGTTGCGGATGCGGCGGTACGAGTCGACCACCCGCGCGAGGATCTTGTCGTCGCCCGCGATGTCGCCTGAGTAATCGCTTGCGGCCACCCACAGGCGGATGATCTCGGCGCCCAGCTTGCTGCTGATTTCCTGCGGGTCGATCCCGTTCTTGAGCGACTTGCTCATCTTGATGCCCTTGGCATCCACCGTGAAGCCGTGCGTGAGCAGGCCGCGGTACGGCGCGCGGTCTTCCAGCGCGCAGGCGATCAAGAGCGACGAGTGGAACCAGCCGCGGTGCTGGTCGTGGCCCTCCAGGTACAGGTCGGCCTCGGGCCCCGTTTCGTGGTGCACGTTGGGGTGCGTGCCGCGCAGCACGTGATAGAAGGTCGAGCCCGAGTCGAACCACACCTCGAGGATGTCGGTGCTCTTGGTGTAGTGCGGCGCGTCTTCGGCGCCGAGGATTTCTTCGACGGTGACGCGGCTCCAGGCCTCGATGCCGCCCTTTTCGACGATGTCGGCGGCCTGGTCGAGGATTTCCATCGTGCGCGGATGCAGTTCGCCCGAGTCCTTGTGCAGGAAGAACGGGATCGGCACGCCCCAGCTGCGCTGGCGGCTGATGCACCAGTCAGGCCGGTTGGCGATCATGTCGTGCAGGCGCGCCTTGCCGTTCTCCGGATAGAAGCTCGTCTTCTCGATGGCTTCAAGCGCCGTCTGGCGCAGCGTCTTGGGCGCCTTGTCCTTGGTGAACACGCCTTCGCCCTCGTCCATGCGCACGAACCACTGCGCCGCGGCGCGGTAGATCACCGGTGTCTTGTGGCGCCAGCAGTGCGGGTAGCTGTGCGTGATGGTCTCGGTGGTGAGCAGGCGGTTGGCGTCGCGCAGCGCGGCGATGATGACCGGCACGGCCTTCCAGATGTTCTGGCCGCCGAAGAGCGGGAAGTCGGGCGCGTAGCTGCCGTTGCCCTGCACCGGGTTCAGGATGTCGTCGTACGCCACGCCGTGGGCGATGCAGGAGTTGAAGTCGTCCACGCCGTAGGCGGGCGAGGAGTGGACCAGGCCGGTGCCGTCGGTGGCGGTGGCGTAGTCAGCCAGGTACACCGGCGACAGGCGCTTGTAGCCAGCATCGACGTCATAGAGCGGATGCTCGAATTCGAGCCCGCCGAGCTTCTCGCCCTTGACCGTGGCCAGCACCTTGCCGTCGAGCGCGTAGCGCGTCATGCACATCTCGACCAGCGAATTGGCGAGGATGAGCAGGCCGCGTTCGGTGTCGACCAGCGAATACTCGATCTCGGGGTTCAGGTTGATCGCCTGGTTGGCCGGGATGGTCCACGCGGTGGTGGTCCAGATCACGGCAAAGATGTCGCCGAGGATCGTATGGTCGGTCTCGAAGGCCTTGAGCACCTTCTCGCGGTCGTGCGCCTTGAAGGCCACGTCGATGGTCTGGCTCTTCTTGTCGGCGTATTCGATCTCGAATTCGGCGAGCGACGAGCCGCAGTCGAAGCACCAGTACACCGGCTTCAGGCCGCGATAGACAAAGCCGCGCTCGATCACGCGCTTGAATGCCCGCAGCTCGCCGGCTTCATTCGCAAAATCCATCGTCTTGTAGGGATGGTCCCATTCGCCCAGCACGCCCAGGCGCTGGAAGTCGGCCATTTGTTGCGCGATCTGCTCCGTGGCGTAGGCGCGGCTCTTGGCCTGCATTTCATCGCGGCTCAGGTTGCGGCCATATTGCTTCTCGATGGCGTTCTCGATCGGCAGGCCGTGGCAGTCCCAGCCGGGCACGTAGAGCGCGTCGTAGCCTTCGAGCTGGCGCGCCTTGGTGATCATGTCCTTCAGGATCTTGTTCACCGCGTGGCCCATGTGGATCTGGCCATTGGCGTACGGCGGGCCGTCGTGCAGGATGAACTTGGGCGCGCCGTGGCGGGCGTCGCGCAAGCGGTGGTAGCGGCCTTCGTCGTTCCATTCCTTTACCCAGCCCGGTTCGCGCTTGGGCAGGTCGCCGCGCATCGGGAAGGGGGTGTCGGGCAGGTTCAGCGTGGAACGGTAGTCGGTGGTGGAAGCAGCGTCAGACATGTTGGGGTGCGAAACAGAGGGGCTTCGACAGGCTCAGCCCGAACTGCATTGAGCGGTCGGTGCGGAAGAAAAGCCGTTCGCCCTGAGCTTGTCGAAGGGCGGCAGCACGGTGCGTGCAGGGCTAAATTCGATCGCGTGTCGTCTGGCGATGGGTTTCGGCGTGGGTCGACGCAAAGAACGCGCGCGCGTCGCGCCCATCCTTCGCGATGCCCGCAGTGAGGGCCTCGAGGCTGGTGTAGCGCAATTCGTCGTGCAGTTTGTGCAGGAGTTCCACGCGGACGATTTTACCGTAGGCACCTTCGGCTCCCAGATGCGAGGGCCACTCCAGGCAGTGCGTCTCCAGCAAAACCCGGCCGGCGTTGACATCGTTGGCGTCGAGCGAGGGGCGCACGCCCAGGTTGGCGACGCCGGGCAGGGGCTGGTCGGCCAGGCCGTGCACCAGCACCGCGAAGATGCCGCTGGCGGCCGGTTTCCAGTGCTTGAAGCGCAGGTTGAGGGTGCGAAAACCATCGTCCTTGCCGGGCTCGGAGGCGCCCAGCGCCCGACCGAGCTTGCGTCCATGAACCACGTGGCCGGAGATCGTGTAAGGCCGGCCGAGCAGGTGCTGGGCGTCGGCCATGCGGCCCTCAGCCAGCGCCTCGCGCACGGCCGAGCTGGAAACGCGCAGGCCGTGGACCTCGTAGCTGTTCATGCGCGCCACGTCGAAGCCGTGGGCATCGCCAGCGGCGTCGAGCATGGCGTAGTCGCCCGCCCGCTTGGCCCCAAAGCGGAAGTCGTCGCCCACCAGCACGTAGCGCGCGCCCAAGCCGTCGATCAGCACGTTCTGGATGAATTCGTCAGGCGACTGGGACGCCAGCCGGCCATCGAAGGGCAGCACGATCGTCTGCGCCACGCCACAGGCCGCAAGCTCGGTGAGCTTGTCGCGCAGGGTGCCGATGCGCGCCGGCGCCAGGTCCGGCTTTTTGGTGACGGCGGCGAAATAGTCGCGCGGGTGCGGCTCGAAGGTGAGCACGCAACTGGGCAGCCCGCGATGGCGCGCCTCGGTCTGCAGCAGTGCCAGCATGGCCTGGTGGCCACGGTGCACGCCGTCGAAATTGCCTATGGTGAGGGCGCAGGCCGGAGCCACGCCCGGGTGCCGGAAGCCGCGGAAAACCTGCATTGGTGAGTATCTTTTTGATAGCGCCTTTCGCCCGTCAATTGGGCGAATCAGGCCGTTTTGTCACAAAGCCGGTATATTGTGACTCAGTGCGTCGCTTGAAGTGGTTTCCGGCGCGCTCCGTGTCCCTGGTCTTTCCGTGATTCTTCCCTTTTTGAGGAGGCGTGTGGTGAAGGTCTTGAAGCTGTCGGCCCAAGGGCTGCCCCAGTCATGGATATCGCTCGAACAGGCGGTCATCCACTATGCAGCGGACGAAGTCCGCTGGGAGGTGGGCGCGCAGGTGGCTGTGTTCCGCGGGGGACACAACGCCATCACGGGCGAGCAATCGCAGATTGCCATCAACAGCATCATCGGCACCAAGGGCGTGCCGCGCATTAACCCCTTTACCCAGCGCCCGGGGCTTACCAACAGCAAGCTTTTTGCGCGGGACCGCAACGTCTGCGCCTACTGCGGCGGGCATTTCCACGAAGACGAGCTCACGCGCGAGCACATCATTCCGTTCGCGCAAAAGGGCATCGACACCTGGATGAACGTGGTCACAGCGTGCAAGCCGTGCAACCACCGCAAGAGCAGCCGCACGCCCGAGCAGGCCAACATGCCGCTCTTGTATGCGCCCTATGTGCCCAGCCTTTGGGAAGATTTCATTCTGCGAAACCGCCGCATCCTGGCGGACCAGATGGAATTCCTGATGGCGCACCTGCCGCAGAGCTCGCGGCTGCACGACACCTAGCCTGGGGCTCAACGCTTCCAGTCGGGCCGGCGTTTCTCGATGAAGGCCTGAACGCCTTCGAGCGCGCTCTCGTCCATCATGTTGCAGGCCATCGTCTGGCTCGCGTCGGCCAGGGCGGCTTCGATGCCGGTTTCGAGCTGGCGATAGAAGAGGGCCTTGCCCAGCGCAAGTGCCTTGCGGGGCTTGGCGACGATGCTGGCGACCAGCGTCTCCACCGCGGCATCGAGCTCGGCCGGTGCCGCGACCCGATTGACCAGGCCCTTCTGCCTGGCCTCCTGCGCATCGATGAACTCACCGGTCACGAGCATTTCGAACGCCTCCTTGCGGCCGAGATTGCGCGAAAGGGTGACGCTGGGCGTGGCGCAGAACAGACCCACGTTCACGCCGCTGACCGCGAAGCGCGCCTCGCTGGAAGCCACCGCCAGGTCGCACACTGCCACCAGCTGGCAGCCCGCTGCGGTGGCGATGCCATGCACGCGCGCAATCACGGGCACGGGGAGCCGCTGGATCGACAGCATCATTGCGCCGCAGCGCTCGAAGAGCTGCTGGTAGTAGCCCAGCGAGGGCTCCGCGCGCATTTCCTTCAGGTCATGGCCCGCGCAGAAGGCTTTGCCCGCCGCGGCGATGACAACCGCGCGCACGCTTTCGTCCGCAGCGATTTCGGCAATGGCCTGCTCGAGCGCGCCGAGCATGCCCTCGGAAAGCGCGTTGAACGAGGCCGGTCGGTTCAGCGTGAGCGTGACCACGCCGCGCGCATCGCGTGTCTTCAGCACGAAAGGGGAGGAAGCCGCGTCGTTCATGCTGTTGCCTCTCAGTAAGTCAATTCGAGCACCGTCACATGCTGCTGTGCCGCCGGCCAGGTCAGGCCCGTGATGCGCTCGCCGTTGAATTCACCGGTCACGGCGCGCTGAGGCTCCGCCGCGGCAACGCGCAGCCGCGAGCTCGACACGCCCGAGCCCTTGGGCGGCACCCCGGGCGGCGGGCTCTGGCCGTCGAAGCGCATGGTGTCGCGCTGCGCATCGAAATACCCGCGAGGGCGTGTGAAGACGACGACTGCATTGGCGCTGGCATCGGCCGCGGCGAGGCGTTCGGGACGCAGGTTCACCACGCTGCTGCTGCGCGGAAACGCGCTGCGGTAGATGTGGGTGGTGCCGTATCCCGGCGCGCTGAGGACGAATTCGTAGGCCGTATCGCCGCGTGCGCTGAAGGGGCCCCAGCGGCCGTCCGCTCCGATGTTCTTGCTGTGCACCGCATTGCCGCGCCGAGCGCCCGTGGCGGGATCGACCGCGTAAACGGTCACTTGGCCGCCGTTCAGCGAGAGGTTTTCCGCGCCGACGGCACGGCCATCGAGCACGACGTTCGTTTCGGCTGCAATCGCTGTGCTGCGCGGCGGCTCGCCCGTCAGGAACTGCCAGGTCGCGGCAAAGGCGGCGGGGGAGAACGAAGTCTCGCGATGGTCCACGCGCGGCAGCACCACGTTCGTCGCGCCCTTGAGCGCCGGCCCGTCGAAGCCGATGTTGGTCGGCTGGCCTGGCGCGCCGATCCAGAGGCCGTCGGGCTGCGCGTATTTGTCGTTGTTGTCGGAGCGCAGAGTGAGCCATTTCACGCCGGGCGCGACTTCGTCGCCATTCGGCCCTTTCGGTGCATTGAGCTGCTGCATGAACGCCGAAAGCCCGGAAAATTCATTGTTCTCTCGGAAGCCCTTCACCGCCCAGATGCCGTGCGCCGGATTGCCGCCCAGCACCACGTGGCTCACCACAGCCGCCCCGCCGCCGTTCTGCACGTAATTGCGAATGGTGTTGCCGCCGCGCGAATTGCCGAGCAGCACCACCTTGCTGGCGCCCGTGGCTTTCAGCACCTTCTCGACTTCGGCCTTCAGGAAGGCCGCCGAATCGGCGGTCGAGCTGCGGCCCGGTTGCGCCACGGTGTCGTCGTCGCGTGCCAGCGGATAGGGCTGGTCGACCGCAAAGAGCCGGTTGCGCGGCCAGCCGTTCGATTCGAAGCGCCAGATGGTGGTTTGCCAGAGCGCAGCCGAGTCGCCGTTGCCGTGCATGAAGACGATCGGCGGGCGTTCGCTGAACGAAGGCGATGGTGCGGTGGCGCAAGCGGTCAGCATGGCGGTCGATGCGAGCCCAAGGGCAAGAAGAGTGCGGCGTGATGGCATGTTTTGTTCCTGGCTGGTTCCAAGTAAAAACGCCCGCCGGCGCAAGGCGGGCGGGCGTTGGATGCTATGGGAAAAACATCGTCAGGCGAAGACGCCCGCGGTGTCCTGCATGCGGGCCGACACTTCGCCCAAATGGTGCAGGGTGTCGCCGAAAGTCATTTCAAGCTGCGTGAGCTTGCGGAAATAATGGCTGCCGATGTATTCGTCCGTCACGCCGATGCCGCCGTGCAGCTGCACCGAGTTGGCTGCCACGAAGCGCATCGAAACGCCCAGCTGGTACTTGGCTCGCGCCAGCGCCTGGCGCCGCTCGTCGGCCGGCGCGTTGAGCTTGAGCGTGGCGTAGTAGCTCATCGAGCGTGCGAGCTCGAGCTGCATCTTCATGTCGGCCACGCGGTGGCGCAGTGCCTGAAAGGTGGAGATGACCACGCCGAACTGCTTGCGCTGGTTCATGTAGTCGACCGTGAGTACTACGGTCTTGTCCATGACGCCGACCGCTTCGGCGCATGTGGCTGCAATGCCCACATCGACTGCGTACTCGAGCGCGGCCAGTCCGTCTGCGGTGATCAGCGTGGCGTCTGCCTTGTCGAACACGACTTCCGCCGCGCGGCTGCCGTCCTGCGTGCCGTAGCCGCGGGCTTCGACACCGCTGGCGCTGCGCTCGACCAGGAAGAGGGCGATCTTGCCGTCGGCCTGCGCGGGCACGATGTAGGCGTCGGCTTCGTCGCCCACGGGCACCACGCTCTTCGCGCCGGTCAGCGACCAGCCGTCGCCGGCCTTCACGGCCTTGGCTTCGCACACATCCAGCCGGTAGCGTGCCTTGCGCTCCTGGTAGGCAAGCACCACGATGGCCTGGCCGCCTGCAATGCGGGGCAGCCAGTTGTCCTTGAGGTCGGCACCGGCGTAGCCGCTGAGCACGGCGCCGGCAATCAGCGTCTGGGCGAAGGGCTCCAGCACGATGCCGCGGCCCAGTTCTTCCATCACCACCATGCCGGCCACCGGGCCCATGCCCAGTCCGCCGTCGTCTTCGGCGATGTAGAGGCCGCCCAGGCCAAGCTCGGCCAGTTCGTCCCAGGCTTCACGCGAGAAGCCGCCCTTGGCCTCGATGCCGCGGCGGCGTTCGAAGTCGTAGCCCTTGTCGACCCACTTGCGCACGGCGTCGCGCAGTTGTTCCTGGTCGTCTGAAAAATTGAAATCCATGTTCTTGTCTCCTCAGCCCAGAACCGTCTGCGCGACGATGTTGCGTTGCACTTCGTTGGAGCCGCCGTAGATGGTGGTCTTGCGCATGTTGAAGAAAGTCGATGCGAGCGGCGCAAGGGCCGGGTTGCCGCCTGGAAAGTCGCCTTGCCAGCCGGCTTCCATCGCTTCGCGGATGAGAGGCAACGAATACGCGCCGCCCGCCAGCATCATCAGTTCGCTGTAGCGCTGCTGGATTTCGCTGCCGCGGATCTTGAGCAGGCCCGCGACGTCCAGCGAGTTCTTGCCCGAGGTGGCGGCGGAGAGCACGCGCAGCACCATCATCTCGAGTGCGACGATGTCGACTTCGAGCTTGGCGATCTCGTCGCGGAAGCGCAGGTCGTCGTACACGCCTTCGCTCTTGGCAATGCGCTTCAGGCGCTCGAGCTCGCGCTTGGCGCGGTTCACGTCGGCAATGTTGGTGCGCTCGTGCGAGAGCAGGTGCTTGGCATAGGTCCAGCCCTTGTTCTCTTCACCGATCAGGTTTTCTGCCGGTACTTCGACGTTGTCGAAGAACACCTCGTTCACTTCATGGCTGCCGTCGAGCAGCTTGATCGGGCGCACCGTGACGCCGGGCGACTTCATGTCGAGCAGCAAGAAGCTGATGCCGGTTTGCGGCTTGCCCTCATTGCTGGTGCGCACGAGGTTGAACATCCAGTCGCCGTACTGGCCGAGCGTGGTCCAGGTCTTCTGGCCGTTGACGATGTACCTGTCGCCCTTGCGCTCGGCCTTGGTCTTGACCGAAGCCAAGTCGGAGCCCGAACCCGGTTCGCTGTAGCCCTGGCTCCACCAGACTTCGCCGCTTGCGATGCCCGGGAGAAAACGCTTCTGCTGCTCGGCGTTGCCGAAAGCCATGATCACAGGTGCGACCATCACCGGGCCGAACGGCACGATGCGCGGCGCGCCGGCCAGGGCGGTTTCTTCCTCGAACAGGTGGCGCTGGATGGCGGTCCAGCCCGGGCCGCCGAATTCCTTCGGCCAGCCGTAGCCCAGCCAGCCCTTCTTGCCGAGGATCTTGGCCCAGCCTTGCAGATCGTCGCGCGTCAGCTCGAGCGCGTTGTGCACCTTGTGCGAAATCTCCTTGGGGAGGTTCTCTTTGACCCATGCGCGAATTTCTTCGCGGAACTTCTGTTCTTCGGGCGTGAAGCTCAAATCCATGCGTGCCTCGCTGTGTTGATCGGTCCGCCGCCATCGCGCCGATGGCGGTGTGTCTCCGGAACTTCGAGTTTTAGCACGGTCGTGCTGTGAATCGGTGTCCGCGCGGCGACAAGTTCAGGGCCGCCGGAGCAGAGCACAGATAATCCCGCGTCCCATGAAGAACATCGTGATCCTTATTTCCGGCGGCGGCTCCAACATGGCGGCCATCGTGCGCGCCGCCGAGCGCGACCGCTGGGCCGAGCGCTTTGGCGCCCGCATTGCCGCGGTGGTCAGCAACAAGCCCGAAGCGGGCGGGCTTGCGATTGCCGCCACGCACGGCATCGCAACTGCCGTGGTTCCGCACAAGGAATTTCCGACGCGCGAAGCTTTCGACGAGGCATTGGCCAAGGTGGTCGATGCGCACGCGCCGGCGCTCGTGGTCTTGGCGGGCTTCATGCGCATCCTGACACCCGGCTTTGTCGGCCGCTACGCCGGGCGCCTGATAAACATCCATCCGTCGCTGCTGCCGGCGTTTCCGGGCCTGCACACTCACCAGCGGGCCATCGACGCGGGCTGCAAGGTGGCCGGCGTTACCGTGCACCAGGTAACGACCGAACTCGATCACGGGCCTATCCTGGCGCAAGCAGTAGTGCCCGTGCTGCCGGACGACACGGCCGCCACCCTGGCCGGCCGCGTGCTGGCGCAGGAACATCAGTTGTATCCACGCGCCATTGCTGGATGGCTTGCAGATACATCAGGTCACATTCGTTAAAGTTGTTTATATTCGCGGGTTTTCGGGAGAAGACAAATTGAAAACCCAATCACTACTGTTCATCGTTGCCGGCGCCGTCTTGATGACGGCTTGTGCCACGCAAGGCTCGACCCCCGCGGCAACTCCCGCTGCAGCTGCTCCGGCACCCGAGCCGGTGTTCCAGTGCAATGCGGATGGCGCGCGCTTCGCCGTCGGCCAGCCGCTGTCGCCCCAGCTCGAAGCCGCAGCCCGCGTTCGCGCCGGTGCAGGCACGGTGCGGGCCCTGAAGCCCGGTGAGGTGGTCACGATGGAACTCAACGGCGGACGCCTCAACCTCGACGTGGACGCCCGCGGCCGCGTGACGGACGTTCGCTGCGGCTGACCGCCTTCGATGACTTTGATGCGATCGAATACGTAGTGCTCTAGACAGGGGTAAAGCGCAGTTGGCGAACACCGTCGATCTCCACGGTTTCGCTGAACATCGCGGCGGGCCGAACCCACAACCCTCTGGCGCCGTAAAGGGCCCGGTACAGCGTCATCGGCTCCAGCGTTTCGCTGTGGCGCACGGTGCCCAGCACTTCGTATTCGCCGCCCTTGTAGTGGCGATAACGGCCGGGCGGCGTCTCTATCAGGGGTGGCAGGTCGTTGTCGTTCACGGTCTTGCTTCTTTCAAACTGTAGGGTCGGTTGAGGGAAAGTCGGATGGATCGCGCTGATTTTGTTCACCTTGTCCGCCTGAGCGAGCATGCCAGCGCGGACGACAGTGCGCGCTACCGGCGCAGCGTCGCGGCATTTGCCGCACTCGGTTACCTGTGGGTGCTGGCCTGCCTGGCGCTCTCCGTCGGCATCATCGCCTGGGTCGCGCTGTCGGCCGGACAGGGGCGCTTCAGTTTCGGGCGCGGCTGGCTGGCTCTGTTTGCGTTGGGCCTGCTTTGGGCCACACTGCGCGCGCTCTGGGTGCGGTTCGACGAACCCGAGGGGCGGGAGCTTTCGCGCTCAGATGCGCCTGCGCTGTTCGAAGCGCTCGACCGCATACGCAAGAAGATCAAGGGCCCGCCGGTCCACCGCGTCTACCTGGACGACGAATTCAACGCCAGCATCCGGCAAGTGCCGCGTTTCGGGCTGTTTGGCGGCGCGGTCAATTCCCTGAGCATTGGGCTGCCGCTGCTGATGATGCTGGACCGGCGGCGGCTGCTGTCGGTGCTTGCCCACGAGTACGGGCACCTGCGCGGCAACCACGGCAAGCTGAGCGCCTGGATCTACCGCACCCGGCTTTCGTGGCTCAAGCTCGACGCCAGCCTGCAGCGCGACGAAGGCGTGATGGCACTGGTGTCGCAGAGCTTCTTCCGCTGGTACTTTCCGCGCTTCGCGGCCCGCACGTTTGCGCTCGCGCGGCAAGACGAGTACGAAGCCGACCGCATTTCGGGCCGGCTCCTGGGCACGACCGTTGCCGCGGCCGCGCTGACGGAAATTGCCATCAAGGCGAACTGGTATGCCGATGAGTTCTGGGCTTCGCACTGGGCCCGTGCCGAAAGGGAGCCGCAGCCGCCGGGGCCTTTCAAGGCGCTGAAGGAGCTTGCCGCAACGCCGCCCAGCGACGAATTTGCGCGCCGGGCATTGCGCGACGCCATGCGGCGCGTCAGCGATCTCGAAGACACCCATCCGGTCTTGCGCGACCGGCTCGAAGCGCTCGGCCAGAAGGCCGTGGTGCCGCCCTGGTCGGTCGAGCCCGCGCTGGGCATGCTGGCAGACAGTACCAAGTGGATTGCGCATTTCGACAACCAGTGGCGCCGCAACCATGCCAGCGACTGGAAGCAGCACCATGCGCACCGGTCTCGCATCCGGGAACGCGTCGAGCTTCTCGCGGCGCGGGGCGAGCGCAATACGCCTGACGAACTCGTCGAATGGGCCGATTCCGAGCGGCGGCTCGATCCGGCGGCGCCCGTGCGCGTTCGATACGAACGTGCGCTCCAGGCCTCGCCCGAGCATGCCGGCGCCTTGCGCGGACTATCCCAGATGCTCCCCGTGCGCGATCGCGCAGCGCGTCTTGCCGTGCTCGAGCGCTTGCACGGATCCAGTGCCGCCAGCCGATGGTGGGCTGCAAAAAGCGCCGTGGCCGCACTCGAGAACCCCGATGCCGGCGCTCACGACGAAGAAGCACTCAAGCTGTGGCGCGGCCGCCTCAAGGAGGCGGAAGAAGCCGAGGCTCGGGCCTGGGAGGAGATCACCGAAACGCCCTTCTTCAGCCAGATCGCACGGCATGACCTGAGCGACTATGAACTGGGCGAGTTACAGGCCGACCTGGCGCGGTGCCTTCCCATTTCGCGCGCCTGGCTGGTGCGCAAGACGCTGCGCGAGTTTCCGTGGCGCCGGGCCTACATCGTGTTCGTCGACCTGCCGGGCATGGACGACGAAGACCGCTGGCGGCTTTGCCGCCACCTCGAGCACACCTTGAGCCTGCCGGGGGCGGCGCTAGTTCTGTGGGCCGGCCATTCACCTACGCTGGCCGACATTGAGCGACAGGCTTTCGGGCCGATCTGGACGCGCCGGGCGTAGAGAGCCCTCCGGCTGAGACAATCGGGGTATGCACCCCAAAGCCCTGTTGGAGGCCACCGCCGATCTGGTCGGCCTTGTCCTGAAATTCGATCATCCGGCCGACCAGGTCGTTTCGCGATTTTTTCGCGACCACCGCGAGTTCGGCCCCCGCGAGCGCGCCACGCTTGCCGAGACGGTCTACACCGTGTTGCGCAAGAAGCTCCTGTTCGACCACCTGTCGCCCTCGGGCAGCGGCTCCAAGGAGCGCCGCATGGCGATCCTCGGCTTTCATGGCCCGCGCGACTTTCTGAAGAGCGCGCTCAACGACACCGAAAAGCGCTGGCTCGACAACTGCGATGCCGTCAAGCCCGAAGACCTGCTGGAACGCCATCGCCACAATCTCCCCGAGTGGCTGGTCGCGCCGCTCAAGGCGCAATTGGGCGACGGTTTCTGGCCGCTGGTCGAGAGCCTGCAGCAGCCCGCGCCGCTCGATCTCCGGGTCAATGCCCTTACCGACAAGCGCGCCGAAGTCAAGGCGGAGCTTGCCAAGGCTGCTATCAAATCTGAAGTAACGCCGTTCTCGCCGTGGGGTCTGCGCATCGACGGCAAGCCGGCGCTGACCAAGCTGGACGCGTTCGCCCGAGGTGCCGTCGAGGTGCAGGACGAAGGCTCCCAGCTGCTGGCGCTGCTGCTGGACGCGAAGCGCGGCGAAATGGTGGTCGACTTCTGTGCCGGCGCCGGCGGCAAGACGCTGGCGATCGGCGCGACCATGCGCAACACCGGCCGGCTCTATGCCTTCGACACGTCGGCGCACCGGCTCGATGCGCTCAAGCCGCGGCTGGCGCGCAGCAAGCTCTCGAATGTTCACCCGGCGGCCATTGCGCACGAGCGCGACGACCGCATCAAGCGCCTGGCCGGCAAGATCGACCGGGTGCTGGTCGACGCTCCGTGCTCGGGCCTGGGAACGCTGCGCCGCAATCCCGACCTGAAATGGCGCCAGTCGGCCAAGTCGGTCGAGGAACTGACGGTCAAGCAGGCGGCCATCCTGCAGAGCGCGGCACGCCTCCTGAAATCGGGCGGGCGTCTCATTTATGCCACCTGCAGCGTGCTGCCGGAGGAAAACGAGGCCATTGCCGAGGCTTTCAGCGCCGCCAACCCCGATTTCGTGCCCCAGGACGCCGCGGAGCTGCTGCAGGGCCTGAAAGTAGAGGGTTTCGAGGCCCTTTGCGCCGGCGGCGAGGACGGACGGCGCTACCTGCGGCTATGGCCCCACCGCCACGCCACGGACGGTTTCTTTGCGGCGGTGTGGAACCGCAAATAGGCTCGGCACTCCAAAGTAGGGTAAATCTGCGCTATTAAGGAAGGGTAAAAGGCCTCATTTTGGCCTTGCCACCTTAAAATCGTGGGTTAACTGAAGGCTGCACCTTCGTGTGGCCATGGAGTACTTAATTCAATGTTGATTCCTGACTCTGCCGTTTTGAGCGCGGCCCTCCAGTGGCTCGGACACGGCTTGTGGGACCTGACATGGTGGCAGATCGTGTTGTACACGCTCGTCACCACGCATATCACGATCGCCGCGGTCACCATCTTCCTGCACCGTACGCAGACGCACCGGGCAATGGACCTGGGGCCGATCCCCTCGCATTTCTTCCGTTTCTGGCTCTGGCTGGGCACCGGCATGGTCACCAAGGAATGGGTTGCCATTCACCGCAAGCACCACGCCAAGTGCGAATCCGAGGAAGACCCGCATAGCCCGCAGGTCAAGGGCATCGACGAAGTTCTCTGGCGCGGCGCCGAGCTGTATCGCGCCGAGTCGAAGAACAAGGAAACGATGGACCGCTACGGTCACGGCACGCCCGACGACTGGATCGAACGCAACCTGTACACCCGCTACAGCTGGCAAGGCGTGGGCCTCATGCTGGTCATCAACCTGGCACTCTTCGGCGCGCTGGGCCTGACCGTCTGGGCTGTGCAGATGCTGTGGATCCCGATCACGGCCGCCGGCATCATCAACGGCATTGGCCACTACTGGGGCTACCGCAACTTCGAGGCGCCCGACGCCAGCCGCAATGTCTCGCCCTGGGGCCTGATCATTGGCGGTGAAGAGCTGCACAACAACCACCACACGTATCCCACGTCGGCCAAGTTCTCGGTCAAGAAGTACGAATTCGACATCGGCTGGGTCTACATCCAGATGATGCAGGCGATCGGCTGGGCCAAGGTCAAGAAGGTGCCGCCGAAGATGCAGATGGGCGACATCCAGCCCGTGGCCAACGAAAAGACGCTCGAAGCCGTCATTGCCAACCGCTACGAAGTCATGGCTGGCTACGCCCGCGAAATGCGCCGCGTGACCAAGGCCGAGCTGATTGCGCTCAAGACCAAGGGCGGCGACATCTCGGTGCTCAAGGCGGCCAAGAACTGGCTGCATCGCGACGACGACAAGGTGCCGGCCTCGGCCCGCACGCACCTGGTGCAGGCGCGCGCTGCCCACCCGGTGATCGACAAGATGGTCACGATGCGCGAAGAGCTGCGCCAGCTCTGGCTCAACACCTCGCAATCTCGCGAGCAACTGGCCGCCGACCTGGCTGCCTGGTGCCATCGTGCCGAAGCCAGCGGTATTGCCGGCCTGCGCGAGTTCTCGACGCGTCTGCGCGCAGCACGGGCCTGATCGATCAGAAGAGGCGGGGAACCGCGCTCCTCATAAAAAAGCCGGCTTCGAGCCGGCTTTTTTTGCGCCCGTTTTCTGCGCCCAAGGGAGCGAGAGAGAAAGAAGCGGGCAACAAAAAACCCCGCTGGGCAAGCCCGGCGGGGTTTCTTGTTGGTGGAACCAGCGCTGAATTACTTCAGCTTGATTTCCTTGTATTCGACGTGCTTGCGCGCCTTGGGGTCGAACTTCATGATCGACATCTTTTCAGGCATCGTCTTCTTGTTCTTGCTGGTCGTGTAGAAGTGGCCGGTACCCGCGGTGGATTCCAGCTTGATCTTTTCGCGTCCGCCTTTGCTCGTTGCCATGATTCAGCTCCTTAAGCTTGGCCGCGTGCACGCAGGTCTGCGAGCACGGCGTCGATGCCGTTCTTGTCGATCAGGCGCAGCGCGGCGCTCGAAACACGCAGGCGAACCCAGCGGTTTTCAGTTTCGACCCAGAAACGGCGGTATTGCAGGTTCGGCAGGAACCGGCGCTTGGTTTTGTTGTTGGCGTGGGAAACATTGTTTCCGACCATCGGGCCTTTGCCCGTTACGTCGCATACGCGTGCCATGAGGACACTCTTTCTTGAACAGCTGGCACCGGCGCAACCGTGGAGATTGCAGGTGTTTTGCAGCTTGACCTCGCCAGAAACGGGTGGCGGTACCCCGGCTCGCCGGAACGCTGATGGCCACCACAAGGGCGGCCTCATTTCGGCAAAGCCTCGGATTATAGCCCTTTTGGCGCAGCCCGGGTTTAGAGTGTGCCGTCCTGCTCCAGGAAGCGCTGGGCGTCCAGCGCGGCCATGCAGCCGGTGCCGGCGCTGGTGATGGCCTGGCGGTACACGTTGTCCTGCACGTCGCCTGCGGCAAAAACGCCGGGAATGCTGGTCATCGTGGCAAAACCCTGCAGGCCCGAGCGGGTCAGGATGTAGTTGTCCTTCATTTCCAGCTGTCCCTGGAAAATGTCGGTGTTGGGGTGGTGCCCGATGGCGATGAAGCAGCCCTTGAGGTCGATCTGTTCGGTTTCGCCGGTCTGCGTGTTCTTGATCCGGATGCCTGTCACACCGGTGTCGTCGCCCAGCACCTGGTCGAGTTCGTTGTGCAGCTTCAGCACGATCTTGCCCTCGGCCACCTTCTCCTTGACCTTGTCGATCAGGATGGGCTCTGCGCGGAATTTGTCGCGGCGATGAACCAGCGTGACCTTGTTTGCGATGTTGGCGAGATACAGCGCTTCTTCGACGGCCGTATTGCCGCCCCCGATTACGCACACTTCCTGCTCGCGGTAGAAAAATCCGTCGCAGGTTGCGCAGGCCGAAACGCCGCGGCCCATGAATTTCTGTTCCGAATCGAGACCCAGGTACTTGGCGGAAGCGCCTGTGGCAATGATCAAAGAATCACAGGTGTAAGTGCCGCTGTCGCCCGTCAATGTAAAAGGACGCTTGCTTAGATCAACTTTGTTAATGTGATCGAAAACAATTTGTGTCTTGAAACGCTCCGCGTGTTCAAGAAAACGCTGCATCAGCTCGGGGCCTTGCACGCCGTGCACGTCGGCCGGCCAATTGTCGACTTCGGTGGTCGTCATCAATTGTCCGCCTTGGGCAATGCCGGTAATCAGCAAAGGCTGGAGGTTCGCGCGGGCTGCATAAACAGCGGCGGTATAGCCGGCGGGGCCGGAGCCCAGAATCAAAACCTTGGCGTGTTGGGGTGCGGACATGAGTAGAAAACCTAGGATTTGCGCTGCTTCAGCGTGTACATTTTCAGGGTGGTAGCGATATATGTGGAGTATCACCGCTCGGTTCAACACCGGGTGCACGGTGTTTTCAATGCGCGCGATTGTAGTAATCCATCGGCTTGCCGGCGGACGGGCTCCCCACGCGCCGTATCAGGGATTGATAAATGTCGATGCTGTCCAATCTTGAATTGCTGCGGCGCGTTCCGCTGTTTGCCTCGCTCACGTCTTCTCAGTCGTCGAGCATTGCGGATGCGATCGTCAAGAAGCGTCTCAAGCGAGCGGAAATCATTGTGGAGCAGGGCAAGAAGTCCGATGCGCTCTACATCATTCTGACTGGCCGCGCGCGCGTCACCAGCGCCGACAGCCGCGGTCGCGAGGTGATTCTTGCCACGCTGCACCCCGGCGACTACATCGGCGAAATGAGCCTGATCGACGACGAGCCGCATTCGGCCACGGTGCGCACCGAAATCCAGTGCGACGTGCTCATGCTCGGCCGTGACGCGTTTGCGCGCTGCCTGCCCGAAAACTCCTCCATGGCCTACAACATCATGCGCGGGCTGGTGCAGCGCCTGCGCCATGCCGACCGCAAGATCGAGTCGCTCGCGCTCATGGATGTGTATGGCCGCGTGGCACGCTCGCTGCTCGAATTCGCCATCGACGACGGCGCGGGCAATCTCAAGGTGCGCGACAAGATCTCCCGCCAGGACCTTGCGAAAATGGTCGGCGCCTCGCGTGAGATGGTGAGCCGCGTGATGAAGGATCTGGAAGAGCGCGGATTCGTGCAGACGCAGGACGACGGCTCCATGCTCGTCAAGGAACGGCTCCTGTCGCTGACTTGAGCCGTTACCGGCGCTCCTGGGGGCCAAGTCCTTTTGTTGTAGTGTTCAGGCCTCCAGCCGCCGCTTCCGAGCGCTGGGTGCTGTGTTTTTCATGACCTATTCGCTCAATACGCTTCAATCTTCTTCGGCCGCCGAGGGGCAACCCGTGCGCGTTCGCGCCATGCGCTTCGCCCACGAGATCACGCTGATCGCGGGATTTGCCGCGTTGCTGTTCTGGCTGCTTGCCATGCTGAGCTTCACGCCTTCGGACGCGGCCTGGTCGACCTCCGGCACCGGAGGAGAAATCAAGAATTGGGCGGGCCGCATCGGCGCATGGCTGGCGGACGGCAGCTATTTCCTGGCTGGCTACTCGGTCTGGTGGTGCCTGGCCGCGGGGCTCCGGGCCTGGCTGTCTTCCCTGGCCAACTGGCTTCGCGGAGGCGAGGCCGCGCCTGCCGAGCAGCCGGTGCGCGGCCGGTTCAATCGCAGCCGGCTGGCGTTCTGGTTCGGCCTGGTGTTGCTGCTCTGCGCGAGCACCACGCTCGAGTGGTCGCGCCTGTACCGGCTCGAATCGTATTTGCCGGGCTCTGGCGGCGGCGCGCTCGGCTACTTGGTCGGGCCCGCCAGCGTGCGCTGGCTCGGCTTTACGGGTTCGGCGCTGGTGGCCATTGCGGCCGGCGTGATCGGCTCGGCGCTGGTGTTCCGCTTCTCATGGAGCCTGATTGCCGAGCGCATCGGCGCGCGCGCCTACTCGCTGTTCGAATCGCGCCGCGAAAAACGCGAACTGGCGGCCGACATTGCCATGGGCAAGCAGGCCGCCCGGGAACGCGCGGAAGCCGAGGAGCCCGTGTTCTCGCGTGAATCGGGCGGCGTTGTCGAGCCGATGGGCGCCGATGAAGACGAAGAACTGCGCATCGAGCCGCGCCCCAAGCGGCGGGTGCCCTCTCCGCCGGTGCAGATCGAACCTGCGATGACCGAAGTGCCCAGGAGCGACCGCGTCGTCAAGGAGCGCCAGAAGCCGCTCTTCAAGGAACTGCCCGACAGCAAGCTGCCGCAGGTCGACCTGCTCGACGCCGCCCAGGCGCGCCAGGAAACGGTTTCTCCCGACACGCTCGAGATGACCTCGCGCATGATCGAGAAGAAGCTCAAGGACTTCGGCGTCGAGGTGCGTGTGGTGCTGGCCTCGCCGGGCCCCGTGATCACGCGCTACGAAATCGAGCCTGCGACCGGTGTGAAGGGCTCGCAGATCGTCGGCCTTGCCAAGGACCTTGCGCGCTCGCTCTCGCTGGTGTCGATTCGCGTGGTCGAAACCATTCCGGGCAAGAACTACATGGCGCTCGAGTTGCCGAACGCCAAGCGCCAGTCGATCAAGCTCAGCGAAATCCTGGGCTCGCAGGTCTACAACGAGGGCAAGTCGTTCCTGACCATGGGCCTGGGCAAGGACATCATCGGCAACCCCGTGGTGGCCGATCTTGCAAAGATGCCGCACGTGCTGGTGGCCGGTACCACCGGTTCGGGCAAGTCGGTGGGTATCAACGCCATGATCCTGTCGCTGCTCTACAAGGCCGAGGCGCGCGACGTTCGCCTGCTCATGATCGACCCGAAGATGCTCGAAATGTCGGTCTACGAAGGCATTCCGCACCTGCTGGCGCCCGTGGTCACCGACATGCGCCAGGCCGCGCACGGCCTGAACTGGTGCGTGGCCGAGATGGAGCGCCGCTACAAGCTCATGAGCAAGCTGGGGGTGCGCAACCTGGCCGGCTACAACGCCAAGATCGACGAAGCCAAGGCGCGCGAGGAGTTCATCTACAACCCGTTCAGCCTCACGCCCGACGATCCCGAGCCGCTCAAGCGCGAGCCGCACATCGTCGTCGTGATCGACGAGCTGGCCGACCTGATGATGGTGGTCGGCAAGAAGATCGAAGAGCTCATTGCCCGGCTCGCGCAAAAGGCGCGCGCCGCCGGCATCCACCTCATTCTTGCCACGCAGCGGCCCAGCGTCGACGTGATCACCGGCCTCATCAAGGCGAACATTCCGACCCGCATCGCGTTCCAGGTGTCGAGCAAGATCGACAGCCGCACCATCCTCGACCAGATGGGCGCCGAAGCGCTGCTCGGCATGGGCGACATGCTCTACATGCCCAGCGGCACCGGCCTGCCGATTCGCGTGCATGGCGCTTTCGTGAGCGACGAAGAAGTGCACCGCGTGGTGGCCTACCTCAAGAGCCAAGGCGAGCCCGACTACATCGAAGGCGTGCTCGAAGGCGGCACGGTCGACGGCGACGGCGACATGCTGGGCGAGGGCGGCGACGCCGAGAAAGACCCGATGTACGACCAGGCCGTGGAGGTGGTGCTCAAGAACCGCAAGGCCAGCATTTCGCTGGTGCAGCGTCACCTGAAGATCGGCTACAACCGCGCGGCACGGCTGGTCGAAGACATGGAAAAGGCGGGCCTGGTCAGCGCCATGAGCGGCAGTGGGCAACGCGAAATCCTGGTGCCCGCACGCGCGGAATAACCGGCAAACACCTGCGAGCCCAGGCGTCCCGCGCCGACAGGCACGTTGCAAAAGCTGCAATAACGTTGCAAAACTTCATCAAGCCCCGCACATGCCGCAACGCGCGGCGGGGTAAGGTCGCTTCAACGCCACTGCTTTTCCGAGGAATCCAAATTGAAATTTCGTCATTGGCTGTTGATCGGCCTTCTCTCATCCGCGAACGCCTGGGCCGGTGGCCTGGAGAGCCTCGAAGCCTTCGTGAAGACGGTCAAGTCGGGCCGCGCCGAGTTCACCCAGACCGTTACCGCGCCGCCGCGCGAAGGGCAGCCGGGCCGTACCAAGACATCGAACGGCACTTTCGAATTCCAGCGCCCCGGTAAATTCAAGTTCGACTATCAGAAGCCGTTCGCGCAGGTCATCGTGGCCGACGGCAAGACGCTCTGGCTGTACGACGCCGACCTGAACCAAGTGACGCAGCGTGCCCAGTCGCAGGCACTGGGCTCCACACCCGCCGCGCTGATTGCCGCGGCCCCGGACGTGCGCGCGCTGCAGGCCGATTTCACGCTCGAGGCCGCGCCCGAGCGCGATGGCCTGCAGTGGGTCAAGGCCACGCCCAAGAACAAGGACGGCCAGCTGCAGAATGTGCTGGTCGGCTTCCAGGGCGACTCGCTGGCGGCGCTTGAAATTCTCGACAGCTTTGGACAGCGCTCGGTGCTCAAGTTCAGCAAGGTCGAAGTGAACCCGGCGCTCAACGCCAATGTGTTCGAATTCAAGGCGCCGGCCGGTGCCGACGTCATCAAGCAATAGAAGATCAGACAGGCAGGTTTGGCCACCAGTTCGCATCAACCCCTTGCCGAGCGCCTGCGTCCGAAGACGCTGGGCGAGGTGATCGGCCAGCAGCATCTGCTGGGGCCGGGCATGCCGCTGCGCATTGCCTTCGAGTCGGGCCAGCCGCATTCCTGCATTCTCTGGGGGCCACCAGGCACCGGCAAGACGACCATTGCGCGCCTGATGGCAGATGCCTTCGATGCGCAGTTCCTGAGCATCAGCGCCGTGCTCGGCGGCGTGAAAGACATCCGCGAGGCGGTCGAGCGCGCCACCGCGGCGCGCGACGGCCTCGAACAGCAGCGGACCATCGTCTTCGTCGACGAGGTGCACCGGTTCAACAAGAGCCAGCAGGACGCGTTCCTGCCGCATGTGGAGTCGGGGCTTTTCACCTTCATTGGCGCCACCACCGAAAACCCGTCGTTCGAGGTCAACTCGGCCTTGCTTTCGCGGGCAGCGGTATATGTGCTGCAACCGCTCACCGAGGCCGATCTCAAGCAGATTGTGGCCAAGGCGCAGGCCATCCAGGCCGTTCCCGCCATCGAAGGCGCAGCCATCGACCGGCTCGTCGCCTATGCCGACGGCGACGCGCGGCGCCTGCTCAACACGCTCGAGACGCTGGCCGTTGCGGCCAAGGCCGAGAAGCTCGACAACATCACCGACGAATGGCTGCTGCGCGTGCTCGGCGAGCGCATGCGGCGCTACGACAAGGGCGGTGAGCAGTTCTACGACACCATCAGCGCGCTGCACAAGTCGGTGCGCGGCAGCGACCCCGACGCCTCGCTCTACTGGTTCGTGCGCATGCTCGACGGCGGTGCCGACCCGCGCTACATGGCCCGGCGGCTGGTGCGCATGGCCAGCGAAGACATCGGGCTGGCCGATCCGCGCGCGCTGCGGCTGGCGCTCGACGCGGCCGAGGTCTACGAGCGGCTCGGCACGCCGGAGGGCGAGCTTGCGCTGGCAGAGTGCGTGATCTACCTGGCCATGGCGCCCAAGTCGAACGCCGTCTACACCGCCTACAACGCCGTGCGCGCGCTCATCAAGAAGGACAGCACGCGTCCGGTGCCCATGCACCTGCGCAACGCGCCCACCAAGCTCATGAAGGAGCTCGACTACGGCAAGGGCTACCGCTACGCGCACGACGAGGAGGGCGGTTTTGCCGCCGGCGAGCGCTACCTGCCCGACGGCCTCGAGGGCCAGGTTTTCTACCAGCCCGTGGAGCGCGGCCTCGAGATCCGCATAGCAGAAAAATTGCGCGAGCTTCGCCGCCTCAACGGCCAGCACGATGAGTAACGTGCCGCATGCACGCTTGCGCGCGTGCGATGCATGGCTTCACTTACATATAGCATGACTTGAGCGGGTAAACCCCGGTGAGCGCGCACCAAATCGGCGCTGGCGCGTGCTTACAATCCCGCGCACAAATCAGCCGGCGACACATGTTGGCTGGTTTTTTGCTTATCAAGCCAAGGTGCCAAACCGGTGCCACGGTGGGTGAATGGCACCCTGCAACGGTGCAATAAATAGGAACGCGTTATGGAAATATTGCTGCAGCAGATCATCAACGGTCTGGTCCTCGGCAGCATGTATGCCTTGATAGCCTTGGGCTACACAATGGTGTACGGCATCATCAATCTGATCAACTTTGCGCACGGCGAAGTGCTGATGGTGGGGGCGCTTACAAGCTGGACCATCATCGGGCTCATGCAGGAATCGATGCCCGGCACGCCCGGCTGGTTGATCCTCATCATCTCGCTGGTCATTGCCTGCGTGGTGGCCGCCACGCTCAACTTCGTGATCGAGAAGGTTGCCTACCGGCCCCTTCGCAACAGCCCCAAGCTCGCGCCGCTCATCACTGCCATCGGCATGTCGATCCTGCTGCAGACGCTGGCAATGATCATCTGGAAGCCCACCAACAAGGCGTATCCCAACCTGCTGTCGACCACGCCCATCGAGGTGGGCGGCGCGGTGATTTCGCCCACGCAGGTCATGATCCTGAGCGTCACGGCGTTCTCGCTCGTGGTGCTGATGTGGCTGGTCAACTACACCAAGCTCGGCCGCGCCATGCGCGCCACCGCCGAGAACCCGCGCGTTGCGGCGCTCATGGGCATCCGGCCCGACATGGTCATTTCGGCCACATTCATCATCGGCGCCGTGCTCGCGGCCATTGCGGGCGTCATGTACGCCTCGAACTACGGCATTGCGCAGCACGCCATGGGCTTCCTGCCCGGCCTCAAGGCCTTTACCGCGGCAGTGTTCGGCGGCATCGGCAACCTGGCCGGCGCGGTGGTCGGCGGCATCCTGCTCGGGTTGATCGAAGCCATCGGCTCCGGCTACATCGGTGCCATCACCGGCGGCGTGCTCGGCAGCAACTACAGCGACATCTTCGCTTTCATCGTGTTGATCGTCATGCTCACGCTGCGGCCTTCGGGCCTGCTCGGCGAGCGCGTGGCGGATCGGGCCTGAGGAGCAGCACACCATGAAGAACAGCAAGAACCTCGCTCTCTACATCCTCGGCGTCGTCGCGGTGCTCGCACTGCCGATCTTCCTGCAAAGCCAGGGCAATGCCTGGGTGCGCATCGCCGACATCGCGTTGCTCTACGTGATGCTGGCGCTCGGCTTGAACATCGTCGTCGGCTACGCCGGCCTGCTCGACCTGGGCTATGTCGCCTTCTTTGCGGTGGGCGCGTACCTCTTCGCGCTCATGGGCTCGTCGCACCTTTCGGACACCTTCCCGTGGTTCAAGGCCATGTTCCCGAACGGGCTGCACACCTCGCTGCTCATCGTGATACCGCTGGCATTGGTGGTGGCGGGGGTGCTGGGCGTGATGCTCGGGGCGCCCACGCTCAAGCTGCGCGGTGACTACCTGGCCATCGTGACGCTCGGCTTCGGCGAAATCATCCGGGTGTTCCTGAACAACCTCGACCAGCCGATCAACATCACCAACGGACCCAAGGGCATCACCGCCATCGACTCCATCAAGTTCTGGGGCCTCGACCTCGGCAAGGCATGGAAGTTCGACGGCTTCACGATCTCGTCGGTCACGCTCTACTACTACCTGTTCCTTGCGCTGGTGATCGCCACGATCATCATTTCGCACCGGCTGCAGATCTCCCGCATCGGCCGCGCCTGGATGGCCATCCGCGAAGACGAGATCGCCGCCAAGGCGATGGGCATCAACACCCGCAACATGAAGCTGCTGGCCTTCGGCATGGGCGCGAGCTTCGGCGGCGTGTCGGGAGCCATGTTCGCGGCCTTCCAGGGCTTCGTGTCGCCCGAATCGTTCAGCCTCATGGAGTCGGTGATGATCGTCGCCATGGTGGTGCTGGGCGGCATCGGCCACCTGCCGGGCGTGATTCTCGGCGCCGTGCTGCTGGCCGCCTTGCCCGAAGTGCTGCGCTACGTGGCCGGCCCGCTGCAGGCCATGACCGACGGCCGCCTCGATGCGTCCATCCTGCGCCAGCTCTTCATTGCCCTGGCCATGATCGTCATCATGCTGATGCGTCCGCGCGGCCTCTGGCCTTCGCCCGAGCATGGCAAGACCTTGCAGCGCAAGGGCGTGGCCCCGGACGCCCCCGTGGCCCCAGGCTCGCTCCAGACCCATGCGCCCGGCATCGAGACACCCGCCGACGAGCTGCCGGGTGCGGCTTCGCGTCCCATGTCGATCAATCCGTGAGCCGAAGGAAACAATCAACATGACGACAGACACCATCCTCGACGTTCGCGGAATTTCCAAGCGCTTCGGCGGCCTGCAGGCACTTTCCGACGTCGGCATCACCATCAAGCGCGGCCAGGTCTATGGGCTCATCGGCCCCAACGGCGCCGGCAAGACCACGTTCTTCAATGTGATCACCGGGCTCTACACGCCCGACAGCGGCAGCTTCGAACTGGCCGGCAAGCCCTACCAGCCCACGGCCGTGCATGAAGTGGCCAAGGCGGGCATTGCGCGCACCTTCCAGAACATTCGCCTGTTCTCCGAAATGACGGCGCTCGAGAACGTCATGGTCGGCCGCCACATCCGCACCCATTCGGGCGTGTTCGGCGCCATGCTGCGCACGCGTTCGTTCAAGGCTGAGGAAAAGGCCATTGCCGACCGCGCACAGGAGCTGCTCGACTACGTGGGCATCGGCAAGTTTGCCGACTACAAGGCGCGCACGCTCTCGTACGGCGACCAGCGCCGGCTCGAAATTGCGCGCGCACTGGCCACCGACCCGCAGCTCATCGCGCTCGACGAGCCCGCCGCCGGCATGAACTCGACCGAGAAGGTGCTGCTGCGCGAACTGATCGACCGCATCCGCAAGGACGACCGCACCATCCTGATCATCGAACACGACGTCAAGCTCATCATGGGCCTGTGCGACCGCGTCACCGTGCTCGACTACGGCAAGCAGATTGCCGAAGGCACGCCCTACGACGTGCAGAAGAACGAGAAGGTGATCGAGGCTTACCTCGGCACCGGAGGACACTGAAATGACGACGATGACGAGCGCAGAAGAAACAACCACCGCCACCCCGCCGAAGACCGCTGCCAATGCTCCCGGCAAGACGCTGCTCAAGGTCAGCGGCCTGAAGGTCGGCTACGGCGGCATCCAGGCCGTGAAGGGCGTCGACTTCGAGGTTCATGAAGGCGAACTGGTGTCGCTCATCGGCTCCAACGGGGCCGGCAAGACCACCACCATGAAGGCGATCACCGGCACGCTGCCAGCGGGCGCCGGCAGCATCGAATTCCTGGGCCGCAACATCAAGGGCCGCGGGGCGTGGGATCTGGTCAGCGAGGGCCTCGTGATGGTGCCCGAAGGCCGCGGCGTGTTCACGCGCATGACGATCACCGAAAACCTGCAGATCGGGGCCTACATCCGCAAGGACAAGGCCGAGATCGCCAGCGACATGGAGCGCGTGTTCGTGACCTTCCCGCGCCTGCGCGAGCGCAAGGACCAGCTCGCGGGCACCATGTCGGGCGGCGAACAGCAGATGCTGGCCATGGGCCGCGCGCTCATGGCGCGCCCCAAGGTGCTGCTGCTCGACGAGCCCACCATGGGCCTGTCGCCCATCATGTGCGACAAGATCTTCGAGGTGGTGCAGACCGTGGCCGCGCAGGGCGTGACCATTCTGCTGGTGGAGCAGAACGCCAACCGCGCACTGCAGCTGGCCGACCGCGGCTACGTGATGGAGTCGGGGCTCATCACCATGACCGGCGACGCGAAAGAACTGCTGCGCGACCCGCGCGTGCGGGCCGCTTACCTGGGCGAATAGCCCGCAAGGGCCGCGAGGGTCAATCGACCCTTGCGCCGGTGGCCTTCACCACGGCTTCGTACTTGGAGAGCTCGCTCTTCATGAACGCGCCGAACTGCTCCGGCGAGCTGGCCACCGGTTCGGCCAGCAGGGTGGCAAAACGGGTCTTCGTTTCCGGTGCATTCAGCGCCGCCACAAAGGCCTGATTGAGCTTTGCAAGCACGTCGTGCGGCGTGCCGGCGGGCGCCACCAGCCCCCACCAGGTGTCGATCGAAAAGCCCTTGAGCGTGTCGGCCACGGGCGGCACGTCTGGCATGGCGCTGCTGCGCTGCAAGGTGGTGACGGCAATGGCCTTGAGCTTGCCCGAGCGGATGTTCGGTGCCGCCGTGGCAAGGTTGTCGAAGTTGAAGTCGACCTGGCCCGACAGCAGGGCCAGCTGCGCCGGATTGCCGCCGTTGTACGGAATGTGCAGCGCAAAGATGCCAGCCTGCTTCTTGAACAGCTCGCCCGCCAGGTGCCCGGCGCTGCCGTTGCCGCCGCTGCCGTAGTTGAGCTTGGCCGGGTTGGCCTTGGCGTAGCGGATCAGGTCGGCCACGGTGTTGATCTTCAGGCGCTGCGCTGTTTCAGCGTTCATCACCAGCACATTGGGTACGCGCACCATCTGCGTGATGGGCGCGAAGTCGCTGGCCGCGTTGAACGGAATCTTGCTGTAGAGCCACGGATTGACCGCATGCGTGGCCGTGGCCGCAATCCCGATCGTGAGCCCGTCAGGCGCGGCCTTGGCCACCGCGTCGGCGCCGATGTTGCCGCCCGCGCCCGGCTTGTTGTCGATGATGACCGTGCCCAGGCTGTCCTTCACGCGCTCGGCCAGGATTCGGGCGGTCACGTCGATGGGGCCGCCGGCGGCGTACGGCACCACAAGGCGAATGGGACGCTGCTGCTGCGCCGCGGCATGGCCGGTGGCAAGCAGTGCGGCGGCGCTTGCGAGCAGGGTGATGAGGAAGTGTCTCGTTTTCATTTTTCTGTGTTGTCGAAGGGAGGCAGGCTGATCAGGGCAGCGCCTTGTCGGCCTCGGTGGTGAACGCGTCGGCAAAGAACTCTTCTTCGGGCAGGCCGGCCAGCGCCACGTAGTCGCGCTTGGCCGAATCGACCACGATCGGCGCGCCGCAGGCGTACACCTGGTGACCCGAGAGGTCGGCAAAGTCTTCCAGCACCGCGCGGTGCACGAAGCCCGTGCGGCCGGTCCAGTTGTCTTCGGGCGTGGCGTTGGACACGACCGGCACGTAGCGCAGGTTCGGCATTTCCGCGAGTTGCTCGCGCAGCCAGGCGTCCATGTACAGGTCTTCGGGGCGGCGGCCGCCCCAATAGAGTGTGGCTGGCCGGTCGATGCCCTTGAACTTCATGTGTTCGAGCAGCGCCTTGATGGGCGCGAAGCCCGTGCCGGAGGCCAGCAGGATCATCGGCTTGCTGGAGTCTTCGCGCAGGAAAAAACTACCGTAAGGGCCTTCGATGCGAAGGATCTCCTTTTCCTTCATCACGCCGAACACGTGGTCGGTGAACTTGCCGCCCGGCAAATGCCGTAGGTGCAGTTCGATGCCCGTGCCGGGTTCGCCCAGCGTGTGCGGCGCATTGGCCATCGAATAGCTGCGGCGCGCGCCGTCGCGCAAGATGAACTCCACGTACTGGCCGGCATGGAATTGCAGCGGCTCCCCGGCCGGCAGCTGCAGGCGCAGCTTCATCACGTCGTGCGACAGGCGCGTGAGCGCCAGCACCCGCACGGGCATCTTGCGGATCGGAAAAGCACCGGCTTCCGTGACCTGGCGCGACTCGAGCACCACGTCGCTCTTGGCATGGGCGCAGCAGGTCAGCACGAAGCCCGCCAGCTGCTCCTCGGCGCTCAGGGCCTTGCTCTGGTGCGGGCCCAGCTCCACCTCGCCCGAGAGCTTCTTGCACTTGCAAGAGCCGCAGGCGCCGTCCTTGCAGCCATAGGGGAGGCCAATGCCTTGCCGGATGCCGGCCGCGAGAATGGTTTCGTCGCCATGCACCACAAAATGCCGCCCGCTGGGCTCGACGGTGATGGAAAAGCCCGCGTCATGCGGCGCTGCAACAGTCATCGGTATTCTTCGGCTTGTTTCAGCCTGGAGCAGAAAAGAGAAAAAGGGAAAGGAACCCGGATTTTGCCTTCAATCAATAGCCCTTCCGGCGCGCTGCCGGCGCGCTTCCGCCGCGAGCGCCTGCTTATCGTCGGTTGCGGGGACGTCGGCCAGCGCGTGGCGCGCGATCTGCGCGGCCGCATGCAGCTGGTGGCACTCACTTCGTCGGCCGAGCGGGTGCAGGCGCTGCGGGCGGCCGGCATCCGCCCGCTCGTGGGCAATCTCGACGACCCGGCCACGCTTCGCCGGCTGGCTGGCGTGGCCAGCCGTGTGCTGCACCTGGCCCCACCCGCCCGCGACGGCGGAGCGGCCTGGTGGCGCGACCAGCGCACCACCGCGCTGGCGCGTGCACTGCGACTGCGGTCCACGCCGCTTGCATTCGTCTATGGCTCCACCAGCGGGGTTTACGGCGACTGCGGCGGTGCGCGCGTGAGCGAAACACGCACCGTGCGGCCCGACACGCCCCGTGCCCACCGCCGCGTGGACGCCGAGCGCGCCGTGCGCTGGCTCGGCCGCAGCGCGGGCGTGCGCGCAAGCATCCTGCGCATTCCAGGCATCTACGCGCCCGACCGGGAGGGCGGCACACCGCGCCAGCGTTTGCAGCGCGGCACGCCCGTGCTGCGGCGGGAGGACGACGTGTTCACCAGCCACATTCATGCCGACGATCTTGCGCGCGCCTGCGTGGCGGCGCTGTTCCGCGGCCGGCCGCAGCGCATCGTGCATGCCGCCGACGACACCGAGCTGCGCATGGGCGACTACATCGACCTGGCCGCCGACATGTACGGCATGCCCCGCCCGCCGCGCGTGGCACGCGACGAAGCCGAGCGCCAGCTGCCACTGCAATTGCTGAGTTTCATGGGGGAATCGCGCCGGCTGGACAACACCCGGCTCAAGCGCGAACTGCGCGTGCGGCTTGCGCACCCGACGGTGCATACGGGGCTGCGCGAGGCGGCCTGAATGCCGGTCAAAAATGTGGTGCCCGGGGCCGGAATCGAACCGGCACACCTTTCGGTGGGGGATTTTGAGTCCCCTGCGTCTACCAATTTCACCACCCGGGCAGGGTTCTGAACGAAGCCCAAAATTATGGCACAGTGGGAATATGAATTGCCCCCACGCTCATCACTTCGTGTATTCGCTGCCCCCCGAGGGGGCGCTCAACGTCCTTTGGACGGCCATGCGGACGTTGCCATGAATTATCCGACGATCGAAGACGCCATCGGCAATACCCCCTTGGTGGCACTGCAACGCATCGATGCCGCCGAAAACGCCAAGCGCGGCAACGTGATCCTCGGCAAGCTGGAAGGCAACAATCCCGCGGGTTCGGTCAAAGACCGGCCCGCTCTCTCGATGATCAAGCGCGCCGAGGAGCGCGGCGAAATCAAGCCTGGCGACACGCTGATCGAAGCCACTTCGGGCAACACCGGCATTGCGCTGGCCATGGCGGCGGCCATCAAGGGCTACCGCATGGTGCTGATCATGCCGGAGGACTTGTCCGTGGAACGCGCGCAGACCATGAAGGCCTTCGGCGCCGAGCTGGTGCTCACGCCCAAGAGCGGCGGCATGGAATACGCGCGAGACCTCGCCGAGCAGATGGTGGCGCAGGGCAAGGGCCGGGTACTCGACCAGTTTGCCAACGCCGACAACCCGCGCATCCACTATGAGACCACCGGCCCCGAAATCTGGGCCGACACCAAGGGCAAGATCACGCATTTCGTGAGCGCCATGGGCACCACCGGCACCATCACCGGCGTCTCGCGCTTCCTCAAGGAAAAGAACCCCGCGGTCCGCATCATCGGTGCGCAGCCGGCCGAGGGCTCGCGCATTCCGGGCATTCGCAAATGGCCGACCGAATACCTGCCCAAGATCTACGACGCGAGCCGGGTCGATGAAGAGATCAGCGTGAGTCAGGACAACGCCGAAGAAATGTGCCGGCGCCTGGCGCGCGAAGAGGGCATCTTCGGCGGCATTTCCGCCGCCGGCGCGCTGTGGGTGGCGCTCGAGGTCGCCAAGACGGTCGAAAACGCCACCATCGTGTTCGTCGTGTGCGACCGCGGCGACCGTTATCTTTCGACCGGCGTGTTCCCCGCTTGACAGAAGTCCATGCCCCATCCCAAGTTTTGCCAGGCCTGCGCCACGCCGCTCGAATGGATCGCGTTGATGGAAGACGGCGGCGCCAAGGAGCGCCTGCGTTGCCCCAACTGCGGCCACACCCACTGGAACAACCCCACGCCCGTGCTCGCGGCCATCGTCGAATACCGCGGCCAGGTGCTGCTGGCGCGAAACGCCGCCTGGCCGGTGAAGATGTACGCGCTGATCACCGGCTTCATGGAGGCCGGCGAAACGCCTGAGGAAGGCATTGCGCGCGAGGTGAAGGAAGAAACCAACCTCGACGTGAGCGCGACCAAGCTCGTGGGCGCGTACGACTTCCAGCGCATGAACCAGATCATCATCGCGTATCACGTGGTGGCCGACGGTGAGGTGAAGCTCTCGCCCGAGCTGCTGGACTATCGTCTCTATGACTTGCCCGATCTCAAGTGCTGGCCCGCCGGCACCGGCTACGCGCTGGCCGACTGGCTGCGCACGCGAGGACACGAGCCGGTGTTCTTTACAGCGGCGGAAAACGAAGAGCGGCGGCGCGGCCTGAACTTGCCGCCCGAGGAGCCGAAGCATGCAAATTGATCGCGAACTCGACACGCGGGGCCTGAACTGCCCGCTGCCCATCCTCAAGGCAAAGAAATCGCTCAATGACATGGCCAGCGGCCAGTTGCTGAAGGTGGTGTCGACCGACCCGGGCTCGCTGCGCGACTTTCAGGCTTTTTCGCGCCAGACAGGCAACGAACTGGTCGAGCAGCAGACCGTCGGCAGCGATTTCATCCACGTGCTGAAAAGGCGCTGAGCAGCAGCAAAAACTGACCGGCAAAAGAAAAGGCCCCGCGGGGCCTTTTCTTTTTTCTTTCTTTCAGAGCTCCAGGCTCTTCAGGTATTCGCGGAACTGTGCGCCCACTTCGGGGTGCGCCAGCGCAAGCTCCACCGAGGCCTGCAGAAAGCCTTCCTTGCTGCCGCAGTCGTAGCGGATGCCCTTGTAGGCATAGGCGTAGACCGATTCCTTCTTCATCAACGACGCAATGCCGTCGGTGAGCTGGATCTCTCCGCCCGCGCCCTTGGGCTGGTTGCGGATCTCGTCGAACACACCCGGCGTGAGGATGTAGCGGCCCGCCACGCCGAGGCGCGAAGGTGCCTTGTCCGGCGATGGCTTCTCGATCATGCGGTCGACCTTCACGAGATCGTCGCCGATGGATTCGCCGGCCACGATGCCGTAGCGCTTCACCTGCTCGAGCGGCACTTCCTGCACTGCCAGCACCGAGGCGCCCAGCTTGCCGAAGGCAGCCGTCATCTGCGCGAGCACCGGTGCACCGCCTACTGGGCCGACCATCAAGTCGTCGGCCAGCAGCACGGCAAAGGGTTCGTTGCCGACCAGGTGTTCGGCGCACAGCACCGCATGGCCGAGGCCCAGCATGCGCGGTTGGCGCACGTAGGAGCAGGTCATGTCGTCGGGCATGACGGAGCGTGCAATTTCGAGCAATGCGTGCTTGCCGCTGGCCTCGAGTTGGCTCTCGAGTTCGTAGGCGGTGTCGTAGTGGTCTTCGATGGCACGTTTGTTTCGGCCAGTTACGAAAATCATGTCGCGAATGCCCGCCGCGTAGGCTTCCTCAACCGCATATTGGATGAGTGGCTTGTCGACAACCGGCAGCATTTCCTTTGGCTGCGCCTTGGTGGCGGGCAGAAAGCGGGTGCCGAAACCTGCAACAGGAAATACGGCCTTGCGGATGCGTGTCGAGGGAGTGGGCATGGACAGATTGAGCGTCGGTTCGTTCGGTTGAAGAAAAAGGTTTTACAGTCAACGGCGGCACAAAAAGCCGCCGTTGCCATGCTAAACCCAGGCCCGATCCATGTGTGTCAGCCGAGGCGCCTAAGCTGTTCGCCCAACCGCTCCAGCATGGCCGTGAAGTCAGCCAGACGTTTGCGTTCCTGCTCGATCACGGCGGGCGGCGCCTTAGCTACAAAGGCTTCATTTCCCAGTTTGCTGTTCACCTTGAGGATCTCGCCCTCGATGCGAGCAATTTCCTTGCCGATGCGCGCACGTTCGGCGGCTTTGTCGATTTCCATATGCAGGCACAGGCGCGCCGTGCCGACCACGGCCACCGGCGCCGCTTCGGCCGCCGCCGACCACGAAGCCTCGTCGTCGAAGACCTTCACTTCCTTGAGCTTGGCCAGCGCCTGCAGCACCGGCGCCGCATCGCGCAGGAACGCCGCGCCTTCGGCATCGTCGGCCACCGCATAGAGCGGCAGGCGCACCGCGGGCGACACGTTCATTTCGCCGCGCAGCGTGCGGCAGGCATCGACCAGCGCCTTCAGCCGCGCCACATGCGCCTCGGCCGCCTCGTCGATCTTTTCGGGCTGGCTCTTCGGATAGGCCGCCACCATGATCGATTCGCCTTCGCGCCCGGCCACAGGCGCGACCTTCTGCCACAGCTCTTCCGTGATGAATGGAATCACCGGATGCGCAAGCCGCAGCAGCGCTTCGAGCGTGCGGATCAGCGTGCGGCGCGTGGCGCGCTTTTGCGAATCGTCGCCGGTCTGGATCTGTACCTTGGCAATCTCCAGGTACCAGTCGCAGAACTCGTCCCACGCAAACTGGTAGATGGCGTTGGCCACGTTGTCGAGCCGGTACTCCTCGAAGCCCTTGGCCACTTCGGCTTCGACGCGCTGCAGCTGCGAGGCGATCCAGAAGTCGGCGCGGCTGAACTTCAGGTAGCCGTGGGCCGGGCCGCCGACCGCGCACTCTTCCTTGGTGTGCTCGCGCAGGCCGCAATCCTGGCCCTCGCAATTCATCAGCACGAAGCGCGTGGCATTCCAGAGCTTGTTGCAGAAGTTGCGGTAGCCCTCGCAGCGCTTGCTGTCGAAGTTGATGCTGCGGCCCAGCGATGCGAGCGACGCGAAGGTAAAGCGCAGCGCATCGGCGCCGAAGGCCGGAATGCCGTCCGGAAATTCTTTCTGCGTGTTCTTGCGCACCGCGGGCGCGGTCTCGGGCTTGCGCAGGCCCTGCGTGCGCTTGTCGAGCAGCTCGGGCAGCGCAATGCCGTCGATCAGGTCGACCGGGTCGAGCACGTTGCCTTCGGACTTGCTCATCTTCTTGCCCTGCGCATCGCGCACAAGGCCGTGGATGTACACGTCCCTGAACGGCACCTTGCCGGTGAAGTGCTTGGTCATCATGATCATCCGGGCGACCCAGAAGAAGATGATGTCGTAGCCCGTCACCAGCACGCTCGACGGCAGGTACAGCTCCAGGTCCTTGGTCTTCTCGGGCCAGCCGAGCGAAGAGAAGGGCACCAGCGCCGACGAATACCAGGTGTCGAGCACGTCCTCGTCGCGGCGCAGCTTCTTGCCCGGTGCCTTGGCCTGCGCCTCCGCCTCGTCGTGCGCCACGTACACATTGCCTTCGTCGTCGTACCAGGCCGGAATCTGGTGGCCCCACCAGAGCTGGCGCGAAATGGTCCAGTCCTGGATGTTCTCCATCCAGTGGTTGTAGGTGTTGACCCAGTTCTCGGGCACGAAGCGCACCTCGCCGGTCTTCACCACGTCGATGGCCTTCTGCGCGATGGATTGGCCGTCGGCACCTGGGCGCGTCATGGCCACGTACCACTGGTCGGTGAGCATCGGCTCGACAATGGCGCCCGAGCGTGCGCAGCGCGGCACCATCAGCTTGTGCTTCTTCACCTCGACCATGAGGCCGAGCGCCTCCAGGTCGGCCACGATGGCCTTGCGCGCCACGAAGCGGTCCATGCCGCGGTACTTCTCGGGCGCGTTGTCGTTGATGGTCGCGTCGAGCGTCAGGATGCCGATCAGCTCCAGCTTGTGCCGCTGGCCGACGGCGTAGTCGTTGTAGTCGTGCGCGGGGGTCACCTTGACCACGCCCGTGCCGAATTCCTTGTCCACGTAGTCGTCGGCAATGATGGGAATCAACCGGTCCACCAGCGGCAGCTTCACGCGCCGGCCGATCAGGTGCTTGTAGCGCTCGTCTTCGGGGTGGACCATCACGGCCGTGTCGCCGAGCATGGTCTCGGGCCGCGTGGTGGCCACGGTGAGCGTGCCGCTTCCGTCCTCGAGCGGATAGGCAATGTGCCAGAGAGAGCCGTCTTCCTCTTCGCTTTCGACTTCGAGGTCGCTCACCGAGGTCTTGAGCACCGGGTCCCAGTTGCCCAGGCGCTTGCCGCGGTAAATCAGGCCTTCTTCATACAGCGAGACGAAGGTTTGCGTGACCACCTTCGACAGGTCTTCGTCCATCGTGAAGTATTCGCGGCTCCAGTCGACCGTGTCGCCCATGCGGCGCATCTGGCCGGTGATGGTGTTGCCGCTCTTTTCCTTCCACTCCCAGACCTTGGCAACGAAGTTCTTGCGCGCCTCGGCGGGCGTGGGGCCCATGTCGTGGCGGCTGATCTTCTGTTCCTGCAACTGCCGCTCCACCACGATCTGCGTTGCAATGCCCGCATGGTCGGTGCCCGGCACCCACAGCGTGTTGTCGCCCTTCATGCGGTGGTAGCGCGTGAGGCTGTCCATGATGGTCTGGTTGAACGCATGCCCCATGTGCAGCGTGCCCGTCACGTTGGGCGGCGGCAGCTGGATGGCGAAGGAATCGGCGCCTTCCTTGGGCTGCTGGGTGCCGCGGAAGCCGGCCTTGGCATAGCCGCGCTTTTCCCACTCCGGGCCCCAGTGCGCCTCGATGGCGGCGGGTTCGAACGATTTGGACAGGCTGTCCAGTCCAGGTTGGGCGGTGGGAGTGGTGGATTCGCTCATGGGGAGAATGCAAAACGGCACCCGCGGGTGCCGTCGGTCACAGGGTGGGAATGGCGGTGATTTTACCGGGGCGGTACCCCGTCATCGGCGCGCCCGATAATTCCGCGAATGCTGTTTCTGCTCTCCCCTGCGAAGTCGCTCGACTACGACACGCCCGTTCCCGATGAAATCCCCGCTACCAAACCCCATTTCGAGGCCCCCCGCGGCCCTTCGGCCGAACTGATCAAGCTGCTGCGCGAAAAGTCGCCGCAGCAGATCTCGGAGCTCATGCACCTGTCGGACAAGCTCTCCACCCTCAACGTGGCCCGCTATCACGCCTGGGCCGGCAAAAGCACGCCGAAGAACGCCCGCCAGGCTGCCTTCGCGTTCGATGGCGACGTGTACGGCGGTCTCGACGCCCGGTCGCTCACGCCCGCTCAGCTGGAGTGGGCGCAGGAGCATGTCTGCATCCTGAGCGGCCTCTACGGCCTGCTGCGCCCGCTCGATCTGCTGCAGCCCTATCGGCTCGAGATGGGCACGCCGCTTGCCAACAAGCACGGCAAGGACCTGTATGCCTTCTGGGGCTCGCGCATTGCAGAGCACTTGAATGAGCGCTTGGCCGCGGACCGCACGCCCGTGGTGGTCAACGTCGCCTCGCAGGAATACTTCCGGTCGGTCGACCTGAAGGTGCTCAAGGCGCGCGTGGTCGAATGCGTGTTCGAGGAATGGAAGGGCGACAGGTACAAGATCGTGAGCTTCTACGCCAAGCGCGCCCGCGGGCTGCTTGCGCGCTGGGCGGTGCTGCACAAGGCCGCCACGCCCAAGGCGCTGGAAAAATTCGATCTCGAAGGTTATGGTTTCGACGCGGGCGTGTCGACGGCCGAAAAGCTGGTGTTCAGAAGGAAGACTTGATATGTCACAGGCGATCAGTCCCGAGCTGAGGGAATGGCTGGTGTCGCAGCTCGCGGCGGGACATTCGGTGCCCGCGCTGCGCGCCTCGATGCGCGCGGCCGGCTGGCAAGACGCCGCCACCGACCTCGCACTGGCGCAGCTCGAGGCCGGGTTCCCGCATGTGGAGGTTTCCAAGCCGCGCCGCACCGACATGCCCGGCCCCAATCTCGAAGGCGCGCCGCTCTATATCGACGCTGGCGACCGCCGCGTTCAGGTGCTGCACACCATGCAGCATCCGCGTGTGGTCGTCTTCGGCAACCTCTTGTCGCCTGAGGAGTGCGAAGGCCTGATTGCCGCCGCGCGCGTGCGCCTTGCGCGCTCGCTCACGGTCGAAACCCGCACCGGCGGCGAGGTGCTGAACGTCGACCGCACCAGCGACGGCATGTTCTTCGAGCGCGGCGAAAACGAAATCGTCGCGCGCCTCGAGCAGCGCATTGCCGCGCTGCTTCGCTGGCCGGTGGAGTTTGGCGAGGGCCTGCAGATCCTGCGCTACGCAGCCGGTGCGCAGTACCGCCCGCACTACGACTACTTCGATCCCGGCGAGCCCGGCACGCCCACCATCCTCAAGCGCGGCGGCCAGCGCGTGGCCACGTTGGTCATGTACCTGCAGGAGCCCGAGCAGGGCGGCGCCACCACCTTCCCGGACGTCGGCCTGGAAGTGGCGCCCGTGCGTGGCACCGGCGTGTTCTTCAGCTACGACGAACCCGACCCCGCCACCCGCACGCTGCACGGCGGCGCACCGGTGCTCGCGGGCGAGAAATGGGTGGCCACCAAGTGGCTGCGCGAACGCGAATTCAAATAGAACGAACCCATGAAGCTCCAAGCCAACGGATTGCAGATCGAGGTCGAAGACACCGGCGGCGAAGGGCGCCCGGTCGCCTTGCTCATCATGGGCCTGGGCATGCAGCTCGTCGGTTGGCCGCAGCCTTTTGTGCAGGCGCTGGTCGATGCGGGCTTTCGCGTGGTGCGGCATGACAACCGCGACATCGGCCTGAGCCAGGGTTTCGACCATGCAGGCACCGGCAACATCGTGTGGGAGAGCATTCGCCAGCGCCTGGGCCTGCAGGTGCGCTCGGCCTACACCCTGCAAGACATGGCGCGCGATTCGCTCGGCGTGCTCGACGCACTGGGCATCAAGCATGCGCACGTCATCGGCGCCTCGATGGGCGGCATGATCGCGCAGCACCTGGCCGCCGACGCGCCTGACCGCGTGACCAGCCTTGTGAGCATCATGAGCTCAAGCGGCGCGCGCGGCCTGCCCGGGCCCCGTAGCGATGTGGCCGCCATGCTGCTGCGCCGTCCGCTGGGCGGCGGCGAGGCCGAGCTGGTGGCGCACAGCATCAAGCTGCTCAGGCTCATCCAGAGCCCCGCCTACCCGCAAAGCACCGAAGAGCTGTCCGAGCGCCTTACCTTCAGCATGCGCCGCGCCTACCGCCCGGCCGGAATGTTCCGCCAGATGCTCGCGATTGGCGCCGATTCGCGCCGGCCCGAAGTGCTGCCGCGCATCAAATGCCCGACGCTGGTGCTGCACGGCGAAGCCGATGCGCTGGTGCCCATGGTCTGCGGGCAAGACACCGCCAAGCGCATTCCGGGCTCGAAATTCGTCAGCATTCCCGGCATGGGCCACGACCTGCCGCCCGAGGTGTGCGCCATCCTCGTCAATCACATTGCCCCGTTCCTGCACGCGGCCGAAGAACACCACAAGCCATGAGCCTGGACAACATTCCCCCCAACCCAAACCCAAACACGCCCGAGCAGTCGCAACTGGGCCGCGCCTCGGACTACGCCGACAAGTACGACGCCTCGCTGCTCTTTCCGATTGCGCGCGCCACCCAGCGCGAGGCCATGGGCATTGCCGCCGGCGCGCTGCCTTTCTTCGGTGCCGATCTCTGGACTGCGTTCGAAGTGAGCTGGCTCAACCTGCGCGGCAAGCCGCAGCTGGCCATCGCGCACTTCACCATTCCCTGCGAAACGCCCAACATCATCGAGAGCAAGTCGTTCAAGCTGTACCTCAACAGCTTCAACAGCACCGCTTTTGCAAGCATCGACGCCGTGCGCGACCTCATGCGCGCCGACCTGACCGAGGCGCTCTGGCGCGGCAGCGGCCAATCCGCCGGCATTGGCGTGAAGCTGCTCGCGCCCGACATGTTTGACCGCGAGCCGGTGCATGAACTCGACGGGCTCGACCTCGACCGGCTCGACATCGAGTGCACCCACTACCAGCCCGCGCCCGAGCTGCTGTCGAGCGACACCACCCAGCCGCCGGTGAATGAAACGCTCACCAGCCGCCTGCTCAAGAGCAACTGCCTCGTCACCGGCCAGCCCGACTGGGGCAGCGTGCAGATCCGCTACAGCGGCCCCGCCATCGACCAGGCCGGCCTGCTGGCGTACATCGTGAGCTTTCGCAACCACAACGAGTTTCACGAGCCGTGCGCCGAGCGCATCTTCACGGACATCTGGAACCGCTGCAAACCGACCAAGCTCGCCGTGTATGCGCGCTACACGCGGCGCGGCGGGCTCGACATCAATCCGTTCCGCACCAGCTGGCCGCAGGCGCTGCCGCCGAACATCCGCACCGCGCGACAATAACGAAGAGGGCGCCACCGAAGCCCCTCTTCGGAAATCCGGAACTCGCCAGCCGCCCCCTGTGGCATTCTGGAACTGCCCGTGAACTGCGGGCGGATTTCCGGAGCAGACACACATGGTTGAAGGAAAAGTGGTCGTTGTCACCGGCGCGGGCGGCGGTATCGGACGCGACATTGCGCTTGCAATGGCGAAGAGCGGCGCCAAGGTGGTGGTCAACGACATCGGCGCCGCGCTCGACGGGGCACTCGACGCCGGAGGCGGCGGCGCGGCAAGCAGCGCAGGCCCTGCGCACCAGGTGGTCGACGAAATCCGTGCCGCTGGTGGCAAGGCCGTGCCCAACACCGACAGCGTGGCCGAAGCGGCCAGTGCGGCGCGCATCGTCGAATGCGCGGTCGAGAGCTTCGGCCGCGTCGACGCCGTGGTCAACAACGCCGGCATCCTGCGCGACCGCTTCTTCCACAAGATGTCGGTCGACGAATGGGACGCCGTGATAAAGGTGCACCTCTACGGCGCCTACTACGTGAGCCGCGCGGCGGCCACGCACTTCAAGGAGCAGAACTCCGGCGCCATGGTGCACATGACCTCGACCTCGGGCCTCATCGGCAACTACGGCCAAGCCAACTACGCGGCGGCCAAGCTCGGGATCGCGGCACTGTCGAAGTCGATTGCACTCGACATGCTCAAGTTCAACGTGCGCTCCAACTGCATTGCGCCCTTCGCATGGAGCCGCATGATCGGCGCCATTCCCACAGACACCGACGAGCAGCGCGCCCGTGTCGACAAGATCAAGCAGATGACGCCCGCCAAGGTGGCACCGCTTGCGGTGTACCTTGCGAGCGATGCGGCCGGCGCGGTCAACGGCCAGATATTTGCGGTGCGCAACAACGAAATTTCGCTCATCAGCCAGCCGCGGCCGGTGCGCTCCATTCACCGCTCCGAAGGCTGGACGCCCGAGAGCATTGCCGAGCACGCCATGCCCGCCATGCGCGCGAGCTTCTATCCGCTGGACCGCTCGGCGGACGTGTTCAGCTGGGACCCGGTCTGAGGTCAAACCCCGAGAAGGGCGCATACAGCGCCATTCGCCCGACAATGCACGCTTCTTTCCTTCTTGGCGCGCTTGTCCGGTGAACCTGCATTTCGACCTGTTCGACCTGAAACTGTTCGTCTACGTGGCGGACGCGCGCAGCCTCACCCGCGGCGCCGAGAAAGCCTGCATCTCGCTCGCGGCGGCCTCCACCCGCATCAAGCAGATGGAAGAGGCCGTGGGCGGCAAGCTGCTGCACCGCAGCGCGCAGGGCGTGAGCCTGACGGCCGCGGGACAAGCGGTGCTCTATCACGCCAAGCGCGTGATGCAGCAGATGGAGCACCTGCGCTGCGACATGCAGGACTTCGGCAAAGGCATCAAGGGCCACGTGCGCGTGTTCGCCAACACCACGTCGATCACCGAATACCTGCCGCAGAAGCTCGCGGGTTTTCTCACGCAGCATCCGGCGGTGCAGGTCGATCTGCGTGAATACCTGAGCGAAGAGATCGTTCGCGCGGTGGCCGACGGCGAGGCAGACATCGGCATTCTGGCGGGCGATGTGCACACCGGCGAATTCGATGCGCGCCCCTTCGGCAGCAACCAGCTCGTGCTGGTGGTGCCCAAGACGCATCACCTGGCAGGAGCGCTCTCGGTGGCCTTTGCCGATACGCTCGACGAGCAGCACGTGGGCCTGCACCACGGCAGCGCCATCCACCGCTTTCTGCAGCGCCGCGCCGAACTGGCCGGCCGCGGCTTCAACCCGCGCATCCAGGTCAGCAGCTTCGAAGCCATCTGCCTGATGATCGAAGCGGGCGTGGGCGTCGGCGTGCTGCCGGCTTCATCGGCGCAGCGGCTGTCGATGGCGATGCAGATCTCTACCGTCGCGCTCAGCGATGCATGGGCGGAGCGTGAACTCAAGCTGATTGCACGCGACCGCGAGCAACTGCCCGCTTCGGCGCGCGAGCTGTTCGATCACCTCGTCATGTCCTGAACAAAAAGGCGTGCAGCCATGTCCGCCGACCTGAAGTCGCTGCGCCTGTTCGTGGCCGTGGCCGATCACGGCAGCATCAGCGAAGGGGCCAAGCGCTGCCATATTGCGCTGGCAGCCGCGAGCAAGCGCATCTCCGATCTCGAGGCCCGCGCGCGGCTGCCCCTGCTGGTGCGCCATGCGCGCGGTGTCACGCTCACCTCAGCCGGCCACGGTCTGCTGCTGCATGCGCGCGCCGTGCTGTCGGCCATGGACCGGTTGGGCGCGGAGCTCGACGACTTTCAGAATGGCGTGGCGGGCGTGGTGAGCATCACGGCCAACGCGTCCACCATTGCGCAGTTCCTGCCTGCGCAGATCGGCTCGTTCCTGCGGCTTCATCCCGTGCTCAAGATCGACCTGCAGGAGCGCGCCAGCACCGAGGTTGTGAAGGCGGTGCAGGCCGGCCTGGCCGACATCGGGGTCATCGAAGGCCACACGCCCGCCGAAACGCTCGAATGCCTGCCCTACCGCAGCGATGAGCTCGCCGTGGTGGTGGCGCGCGACCATCCGCTGGCCAGGCGCAAGCGTATCGGCGTCGATGAGGTGCTGAGGCACGACCATATCGTGGTGCGCGAAGGCACGGCGCTGCACCGCGTGCTGCTGAACGCGGCGCTGGAGGCGCAGATGCCGCTCAAGGTGCGCATGCAGGTGGGCAGCTTCGACATGGTCTGCCGCATGGTGGAGCAGGGCGTGGGCATCGGCGTGCTGCCCTATGCGGCCATCCTCCCGCAGCTGCAGATATTGAAGCTGCGCTGCCTGAAGCTCGATGCTCCGTGGGCGGTGCGGCGCCATCTTCTGTGCGTGCGGCGGCAGCAAGACCTGACCGCGGCAGCGCGCTCGGTGCTGGAGCATCTGGGCCGGCCCGACTGAGCCCGGGCCTTCGCGCGGCGCGAAGGCTCGTGTCCGCCAAAAACGAATTGTTCCCCGCAGCCTGCGCGCCAAGAATGGTGGTGCAACCGCAAGCAAAGGAGACATTCTTGAAGATCACCCGCGTCAGCGCCACGCCGCTGAACATTCCTGTCACCATCGACGTGCTGGGGCTGAACAAGCAGACCTCGCTCTCCCTGTGCCTGACCGAGATCGAGACCGACACCGGCCTTGTCGGCCACGGCATGACCGCCATCACCGAAGAAGAGATCATTGCCGCCGCCGTGCGCGAGGTGGCCGGCCCGGCGCTCGTCGGCGAAGACCCGATGGCCACCGAGCGGCTGTGGGAGAAGCTCTACTGGCTGCTCTCCCCCCGCGGCCAGACCGGCTATGCAAGCCACACCATCGCCGCGCTCGACATCGCGCTGTGGGACCTGAAGGGCAAGGCACTCGGCCAGCCGCTTTGGCGCCTGCTGGGCGGTGCCCGTTCGAAAGTGCCGGTCTATGCGACCTTCGGCTTCGGCTTCTTCGAGCGCGACCAGCTCGCCGCCGCCGCCAAGCTCTGGGTTTCACAAGGCTTCCAGCGATTGAAGATGACTGTTGGCGGCCATGCGCTCGCGCGGCGCGACGAGCCGCGGCCCATCGACGAGGTCATTGCGGAAGACGTGCGCCGCGTGGCCGCCGTGCGCGAGGCGGTTGGCCCCGAGGTCAAGCTGTATGTCGATGCCAACTGCGGCCTCGACCTGTTCCACGCGACCGAGCTCGCGCGCCGCATCGAGCCCTACGGCATCAGCTTCTTCGAGGAGCCGCTCACGCAGAACGACGTGCGCCAGATGGCCCAGCTGCGCTCGCGCACCAGCATTCCGCTGGCCTGCGGGCAGAACGAGGGCCTGGCCTTCCGCTTTCGCGACCTGCTGGTGAACCAGGCGGCCGACGTGCTGCAGCCCAACGTGACCATCTCGGGCGGCTATTCGCAGTGCCTGAAGATCGCGGGCATGGCGCAGGCCTTCAACGTGCCGATCGACAACGGCGGCGCCTGGCCCTTTCACAACATGCACCTGCATGCGGGTGTTTCGAACGGCGGCATGGCCGAATACCACTACGTGGCGGTGCAGATGCTCAAGCAGATCTTCGACGGCCTGCCGGTACCGCAAGACGGCTGGCTGCATCTGCCAGAGACCCCGGGCCTGGGCTTCGCGCCCAATGCGGAGCGGGTGCGCGAACTCGCGAAGCTGCCCACTTCTCACGGCAAGGGCAAAGCCTAGAAACGAACGCCCCTCGGGGTGCGCTTGAATGAGCCGCGCAGACGGCCACCGACCGATGACTATTGGAGACACGATGAAAGCCAGAGATATTGTTCGCCCTGCACGCCGCGAGGCGCTGCGTGCTGCCATGGCACTGGGCCTGGCGGGCCTGTTTGCCGCGCCCGCCGCGTGGGCCCAAAGCTACCCTGACAAGCCGATTCGCCTCGTGGTCGGCTACTCGGCCGGCGGCGGTGTCGATGCGGTCGCACGCCTGCTCGGAACGCGGCTTTCAGCGGTCCTGGGTCAGCAAGTGATGATCGACAACCGCACCGGCGCCACCGGGCTGATTGCAGCCGAGTTCGTCGCCAAGGCGCCGCCCGACGGCTACACACTCATGATGGGCGACAGCGCCTTGCTCATCGCCAAGCTGCTGCAGCCGAAGATCGGGCTCGATCCGCTCACCAGCTTCAAGCCGGTGGCGGGCGCTTTCGTCTCGCCGCTGATGATCGTCACGGGCAACGACTTTCCGGCCAAGACGCCGGCCGAGCTGGTGAAGGAGCTCAAGGCCAACCCCGGGCGCTATTCGTTCGCCACCTCGGGCGTCGGCACGGTGCAGCACCTGGGCTTCGAGATGCTGAAGCAATCGAGCGGGAGCAACGTGGTGCACGTGCCTTACCGCGGCGCCGCGCAGATCGTGCCCGACGTGGTCGGCGGGCAGGTGCCCATTGGCGTGGTCAGCGCCACGGCCGGCATGGCGCAAGCCAAGGCCGGCAAGCTGCGCGCCATTGCGCTCATGAACACCGCGCGGCTCGAAGGCGCCGAGAGCGTGCCGCCGCTGGCCGATGCGCTGCCGGGCTTCGACGTGGCACCGCGGATCTTTGTGCTTGCGCCCTCCGGCACGCCCGACGAGATCGTCGACAAGCTCTCGGTCGCCGTAAAGACGGTACTCGGCACGCCCGAGGCGGGCGCCGCCGCCGCTGCGCAAGGCACGCTGCGCGCCTACGCCACACCGGCGCAGCTCGGCAAGGACATGGCCGAAGAAACCAGGCGCTGGCAGCGCATCATTGCCGAGCAGAACATCGTGGCGGAGGGCAAGTAGATGGCACCGCTGCCGCACCTTGGCCTGATCGTGCCGCCAGCGGCCGGCGCCGTGCCGGTCGATGGCCCGCTGCTGTACGGCGAGCGCATCCGCTTCAGCGCGCTCGGCCTGGGCCTCGGCGAAATCTCGACGCGCGGATACACCGAGGTGATCGATTCGGTGGTGGAGAAGGCGGTGGCGCTCAAGGCAGAGGGCGTTTCCGCGGTCTCGCTCATGGGCACCTCGTTGAGTTTTTTTCGCGGGGCAGATTTCAATGCGCAACTGCAGGCCGAGATGGCACGGGCGACCGGCTTGCCCTGCACCACCATGAGCAACGCCATCGTCGGCGCGCTGCGCCAGCTGGGCGTGCGGCGCGTGGCGGTAGCCACCGCCTACATCGACGAGGTCAACGCACATCTGCGGCGCTACCTCGAGCAGAGCGGCTTCGAGCTGCTGGCGCTCCAGGGCCTGGCCATTTCGGACGTGCAGGCGGTGGGCCAGGTGCCCACGCAGGTGCTGGTCGACCTGTGCCTGCGGGTGTTCGATGCTGAGCCCGGGGCGGACGGCATTCTCATCTCATGCGGCGGGCTGGTCACGCTCGATGCGGTGCGCGAAGTGGAAGCGCGGTTGCAGGTGCCGGTGGTGTCGAGTTCGCCCGCCGGCTTCTGGGACCTGGTGCGCACCGCGGGCCTCGATGCGCGCTCGGCCGGGCAGGGCCGGCTCTTCGCCGAGGCCTGAGGGCCAGACAAAGATACGGAGGGGGCCCTCAGCCGAGCCAGCGGCCGATGCGCGGCGCGGTTTCGAGCTGCCAGATGCGCTCGCACAGCGCCTTGGCTTCTTCGGCCGTGGCACCCTCGCCGTAGTGCGCAAGGCGCTGCATCTTGTCTTCGATCTCGGCGCGGCTCAGCGTGTTGCCCGGGTCGCCCTTGGGCTCGTCCACTCGGCCCTGCAGCGTGTGGCCGTCGCGGGTCTGCACGCTCAGCTTGCCGATCCAGCGCGCGGGGTAGGCGGTATCGACTTCGGCATCGAGTTCCATTGCCACCTTCTCGCGGAACGCGGTCACCTCGGGCGCGAGAAAGTCGCGGTCGAATTCGCCCAGCCCGGCGCGGCCGTGCACCGCAATCAGGCCAAGCACCGTGCCCATAGAGAACTTGCCCTGGTGCACCGTGGCCGGCACCGTGACGCGGCCCAGCACGTCGATGGCGCCCTGGTGCACGTGCGCGGTCACGCGGGCCACGTCGTCGGGCTTGAGGCCGTGTTGCGTCATCACCTGCAGCAGCGCATCGGCCGCGGGATGGGTGTGGCGGCACGAGGCGTGGTACTTGAACGAGGTTTCTGCCAGTGCCCAGCGCGTGCCGAGGCGGTCGGTAAGCCGTGCCGGATCGGCGTCGCTCGACATGCCCACGCCAAGGCCCTGCGCCCCTTCGAGCACCTTGGCGGCGCCCGTGAAGCCGTCCTGCGCAAGATAGGCCGACATGAGCCCGCTGGCTGCCGCATGCGCGCAGTGCAACTGCTTGGAGTCGGCCGCATCGCGCAGAAACTCCCACACCCCCGCCGATTGCGTACCGGCCGAGCCGAAGGCGTGCAGCATCTGCTGCGGCGTGAGCTTCAGCAGGCTGCCCACCGCGGCGGCCGCCGCCAGCGTGCCCGCCGTGGCCGTGGTGTGAAAGGTCGTGTAGTGCGAGCGGCCCAGGAATTCGCCCACGCGGATGCCGACCTCGTAGCCCGCGACCACGGCCGCCAGCAACTGCGCGCCGGTCGCGCCGATGCTCTGCGCCACGGCCAGCGCCGGTGCGATGACCACCGCGGCGGGGTGGAACACCGAGCCGTTGTGCACGTCGTCCTGTTCCACGTAGTGCGAGGCCGCGGCGTTGACCAGCGCCGCAAACACCGGCGAGCTGGTGCGGCGCGAGGTGAGTATTTCGCTCGGCCCTTCGGCGGGGCCCATCATCTGCGCGAAGCGTTCGATGGAGCGCACCGGCCGCGCGGTGCGGGCCGCGAGCACTGAACCGAGCCAGTCGAGCATCAGGTCTTCGGTGCGGCGCAGCACGGGCGCGGGAATGTCCGCGAACTGCAGTTCGGCGGCAAAGGTGGCGAGCACTTTGCTCGGGTGGTTCGAGTCGGTCATTGGATCAGTTCCTTCAGAACGAGCGGGGCAAGCCGAGCATGTGCTCCGCCACGTAGCTCAGGATGAGGTTGGTCGAGATTGGCGCGACCTGGTAGAGCCGCGTCTCGCGGAACTTGCGCTCGATGTCGTATTCGCACGCAAACCCGAAGCCGCCATGGAACTGCAGGCAGGCGTTGGCGGCCTCCCAGCTTGCCTTGGCCGCCAGGTACTTCGCCATGTTGGCCTGCGCGCCGCAGGGCTCGCGCGCATCGAACAGGCGGCAGGCTTCATAGCGCATGAGGTTGGCGGCTTCGATTTCGATGAAGGCCTCGGCAATCGGGAACTGCACGCCCTGGTTCTGGCCGATGGGCCGCCCGAACACCACGCGCTCTTTCGTGTATGCCGTGACCTTGTCGATGAACCAATAGCCGTCGCCGATGCATTCCGCCGCAATCAGCGTGCGCTCGGCATTGAGGCCGTCGAGGATGTACTTGAAGCCCTGGCCCTCTTCGCCGATCAGGTTCTCGGCCGGGATCTCGAGGTTTTCGAAGAAGAGTTCGTTGGTCTCGTGGTTCACCATGTTCAGGATGGGCCGCACCGTCATGCCGTTGCCGACGGCTTCCCGCAGGTCGACGATGAAGATCGACATGCCTTCGGACTTCTTCTTCACGTCCGCCAGCGGCGTGGTGCGCGCCAGCAGGATCATCAGGTCCGAGTGCTGGATGCGCGAGATCCACACCTTCTGGCCGTTGATCACGTACCGGTCGCCCTTCTTCACGGCCGTGGTCTTGATCTTGGTGGTGTCGGTGCCCGTGCTGGGCTCGGTCACGCCCATCGACTGCAGCCGCAGCTCGCCGGTGGCAATGCGCGGCAGGTAGTTGCGCTTTTGCGCCTCGCTGCCGTGCCGCAGCAGCGTGCCCATGTTGTACATCTGGCCGTGGCAGGCGCCCGAATTGCCGCCGCAGCGGTTGATTTCTTCCATGATCACCGAGGCTTCGGTGAGCCCCAGGCCCGAGCCGCCGTACTCCTGCGGAATGAGCGCGGCCATCCAGCCGGCCTTGGTGAGCGCATCGACGAATTCGGCGGGGTAGCCGCGCGCTTCGTCGACCTTGCGGAAATACTCGTTGGGAAACTGCGCGCACAGGTCGCGCACGGCGTCGCGGATGTCGGAAAAACGGGTGTCGTTGCTGCTGTTCATCCACCGAATCTATGCCTCTCCCGCGCGAGGCGGTTCTGTGATTGCGAAACCCTCCCTTCGGCAAATGCAAATGCCGCGCGAGGGGGTGTTCTGTCACGCTGCGGTGATGGACACCGAATCACTCTCCGCAATACGCGAAGCCGCGCTCGACTACTTCGTTCGCAGCCGTTCCATCGAGCGCCGGCGCGAGCGCATGGAACACCTCGATGCCGACGAGGCGCAAGGCTGGAGCGCGCTCGCCGAGCTGGGTTGGACCGGCATGCTCGCGCCTGAATCGGCCGGCGGCCTGGCCCTGGGCCTCACCGGTGCCGCGCAAATATTGCGGGCGGCCGGCGAGCACGTCGCGCCCGAACCGCTGCTGGCGGTGGCGGGTCTCAGCGCGCTGCTGCTGGCGCGGCTCGAATCGCAGAACGCGCAAACGCTGCTTGCCGAGCTGGCGGCCGGCCGCACCCTGCCCGCACTGGCCTGGCAGGAGAGCGCGGGCGACTTGAGCGCCGTGCCGCTCGCCTGCGGCTGCGAGCCGCGCGCGGGCCATGCGGGCGGCGTGCTGCTGCAGGGCGAGAAACTCATGGTGCTGCCCGGCGCGGCGGCCAGCGGCTGGCTGGTGTCGGCGCGGGGCAGCGACGACGCGGTGCTGCTGTGGGTGCCGCGCGGCACGGCCGGCGTGAGCGAAACCCTGATGCCGCTGGTGGACGGAAGCCAGGCCGCGAGCCTGCGCTTCGAGCAGGTGGAGCTGCCACCCGAAGCAGTGCTGGCGGAAGGCCCCGCCGCGCAAGATGCGCTGCGCCATGCGCTGGCTGCCGGCCAGATCCTGCAGGCCGCCGAACTGCTGGGCGTGGGGCAGGCCATGCTCACGCAGACGCTGGCGTACCTGCGCACCCGCTCGCAGTTCGGCAAGCCCATCGGCAGCTTTCAGGCGCTGCAGCACCGCTGCGTGGACATGTTCATTCACCTCGAAGTGGCGCAAGCCACCCTGGCGGAAGTGCTGTCGCTCGCCAGCCAGGGGCTCGCGGCCGACCGGCTCGAAGCCGAGGCCAGCCGCGTGAACGCCCGCTGTACCGCCGCGGCGCTGCAGGTCTCGCGTGCGGCGGTGCAGTTGCATGGCGCGATCGGCTACACGCAGGAGTGCGACCTGAGCCTGTATTACAAGCGCACGCTGTGCCTTTCGGCGTGGCTCGGCAATGCCGCTGCGCACCAGCGCCGCCATGCCACGTTGGCCGAAGGCGGGGAAACACGAACGGGCGCAGCCGAATGGGAGGGCGAGTTTCCGCGCACTGCCGATTGGAGCGAGATGCCCGAGGCGGATTTCCGCCGCATGGTGCGCGGCTTTCTGCAGCAGCGCTACCCGCAGCAGCTGCGCTACCTTTCGCATCGGGCCCGCTGGAGCGAGATACGCGATTGGTATCTCACCCTCTCCGAACAAGGCTGGATCGCGCCGGCCTGGCCGCAGGCGCATGGCGGCATGGGCCTGCCCGCCGACAAGCTCATTGCGTGGATCGAGGAGCTCGAGCAGTACGGCGTGGCCCGCACGCCCGACCAGGGCATCGTGATGATCGGGCCGCTGTTGATCCAGCACGGCACGCCCGAGCAGCAAGGCCGCTTTCTGCCGCGCATATTGAGCGGCGAGCATGTGTGGTGCCAGGGCTATTCGGAGCCCAACGCCGGCTCCGACCTGGCCGGGCTGCGCACCGAGGCCGTGGAGGGGCGCGATGCAGAGGGCGACCACTTCATCGTCAACGGCCAGAAGATCTGGACCACGCTGGCGCAGGACGCCAACCACATCTTCATGCTCGTGCGCACCGACAAGGCGGCGCGCAAGCAGGAGGGCATCAGCTTTTTGCTGTGCGACCTGCGCACGCCGGGCATCACGGTGCGGCCGATTCACACGCTTTCAGGCGAGCCCGAGTTCTGCGAGGTGTTTTTCGACAATGTGCGCGTGCCGGCCGAAAACCTGGTTGGCAAGCTGCACGGCGGCTGGACCATTGCCAAGGCGCTGCTGGGCTTTGAGCGCATCTTTCTCGGCAGCCCCAAGCAGTCGCAGTACGCGCTCGGCCAACTAGCGCGGCTTGCACAGGCGCGGCGCCTCTTTGCAGACCCGGTGTTCGCGCAGCGCTTCGCGGCACTTCGGCTCGACGTGCTCGACCTGTCGGCCGCCTACACCGGCTTTGCCGACATCGTGCGAGCGGGCAAGCCGCTGCCCGCATCGGTGTCGCTGCTGAAGATCTGGGCCAGCGAAACCTACCACCGCATCGGCGCATTGCTGATCGAGGCCGGCGAAGAACAGGGCGCGGTGGCCGGCGACCAGGTGCTCGACGGACAGACCTTCAACGTGCTGTCGCCGTTGATCGGCTCGACGGCCGCAATGATCTACGGCGGCACCAACGAGATCCAGCGAAACATCCTCGCGCGGCAGGTGCTCGATCTGCCTGTTTGAGCCGGTTGCGTTCGCCCAAGAAATAAACAACAGGAGACAAGCCAATGGAAACCACGGACATCACACGGCGGCAAGCCGCCACCGCGCTGGCAGGCAGCGCACTGCTGGCCGCACTGCCTTCGCGTGCCTTCGCGCAGCAGCAACCGCAGCTGCCGCCACTCATCAAGCTGGTGGTCGGCTATTCCGCGGGCGGCCCGGTGGACGGCGCGGCGCGCCTGCTCGCGCCCGCATTGGGCCAGGAGCTCGGCACGCAGGTCATCGTGGAAAACCGGCCGGGTGCCAGCGGTTCGGTGGGCGGCGATGCGGTCGCCAAGGCTGTGCCGGATGCCGCGATGCTGTTCTTCGGGGCGAGTCCGACGATCACCATCAACCCGAACATCCAGCGCAAGATGCCCTTTGACCCGATGAAGGACCTGACGCCCATTGCGCCGCTGGTGGACTACACCAATGTGCTCGTGGTCAACAAGGACCTGCCGGTGCACAGCGTGGCCGAACTGCTGGCCTACGCGAAGGCGCGGCCGGGCAAGGTGTTCTACGGCTCGGCCGGCATCGGCGCCTCGAACCACCTGAGCGGGGCGCTGCTCGAGAAGATGACCGGCGTGCAGCTGACGCATGTGCCGTACAAAGGGAGCGCGCCCGCGCTGGCCGATGTGATGGGCGGCACCGTGACGATGATGTTCGACATCATCGCCACCTCGCGGCCGTTCATCCAGTCGGGCAAGCTGCGCGCGCTGGCGGTCACATCGCGTCAGCGCAACCGCATGCTGCCCGAGGTGCCGACCATGATCGAATCCGGCGTGGCCGGGTATGACGTGGGCGGCTGGTTCGGCCTCTATGGCCCCGCGCGCATGGACCCGGCGCTGGTCGCCCGCCTGAATGCAGCCGCGCACAAGGCCATGGCGCGCGAGGACATCGCCAATCGCTTGCGCGAGCAGGGCTACGAAGTGTGGACCGGCGCCGCGGAACTGCTGGCCTCCAAGGGCCAGGCCGACCGAAAGCTCTGGGCCACCGCGTCCAAGGGCATCGAAGCGGAATAGCCGATGGTGCCCACGCGAATTCACGAACTGCTCGAAGCGCGCGCATCGCGCTCGCCCGAAGCGGTTTTTCTTTTCGAGCCCTCGGGCACCGTGTCGTATGCGGCGTTGCAGGCCATGGCCGAGGCTGCCGCCCAAGACTTGCTGGCAGCGGGCGTGCGGCCGACCGACCGCGTGCTGCTGGTGGCCGAGAACTGCGCCGCGCACATCGCGCTGATCATGGCGTGCAGCCGTGTCGGAGCCTGGTCGTGCGGCGTCAATGCGCGCATGTCGCCGGGCGAAATTGCGGCCATTGCCGAGCGCGCGGATGCACGGCTGTGCTACTTCACCACCGGCGCTTCGGAGGCCGCGCGCCAGCACGCGATTCGCGCCGGCGCCACATCGTCGGCATTGCCCGGCGTGTTGCGCTCGGCCGCGCGCGCCGAAGCCCGCCCGGAGGCCGACCCTGCGCTGGCGGATGCGGCCGCCATCATCTTCACATCAGGCACCTCGGGTACACCCAAGGGCGTGATGGTGTCGCACCGCGGGCTGCTGCATTTCGGCCGCGTGTCGGCCCGCGTGCGCTCACTGAGCCAGCGCGATCGGGTCTACGCCTTCTTGCCGATGACGCACATCTTCGGCATTGGCACGGTGCTGATGGCCGCGCTCACGGGCGGCGCTGCGCTGGTGCTGCGCGCCAGCTTTTCGCCCGCCGACATGCTGCAGGCGCTCGCGCATGAGCAGGTGTCGAACCTGCTCGGCCCCCCCACCATGTATGCGCGCCTGCTGGCGCACATCGAGGCGGAGCGAGCGGCGATTCGCTTTCCGGCGTTGCGCTACGTCTATACGGGTTCCGCGCCGCTCGACCTGGGGCTCAAGCAGCGCATCGAGGCGCTGTTCGGCCAGCCGCTGCACTATGGCTACGGCCTCTCGGAATACGCGGGCTCGGTGTTCCTGACGCGCGTCGAGGCTCCGCGCGCGGACACGGCCGCGGGCTACGTGGTGGAAGGCGGCGAGGCACGCATCGTCGACTCGGGCGGCAACGATGTCGCGCCGGGAGAAACAGGCGAAATCTGGCTGCGCGGCCCTGGCCTCATGCTTGGCTACTTTCGCGATGCGGCGGCCACGGCGCAGGTCATGCGTCCAGGCGGCTGGTACGCGAGCGGCGACCTCGGCCGCTTCGATGCGGACGGCGCGCTGTTCGTGGTCGGCCGGCTCAAGGAAATGATCATCCGCTCGGGTTTCAACGTGTACCCCGCCGAGATCGAAACGGTGATCGGCCGTTTCGACGGCGTGCACCTTTGCGCGGTGGTGGGCATGCCCGAATCGGACGGCAACGAGCAGATCGTCGCCTTCGTCGAAATGAAGCCAGGCGCGGTTCTCGATGAACCCGCATTGCGCGGGTACCTGGCGGAGCATCTGTCGCCCTACAAGCGGCCGGCGCGCATCGAGGCAATCGCCCCAATGCCGACCACAGCCAACGGCAAGGTGCTCAAGCGCGAACTGCAGGCGCGCTGCAGATAGCGGCCTTGTGCGCTGCATGCATCAGCCGAAGATGCAGGCATGGCCTTTCTGCGTATCCATGTACTCGCGCATGCGGGCGATGCGTCCGTCTCGGAGTTCGAAGATGAAGCAGTAGTCGTTGTCGTACTTTCTGCCGTTCGCAAGCATGGCCTGCATGCGCAGTTCGACGATCACGGTGTCGCCTTCGCAGTATCTGCTGCGGAAATCGACGGTGACATCGGAGACGAAAAGCTTCGGGAACATCTCGGCCAGAAAGTGCACGATGGCCTTCTGTCCGATCATGTGGTCGGGAATGTCCAGCGCCAGCGCGGTGGCGTTGCGCTGCGGCGCGAGCCACTCGGCGTCTTCCGTGAACCAGGCGGCGATGCGTGCTGCATCGTGGCTTGCGAAGGCCTTCCATGCGTCGGAAATGGTGCGCTTGTTCTGCTCGGGGGTCATGCGGTATTCAGTGCGGGAGGTGATCGAGCGCTGAAGATAGGCGCGAGGCCATCGCCGCGCGCGCCGCTTCCGGACATCTCCAACACCGACGGCGCCCTGCGGTACTGCGCTGCTGCTCGGACTTTTCCTGCATCGAGCCGCGCCGCCGTCCTCCAGTGCCGTGCAGAAAAAGGGCGCATCGTGTATGCATCGATCAAGGAGCATCCAACCACCATGGCAGACGATCTCAGCAAGCGCGGCCCGCAAGACCGGAGCCGCATCAACGTGAACGAGCCGCACGAGGTGCGCTACTGGACCCAGACCCTGGGCGTGACCGAGGCGCAGCTGCGCTCAGCCGTCGCAGCCGCGGGCGTGGAGGTGAAGGACGTGCGGGTCTACCTCGGCAAACCGTAGCCTTGCGTCCACCCCGAAAACTCGGTTTCTCCGAGGCCCAAAGCGTAGGCACGCTCCTACACCCGCCGAAGAAGGCGGGGCCGATACTTGTTGACTTTCCTTCGCTCAGGAAGCGCAAAGTGAACGTGCCCATTGCCGTCCCCCGACCTGCAGGCCGCTGCCGTCTGCCGGCCTGTCCACAAAACGAGGCGAAGCCTTCGGGCGCCGCCGTGCAATGAAGGCCTCGCCAGGAGCCCGCAGCTGGATCGCCGCCGGCGTCCGCCATGAATTGCTCACTCGCGCCTTGCCGGCATTGCGGCACGACATGGCGGCGCCGGTCTCGGTCATTCGCATGGCATTGCTCATGCTCAAGCGCCAGGTCGGCGCGACGCCCATCGACCCCGCAGCCTGCGAAGAGCGCGTGGCGCTCATCGACAACCAGGTGTCCGAGCTCGTGGAGGGGATCCGCTCGCTGCGCGACTGGGAACTGGCCACGGCGGACGACGGCATCACGCGCAGCGCGCTGGTGGCGCAATGCGTGGGCCTGATGCGCGCAGCCTTCGACATGCACGGCGTGACGCTGGACGTCGACCCCGCGCTCGATCCTCTTGAAGGCGAACCCCGCAGGCCGCAGGGAGCCGCATTGCGCTATCTGCTTCTCGGCGGGCTCGGCTATCTGCACGACAGCGTGCCGGAGGCCGGCGCCATACGCATCGATGCCGACGGGGCTGACGCGCTTCGCCTGAGCGCCTTGCCGCGCGAATCCGGCGGCGTGAGCCCGGTGCTCGGTGCGCATCGTGCGCCGCGTGCATTGGCCATCGACGCCATTGCGCTGCAAAGCCTGGCCGAAGACCTGGGCTACACAGCGGCGCTGGAACGCGACAGCGTTCGCTTCTCGCTCGCCGCGGGCTGAGCAGGCCTTCGCCGCGGCGCGGGGCGCCGGGTGGGCCGGGGCGCCGCCGTCGGGCTGCCTTTGCCGTTCGCCTTCCGTGCTTTCGAGGCCTCGCGCAGTTCGCGCGCCAGCCGTTGCCGGTGCGCCCGCAGAAAGGCGAGCAGCCGCTCCTCCGCGGCGTGGAGACCGCGCGTGCGCCGGGCCGCGGTGCGGGCCGACATCTTCCGCAGCACCTCCGCGGATTCGTCTTCGGCATCGCCCGCAAGCGCACTGCCCAGCGCCAGCACCGCGGGGTGCACATAGGCCTTCTTGCACACCGCGGGCGTGTTGCCCAACTGCTTGGCCACTGCGGCCAGGATCTCCTTGGCGCTGTAGCGGCTGCCGTCGGCGGCGGTGCGGCCCGGTTCGCAGGCCAGCCGCGTGAGCTCCAGCGCCTGCACGGTGCCGTGCCAGGTCCGAAAGTCCTTGGCGGTAAAGCGCTCGCCCGGCGAGGCTTCGGCCAGGTAGTCGTTCACGTCGGTGGACGATACGCTGCGCAGCTCGCCGTCTTCGTCCTGGTACTGAAAGAGCGCCTGGCCGGGCAGCTGCTGGCACTGGCGCACCACCTTCGCCACGCGCGGATCGTCCAGCAGGGTTTCGTGCATGACGCCGCTCTTGCCCCGAAAGCGCAGCCGCAGCGCCGCGCCCTGCACGGCGGCATGCCGGTTGCGCAGCGTGGTGAGGCCGTAGGAGCCGTTGCTGCTCGCGTACTCTTCATTGCCCACGCGCAGCAGCGTGGTGTCGAGCAGGCGCACCAGCGCAGCCAGCACCAGCTGGCGCCCCGGCGCGGCAGCCTTGCCGCCCTCTTGCAGGTCGCGCACCACGCGTGCGCGGATGCGCGGCAGCGCAAGCCCGAAGGCTTCGAGCCGCTCGAACTTGGTTTCGTCCTTGAAGAGCCGCCAGTCGGGGTGGTAGCGGTACTGCTTGCGGCCCCGCGCATCTATGCCGGTGGCCTGCAGATGGCCGTTGGGCAGGGGGCAGATCCACACCTGCGTATAGGCCGGCGGAATCGCCAGCATGCGGATGCGCGAGAGCTCGTCCGGGTCGCGCACCCATTGCCCCTTTGCATCGCGGTAGCGAAAGTGGTCCCCGTGCTTCAGGCGCCGGATGCCCGGCATGTCGGGGTTCACATAGACCAGGCCGTTGGCGATCGGCGTCGGCTTGGAAGGCGGCGAGGGCTGAGGAGGCGATGTGGAGCGTGCCGGCATGTGGTTCGGGTTGTAGCGATTCCCGTCGCTTGTGCCTGTGCCGGCAACCGTCGCCTGTAGGACGCCGCACGCGCCGCTGGTGCGATGGAGGCTCTTTGTTCCTGTGCGTCAGGGGCGCAACGGCTGCAGGTGCCACGTCACATTGAAATCGAAGGGCGTCCAGCGGCTCACCGTGACCCCCGCCTGCCGCAGGCCCCGGCCGGTCCAGGTATTGCAGGTCTCGAAGAGGTGGTAGCCGCCTTCGGCTTCGTAGAAGGCATCGTCGTTGCCGTAGTGGGCGCCGGCAATCGGCGTTGCGCGGCCTGCCGGCAGGGCGGCACGCACGTAGTCCGCGAGCTGTGCGTACTGCGCTTCTGAAAGCGGCAGGTGGAAGGCGTTGTGCCGCAGCTGCGCGCGGCGCAGGTAGGTGACGTGAAGCAGGGCACGGTTGCCGCCGAGCATGGCGCCGAATGCGCGGGACACGGTCAGGTCGCCCCAGGTCGGCGTGTTCAGGTAGAACTCGCGGTCTCCCCAGCCGATGGCGATGAACTCGGCGTCTGGCGGCACGGCTTTGAAATGCGCGACCGGGAAGAGCTGCCGCCAGTCGATGGTTGCCGAGCGGATCGGAAATACCAGGTCGGTGTGTACGCCGTTGCTCAAGACCCAGGCCTGCACTCCGGGCGTGTTTGCGGTGGTGGTGTCTTGAGGCGTTGCGTTGGCTGGCCAGAACATCAACGCGCAGGCCGTGCCCACATAAAGCCCGGCCAGTAGCGGCAGCGCCAGCAGTGCAATGGCAATGCGCCTAGGCCAGCGGTTCGGCATCGAGCTAGAAGAGCGACGCAGTAGTCGCCGCCGCTTCCGCCGGTGCACGCTGCACCCCTGCGCCGGAAGGCGCCATCGCCTCGGGGCTGCCCGCCTTTGCAAGTGCACCCACGCGCACGCCCAACAGGCGCAGCGGCCGCTCGAGCGGCACGCGCTTCAGGCACAGCCCGCCAATCTGGCGGATGGTTTTGCCGTCGGCGATGTAGCGGTCGATGGTCTGGTCGCGCGTGGCAATCTTGAAGTCGTCATAGCGCAGCTTGATGCCGATGGTCTTGCCCACGTAGCCCTTGCGCTGCAGGTCTTCGGCCAGCTTCTCGCACAGGTGGGTGAAGATGGCGCCGAGCTCGGCGCGGTCGCGTACCGCATGCAGGTCGCGGTCGAACGTGGTTTCGCGGCTCATCGACACGGGCTCGCTTTCGGTTACCACCGGCCGGTTGTCGCGCCCCCAGGCCACCTCGTGCATCCACGCGCCGGTGGACTTGCCGAAATTCTGGATGAGCCAATCCCTGTCGCGGGCCGCAAGCTGGCCGACCGTCTCGATGCCGAAGCGCTTGAGCTTTTCATCGGCCTTGGGCCCGATGCCGTTCACCTTGCGGCAAGGCAGCGGCCAGATGAGGGTCTGCAAGTCGTCCTCGTAGACCACCGAGATGCCGTTGGGCTTGTTGAACTCGCTCGCCATCTTGGCAATGAGCTTGTTGGGCGCCACGCCAATGGAGCAGGTGAGGCCGGTGGCGTCGAGAATCGCTTTCTGGATCAGCCGCGCGAGCGAGCGCCCGCCGTCGCGTTGCCCGCCCGGTACGTCGGTGAAGTCGATGTACACCTCGTCCACGCCGCGGTCTTCCATCAGCGGCGCGACCTCCCTGATGACCTGCTTGAAAGTGCGCGAGTACTTGCGGATCTCGTCGAAGTCCACCGGCAGGATGATCGCCTGCGGGCACAGCTTGGCCGCCTTCATGAGCCCCATGGCCGAACCCACGCCGAACTGCCGCGCGGGGTAGGTGGCGGTGGTGATCACGCCGCGGCCCACGTAGTCCTTCAGGCGCGGGAAGGCGTCGACCGGAATGTCGGCCAGCGTGCCGCCTTCGGGCAGGCGCCGAATCGCCTCGTCCACGCTGCGCCGCCCGCCGCCAATCACCACCGGCAATCCCTTGAGCTGCGGATAGCGAAGCAGCTCGACGGACGCGAAGAAGGCGTCCATGTCGAGGTGGGCGATGCGGCGTATCGGCGGCTTTGGCAAAGGCTGGGAACTCACGGGCCGATTGTCTCGCGGCCGGGCCGTGTCTGCCTGCGGCGGGTGCATGCCAGAATGCGGCGGACCGCGGTTTCGGCCGCCCGATGGCATCGAAAAGCATGGCAAGGAAAGGGATCTGGCATGAGTGACGAAGTCGAAGGCATGACCATTGCACTGACACCGGTGCAGATGGCCGGCGTTCTGGGCGGGCAGGACGTGCCCGAATCCGCGAGCCTGAGCAACCGGCTCTGGGGTACCGTCGGGCTGGTGGGCGGCGTCGTGGAACTGGTGGGCGCCGGCGTACTTTGCCTTGCGCCCGAGCCCACCATGGTGACCAAGGCCGGCTGCGTGGTGCTGGGCGTGCACGGCTTCGACACCCTCGCCACCTCGGGCCGCCAGGTCTGGACGGGCACTCCGCAGCGCACTGCCACCGCAGTCACCGCCAGCTCGGCGGCGGAGGCCCTGGGCGCCTCTCGTGAAACGGCTGACGGTATCGGGCTTGCGGTCGATGTGGCGGTTCCCTTGGTCGTGGCCGCGGGGCTCGGAGCCGCCCGCATCATTGCCGTGACGCGCGGCGGCCGCATTCGCCTGGCCGAGCATGAAGCCGCCGCCGGATCGAGGCTTGGCGGGCACACCATGGCGCGGCACGTCGGCCAGACCGACGCGCAACTGCTGGCCAGGGTGCGAACCGCCACCCGGCCGGGCCCGAAGGCGGTGTCTACCTTTGCCGACCTGGCCACGGCGGAACGCGCGATCACCGAAACCCTGCGCGCCAATGCAGCCGCCGTGCAAGCCTGGTCACGCAGTGCGGCCGCGGGCAGCAAGTCGCCGGAGCTGGAGCACGTGCTGGGCTACGTGGTGGGGCGGGGCGTGCAGTTCGGCAGCACGGCCGTCAACGACCTCTCCGGCGTGCGCATCATCCTGAAGATGGAAAGCTACAACGGCAAGCCGTTCTACATCCTGACGGCGTATCCGATCTGAGCTCCGAGGCCCTGCGCTAAGGAAACGAAGGCGCCTCGCCCGTGGTCCACACGTCGGCCCCGAATTCCTTTGCAAGCTGGGCCACGATCTTCACGGTGCGCTCGCGCAGCGGTGCGATGCGGGCCTGCAGGCCCGCCCTGGGCAGCGTCACGGCCATGCCGGGGTCATCGTCGGCCTCGGGATCGCTTTGGCGGATGTAGAGCGTGCCGTTGCGGGCCCAGACCTCCACGGCCCAGCCCTGGTCTTGGTCGTCGTAGATCATGCCTTGGTCGTTGCCGGCTATTGCGGCAAGAAAATGGTCCATCGTGGCAAAGGTGTCATACCAGGGGAACGACAGCTCAACGCCGGCTTCTTCATTGTCCAGCTGCAGATCCATCCAGAAGTAGTGCCGCACCTGGCTGAGCGTGAGCGCGTGGCGCCGGGCGGCCGCAACCACCTGTGCGTAGTACGCGGCAAGCTCCGCCTCGTGCCCGATCACCTCGCGGGTGCGCGCCAGCAAACGCTCGGCGCGCGGAAACCCGGGCAAGGCGAGCGGTTCGGCCGGGCCCCCCGACACGGGACGGAACTCGTCCTGCAAATGGAAAGCGATCTCGGGCTCCAGCGAGTCGATCGGCTTGGCATGGGCGAACCAGGATTCCAATTGCGCGCTCCTCTGAATGGTCGGTCGTACGATGTTAGCTCGCCATGCATCGATGCGAACGACGCCTTGATCGAGACCGTCCGGCGCTCAGCGCGCCTCCACCGTCGTGAGCAGCGGCGATTCGAACATCGCCACCGGAGAGATCACCGGCTCGTCCATCGGCACGTTGTCGCCATAGCGCTCGCGCATCTTGGCGCGCACCGCGGGGTCGCCCAGGTTGAAGCTGCGGATCTTCTGCAGCTCGCCGATGCGCACGCCCAGCGCGCGCTGGTAGAGCTTCCACACGAGTTCGGAACAGTAGATGCGCTGGTCCGACCATTCGAAGGTGAGGTCGTAGGGGCGGCCTTCGTAGTCGGCGGAGCCCGCGTGCAGCCGGGCCACGGCGGCAGGCGTCAGCAGTGCATCGGCATTGCGCAGCCGCTTGGCCACGTAGTGCCCGCCGTCGCCGCGCGCCGTCCACTGGGCGAGCGGCGTGTAGCGCACGGTCGACACCGCCTCGAACACATAGGGCTTGCCGCCGCGCACCAGCACGATGCCCATGTGGCTGTAACGCGAGCCGGTGGCGCGCTGCACGGCCAGGCTCTGGGCGGAGCGCGAGGTGTGAAAGACGATGTCGCCGTCTTTCAGCGCGGCATCGGCCGGCGCGGCAGCCAGGCAGAGCAGGGCGGACAACAGCAGGGCTGCCGCGGGGAGTCGGGTCTTCTTCTTGTTCATGTGCGGGGCATTGTGACAAGGCTTGCCTGTTGCGCCCGCACGCGCCATCATCCGCGGCATGCAAACCGTCGCTTCCATCCTGTGGCGCAGGCTCGATGCACCGGGCCATGACGCCTGCCGCCTCGAACGCAACGCCACCGCATGGCAGCTCGACGGCGCCGCCGTGTTCCGTCTTGAAGACCGCCGCATTGCGCAACTGCACTACCGTGTGCGCTGCGACCTGCACTGGCACGCGCAATGGGGCACCGTGCGCGGGTGGCTCGGCGCAGACGCGGTCGATCTGTCGATTGCCCGCGACGCGCGCGGGCACTGGAAACTCAACGACGAAGCGGTGCCGGACCTTTCGCATTGCGTGGACCTGGACCTTGGCTTTACGCCAGCCACCAACCTGCTGCAATTGCGCCGGCTCAATCTTGCACAGGGCGAAGGGGCCGATGCGCCGGCGGCCTGGGTCGACCTGGAGGGCGGCGTGCTGAGCGAGCTGGTGCAGCGCTACGAACGCACCGCGAGCGATGAATACACCTACGATGCGAAGCGCTTCGACTACGCGGCAACGCTGAGCGTCACCTCCGATTGCTTCGTGCGCGACTACCCCGGTCTCTGGATCGCCGAAGAGTAGCGCCGCGCGCGGGGCGGCGGGTCAGTGGTCGTGGTGCAGGTAGGCCGCCTGCCGCGGCAGGCGCAGGCTCACCAGGAACGCGATCACCATCATCGCGCTCACGTACCAGAAGAACGCCGATTCGTGTCCCAGCGACTTGAGGCCCAGCGCCACGTATTCGGCCGAGCCGCCGAAGATGGCGTTGGCGACCGCATAGGCCAGCCCCACGCCCAGCGCGCGCACTTCGGGCGGAAACATCTCCGCCTTCACGATGCCGCTGATCGAGGTGTAGAAGCTCACGATCGCCAGCGCGACGATGATCAGCACGAAGGCCACCACCGGGTTGGTGGTGTGCTGCAGCGCCGTGAGAATCGGTACCGTGGCCAATGCGCCGAGCCCGCCGAACAGCAGCATGTTGTTGCGCCGCCCGATGCGGTCCGACAGCGCGCCGAACACCGGCTGCATGCACATGTAGACGAAGAGCGCGCCGGTCATCACGTAGCTCGCCGTCTTGATCGGCAGATGCACCGTGTTCACCAGGTACTTCTGCATGTAGGTGGTAAAGGTATAGAAGATGAGCGAGCCGCCGGCCGTGTACCCCAGCACCGTGAGGAAAGCCGGCGTGTGGTGCTTGAACAGCCCGGCCATGCTGCCGGCCTCCTTGTTGGCCTTGGCCTCGGCGCTCTGGGTTTCGTGCAGCGTGCGGCGCAGCAGCAGCGCCACCACGGCGGCCACAGCGCCCACCACGAACGGAATGCGCCAGCCCCAGGCCTTGAGCTCGGCCTCGGTGAGCAGCTGTTCGAGCACCACGATCACCAGCACCGCGAGCAGCTGCCCGCCGATCAGCGTGACGTACTGGAACGACGAGAAGAAGCCGCGCTGCCCGCGCAGCGCCACCTCGCTCATGTAGGTGGCGGTGGTGCCGTATTCGCCGCCCACCGAAAGGCCCTGGAACAGCCGGCACACCAGCAGCAGGAAGGGCGCCCAAGCGCCGATCTGCGCATAGGTCGGCAGGAAAGCGATGACCAGCGAGCCGCCGCACATCATCGTGACGGAGATCAGCATCGAGGTCTTGCGCCCGATCTTGTCGGCAATGCGGCCGAAGAGCCAGCCGCCGATGGGCCGCATCAGGAAGCCGGCCGCGAACACGCCCGCGGTGTTCAGCAGCTGCACCGTCGGGTCCGACTTGGGAAAGAAGGCCGACGCGAAGTACAGCGCCGAAAAGGCGTACACGTAGAAGTCGAACCACTCGACCAGGTTGCCCGACGAGGCCGCCATGATCGAGAAGACGCGGTGGCGCTTTTCTTCGGCCGTGTAGTGGTGGGGAGGGGATGCGGAGGCCGAAGGGCCTTCCGTGACAGGCGTGACTGCGCTCATGATGGTTTTTGCCGCCCGTGCGGGGCGATGTTGTTGGAAGCAACAATTTTCCGCACGCACGCATTTGCGCGCTGTCAGCCAGCGCCGCAAGCCTGCCGCCCGAGGGGGCTTAGAAGGTGCCCGGCAGCAGGATGCCCGAATCCACGTTCTCGATATTGGTGTGGCCGCAAAAGGCCATGGTGATGTCGAGTTCCTTGTGAATGATCTGCAGCGCGCGCGTCACGCCGGCTTGCCCGTAGGCGCCCAGGCCGTAGAGAAAGCTGCGGCCGATGAGCGTGCCGCGGGCGCCGAGCGCGCGGGCCTTGAGCACGTCCTGTCCGCTGCGGATGCCGCCGTCCATCCACACCTCGATGTTGCTGCCCACTGCATCGACGATGGCGGGCAGCGCCGAGATGGAAGAGGGCGCGCCGTCGAGCTGGCGCCCGCCGTGGTTGGAGACGATGAGCGCATCGGCGCCGCTGTTGGCGGCCAGGCGCGCGTCTTCCTCGTCCATGATGCCTTTCAGAATCAGCTTGCCGCCCCAGCGCTTCTTGATCCACTCCACATCGGCCCAGCTCAGCGCGGGGTCGAACTGCTCGGCCGTCCACGACGACAGCGACGACAGGTCTTTCACGCCCTTGGCATGGCCCGCGATGTTGCCGAAGGTGCGGCGCCTGGTGCCGAGCATGCCCAGGCACCAGTGCGGCTTGGTCGCCAGGTTGATCATGTTGGCGATGGTCGGCTTGGGCGGCGTCGAAAGGCCGTTCTTGATGTCCTTGTGGCGCTGGCCGAGGATCTGCAGGTCGAGCGTGAGCTGCAGCGCCGACACGTTCGCCGCGCGGGCGCGCTCGATCAGCCGCTCGATGAAGTCGCGGTCCTTCATTACGTAGAGCTGAAACCAGAACGGATGCCGGCCGGTGTTTTCCGCAATGTCTTCCAGCGAGCAGATGCTCATGGTCGACAGCGTGAACGGAATGCCGAAAGCCTTGGCGGCGCGCGCACCGAGGATCTCGCCGTCTGCGTGCTGCATGCCGGTGAGGCCGGTGGGCGCAATCGCCACCGGCATGGCCACCTCCTGGCCGATCATGGTGGAGCGCGTGGAGCGGCCCTCCATGTTCACCGCCACGCGCTGGCGCAGCTTGATCTTCTGGAAGTCGCTCTCGTTGGCGCGGTAGGTGCCCTCGGTCCATGCGCCGGAGTCGGCGTAGTCGTAGAACATCTTCGGCACGCGCCGCTTGGCGATCACCCGCAGGTCTTCGATGCAGGTGATCTTGGAAAGGTCGGGCACGGGGAGTCTCCTGGGTGGTCTCTGTTTTTCGATTGCGCGAGCGGGGATTATGGGCAAGCTCCGCCGCGGGCCGAGTGTGGCGTCCAAAACGGACTCGGACCTGAAAAATACCCGGGCCGGACCTGAAAAGAATTCAGTCAGTCGCGCAGCGCCTGCCGCAACCATTCGACGAAAGTTGCGCACTCCCAGCGTTCCATCGCCCCCGGCCGCCAGCACAGGAAGTAGGCGTTGGGCGAGGGCACGCTCTCTGCCGAAAGCCGCACGAGGCGCCCGTTCTCCAGCCACGCGCTGCCGAGCTTCAGGTGCATCAGCACCACGCCGAAGTCTTCGGCCGCCGCATCGAGCGCCAGGCCCAGGTCGTTGAACTGGTGGCCTGTGGCCGGCTCCGGCAAGCCGATGCCGCGGGCCTTGAACCAGGTGCGCCACGACTCGAGCGGCGTGCGCAGCAGCTGCACGCGCGAGACCTCGGCATCGGTTGCAAAGCCGTCGAATGGCCCGTGGCGCTGCAGGTACGCCGGGCTGCAGGCAGGCGCGACGTCGTCGGCCAGCAATTGGCAGAACTCGCGATCGTGAAAAGGCCCGGTGCCGAAGCGCAGTTCCAGGTCGGCCTCTTCGGCCGTCATGTTGCGCACCGGCATGGTCACCTGCAGCATCAGTTCGATGTTCGGATAGGCGTCGCGAAACCGCGCGAGCCGGGGCAGCAGCATCTGGCGGGAGAACGTGGGCGTCACCGCCACCCGCAGCCGCCGCACTTGCGATGCGGGCTCGCGGCCGGGCACCTGCTGCAGCGCCGCAATGGCCTCGCGCACGCGGGCCAGGTAGGCCACGCCGTCGGCGCTCAGACCGAAGTCGTTGCCTGAAAAAAGCTTGAGATCGAGCAGCGTTTCGAGCTGGCGGATGCGGTGGCTCACTGCGCTGGGGGTGACGCTGAGCTCTTCCGCCGCGAGGTTCACGCTGCGCAGGCGCGCCACGGCCTCGAAAGCCTGCAGGCCCTGCGTCGAGGGAAGTCGCGTCGAAGCCATGTGTGTTGTCGTGTTCGGAACGGATGTTATCGAGTCGTGGACGGTGCCGACGCGACAACCAGCGCCTCGAGCAGCCGGCGCAGATCGTCCACGGCTTCGCGCGCCAGGGCGGGGCCGCCCATCTGCGCCTTGACAATGGCGCCGTCCACCCCCAGCGCGGCAGCCTGCGCGAGCGCCATGCGCGACGCAGCGCCGGCAGGCAGCAGGCCCGCGATGACCTCGGCCATCTCGCGCTTGTGTTCGCGCGCGCGCTCGGCGGCGCCTTGCACGCTGCCGCCCACCTCGGCCACCGAGTTGATGAACGCGCAGCCCCTGAAGACCGGGTCGGCGAACCATTCGGCCATGACCTCGGGCAGCAGCAGCAAGGCCCCCGCATTGCCTGCACGTTCATGCGCGCCGCGCCGGCCGAGCGCATCGACGAACCATGCCATCCACCGCGCATGGCGGTGATCGAGAAACTCGCGCACCAGGTCGTCCTTGGATGGAAAGTGCCGGTAGAAGGTGACCTTGGTCACGCCCGATGCCGCAATGACGCGGTCGATGCCCGTGGCACGAATGCCGTCGGCATAGAAGAGGTCGTGCGCGGTGTGCAGGATGCGCTCGCGCGCGGGCAGTCCGGAGATGTCCATGGCCGTATTGTAGGCATGTAGACAGGTCTGTCTACGTGTGGCACATTGCGGGCCTTCGCAATCCCTTCTCCCCTTTTTCATTCACCGAAAGACCGCCATGGAATCCCGCCCCCCGCTGCCGCCCTTCACCCTTGAAACCGCAACCAGGAAAGTGCAGGCCGCCGAAGACGCCTGGAACACACGCGACCCGGTCCGTGTGAGCCTGGCCTACACGCCCGACACCGAATGGCGCAACCGCGCCGACTTCGTCAACGGCCGCGAACAGGTGGTGCAATTTCTCACCCGCAAGTGGGAGCGCGAGCACGACTATCGCCTGAAGAAAACGCTCTGGGCCTTCATGGACAACCGCATTGCCGTGCGCTTCGAGTACGAGTGGCACGACGCGGCGGGGCAGTGGTTTCGCAGCCACGGCAACGAGAACTGGGAGTTCGCCGAGAACGGCCTGATGCAGCGGCGCTACGCGAGCATCAACGACCAGCCGATTTCCGAATCGGAGCGCAAGTTCCGCTGGGAACGCTGAGCGCCCAACTGCCGACGCACCCTCACCCCAACCCTCTCCCCCAGGGGAGAGGGAGCAAGTAACCAGGAACGTTTGTTGCTTGCTTTTGGTGCATGGAAACGCCCGTACTCAACCCAACCGCCAGCCACCCGCTGTGGCAGCACCAATTGGGGTTGCTGCTCGAGTCGACAGGCGAGGGCATCTTCGGCATCGACCTGGATGGCCATTGCATGTTCATCAACCGGGCCGGCGCACAGATGCTGGGCCACGAGGCGCGCGACGTGATCGGCAGCAACATGCACGAGCTCACGCACCACTCGCATCCGGATGGCTCGTACTACGCCGACACGGACTGCCCCATCTTCAACGCCTTTCGCCGCGGCCTGCCGTGCCGCATCGACACCGAAGTGTTCTGGCGCCGCGACGGCAGCGCCTTTGCAGTGGAGTATTCGAGCCACCCCATCATGGACGGCGCGCAGGTGCGCGGCGCCGTCATTACCTTTGTCGACATCACCGAGCGCCGCCGGCAGGCCGAGGCGCTGCAGCAGGCCAAGGACGAGCTCGGCGTGCGCGTGCAGGAGCGAACGCGCGAGCTGAGCGATGCGCTGGTGCAGTTGCGGGAGCTCTCGGCCTGGCTCGACAAGGTGCGTGAGGACGAACGCACCCGCATCGCGCGCGAAGTGCACGACGAGCTGGGCAGCCTTCTGGTGGCGCTGAAGATGGACGTCAACTGGATCGGCAAGCGCCTGGGCGAACAGCAGGAGCGCGCACCCGACGCAGCGCAGGCGATGCGCGAGCAGATGCGCGGCAAGTGCGGCAACATGAGCCAGCTGATCGAGCGCGCGGTCGACAACGTGGGCCGCATCATCACCGACCTGCGCCCGAGCATCCTCGACCACCAGGGCTTGTGGGCCGCGCTCGAATGGCAGGCGCATGAGTTCGTGCAGTCGGCCGAGCTCGCGCTGCAGTGGCACTTCGACGTGCCGGCGGGCGTGGAGCTCCCCGAGCCGGCGGCCATGGCGGTGTTCCGCATCTTCCAGGAAATGCTCAGCAACGTCGGGCGCCATGCGAAGGCACGCAGCCTCGACATCCGCATCGATGTCCAACAGCAGCAGTTGCGCATCAGCGTGCGCGATGACGGCATCGGCGCGCCGGCGCAGGCCTTCGAGGAGGCCACCGCCTATGGTGTGCTCGGCATGCGGGAGCGTGCGCGGCATTTCGGCGGGCGCATCGAGATCGAAAGCCATGTGGGCGAGGGCAGCACTTTCCGCCTGCATCTGCCGTTGCCGGTGTAGGCTTCACGAGATGAACGACATCCGCGTACTCATCGGCGACGACCACCGCATCGTGCGCGAGGGCCTCAAGCAGATGCTCGGCGACCTTTCCAATGGACTGCCCTCGATGACGGTGCGCGCCGAGGCGCAGACAGGGCCCGAAGTGCTGGCCGCCGTGCAGGAACTCGGCGGCCCGGAGGGCCTGGACGTGGTGCTGCTCGACATTGCGATGCCCGGCCGGGACGGGCTCGATGTGCTGCAGGCCCTGCGCAAGGACTGGCCCACGCTCCCGGTGCTGATGCTCAGCACCTACCCCGAAAAGCAGTACGCGGTGCGCTGCATCAAGCTGGGCGCTTCGGGCTACTTGAACAAGAGCGCAGACGCCGACGACATGGTGGGTGCGGTGCGCAAGGTGGCGGCAGGCGGCCTTTATGTATCGGCCGCCACGGCCGAAGCGCTGGCTGCGGCTGTGGGCCGCAACGCGGGCAACGGCACGGAACAGCTCTCGAACCGCGAGCACCAGGTGTACCGCCTGCTCAGCGCCGGGCGCAGCGTGAGCGAAATTGGTGCGCAGCTTGGCCTGGCGCCCAACACCGTGAGCACTTACCGTGCGCGCATTCTCGAAAAGACCGGCACCAAGAACGACGTGGAGCTTGCGCTGTATGCCGAGCGCCACGGCAAAGCGGCTCCGGCTGCCTGAAAACGAAGCCGGTGGGCACCGGCGTGTAGTGCTGCCCCTACAAAGCCTCGACAACACCTGCACGATCTGCGGTCCATAGGCCTTTCGGCCTCGCGTCCGGCCCGCACCTTGCATCGTGGCGTGCATCTTTTCACCGAGGTGCACCACCATGTCCAGCCCATCCGATTCGACCGCCTGCGATCTCTATGACGCCGACCGGCCACTGAACATGCGCTGCGCCTGCGGCCGCAACCATGGCCGCGGGGCGGAGATCGACGTCAGCCCCGACGACAAGCTCGAGGCCAGCCTCATGAAGGCGCTGTTCCCCGTCGACAGCGTGCGCCGTAACTTCTTGCGGGCCGTGGGCTCCAACACCGCGCGCGCCGCCATCGCGTCGGTGCTGCCATTGGGTGCGCTGCAGGCCATGGCGCAAGACAAGGCGTCGCTCGAGAAGACCAATCTCAAGATCGGCTTCATTCCCATTACCTGCGCCACGCCGCTCATCATGGCGCACCCGCTGGGCTTCTATCAGAAGCAGGGGCTCAACGTGGAAGTGGTCAAGACGGCCGGCTGGGCGCTCATTCGAGACAAGATGCTCAACAAGGAATACGACGCTACGCATTTCCTGTCGCCCATGCCGCTGGCCATTTCGATGGGCGCGGGCTCCAACCAGGTGGCGATGAATGTTGCCACCATCCAGAACACCAACGGCCAGGCCATCACGCTGGCCAACAAGCACAAGGACAAGCGCGACCCGAAGATGTGGAAGGGCATGAAGTTTGCCGTGCCCTTCGAGTACAGCATGCACAACTTCCTGCTGCGCTACTACGTGGCCGAGGCCGGCCTGAACCCCGACACCGACATCCAGATTCGCGTGGTGCCGCCGCCCGAGATGGTGGCCAACCTGCGCGCCGGCAACATCGACGGCTACCTGGGCCCCGACCCTTTCAACCAGCGCGCCGTGTTCGAGGAAATCGGCTTCCTGCATCTGCTGACCAAGGACCTTTGGAACGGCCACCCGTGCTGCGCCTTCGGCACCTCGACCGAGTTCATCGAGAAGAACCCCAACACCTTTGCCGCGCTGGTGCGCTCGGTGCTCACCGCATCGGCCATGGCGCGCGACCCGAAGAACCGCGAACTCATCGCCAAGGTGATAGCGCCCGCGCAGTACCTGAACCAGCCGGAGACGGTGATCAACCAGGTGCTCACCGGCAAGTTTGCCGACGGCCTGGGCAACATCCGCACCGTGCCCGACCGCGCCGACTTCGACCCGATTCCGTGGCAGTCGATGGCGGTGTGGATGCTCACGCAAATGAAGCGCTGGGGCTATGTGAAGGGCGACGTCAACTACAGGCAGATTGCGGAAAAAGTGTTCCTGCTGACCGACGCGAAGAAGCGCATGAAGGAACTCGGCCAGAGCGCGCCCGATGGCGCCTACCCCAAGTTCACCATCATGGGCAAGGTGTTCGACCCCGCCAAGCCCGACGACTACGTCAAGAGCTTTGCCATCAGCAAGATGGCCTGAGCCATGAACGGCAAGAAGAACCTGTCGCTCAAGGCGGCGCTGGTGTCGCTCCTGATGTTCCTGTTGCTCGTGGGCGCGTGGCAGCTGGCCACCATGCCGGCCGCCGGCAACGGCGCCCCCGCCGGCATGACTGCCGAGCAGATCGAATACCAGAAGATGCTCGGCAAGGACCCGGGAGGGCAGGTCAAGAGCTCAGGCTTCCCGACGCCGGCGGAAATGGCCGTGACCGCGTGGAAGCATCTCTCGAATCCCTTCTACGATAACGGGCCGAACGACAAGGGCATTGCCGTCCAGCTGGCGTATTCGCTCGGGCGTGTGGGCCTGGGCTTTCTGCTGGCCTGCGTGGTCGCGGTGCCGCTGGGCTTTGTCATCGGCATGTCGCCGCTGCTGCACAAGGCCTTCGATCCGTTCATCCAGGTGCTCAAGCCCATCTCGCCGCTCGCGTGGATGCCGCTTGCGCTCTACACCATCAAGGACTCGTCGGTCAGCGGCATCTTCGTGATCTTCATCTGCTCGGTGTGGCCGATGCTGCTGAACACCGCGTTCGGCGTGGCATCGGTCAAGCGCGAATGGCTCAACGTGGCCAGTACGCTCGAAGTGAAGCCGCTGCGCCGTGCGTTCCGCGTGATATTGCCTGCCGCGGCGCCCACCATTCTCACGGGCATGCGCATCAGCATGAGCATTGCGTGGCTTGTCATCGTGGCGGCCGAAATGCTGGTGGGCGGCACGGGCATTGGCTATTTCGTGTGGAACGAGTGGAACAACCTCTCGCTCACCAACGTGATCTTCGCGATCCTGGTGATCGGCGTCGTCGGCATGCTGCTGGACCAGGCCTTTGCCGGGCTGCAGCGAAAGGTGACCTATGTGGAGTGATCGATCGGCACAAGGCGCCCTCATGACAGCTGTTCCCAACCCATCGTCCGCTACCAGCGGCTTCCTGCGCATCGAGGAGCTTGCCAAAGCCTTCGCGCCCGCGCGGCCGGTGTTCGCCAACGTGTCGTTCACGCTCGATCGCGGCGAGTTCGTCTGCATCATCGGCCACTCGGGCTGCGGCAAGACCACCATCCTCAACGTGCTGGCCGGGCTCGACCAGGCCAGCGCCGGCCACGTGTTCATGGACGGCCGCGAAGTGGCCGGCCCGAGTTTGGAGCGCGGCGTGGTGTTCCAGAGCCACGCGCTCATGCCGTGGCTTACCGTGCGCAAGAACATCGCATTCGCCGTGAGCTCGCGCTGGCCCGACTGGTCGGCCGCGCAGGTCGACATACAGGTGCGGCGCTTCGTGGCCATGGTGGGCCTGGAAGCCGCCATCGACAAGAAGCCATCGCAGCTTTCGGGCGGCATGAAGCAGCGCGTGGGCATTGCGCGGGCCTTTGCCATCCAGCCGAAGATGCTGCTGCTCGACGAACCCTTCGGCGCGCTCGATGCGCTCACGCGCGGCACCATTCAAGACGAGCTGATGGCCATCGTGCGCCAGACGCAGCAAACCGTTTTCATGATCACGCACGACGTGGACGAAGCCATTTTGCTGGCCGACCGCATCCTGCTGATGACCAACGGCGCCGACCAGCCCGGCGGTGGCTGGCGGCCCGGCAACATCGCCGAGACCGTGGTCAACCCGCTGCCGCGCGAACGCACGCGTGCCTCGCTGCACCACCTGGACGGCTACTACGCGCTGCGCAACCACATCGTCGATTTTCTCGTCACGCGCGCCAAGGCGTCGTGAGTTTCACTTCACTCATTCCATCCAACTCGATCAGGAGCAAACCCGCATGAACCGCAACGACGTTACCGAGAAGATCATCACCGTGAAGGTGTCCAAGGGCATTCAGTGGGCCGACGTGGCCAAGAAGGTGGGCCTCTCCAAGGAGTGGACCACTGCCGCATGCCTGGGACAGATGACGCTCGACGACAAGCAGGCGAAGATCATCGGCAAGATCTTCGGCCTGACCGTGGAGGAGCAGAAGTGGCTCAAGGTCGTGCCCTACAAGGGCTCGCTGCCCACGCCCGTGCCGACCGATCCGCTCATCTACCGCTGGTACGAGGTGGTGAGCGTGTATGGAACCACCATCAAGGAACTGATCCATGAAGAGTTCGGCGACGGCATCATGAGCGCCATCGACTTCAGCATGGACATCCAGCGCCAGGCCGACCCGAAGGGGGACCGCGTCAACGTGGTGCTGTCGGGCAAGTTCCTGCCCTACAAGACCTACTGACCCGCGGCCGTTCGGAAGTTCGGAAGACGCGGCCCCTCAGAAGGCCGCGTGCTCGGCCGGCTTCGGCCGCCACGCCGGGCGTCGGGGCGCCGAGATGCTGCCGCCTTCGATGGCGCCTGCAATCGAGCGGGCCACGGCTTCCACTGGCACCGCGATGCGCCGCCGCGTGACCATGCGCTCGAAGGTGCTGCAGGCGGCGATGCGGTCGGCCAGCGTGTTGTCAGCTTCGCTCACATCGGGGCGCACCACCGTCACGCGCACCCGTCCGGCATGCTCCTGCCGCAGCCCTTCGGAGATGGCGTCCACCGCGTACTGCGTGCCGCAATACACCGCCGAACTCGGCGACACGCCGTCCGCGGGCACCGGCGCCACGTTGACGATGTGGCCCCAGCCTTGTTCCTGCATCGTCGGGAGCACCGCCGCAATGCCCAGCAGCACGCCGCGCAGGTTCACGTCGATCATCAGTTCCCATTCGTCGATCTTGCGCGTCCACAGCGGCGAGCGCGGCATGACGCCCGCGGCGTTCACCAGCACGTCGATGCGGTCGTGCGTCTCGAGGGCGAACTCGGCAAACGCTTCCACGTCGGGCCGGTAGGTCACGTCGAGCCGCTGGAAGCTCGCCGTTCCGCCGGCCGCCGTGATTTCTTCCACCAGTGCTTCGAGCTGGTGGGTGCGCCGCGCGCCGAGCACCACCTTGGCGCCGCGCCGCGCCAAGAGCCGTGCAGCCGCTGCGCCAATGCCACCGCTTGCGCCCGTGATGAGGACGACTTTTTCCTGGATTGCGCTCATAAGAAACTCCTCGTGCTGGTCTGTTTGAACCATGGCGCAACGCTGCGCCGGCATGGTGACAAGTCTCGCGCGGATGGCGCCTCGGGCGTTAGACGAATCGAACGGCGTTCTTGCCTGATTCTGCAAAACGCGCGTCTTGGGGCTCAGCGCCGCGGTGTACTTTCGCGGTAGAGCACCATGCCGGCGTGGTACAGCACGCCGTCGCGAAAGTCGCCATCGGCCGTAAAGCCTGTGTCGTCGACGTAGTCGATGTGATCGCCGCGCAGCGTGTAGCGGCCCTGGTAGGCGCTGCGGCGGTTGCCGCGCGCCTCGTCGTAGCGGCCGCCCGGCAGCAGTTCATGGCGGATGTAGCCGTCCTTGGTGACCCACATGCCGACATAGCGGTTCTGATCGGTCGGCGCGCGGGCCGGTTCGGTTTGCGAATGCGATGGCGCCGAAGCCATCGCCAGGGAGAGCGAGAGTGCGGCCAGGGTGCTGCCGCCGCGGTGCGTGGTGGTGCCGGTGGACATGGTGTGCGCCTTTCTTTCGATGGTGTGGATCGATCGGCCGGTTTGGCTTTTCGTGCCAGTCCATTGTGAAAAGAGCACCCCTGCGAGCGTTATCCGCTTCGTGTCGATTTTTTGCCCAATTCTGCGGAAGTCTGCGGAAGAATAGAGCGCCCCGAGGCTCACCCTTGAAAACCTCCAGACGCCGAACCATGCACATCGCTTTGGGAGTCGCCGCATTCGCAGCGTTGCTCGTGCTGGCGGGCATCGTCTACGAGCGCCTGGGCCAGTACCGGGCCGCACGGGACTTTCCTCCGCCCGGAACAATGGTCGACATCGGCGGCCGGAAGATCCAGCTGGATTGCCGGGGCTCGGGCTCTCCCACGGTCGTGTTCGAGGCGGGGCTGAGCGTCGAAGGTTCGCTGAGCTGGACCGACGTGCAGCCGAAGATCGCCGCCCACACGCGCGCCTGCGCGTACAGCCGCGCGGGCCTGATGTGGAGCGATTTCTCGAGCGCCCCCCACAGCGCCAGGCAGGTGGCGCAAGACCTTCATGCGGCGTTGACCAAAGCCGGCGAGCGCGGTCCCTTCGTGCTGGTCGGCCAGTCCATCGGAGCGCTTTACGCGATGGGTTTCACGAGGCACTTCGGCCCGGAGGTCGCGGGACTTGTCTTCGTCGATCCCTCGCATCCGGAGCAGGTCGAGCGCGTGGCGGGCTTCATGACCGAATCGCGTTCCATGTTGTCCCGGGTCGGCGTGGCGCTGGCCTGGACCGGTCTGCTGCGCGCGGCGGCCCCGGTGCTTCTGCCTCGGCCGCCGCACCGGACTGCACGCGATGCAGAGGCCATATGGGCTTACGCGCCCAAGTCATTGACTACGCAGCTCGCGGAGAGCGATTCGACCGACAGTACGCTTGCCGAGACCCGGGACTTTCAGGATCTGGGTAACCGCCCGCTGGTGGTGCTCACGGCAATGGCTCCCTACACCGCGGCCGAACTCCGGGGAATGAAGATCACGCCGGAGCAAGGAAGGCAGGTCCAGGCCATCTGGAAGCAGCTGCATGAAGAGCAGGCGACCTGGTCATCCCGAAGCACCCACCGGGTGCTGCCGAACTCAGGGCACAACATCCAGCTCGAAGATCCGGATGCCGTGGTCGATGCGGTGCTGTCGGTGGTGCGTGCGGTGCGCGCGGGCGGAACTGCCGAGGCCCCGTAACGACCGCGCTGCAGCGGACCGATTCACGACGATGTTGTTACTCCCCGTCGCGCTCCAGGGTGAATAGAGTTGCCTTGCGGCGCCGCCCGAAGTGCGCCTCAAGGACTGGCGATGACCCGCAAGAGAAGCGAAGACCTCATGAGCTGCGCACAGCAAGCTCCCGGCCGAGTTGCAATGGCGCTCGAAATCCATGAAAGCATTGCGGCATGCAATGAACACCTTGCGCGGGGCAACGACGTCCATGCGCTCACGGCGGCGCTGATGTTGCCTTGCTACCTGGCCGAGTTCAGGAACCTGGTGTTGGGGCTGACCGAGGTGGAGGAGAACGAACTCAGGTCCGTTCTCGCAAGCTATTCCTTGGCTTCCTCGATGGAGTCGTCCCACTCGGCGCCCAGCGCAACCCGAATGTGCGATGCCACGGCCGAGAGGCGTGCATCGGACACGGCCACAGGCGGCGCGTCGTCCAGGTGATTGGCAATGACTTGAAGCTCGGCAGCCGCCTGCGGCGAGTATTTCAGTACCGAAGCCAGGCATGTGGTCAACGCGAATATGCGGCTTTCCGCGGCTTCCAGGCGCCGGGTGACTGCGTCGAGGTCCATTTTTTCTTCTCTGCCTCGCGCAGAGGCCGTAATGGGAAACCTCTACGTTACGTCCTGCCGGTGGCCAAATATGTCGGCGAACATCCGGAGCGTGTGTCGGGCATCCCCCTGCCGGCGTCCCAGGATTGGTGCGCTCATCAATAGTGCGAGCCGATCTTCTCTGCGGCCCGTTCAGCCCGTTCAGCCCGTTCAGCCCGATCAGCCCGTATATCCCGCCAACCTCGGCAGCAGCAGCACCATGTCCGGCCACACCGTCACCAGTGCCAGCGCGCCCAGCATCACCATGAGAAAGGGAAAGGTCTCACGGATCAGCACCATCAGGGACACATTCGCGATCTTGGCCATCATGAACAGCAGCAGGCCGTAGGGCGGTGTCACCAGCCCGATCATGATGTTCAGCACCGCCATCACGCCGAAGTGCACGGGGTCGATGCCTAGCGCGGTGGCGGTCGGCAGCAGCACGGGCAGCATGATCAGGATGATGGTCGAGCCCTCGAGGAAAGCGCCCAGCACCAGCAGCAGAACATTCACCAGCAGCAGGAATCCGAGCGGTGACAGCTCGAGTCCCTTCATTGCAGTGCTGAGCGTCGCTGGAATGTTCTCTGACGTGATGACGTAGTTGAACACCATCGCGCCGGCGATGAGCATGCCGATGGAAATGCTCATTCGCGCACTGGAGAGCAGCGACTGGTACAGGTCGGCCCAGCGCATGCTGCGATAAAGCCCCACCGAAATGAGCAGCGCGTACGCGGCCGCAATGCCCGCCGCCTCGGTGGGCGTGGTCACGCCGCTGTACAGGCAGCCCAGCAGGATGACCGGCAACATGAGGGCCGGCAGCGCCTCGCGCGTGATGCGGGGCATTTCGCGCAGCGGCACCCTCGGCTCGACCGGAAAGCGGCGCCGGCGCGCCAGCACGTAGATGAGGCCCATCTGCACCACGCCCAGCAGCAGGCCCGGCAGCACGCCGGCAATGAACAGGTAGCCGATCGAAGTTCCCGACACCAGCGCATACAGCACCAGGGGAATGGAAGGCGGCAGGATCGGCCCGATCACGGACGACACGGCGCTCAACGCCGCGGCAAAGCCCGGCGTGTACTTGCCGTCCTTGGTCATCATCTCCTGCATCAGCTTGCCCGAGCCGGCCGCGTCGGCCAGCGCCGAGCCCGACATGGTGGCGAACACGATGCTCTGCAGCACGTTCACCTGCGCCAGGCCCCCCGGAAAGCGCCCCACGATGGCGTTGCAGAAGCGCAGCAGCCGGTCCAGGATGCTGCCCGAGCTCATGATGGTGGCCGCAAGGATGAACAGAGGAATGGCCAGCATCAGAAAGCTGGAGTAGGTGCCGTTGAGCAACTGCTCCGCCGCGGCGCCCATGTCCATGCCCTTGAGGTACAGGTAGAGCACGGAGCCGCCGATCATCGCGTGGCCGATGGGCACGCCAAGAAGACTGAGCGCCACGATGACGTAGAGCGCCAGCGAAAAAGGACTGGTGAAATTCACAATGCGGATGAGGAAGAAGAGGGTGGTTCGTCCGTCAGCGGCGCGGGCCCGCGAACGAGTTGGCGCAGGCTCCGGGCAATCACGGCCACGACGAAGACCAGGTAGATGGCATACATCACATCCATGCGAATGCCCAGGTACGAGCTCTTCTCGACCTTCATGAAGCTCACGTAGGCGTACGAGGCCGGCAGCGACATGCCGAACAGCACGATCACGCCCAGCGCCGCAATGGCGCCGACCGCTCGGCGCATGCGCGGGCCGGCATTCGCGGCGATGAAGTCCATGCGGATCTCGTCGGAATCCTTCAGCACGAAGGCCGCGCCCCAGAGCACCAGCCACAGCCACGCCGCCAGCGAAACCTCCGAGGTCCAGCCCACCGGCCAGTTGAACAGGTAGCGCAATGCGATCTGCACGATGAACGCGACGAAGATCACTCCCAGGAACAGCGCGGCAACCGCTTCGGCGAAGCGGTGCAGCAACGACAGCACACGGTCGAACATGGCTTTGGAGTTACTTCATGGCGTTGATCTTGTCGAGCATGCCGGGCGGCCAGTTCTTCGCATCGTCCGAGGCCAGGTAGGCCTTCTGCGCGTGGTCGCGGAAGGCGTTGATGTTGGGCACATACACCTCCAGGCCCAGCTTGCGGAAGCTCTCGGCCAGCTCGGCCTCGCGCTTCTGGTGCTCGGCCGTGCTCCAGGCAATCGCCTTGTCCGCGGCAGCCTGAAAGCTGCGCTGCTTTGCGGGCGGCATGGCCTGCCAGGTCTTCATGTTCACCGTAAGCAGGTCGAAGGCCACCAGGTGCGAGGTCAACACGATCTGCGACATCACCTCATTGAACTTCATGTTCTGAACATTGGGCAGCGGGTTGTCCTGCCCGTCGATGGCGCCCGTCTGCAGGCCGGTGTAGGTTTCCGCATAGGCCATGGGAGTGGGGTTGGCGCCGAGCGAGCGCCCCAGCATCTGCCAGGTGTCGCCGGGCGGCATGCGCAGCTTCACGCCGGCCAGGTCGGCGGGCGTGCTGATGCGCTTCTTCGTCTTCAGGCCCACATGGCGCGTGCCGAAGAACGTCGGCCCGAGGATCTTCACCTTCACCTGGTCTTCCACCATCTTCTTCATCTGCGCACCCAGGTCGCTCGCGAAGAACTTGCTCAGGTGATCGGGGTCGCGGAACAGGTAGGCCGAGGTCAGCAGCGACCAGACCGGTACCTGCTTGGAAATATCCTGCGGCGCGATGTTGCCCATCTCCAGGTTGTCGCGCTGCAGGGCGACGAGTTCCGTGCCCTGGCGGAACAGCGTGGAGTTCAGGAACAGCTCGACCTTGTAGTCGGCCTCAATGTCCTTGGCGAACATCTTCATCATGTCGGCGCGGATGTCCTTGTCCGAAAACACCGCGGCAAACCGCAGCGTGGGCGGTGTGGTCTGGGCCCGGGCGGGCAGCACGGCGCCTGCGGCCAGCGCGGCTCCAGTGCCCAGCAGCGTACGGCGATCGATGGAAAAGGTCATGGTGTCTGTCTCCTGTTGTGTTGTGATGATGAACGCTGAAACTCAGGCTGCCGGCGCAGATGCGGCCGCGAGCCGCTGCGCCAGCGCCCGGATCGCCAGCTCGTAGCCGAACGGGCCAAAGCCGCAGATCACGCCCGTGGCGGCCAGCGAAACCAGCGAATGCTGATAGAGCGCGTCGCGGCGGTGAATGTTGGTGATGTGCACTTCGGCGATGGGCTGATCCAGCGTCTTGAGCGCGTCGAGCAGCGGAATCGATCGGAACGACAGCCCCGCGGGGTTGATGACGACGGCCGCGGCGCGCTCGCGCGCTTCTTGCACCCAGTCCACCATCACGCCTTCGTGGTTGGTCTGGCGAAACTCGCAGTCCAGGCCCAGCTCACCGGTGACGCCGCGGCACAACTGCTCCACCTGGGCCAGCGTGGTGCTGCCATACAGGTGCGGCTCGCGCACCCCCAGCAGGTTGAGATTGGGGCCGTTAAGGATGTAGACGATGGAACTCATGCGGCCGATTCTTCGGCGCGGCCACGAAAGACTTTCCAAACTGGAAACTGCTTTCATAATGCAGGATATGAGCATCTCACTCGACCGCGGCCTCTCCATGGTGGAGCACCTTGCGCGCCATCCGCAGGGGCTGCCGCTCACGCTGCTCGCCTCCGAGCTCGACATTCCGCTTGGCGCCTGCCACCGCTTGCTGGCCGACCTGCAGCGCTGCGGCTACGTTCGCCAGACGCGCAAGCAGGGCGACTACGTGCTGACGACCAAGGTGGTGTCGCTGGGGTTGGGCTTCCTGAGCGGCGCCGGCATCGTGAACATCGCCGAGCCGCTGCTGGAGCGGCTGGCGCAAGCATCGGGCGAACTGGTGCGCCTTTCGATCGTGGATGAAGACCGCCTCACGTGGGTCGCCAAGTCGCAGGGCACGCGCCAAGCGGGGCTGCGCTACGACCCCGACATGGGCATGGATGCGCGCCTCTCGTGCACGTCTTCCGGCCACGCGTGGCTGATGACGCTGAGCGACGAGCGCGCACTGGAGCTGGTCTCGCGCCAAGGCTTCGGCACGCCGGCGGAATACGGTCCGAAGGCGCCGACCACCATCCGCGCGCTGCTGGGCTTTCTGCATGCGGCGCGGGTGCGCGGCTACGCGATGATCGACGAGGTCTTCGCGCCCGGCATGGCCGCCATGGCGGCGCCGGTTTTCCGCCGCAACGAAGTGATCGGCGTCATCAGCATTGCCGGGCCGCGCACGCGCCTTGGCAGCGAGCGCATGCATGAGCTGGCGCCCGCGCTGCTGGCCGCAACGGCCGAGCTCGGGCCGATCAGCAACGCGTCGAGCCTGTTCGGCCGCCCTTCGCTGGGCAAGGGCTGAGCGGCGCGACCCGGCTTGCCAGACCCGGCTTCTCAGTAAGGCGGCGCCTTGCGCGCCCGCTGCTCGCGCGCGGCGTCGGTCCACCACGCGAGGTCGTCGGCAAAGCGGCCGAATGAGCGCTGGAGAGATTCGCCCGCACTGCCCGTGGGCTTGCCGTCCGCGTCGAGCGTTTGCGAGATCGGCCCGACGGCGAGCGTGCTCGAGACGACGACCATGCCCATCTCCGACAGGATCGAATGCCACACGGTGCCCGAGCGCACGCCTGAAAACCGGCCGGCCGAATAGCTGGCAACGGCAGCAGGCCGCCAGAACCATTCTTCTAGGAAGTGGTCGGTGAGGTTCTTCAGGCCGGGCTGCGGGCCCCAGTTGTATTCGCCCGTCACGAAGACGAAGGCGTCCGCGCCGCGGATCTTCTGCGCCAGCGCTTCCATGGGGGCGGGCGCGGTGCCCTTGGGGTACTCCTTGTACATGCGGTCGAGCATGGGCAGGCCCACCGCCTGCGCGTCGATCAGTTCGGCCTCGGCACCTCGCGCGCCGAGGCCCGCCACCAGGTAGTCGGCCAGGCGAATGCCCATGCGGTCCGACCTGTAGGAACCGTAGAACACCAGGATCTTGTCAGCCATTCGTCGCTCCGTTGTCGAGGCCGGGCGGCCACGGGCGAAGGCTACAACATTGGCAGGTCGGCGCATTTGGTAGCAGCATCTTTCGAATCCTCTGGCTACCATTCCGGCATGAACAAGCCGCCTGCTTTTTGCACTGCCGCCATGGTGCTTGCCGCATCGGCCGGCCATGTGTTCGCCGCTCCCTCGGCGCAGGTGCTCGATGCGGTCAAGAAGCCGCAGTCGGTCGATCCGGACTGGCGCGCCCGCCTGTGCGCATTGCTGCCGCAGCCTTGCGACCCGCATGCGCTGGGCTTGTACCGGCTGCGCGGCGCCGCGGCAAACAGCTTTGCAGTGCTCTCGGCCGAGCCGCTGGCCATGGCGCGCATCAGGCGCGACAAGGACGCGAAGACCTGGCAGCTCGAGCGCCTGCACGACTTCAGCGCCTATGTGGCCGGCATGAAGAAAGACGCCGCAGCCGGCATGTCCGACACGCGCCTTTCGCTTGCACCGGCACTCTATCCGCTGGCCGAAGGGCAATGGGCCATGGCCGTGCTGCAGACCGTGTCCGAGATGTATTCGGGCGGCGGCGCCTCGTTCAGCAAGGCCGACTTCGTGCCGCTGGACGACACCCGGGCCGTGCACGAGGGCATTCCTTTTTCTTGCTCGAAGATGATCCGCGCCTGCTTCAGCGAAAAGGAATACAAGAGTTCGAAGCATTGCCACGACGAGAGCAACGGCAGCCTTCGCATTGCCTACGAAGAACCCGGCAAGCCGGGCGGACCCTACAGCTGGCAATACACGTGGCTGCAGAGCGAGTGGCCCGCGAACACACCCGCCAGCGGCACCACCACCACGCGTCTTCACTTCACCGCCAAGACCACCGAAAGGGTGAGCTTCTGCGGCGGACCGCAGTAGCTTCGGTGCGCGTTTCCATCCGCGTGCGCCCCTGTGCGCACGCGCCCGAGTGGCACGCATTCTGCTTAGAAGAAACCATCCAGGAGAAATGCCGGCTCGGTGCTTCGAGTTAGTGCATTACCGAAGGCGACAGCCCGTAACGCTCAGGTCCCCAGACTGGATGAATGACTAACGCTGGAGAGCGCTGCCCGGCGTCCTGAACAAAAGGACTCCGAGGGCGGCCGCCGAAGGGGCAAGCCATGCGCGATGAGCGTGCATGGTGAATCTCTCAGGCCAAAGGACAGCAGGGGCATCTCGCGCAGTGCGCGGGGTGGCCTTGCGCGCTTCCGGAGCCTTCTTCTTCATGACCTTTGCCAGAGCGCACCGCGCATCGTTCCCTTCTTCATCGGGTGTGCCGAGGCCTGCGCACGCACGCAGGCGCCTGCCCGAATCGCCCCCCCGTTTTTCGCTGACTTTCCTCACGATTTTTTCAACCGGAGAACCGAAGATGCTGTCGAAACGAAACCTGAAAGCCGTTGTCGTGGGCGCCATGCTCGCTATTGGCGTTGCAAGCGCGTTCGCACAAGAGGCGGGCAAGGTGCTGCGGGTGGTGCCCCAGTCCGATCTGAAGATTCTCGATCCGATCTGGACCACCGCGTTCATTACGCGCAACCATGGCTATGCCGTGTACGACACGCTGTTCGGTGTGGACGAGCAGGGCAAGGTCAAGCCGCAGATGGTCGACAAGTACACCACCAGCGCCGACGGCAAGACCTGGACGTTCACGCTGCGCAAGGGCCTGGAATTTCATGACGGCAAGCCGGTGACCTCGGAAGACGTGCTGGCGTCGCTCAAGCGATGGGGCCAGCGCGACGGGCTGGGGCAGAAGATGTATGCGGCGCTCGACAAGGCCGAGGCCGTCGACGCCAACTCGTTCAAGCTGGTTTTCAAGGACACCTTCGGCATGGTGCTGGACGCGCTGAGCAAGCCCTCGTCGAACCCGCCTTTCATCATGCCGGCACGTGTGGCCGCCACGCCGCCCGACAAGCAGATCGACGATGCCACGGGCTCCGGGCCCTACATCTTCAAGAAGGACGAGTACCGCCCCGGCGAGAAGATCGTGTACCTGAAGAACACTAAATACGTGCCCCGCGCCGAAGCGCCCTCGGGCACGGCGGGCGGCAAGAACGTGTACGTGGACCGCATGGAATGGGTCATCCTGAAAGATGCGCAAACGCAGGCCAACGCGCTTGCCAACGGCGAGGTCGACATGATCGAGTGGCTGCCGCCCGAGCAGTACACGGCGCTGAAGGGCAACACGTCCATCACGGTCGACAACCCGATTCCGAAGGGCTCGTTCGCGCTGCACCTGAACCACGTCATTCCGCCCTTCGACAACCCGAAGATCGCGCAGGCCGCCATCATGGCCATCAACCAGGAGGCGCTCATGCGCGCCCAGATGGTGCATAAGGAGCTCTACAACAGCTGCGCATCGGTGTACCCGTGCGGCACGATCTTCGCCAGCGACAAGACCGGCTACTTCACCGGCAAGCCGCAGTTCGAGAAAGCCAAGGCCCTGCTGAAGGATGCCGGCTACGACGGCAAGCCCGTGGTGCTGATGTACCCGGCCGACTTTGCACTGCTCAACAAGTTTCCGCCCGTGATGGCGCAGCTGCTGAAGCAGGCCGGCTTCAATGTCGACATGCAGTCGATGGACTGGCCCACGCTGGTGACGCGCCGCGCCAAGAAAGACCCGGTCGACAAGGGCGGCTGGAATCTCTTCATCACCGGCTGGGGCATTGCCGACAACATGAACCCGATGTTCTATGCGCCGCTCACGGGCAACGGCGAGAAGGGCTGGTTCGGGTGGGCCACCGACGAGAAGCTGGAGCAGCTGAAATCCGACTTCCTCGCGACGGCCGACGAATCCCGGCGCAAGGAGCTGGCCACGGCCATCCAGCAGCGCGTGTACGACACCGGCATCTACGCGCCCATCGGCGAATACAAGCCGCTCACCGCCTACCGCAAGGCTGCGGTGAGCGGCGTGGTGCGCTCGCCCGTTGCCGTGTTCTGGAACATCAAGAAGAACTGACGGGCGCTCTTTTCTGGAAACCCCATGCTGATCTTCCTTGCGCGCCGAATCCTGTCGACCGTGCCGGTGCTCGTCATCGTTGCGCTGATCGTGTTTCTCATGCTCCGGCTGGCGCCCGGCGATCCGGCTGCCGCCATTGTGGGCGACAGCGGCACCAGCGAGAACATCGCCAAGGTGCGCGAGCAACTGGGGTTGAACGAATCGCTCCCCGTGCAGTTCGTGCGCTGGAGCGGCCGCTTGCTGCAAGGCAACCTGGGCGAGTCCTACTTCATGAAGAAAACGGTGGTGGAGCTCATCGGCCAGCGCATCGAGCCGACGGTGTCTCTCGCGGCGGTGACGCTGGTGGTCACCATCCTCGTCGCGGTGCCGCTCGGGGTTGTTGCGGCCTGGCGGCACGGCGGCTGGCTGGACCGCATGCTGATGGGCTTTTCGGTCATGGGCTTTTCCATACCGGCGTTCGTGATCGGCTATGTGCTCATCTGGATCTTTGCGCTGCACCTGCAGTGGCTGCCGGTGCAGGGCTACCAGCGGCTGAGCCAGGGGCCGCTGCCCTGGATCAAGCACCTCATCCTGCCGTCGATCACGCTGTCGATCATCTATGTAGCGCTGATTGCGCGCGTCACGCGTGCGGCCGTGGCCGAGGCCATGACCGAGGACTACATCCGCACCGCGCGCGCCAAAGGCATCTCGGAAAAGCGGGTGCTCATGCGGCATGCGCTCGCCAACGCGGCAATCCCCATCGTCACGGTGATCGGCATCGGCATTGCACTTCTGATCGGCGGCGTGGTGGTTACCGAAACCGTGTTCGCCATTCCGGGCCTCGGCCAGCTCACGGTGGATGCGGTGCTGTCGCGCGACTTTCCGCTGATACAGGGCATCACGCTGTTCTTTTCAGTCGTCTATGTGCTGGTCAACCTGCTGATCGACCTGAGCTACCTGGTGTTCGATCCGCGCATTCGCTATTGAGGCGCAAGAAGAAGCAAACACATGACCGATTCACTTGCCACTCCCATGCCTGCTGGCGAAGCCATCGTCGAACCATTGCCGCCGCCCAGGCGCCGGTCGCTGCTCAAGCGCATCCTGGCCGACTGGTCGGTGCGCGCCGGCGGCGGCGTGCTGATGCTGCTGGTGCTCATCTCGCTTGCCGCGCCATGGCTCGGCACCATCGACCCGACCGCCATCGACCCCGGCAGCGGCAACCTCTTGCCCGGCACGCGCGGCGAGTTCAACAGCCTGGCGGGCGACACCTTCGAGCACCTGTTCGTCATGGGCACCGACAGCCTGGGTCGCGACATATGGAGCCGCACGCTCTACGGTGCTCGCGTGTCGCTTACCGTGGGCGTGTCGGTCGCCGTTCTGGCGGTGGTGTTCGGCATGCTCGTCGGTTTGCTGGGCGGCTACTTCCGGCGGCTCGACAGCGCGATCATGCGGCTGATGGACGGCGTCATGGCCATCCCCGGCATTCTGTTTGCGATCAGCCTGGTGGCGCTGTTCGGCGGCAAGCTGCTGACAGTGGTGGTGGCCATTGCGGTGCCCGAGATTCCGCGCGTGGCGCGCCTCGTGCGCTCGGTGGTGCTCACCGTGCGTGAAGAACCCTATGTGGAAGCAGCCATTGCGCTGGACACGCCGACGTGGAAGATCCTTGTGCGTCACATCCTGCCGAACGCCGTTGCGCCGCTCATCATCCAGGCGACCTATGTGTGCGCCTCGGCGATTCTTGTCGAAGCCATCCTGTCGTTCCTCGGCGTCGGGCTGCCGGCCGACATGGCCACCTGGGGAAACATCATGGCCGAGGGCAGGGCGCAGTTCAACCAGTTCCCGCACAACGTGCTGTTCCCCGGCATCTTCCTGGCGCTCACGGTGCTGGCGGTCAACATCCTCGGCGACGGGCTGCGCGACACGCTCGACCCCAAGTTCAACAAGCGCGGGGGCTGAACATGGCGCAAGCACCTGTTCTTTCCGTTCGCGACCTTGCCATTTCGCTTCCGCGCGGCGGCGACCGGCCGCATGCGGTCGACAAAATTTCATTCGACGTACCGCCGGGAAAAATCGTCTGCCTCCTCGGAGAGTCCGGCTCGGGCAAGTCGGTCATTGCCAACGCGGTAATGGGACTGCTGCCTTCCGGCCTTGTACCGGTGCGCGGTACCGTCGAGCTGCAGGGCGAAAACCTGCTGGCCGCAACTCCCGCGCGCCTGCGCCAGCTGCGCGGACCGTCGATGGCCATGGTGTTCCAGGAACCCATGACCGCGCTCAACCCGGTAATGACCTGCGGTGCGCAGATCGACGAAATGCTGGCGCAGCACGTGCAGATGGGCTCGGCCGAGCGGCGGCAAAAAATCATGGCCATCATGGCGCGCGTTCGGTTGCCGGAGCCCGAGCGCATCTACGCTTCGTATCCGCACCAGCTTTCGGGCGGGCAGCGCCAGCGCATCGTGATTGCGATGGCGCTCATCCTCAAGCCCGTGCTGCTCATCTGCGACGAGCCGACCACCGCGCTCGACGTGACCACGCAGGCCGAGATACTGCGGCTCATCCTCGAGCTGCAAACCGAGAACGGCACGGCCGTGCTCTTCATCACGCACGACTTCGGCGTGGTGGCGGAAATTGCCGACGAGGTGGTGGTGCTGGAGCTGGGCGCCATGATCGAGAAGGGCGACAAGATGGCGGTGCTCACGGCCCCGCGCGAGCCTTACACCCGGATGCTGCTCGATGCCGTGCCCGAGCTTTCGCCGCCGCGCCGGCCGCCGGTGGCGGACACTTATCCGCTCCTCAACGCGGTGAACATCTGCAAGACCTACATCACGGGCAGCTGGCCCGGCAAGCGCCGCACGGTGAATGCGGCGCGCAACGTGTCGCTCGAAGTGCGGCCCGGCGAAACCGTGGGCATCGTGGGTGAATCGGGCTCGGGCAAGTCGACGGTGGCGCGTTGCATCGCGAGGTTGATCGACCCGAGCTCGGGCGACATCTTTGCCGACGGCCGCTCGGTGGCGCATGTCAAAGGGCGCGCGCTGTCGCCGTTCCGGCGCACGGTGCAGGTGATTTTCCAAGACCCGTACCGTTCGCTGAATCCGCGGCAGACCGTGGGCGCCTCGATCGTCGAAGGCCCGGTCAACTTTGGAACGCCCTACGAGCAGGCGTGGGCGCGCGCCGAAGAGCTGATGCGCCTTGTGCGCCTTTCGCCCGATGCGCTTCGGCGCTACCCCAGCGAATTTTCGGGCGGGCAGCGCCAGCGCATCTCGATTGCGCGCGCGCTGGCCTGCGACCCCAAGGTGCTGATTGCCGACGAGGCCGTTTCGGCGCTCGACGTTTCGGTGCAGGCGCAGATTCTCCGGCTGCTCGACGAGATCCAGCAGCGGCTGAAGATCGGCATTCTCTTCATCACCCACGACCTGCGGGTGGCCAGCCAGATCTGCGACAGCGTGCTTGTCATGAGCCAGGGCGAGATCGTGGAGCGCGGTTCGGTGCGCGACGTGTTCTTCGCGCCCAGCCACGACTACACGCGCAAACTGCTGGCAGCGGCGCCGGGCCGCGACTTTGCCTTTGCACGCAGCTGAAATTCTTCGTTCCCACGTTCAAGAAAAAAGGGATTCCATGAAAGTCTTCATCGCCGGTTTCCAGCACGAGACCAACACTTTCGCGCCCAGCAAGGCGGACTGGGCCGCATTCAACGCCGGCTCGAGCTTTCCTCCGTACCGGCGCGGCGCAGAGATCATTGCCGCCTACGCGGGCAAGAACATTCCCATCGGCGGCTTCATCGATGCGGCGCGCGAGAACGGCTGGTCGCTCGTGCCGTCGGCATGGGCAGGTGCCACGCCCTCGGCCCACGTAACCGAAGACGCGTTCGAGCGCATTGCGGGGGCCATCACCGAAGACCTGGCCGCCGCGCTCGCGCAGGGCGGCATCGACGCGGTGTATCTCGACCTGCATGGCGCGGCCGTCACCGAGCATCTTGAAGACCCCGAAGGCGAACTGATTGCGCGCATCCGCAAGCTCGTCGGGCCCGACGTTCCCATCGTTGCGAGCCTCGATCTGCACGGCAACATCACGGCGCAAATGCTGGCCGAGGCCGATGCGCTGGCCACCTACCGCACCTATCCGCACGTCGACATGGCAGACACCGGGAAGCTGGCCGCCCGGCTGCTCGCGCGCCGCATTGCACGCGGCACACGAGAGCCGCTGCATGCGCGGCGGCTTTCCTTTTTGCTGCCGCTCAATGTGCAATCGACCATGATCGAGCCGGCCGCCTCGGTGTACCGGCTGCTCAAGGAGCTGGACGCAAAGCACGATGCGGTGCTGAGCTTTGCCACCGGCTTTCCGGCTGCCGACATTGCCGAATGCGGCCCGGTGGTGTGGGGTTATGGCGACGACGCGGGTGCCGCCGTTGCCACGCTGTTCGAGCGCATCGACCAGCCACGCTCTCAATGGCGGCTCGAAGTGCTGGAGCCGCGCGCCGCGGTAGCCCGTGCGCTTTCGCTGGCCGAAGGCGCCGGCAAGCCGGTGGTCATTGCCGACACGCAGGACAACCCCGGCGCAGGCGCGGACAGCAACACTTCGGGCATGCTGCACGCGCTGCTGGCCGAAGGCGCGGGCAAGCGCTACCCGGGCAAGATCGCGCTCGGCCTGATGTTCGATCCCGCCGCCGCGGCGGCCGCCCGCGAGGCGGGCGTGGGCGCGCAGATCCGCATCGGCGTGGGCACCTCGGTGCCGACCTGGGGCGGCAGGTTCAGCGACAAGCCGGTGGAAGGGCTGTTCACCGTGCGGGCGCTGAGCGACGGCGTCGTGACCTTCAAGGGCCCGATGTTCCGGGGCGGCGCGGTGCAGTTGGGCCCGAGCGCCTGCCTCGAGATCGATGGCGTGCTGATTGCCGTGGGCAGCGGCAAGAGCCAGATGCTCGACCGCGAGCTGTTCCGCTTCGTCGGCATCGAGCCGGAGGCGATGAAGGTGCTGGTCAACAAGAGCTCCGTGCACTTTCGCGCCGACTTCGCGCCCATTGCGAGCCACATTCTCGTGGCCAAGGCGCCCGGTCCGATGGCGGCCGACCCGGCCGACCTGCCGTGGACCCGGCTGCCCGCCTCGATGGCGCTGCAGCCCTGAGCAGACCTTCCGTCATCCATCCATCCACCCATTCGCAACACTAGACCACGATGCCTCAAAGCGCCCAGCACTACCTCGAGTACATGAGAAAGAATGCCGCCGAATTCGTCACGGTGCGCCAGAAGATCCACCAGAACCCAGAACTCGGCTTCGAGGAATTCGGCACCAGCGACCTGGTGGCCGAGCGCCTCACCGCCTGGGGCTATGACGTGGAGCGCGGCCTGGGCGTGACGGGGCTCGTGGGCCGCCTGAAGCGCGGCAGCGGAACGCGAGCCATCGGCATTCGCGCCGACATGGACGCATTGCCCATCGAGGAGAAGACAGGCCTTGCCTACCGCAGCGGACGGCCCGGGATCATGCATGCGTGCGGGCACGACGGCCACACCGCCATGCTGCTCGGCGCGGCCAAGTACCTCGCGCAGCACGGCGAGTTTTCGGGCACGCTCAACCTCATCTTCCAGCCGGCCGAAGAGGGCATGGGCGGCGCCGTGAAGATGATGGAAGACGGCCTGTTCGAAAAGTACCCGTGCGATGCGGTCTATGCCATGCACAACTCGCCGGGGCGCCGGCAGGGCGACCTGGTGTTTCGCGAGGGCGCGGCCATGGCCTCGTCGGACTACGCCACCGTCACGCTGACCGGCGTGGGCGGCCACGGCGCCATGCCGCACCGCACGGCCGACCCGATCGTTGCTGCGTCGAGCATCGTGATGGCGCTGCAGACCATCGTCTCGCGCAATGCCGATCCGCAAGAGATGGCGATCGTGACCGTGGGCGCCATTCACTCGGGCAAGGCCAACAACGTGATTCCCGAAACGGCGGTGCTCGAGATCAGCGTGCGTTCGCTCAACCGCGAAGTGCGCGTGCTGCTCGAAAAACGCCTGAAGGCCATTGTCACGGCCCAGGCCGAGAGCTTTGGCGTGAAGGCCCAGGTCGACTACCGCAAGGGCTATGCGGTGCTGGTGAACACGCCCGAAGAAACGGAGTTCGCACGCCGCATCGGCTACGAGCTGGTGGGCGCCGAACACGTCGAGCCGCAAGGCCCGGCGGTTACCGGCAGCGAGGACTTCGCGTTCATGCTCGAGAAGAAACCCGGCTGCTATCTCTTCATCGGCAATGGCGCGACAGGCGAGCACGGCGGCTGCATGGTGCACAACCCGGGCTACGACTTCAACGACAGCAACCTGCCGATCGGCGCGGCTTACTGGGCGATGCTGGCCGAGAGCTACCTGCGATAGCGGGTAAACAAATGCGGTGCGCCGGCCTCAGCGCCGCGGAACCGTCACCGCGCCCACATGCATCGTGCGCCCCGCGCCGAGGCCCGCAATCACCAGCGCAATGCCCAGCCCGATGAAGAGCCACGACGATGCGCGGAAGCTCCCGGTCCAGCCATGCAGCAAGCCGGCAAGCAGCGGGCCGCACGCGGCCACCATGTAGCCCACGCCTTGCGCCATGCCCGAGAGGTGCGCCGCCACATGCGAATCGGGCGAGCGCAGCACCATGAACGTGAGCGCGAGGGCAAAGGTGCCGCCTTGTGCAATGCCCAGCAGCACGGCCCAGAACCACACGCCGGACAGCGGCGCAAACAGCATCGCCAGCATGGCGGCCAGGGTGAGCAGGGCCAGCCCCACGGCAAGGCCGCGCTGGTTGCGCAGCTTTACCGCCACCGCGGGAACGACGAGGCAGGTCACCACCTGCGTCATCACGGCGAGGGACACCACGTAGCCGGCGGTTTCGCCGCCGAGCCCGCGCTCGCGCAAGATCGGCGCGAGCCAGCCCATCACGATGTACGCGAGGGCCGACTGCAACCCCATGAAGAAGGTGACCTGCCAGGCCAGCCGGTCGCGCCAGAGCCCGCGCACGGTAAAGCCCGATTCGCTTGCCACCGGCTTCAGCGGCAGGGCCTGCGGCGCCCAGATCAGCGTGACGAGCAGGGCCGGCAGCGCCCACATGGCCAGCGCGGAGGTCCAGCCGCCGCCCAGTGCATGTTCGAGCGGCACCGTGAGCCCCGCGGCGCTGGCCGCGCCGCCGCACACCGCCATGGTGTAGAGGCCCATCATCAGCGCCGCCTGTCCAGCGAAGTCGCGCTTCACCAAGCCCGAGAGCAGCACGTTCGACACCGCAATGCCGCTGCCCGCAACGGCCGAAGCCAGGAACAGCAGCGGAATGTTGCCGGTGCCGCGCAGCGCGGTGCCCACCAGGATGAGCACCATGCAGCCGAGCAGCGTGCGCTCGGTGCCCAAACGCCGGCCCAGGCCCGGCGCCAGCGGCGCGAACACGCCCAGGCAGACGATCGGCAGGGTGGTCAGCAGGCTCGCGGCGGTGGCCGAAAGGCCGGTAGCCGCCATGATTTCGGGCAGCATCACCGAAAGGCTGGCAAACACTGGCCGCAGGTTGAAGGCAATCAGCACCACGCTCGCACCCAGCAGGATGCGGCGGGCCAAACTCGGCGCTGGCGTGGGGTGCGGGGCGGGCATGCTGTCGGCCTCGGCGTCGATCAGCAGTTCACCGGCGGCCCGGTTGGTGGAGAAGGGCACTGCGCTCATCGCATGCCCCTCATGGCTCGGCTCGCGAGAGCGCGTCGATCATGGGTGCCATGAAAGCGCGAACCGCTTCCGCGGCGCGGTCGGGGTCGCGGCTGGCAATGGCTTCGACGATGGATTCGTGCGCCGCCTGGTCGGGTTCCGGCAGGCTGGTGCCGATCGAACTGCCGATGGTGTCCTTGATGTAGCCGGTAATGAAGCGGCAGGTTTCAGCCAGCGCCAGGTTGCCCGAAACGTCGACGATGGCCAGGTGGAAGTCCAGGTCACGCTGGATGAAGCTTGCGCCGCCATCGCTTGCGTCCGGCAAGCCGCGTTGGTCGAGCAGCGCCCTCAGGTTGCGCAGGTCCTTGGCGGTGTGGCGCACGGCGGCAAGCCGGGCGGCTTCTACCTCGAGCGCGCGGCGCACCTCGAACTGGTCGCGCAGGCTCGCGCGCCGCATCTTCTGCAAGTTGGCCGACGGGTCGAACCCCGAGCGCACATAGGTGCCGGAGCCCTGCCGCACTTCGAGCAGGCCGCGCGAGACCAGCGTTTTGACGGCTTCGCGCACGGTGCCGCGGCTCACGCCGAGAAGCAGCGCAAGCTGCGGCTCGATGGGAATGCGTGAACCGACGGCCCAGCGGCCGGCCGAAATTTCGGCGCGAATGCTGTTGGCGGCGCTGTCGGCCAGGGAGGTTCGGGGTGCTTGGGCCAGCATAGGAGTCAGAAAGGCCTATTCATTGAATCATTGGATGAATTGTCCGCCGGCTTCAATGCCGCAGTCGCAAGCAGGGATTTGCAGCTACCAGCTGCCAGTTACCAGCTGCCGGATGCCCCGCCGCCGCTGCTGGAGCCGCCGCCCGATGAGGACGACGAAGATGACGATGAGGAAGAAGAGCTGCTGGAGGAACTGCTGCTGCTCCAACCACTGTCGCCGGAGCTGTAGCGAACGCGGCCCGTGCCGTTTCCGTTGCCGAAGGCAAGCGGAAGAAAGGCAAAGGCCGATGTCACCACGGCCACCAGCGTGAGCGGCATCCAGATCGTGTCGGCCGCAATCTCCTGGAATGCCGTCAGGCCCATCACGGCCATGGCACCCAGCACGAAGAGAAGGCGCAAACCGAAGCTGGCGAAGCTTGCGCGCCAGGCATTGCGCATGCCGAACGCCACGCCGGAGGCGAACGCAAGGCCGATCGTGGCGGCGAACAGGTACATGGCGCCCTGCAGCAGCACATCCGCTCCCACCCTGCGGACCGCCACGACGAGCAGCACGATCAGCAGCACCGCGGCGGCGGTAACGCGCCGCGCGGTACGCGAGCGGGCGCAGGCCATTCCCAGCCCGAAGCCGAGCGGGGCGGGCATTGTCGCAAGCATGAAAAGCATCACAGGTTCGCGCAGGATGACGGCGGCCGCCAGCGCAGGGGCCATGAGCATGCCGAACGACAGCTTCCAGTGGGAATGCGAGCGCAAGAACGCATCCGGGGCCCGGGCGGCCGCGCGCCTGCGCTTCGGCTTGCAGGACCGCCGGCTGTGCCAGACCCCCACGCCAACGCTCCAGAGCAGAACGCCAAAGAGGCCCCAGCCCGCAGGCGTCACTCGCCCCACGCCGGTGGGGCCGCTTTCCTCCGGCTCTTCCTGCACCTGGAGCGTCTGCTGTTCGTCCTCCGGCGTGTCCGGCTCGGCGATCATCATGGAGGGCTGCGTGCCGGCCCGTTGCGACAGCACCTGCAGCGCCGCCTCGATGCCCTCCGCGAACTCGCCCTTGCGAAAGGGCGGCATCAACTGCTCGTCGATGACGCGGGCGGCCTGTATGTCGGTGATGGCGCCTTCAAGACCCGTGCCCACCTCGATGCGCATGCGGCGGTCTTTCAGCGCCACCAGCAGCAGCACGCCGTCGTCTTCCTGCTCGCGGCCCAGCTTCCAGGCGGCGAAGACACGCGTGGCGTACTGCTCGATCGAATCTTCCCCGGTGGTCGGCACGATCAGTACCGCAAACTGCGCCTGGGTTTCGTTCTCGATGGATGCAATCTGCTGCCGCAAAGCCTCGGCTTGGGAGGGCTTCAGCGTGTTTGTCAGATCGACCACGCGCGACTGCATCGGTGGCACAGGCACAGGCTTGGCTTGCGCCGGCAAGGGCCACGCGAGCAGCGCGGCCACGTGCAGGCTCAACCACCACCAGAGCCGCAGAGCCCTTACCCCGCCGATGATCGCCTTCATCGGCGGGCGTTTTTCGCAACCACGCCTGCGCCGCGCACTTCGATCCTGCGCTGGTCGACCACCTTGCCCGTCGCCTCGACGAGTTCGATCACGTGGCGCCCCGGCCAGGGCAGCCATTGCGCGCTGTTGCCGCGCGCAAAGTGCTTGCCGTCGATGCGCCATTGCACGCCGCGGCCTTCGGACTCGAAGCGCACGCGCTGGTGCAGCGGCGGAATGTCCGGGTCGAGCGCGATGATGGTGCCGTCGACCGGCGCGATGATGCGCGCCGCCGCGGTGTTTGCCGCCGGCGTGCCCGCGCCGGTGTCGAGCGCAAAGAGCGGCTGCTCCGTGCCCTGCAGGAACCACTCGCCGCGCGCGGCCTCCAGCGGATTGCCGTCGGCGCCGGGCCCGAAAGCCACGCGTGCCTCCACCAGGCCTGCGGGCGGCCTGGGCGCGCGGCTCGGCTCGCGTGCGTGCAGAAAGCGCATCACCTCGGCCCACACCGGGGCTGCGCCGCTGGTGCCGCTCACGTCCCACATCGACGCGCCGCTCGCGTTGCCGACCCACACGCCGACCGTGTAGCGCTGCGACCAGCCCACGGCCCAGTTGTCGCGCATGTCCTTGCTGGTGCCGGTTTTCACCGCGGTCCAGAAGCGCGTGGAAAGAATGCTGTCGAGCCCGAAGGTGCGCGTGCGCGCGTTCGCGTCGGACAGGATGTCGCCGACGATGAAGGCCGCGGCCGGGTCGAGCATGGGCGCGGCGGCGGATGCGTTGTCCCCAGCCTTGGCTTTTGTTGGCGAGACCGGTGGCGGCGCGGCCGTGCGCGCCGTGAGCGTGGTCGTCCCGTAGCGCCCGCCGTTGGCCAGCATGCGATAGGCATTGGTGAGCGACAGCAGCGATACCTCGGCGCTGCCGAGCGCGAGGCTGTAGCCATAGTAGTCGCCGTTTTCGCGCAGCGGCAGCCCGGCCGCGCGCAACTGCCGCGCGAACGATTCGGGCGACACCATCACCAGCGTTCGCACGGCCGGCACGTTGAGCGATGCGGCAAGCGCCGTGCGCGCCGACACCGGCCCCTTGAACTGGCGGTCGTAGTTCTGCGGAATGTAGAGGCCGCTGGCGGTGTTGATCTGCGCCGACGAATCGTCGATGAGCGATGCCGCGGTGAGCCGCCTCTCGGCAATGGCCTGTGCATAGAGCAGCGGCTTGAGCGTGGAGCCCGGCTGGCGCAGCGCGGTGACGGCATCGACCTCGGCCGCCTGGCTCAGCGGGCCCGACGAACCGACCCATGCCAGCACCTCGCCGCTCGCGTTGTCGAGCACCACGAGCGCGCCGTCTTCCACATGGCGGCCGCGCAGTTCCTTCAGGTGGCGCTGCAGCGCGTCGAGCGCAAAGCGCTGCAGCGGCGCGCGCAGGGTGGTGCGCACGGCAGTTTCCCTCGGGCCTGCTTGCCGCGCGGGCGCCGCGGACTTTGCGGTGGCTTCGGCTTCGGCCAACTCCTTCAGCACGCGCCGCGCCGCGTGCGGCGCAATGCCTTCGTTCGCGTCGAACGCCCGCCGCTGCACCGCCGCGCTGGTGAACATGTCGAGCGCATCGCAGTCGATCTTCTGGCCCGGCTCCATCGCGCGCATGACCTCGCATGCGCGCTGTGCCACCTGCGCGGGCTTCGCGTTGGGCGCGCGCACCAGCGCCGCGGCCACGGCCGCCTCGCGCGCGTCGAGGCCGCTCGGCGCCTTGCCGAACAGCGTGCGCGCAAGCGCATCGATGCCCACGATCTCGCCGCGGAACGGCACGATGTTGAGGTAGGCCTCCAGGATCTGGTCCTTGCGCCAGTTGCGCTCCAGCTGCGTGGCCGCCACGGTCTGGCCGATCTTCTGCGTGAAGGTGCGTCCGCTGTTGGCGCGGCGCAGGTCTTCGTCGAGCAGGCCCGACAGCTGCATCGTGATGGTCGAGGCGCCGCGCGTGCGCGTGTTCCACAGGTTGGCCCACGCGGCCGACGACACCGCGCGCCAGTCGATGCCGCTGTGCTCGTAGAACCGCCTGTCCTCGCTCAGCACCATGGCCATGCGCAGCGCCGGCGACACATCGGCCAGCGGAATCCATTGGCCGCGCCGCACCGTGGCGTCGGTGCGCACGCGCTGCAGCAGTTCGCCGCTGCGGTCGAGCACTGCGGTGTCCGACGAGCGGAACCCGCGCTTCACTTCGTCGAAGCTCACCGCACCGGCCGCAAAGGCAGCGGCCGGCTGCATGCAGGCAGCCACGATCAATGCAGCGGCAAGATGGCTGGCGGTAAATGACGGGCGATGCATGAAGGGCGTGAACTGGAGGCGGGCAAATCGATGTCGAAGCCGCGCCATTCTCGGCGATGCGCCCACGGGAACTGCACCTACTCCGACTCGGGCGTGCCGCCGCCTCCCTTGCTCAGAAATTACAGCCAAAGTTCGCAGCAAGGTTCCACATCCGGTAACGAACTTCACGCCCGAGCGTCATTCGGGATACGCAGCCGAGACGGAGGTGGCCTTCAATGCAGACGACGGCTTGCGGAGGCAGGCCGCGTTTGAAAACTCCAAGGAGAAAATCATGAAAAAGACATTGGCCATTCTGCTTGCCGCATCGGCTGTTCTGGCCGGCTGCGTGGTTGCACCTTACGACCGTCCGCCTCCGCCGCGCGGCCAGTACTACGGCGGCGATCGAGACCGCGACGGCGTGCCCAACCGCTATGACCGCGACCGCGATGGCGACGGGGTGCCCAACCGCTACGACCGCAGGCCGAACAACCCGTATCGCTGATCCAGGCTGCAGCGCGCCTCAGGCGGGCCGGCGCGCGAGCAGCGCCCACACGCCCGCCGCGCTCAGCAGCGAGCCGCCCGCAAGGTTGAAGCGCCGTTGTGCGCGCGGCGACGAAAGCAGCTTGCGGGCCGATCCCGCAAACACGGCATAGAGCGTGGCATTGAGCGCGGCCATGGCCACGAAGGTGACCGCCAGCACCCACAGCTGGCGCGTCATGTTGGCTGCGGGGCTCAGAAACTGCGGCAAGAACGCCACGAAGAACACAATGCCCTTGGGGTTGAGCGCCGTCACCAGGTAGGTGTTCGCGAACAGCCGCCAGCGCGAATCGGGCGCGGCAGGCGCCGCGACTTCGGACGACGTGATGCCCGCGCGCAGCAGCTTGATGCCGAGGTACAGCAGGTACAGGCCGCCCGCCCACTTCACCACCGTGAACCAGAACGCCGAAGCGGCCAGCAGCGCACCCAGGCCGAGCAGCGAAACCACCAGCGCCGTCGAATCGCCCAACGCCACAGCAGCCACCAGCGGCACATTGGCGCGCCGTCCGTGCGACATGGAATAGCTGATCACCGTGAGGATGGTCGGGCCGGGAATGATCAGCAGCACGGCCGATGCCGCCACGAAGGCGAGCCAGAGTTCAACGGGCATGAAAAGTCTCCAGGGTTGTTGTTGCGTTCAGGTGCCGAAGCGCGCAGCCGACCTGGCCTTGGCACGCTCCGCCTCTATGGCGCGGTCGCGCGGCTCGGCAGTGGTAACCAGCGAATCGATCAGGCGCGCAGCCGTTGCAGCCACTTCGTCGACCGCGCGCTCGAAGGCCTCCTGGTTGGCCTTGGAAGGCACGCTGAAGCCGCTGAGCTTGCGCACGAACTGCAGCGCCGCGGCGCGGATCTCCTGCTCGGTGGCGGGAGGCTCGAAGTTGTAGAGGGTCTTGATGCTTCTGCACATGGGCGAACTCCATTCGGCGGTATTCGGCAGCGGATGCGCCCGCCAGTCTAGCGAAGCAGCGCCATCGCGTGGGCGTCGTGATAGACGCCGTCGATCAGGCTGGCGCGGCGCACGAGGCCTTCGTGCTCGAAGCCGAAGCGTTCGTACAGCGCCTTCGCATTCAGGTTGTCCGCGCGAACCGTCAGCTGAATGCGCGTGAGTCCGCGTGCCCACGACCTGCCGATGGCGGCCTGCAGCAGCTGCGCACCGAGCCCCTGGCCGCGTGCCTCGGGCAGCAGTGCGATGCCCAGGAGGCCGATGTGGGCGCGCGAATGGCCGAATACCGGCGACACGTCGCACCAGCCCACGACCTTGCCGGTGCCATCGACGGCAACGAAATGAGGGAAGCCCGTGGACAGCACATTCCGATAGAAGGCAAGCGACTGTTCCAGCGGCGGCGCTTGCGTGAGCGCGAGGTACTTCTGTTCGCGCGCCACGGCGTCGAGCGCCTTGTGCAGGCTTTCGAAGTGGTGTTCTTCGGTCGCAACTACGGAATGGTTCATGCGCGCGAGACGAAACGCGTGCTCACTCGATCAGCCCCCGCTCCGCGGCCTGCGCCTGGTTCTCGAAGACGGCCATGGCGGTCTTCATTCGCCTGAAGCCGAACTTTTCGTAGAAGGGCTCCTTGCCCGCCACCGCATACAGAATGATCTTGCGGTGGCCTTTTGAAAGCTCCATGAGCCGAGAGACGAGCTGCTTGCCGAGGCCCGTGCCCTGATGGGTGGGGTGCACCGCCACGTCACAGATGTAGGAGCAGTCGAGCCCGTCGGCCACTGCACGCCCGGCGCCGACCATGCGGCCGTTGTCGTACACGAAACACTTGAACATGCTGTTGGAGAACACGAGCTTCAGTCCGTCTGGCTGCTTGTTGCCGAGCGGTGCGGCCTGGTAGAGGCGGGAGAGTTCCTCCCAATCGATGCCTTCGAGCGAATGGCGCCATTCGAGTGTCATGGAGCGTGCCTCCTCTGTTTTTGGCCGGTCACCCAGCCGCGTTCAACCGCAGAATGGCCTCCGCCACGGCCTCGATGCCTTGGTCCGTGAGGTCCGGCGCAGCCACCTGCTGGCGCAGCGGCCACTTTTCGAAATGGCGCGCCTGCGAGCGTTCATAGTGCGGATCGTAATGAAGCGCCATCAGTTCCGCAAAAAGCTGCGGCAGGTCGCCCGCCATCGCCCATTCCTGCCAGCGCTGCACCACGGCCTTGCCTTGCATTTCCTTCAGCCTGCCTAGCTGTTCCGCGAGCGCCGCGCGGTCGTCGCCCAGGTAGGCATAGTCGCGCAGCAGGTAGTCGAGCCGGGCGGCCGCATCCGCTTGAATTTCGATGCATGCGGCGGCGCGCATGTGCGCGACCAGGGGAATGGGAACCGAGAGCCTGCCGATGCGGGCGCTCTCGCCTTCCACATACAGCGTGCGCGAGAGGTCGAGCGCACCGAAGCAGGTGGCAATGCGCGTTTCGAACTGCTTTTGCGACGGCTGCGGCACGCCGGGCAGGGCGCCCAGCAGCGAGCCCTTGTGGCTGGCGTAGTGTTCCAGGTCGAGCACCTGCTCGCCGCGCGCGGCCAGTGCCTGCAGCACGCGCGTCTTGGCGCTGCCCGTGGCACCGCAGATCACCTTGAGCCGAAGCTTCGGCACCGCGGCCTCGATTTGCGCCAGCACATGGTGGCGAAAGCTCTTGTAGCCGCCGGCAAGCTGCTGCGCGTCCCAGCCGACCAGGCGCAGCCAGGTCACCATCGAGCCGCTGCGCAGCCCCCCGCGCCAGCAATACACGAGCGGCCGCCAGTTGGCGGGTTGCTCGCCGAAGCGTTCGCGCAGGTGCCGCGCGAGGTTGGCGGCCACCATGGCGCCGCCCACGCGACGCGCCTCGAATGCGCCGGTCTGCTTGTAGATGGTGCCGACGATGCGGCGCTCTTCGTCGTCGAGCACCGGGCAGTTGATGGCGCCGGGAATGTGGTCGAGCGCAAACTCGGAAGGCGAGCGCGCATCGATGACGGTGTCGAACCGGTGCAGGTCGGCCACGCGCGTGGGCTGGTGGCGCGGGTTGTCGTGCTCACGCATGGGCGTGCCCCAGGTTGCGCCGCAGCCGGCCGCTTGCCAGGTCGACAAGCGCCACCAGGACGAACATTGCAATCAATACGGTCATGGCCTGCTGCTGTTGAAAGATCGACAAGTGAAAGTAGAGAAGCTGGCCCAGGCCGCCGCCGCCGACAAAACCCAGCACGGCGGCCATCCGGATGTTCATTTCCCAACGATACAGCGCATAGGCCACCCATTGCGGCAGCACGAGTGGAAGGCTGCCGTAGGCGAAGGCCGCTGTCGCGCAGCTGCCGCTGAGCGACAGCGCCTGTTCAGGCTCGCGCGGCGCATTCTCCAGGCTTTCGGCGAACAGGCGGCCCAGCACGCCGGTGGTGTGCAGCGCGAGCGCGAGCGCACCGGCAAACGGGCCGATGCCCGCGGCCAGCACCATGAGCGCGGCCCACACCAGTTCAGGCACGCTGCGCAGAAAGTTCAGAACAAAACGGCAGCCCTGCCGCACCAGCAGGCCCGACCTGCCCGAGGCCGGCAATGCCAACGCGGCGGCTCCCGCGGCGGCCAGCAGTGTGCCCAGCGCCGAAACGGCCAGCGTCTGAAGCGCGCCCCACGCCGTCTTGGTAAGGAAGGCGTTCGAGAAATCGGGCGGAAAAAACTCCGCAATGAATTTGCCCATGAAGCCGATCGACTCCGCCGTGAACAGCGCGCGGTAGTCGATGGCCAGATACGCAAAGCTGGCCACCACGGCCGCCAGAACCAATGCCGATGCCACCCAGCAGCGGATGCAGCGAGGCGGCCTGGCCAAGTCGACGTGCCCGTTCATGCCAGCAACCGCCGCAACGCATTGCTCAGCGCATCGGCGAGCAGCACCAGCACCAGGAACACCAGCAGGATGCTGCTGGCTTCGCCGCCGTTGAGCATCTTCATCGACTGGTCCATGAGCTGGCCCAGGCCGCCCGCCCCCACGAAACCCATCACGACGGAAGCCCTGACGGCGCATTCCCACCGGTACACCGTGTACGAGATGAGCTCCTGCGCGCAGTTGGGCAACAGGCCGTACACCAGCGCGGCCAAGCGGCCGCTGCCGCTTTCCATCAGCGCGCGGGCGGGCCGCGTGTCGGTCGATTCGAGCACCTCTGCGTACACCTTGCCGAGCATGCCGCCATAGGTGATGGCCAGCGCCAGCACGCCTGCTGCGGGGCCCAGGCCGAGCGCACGCACGAAGACCAGCGCCCAGACGATCTCGGGCACGGCGCGCAGCACCATCAGCACCGAGCGCCCGGCTTGCCGCACCATGCCGGCCTGCACGCGGCCCGGCCCGGGGCCGATGCGCGACACCGAAAGCGCGCGCGTGGTGACAAAAGCCAGCGGAGCGCCGATGACGAATGCCAGCGCCGTGCCTGCCGTGGCCATCGCCAGCGTCTCCAGCGTGGCCTTGCCCAGCATCGCGAGAAAGTCCGGTGCGGTTTCGGGCGGCAGAAAGCCGGCCAGAAAACCGCCGATCACCTGCAGGTTGCCGGGCGCGAACAGGGCCGAGGGCGCGAAGCCCGACAGCTGCAGCATGGGCCACGCAATGATGAGTGCGGCCAATAGCCACACCAGGCGGCGCCGTGCCAAAGGGTCGCGCAGCGCGGGCGGCGTATGCGGCGGCAAAGGCTGCGCGGTGCTCACAGGCAGTCCGGCCGTTCGATGGTGTTCACGGCGTCCGGAGCGAGCGCGCCGGATGCGATGTCGAGAGGCCGTTCCCGTGCCTGCATCGGCAGTCCGCCTTCGCTCGCATAGAGCGCGGTGAGCATCGACTCGGTCACATTGCCCACGGGCTCGTCGAACACCACCTGTCCGTCGCGCATGCCCACGATGCGCGGAAACCAGCGCAGCGCCAGGTCGACGGCATGCAGGGAGGCCACGAGGGTGGCGCCCGTGGATTCGCTCTGGGCCACCAGCTGCTGCAGCGTGGCATCGGCCAGCGTCGGGTCGAGCGCGGACACCGGTTCGTCGGCCAGCAGCAGCGCGGGCCGCTGATAGAGCACGCGCGCAATGCCCACGCGCTGCAGCTGGCCGCCGGAGAGGCGGTCGCAGCGGTCGAACAATCGGTCTTCGAGCGAGAGGCGCGCCAGCACCTCGTGCGCGCCCGCAAGATCCGAAGGGCGCAGCAGCGAAGCCAGAGCGCGCATTGCGCTCCACTGCCCGAGCCGTCCCGAGAGCACGGCGGTGACCACGCGCAGGCGCGGCGCAATCGGCGGGCTCTGGTGCACGGTGCCGATGCGCGATCGCAGCCGGCGCAATGCCGGCGCGGCCAGCCGCCATGGTGCTTCGCCGAGCAGCTGCACCGCGCCTTCGCCGGGCCGCAGCGCGGCGCCGAGCACGCGCAGCAGCGTGGTCTTGCCCGCGCCCGAAGGCCCGATAACGGCCACCCGGTCGCCGGCGCGCGCGGCGAACGACACGCCTTGCAGCGCGCGATGGCCGTTCGGGTGAACCAGCCCGACTTTGTCGAGCGAAAAACTCACGCGACGGCTCCGGTGGCGCGCCGCAACCGCATCACTTGACCAGTCCGGCCGACTTGGCGGCGGCTTCGATGCCGTCGTAGTTCGACGACTTGGTGGCAATGAACTTGCTCGCGCGCTGAAGGTTCATGATGTCTTTCATGGCGGGGTTGGCCGGGTCCAGCTTCAGGAAGGCTTCGGTGAGCTTCTTCGTCAGTGCCGGGTCGAGGCCGGGGCGCACCGTCCAGTTGTAGTCGTAGTAGGTGGGCGTGGTGGCCAGCACGCGCACCTTGGCGGCGTTCGGGTTCTTGCTTTCGACCAGCTTCTCCCACACCGACGCATTCAGCACGCCGGCTTCGGCGCGCGAGGCGGCGACGAAGGCCACGGTGGCGTCGTGCGCGCCGGAAAACGCGACCGTCTTGAAGTCCTTTTCAGGGTCGATGCCGGCCTGCATCAGGAAGTAGCGCGGCATCAGGCTGCCCGAAGTGGAGGAGGGGGCGCCGAACGCGAAGGTCTTGCCTTTCAGGTCGGCCAGTGTTTTTGCAGTGCTGTCGGTCGGCACGATGAACTTGCTGGTGAACACCTCGTCTTCCGCGCGCTGCACGATCGGCACCGCGCCGCCGTTGGTGCGAATGCGGGCCTGCACGAAGGTGAAGCCGCCGAGCCACGCCAGGTCGATCTTGTTCGTGGCCAGGCCTTCGACCACCGCGGCGTAGTCGGTCACGGGCGTGAACTGCACCTCCATGCCGGTTTCCTTCTTCAGGTAGTCGCCCAGCGGCGAGAACTTGCGCTGCAATTCGGTGGGCGCCTCGTCGGGAATGGCGGACACGCGCAGCACCTTGCCTTGTGCAAAGGCACCCAGGGCGAAGGCGGACAGCGAGAGTGCAAGGGCAATGCGAAGGAGGTTTTTCATGGAATGGCGCGGCATGGCGCAGGGAGGAAGGGACAACCCTCGATTGTAGAAACCCGCGTTTGGGCGCCGTTTGGGCGTGGCTTCGATAATGGGGGACTGCCCCTGATACGGATTGCGCCATGACCGACACGCCGACGATTTCCCCCCTCAACCCGCTGGCCCCGCTGCGGCTCACCAGCTTTTCGCACGGCGGCGGATGCGGCTGCAAGATCGCGCCCGGCGTGCTGTCTGAAATCCTGAAGAACAGCGGCGGCGGCCTCATTCCGCCGGAGCTGATGGTGGGCATCGAAACCGCCGACGATGCGGCCGTGTACCGCCTGAACGACAAGCAGGCGCTGGTCGCGACCACCGACTTCTTCATGCCCATCGTGGACGACCCGTACGAGTTCGGCCGCATTGCAGCCACCAACGCCATCAGCGATGTCTACGCAATGGGCGGCAAGCCGATCATGGCGCTGGCGCTGGTCGCAATGCCGGTCAACCAGCTGCCGGTGGAAGTCATCGGCGACATCGTGCGCGGCGGGCAGGACGTGTGCCGCGCGGCCGGCATTCCGATTGCGGGCGGCCACACCATCGATTCGGTCGAACCGATCTACGGGCTCGTGGTGATGGGCCTGGTCGACCCGGCCCACGTCAAGCGCAACGCCGAGGCCCGCGCGGGCGACGTGCTGGTGCTGGGCAAGCCGTTGGGCGTGGGCGTGCTCTCGGCTGCGCTCAAGAAAGAAAAGCTTTCGCTCGCCGGTTACCGGCAGCTCATAGAAAACACCACGCGGCTCAACACGCCGGGCATTGCGCTGGCCACGATGCCGGGTGTGCATGCGCTCACCGACGTCACCGGCTTCGGGCTGGCCGGCCATGCGCTGGAGCTCGCGCGCGGCGCCAAGCTCACGGCCACCATCGACTGGCCGCGCGTGCCGCTGCTGGACGGGGTGGCCGCCATGGCGGCGGATGGTTTCGTGACGGGCGCCTCCGGCCGCAACTGGGCCGGCTACGGCGCGGAGATCGAGCTTGCGAAAGGCCTCCCGGCCATGGCGCAGGCACTGCTGAGCGACCCGCAGACCTCGGGCGGCCTGCTCGTGAGCTGCGCTGCCGATTCGGCTGAAGCGGTGCTGCAGGTCTTTCGGCGCGAAGGCTTTGCGGATGCCGCTGTGGTCGGCCGCATGGAGCAAGGCCCCGCGCGCCTGCGCGTGTTGGCCTGAAGACCGTGCGGATGACGCCGAAAGCGCCGAGTTCGAGCCAGAATGATGCCAGGGGCAGACAACAACGCCAGGCTCCGGCAGCCAACAGCGAGGGTCGCATGATGCGCACAACGGTCCTTTTCATTTCGGTCTTTGCAGCCGCGGCCTTGGCGCATGCTGCAGACGTGGTTCGCTGCACCGACGCCAGCGGCGGCATCGTCTACACGCAGGGCCAGTGCCCGCCCGGTACCAAGCTTTCGCGCCAGGTGCCTATTTCCGAGCCGCTTTCGGTGGTGCCGCCCGCTTCGTCCGAAGAAGCGCGCCGCCCGGCCTACACGCCGCCACCACCGAGCGCGGCGTTGCCGCAGCCCCCCGTCAGCAATGTGCCGCAGGGCCCCGCCATCATTCCGCGCAATGTCGAAGAGCCGCGCGTGGCCCCCGAGCCGCCGCCGGTCTACAGCTGGGGGCCCGATCCGTACTACGACGGCGGCCGCCCGGTCATCCGCCCGCGGCCTCCTCGCCCGCAGGACCCGGGCCCGCCACCGGGCCAGCGGCCGTGCCAGAACCTGGCGGGCATCAAGCGCAGCAACTGCTGAGCCGACGCAGCCGATGCAACTTCGCCCGTGGACCGTGTACTGCGATGGCAGCGCCATGCCGAACCCCGGCCGCATGGGCGCCGGCGCCGTCATCACCGAGCCCGACGGCACCCGCCACACCCTGTCTGCGGCCAGCCATGCCATCGGCTGCAACAACGAAGCCGAGCTGAGAGCGCTGACCCTCGCGCTCGAGGAGCTGAAGGCCAGGGGCGCCACCGTGGTGCTGGCCTATACAGACAACAGCATCCTCGTCGAGCAGCTCGGCGAGCCGGCGGCCAAACCTATCGCGCGCATGGCCGGCCTGTTCGAAGATGCCCGCGCGCTGCTTGGCTCGTTCGAAGAAGCGAGCCTGCGGTGGGTGCCGCGGCATCGCAACCACGAGGCCGATGCGCTCGCGCGCGCCTCGCTGGGGTTTGCGCCCAAGGCGCCCGCCAAGGCAACAAAGAAGCGGCGTTAAGCTGCGCGGTTCAGTTTTTCAGATAGATAACCGTTTACTCCATGACCGAAGCCCATTCCCTCCCGCCTCTGCCTGACCACCTGTCTACCGACCCGCGCAGCCCGCACCATGTGGCGGCCGTTTTCGAGCACGACATTGGCATCCGCTTCAACGACAAGGAGCGGCTGGACGTAGAGGAATACTGCATCAGCGAAGGCTGGATCAAGGTGCCCGCGGGCAAGACGGTGGACCGCAAGGGCAAGCCGCTGCTGATCAAGCTGAAGGGCAGGGTCGAGGCGTTCTACCGGTAAAGAACCTGCCGGTGGTCCGATCGGCCGTGATTCACGGCGGGTCGAAGCTCAGGGCGGTGGCGAAGGCTGGGAAAGAACCCACTGCGCGAGCAGCCGCGCTTGCTCTTCCGTGACGCGCGGCTGGCGCGGCATGATGACGCGCCCCCAAGTTCCAACGCTGCCGTTCCGGATCTTTGCTGCGAGTTGCGACGGCGCGGCCGGATCGTTGCGATACCGATCCGCAATCTGGGCGAACCCGGGGCCGACTTGTTTTCGAAGCATGCCATGGCATGCGGTGCAGCCGCGCTCATGCGTCAAGGCACGCATCCGCTCTTCGGCGGCGGTGGCACCCGCAACCGGTGCCATCAATCCGAAGAGCAGCGCGAGCTTGAAAAAACCCATACCCCGAACAATGTAGAAAGCGAGCCGCCGCCGCGTCGAAGGGCGGCGGTCGCGCTTACTTCGCCGCCTCCACCTTCACCCGCGCATTCGGCGTCTCGCCGAACATCTCGGGCGCATACATCGCTTCGACGCGGCTCGGCGGCAGCGCAAAGTCGCCCACGTTGTTGAGGCGCACGGTGTATTCCATCTTCACCACGCCCTTGGGCAGGTACTCGTAGTAGCTGCGGAAGGCTTCGAAGCTGCGCTCCTCGAAAGCCGGCCAGCCGGCACCCGACTTCTTCTCGCCTTGCGTTGCAATCTGCGAATCGCGGCCCAGGCCGCTGCCCAGGATGGTGGCGCCGCCGGGAATCGGGTCGCTGATCACGACCCAGGTCATGTCGGCGCTGGCGTTCACCTCGATGCTCACGCGCAGCACGTCGCCGCGCGTGTACTTGCCCGCGGTGGCTTGCTCGACGGGCGTGATGGTCTTCTTGAGCGCGTAGCCGGCGGCAAACGGCGCCTTCAACTGCACGGCGGCAATCGACTGCATCGTGAGCCACGGCTTGCCGGTGCCTTGCTGCGTGACCAGCAGCGTGTCGCGCACCGGCGCGCCCGAAGGCGATGCCGCCCACGGCAGGAACATGGTGTTGTTCTTCAGGTTGCCCGGTGACGCGGGCGCGCCGAAGAAGGTGCTCTGGTTCGGTGCGCCGGCCGCATCGGTGGTCTTCACGCGATCGACCTTGCTCCAGTCGACCTGCGCCTTGGCTGCGCCGAGCGTGGCGGCGGTGATGCCCGCCACCGGCGTGCTCTCGAACACCTTTGAGAACTTCTCGAGCGCGAGCCCGCCCCACAGGTTGGCGGTGGTGGTGTGCCAGGCGCCGTTCTGCTGGCGGCCGATGAAGCCGTTGGCGAGCTTGCCGATGTCTTCCTTCCATGCCGGGTCGTCCATCACGCTGAGCAGCAGGCGCGCGGTGTTGACGTCGCCGTTGGTCATGAGCCACCACCAATAGTCGTCACGCTCTGTGCTGAAGATGAGCTTGGTGCCCTGGTACGACAGGCGCGCCTTCAGCACGTTGTTGGCCTCGTCGAGGCGCTGCTGACGCTGCGGCACGTCGGGCATGCGCTTGAGGATGTTGAGCCAGTCGATCACCGCGCTGGTGGGCCACTGGTTCGGCGCAATGGTGATGCTGCCGAGCATGCTGGCCTTGGCACTGCCGTAGCGCGACAGGGCCTCGAGCGCGGCGAGCTTGCGCACGTCCAGGTCCTTGCGCGGGCTCCAGAACTCGCGCTGGATGCGGCCTTCGACAAAAGCGATGAGGCCCGACTCCATGGGCGCGCGCAGGTCGTCCGCCAGCGCGAAGGCCGGGTTCAGCGCCGCGGCCTCGTGCGTTGCCGCCAGCAGGTACGAGGTGAGAATGTCGCTGCCGCGGTTGGCTTCGCCGTCGCGTGGCGGAAAGTAGTTGGCCAGGCCGTCGCTGTCCAGGTAGGTCGGCAGCTGGGCCAGCACACCCTGCCACATCTTCGCGTCGCGCAGGCCGACCGATTTGCTGGTCTTCTGCTCGAGGCAGATGAACGGGTAGTTCGCAAACCAGTCGCGCACACCCGGCAGGCCTTCGGCGAGCTTGGGCTGCACGGCGAGCTTGAGGCCGCCGCGGCCGGGCAGGGCGTCGGCGGGCGGTGCCACGTCGATGGTGAAGGGCCCGTCGAGCTGCACCAGCGTGGCCTGCTGCACCGTGAGCGGTACCGAAGGCACGATGCGCTGGCGCACCTTGAGCGCATCGCGCGCGCCGCCCAGCGTGTCCTTGGCTTCGATCTCCCACAGGATGGCCTCGGCGCGCGTTTGCGCAAGCTGCGCGGGAGCGGTCACGGTCCAGGCCACTTCGCGTGCTTCGCCGGCCGGAATGTCGACGGTTTGCGTCTCCAGCGTGAGCAGCGTGGCGCGCGGCGTGGCTTCCACCTTCATCGGCTTCTGCGTGGTGTTGCGCAGCGTGATCTGGGCGCGGAACTGGTCGTCCTCGCGCACCAGCGGCGGCAGGCCGCTGATGATCTGCAGGTCTTGCGTGGCCTCGATGCTGGCTTGGCCGGTGCCGAAGAGGCTGGTGCCCGCATCGGCCACGGCCACGATCTTGAAGGTGGTGAGCGCGTCGTTGAGCGGCACCGTCACCACGGCCTGGCCGTTAGCGTCGAGCACGACCTTCGGGTTCCACAGCAACAGCGTGTCGAGCAGTTCGCGCGTCTGGCCCTTGCCGCCGCCGCCGCCCGCGGGCACGGCCTTGCGCCCGTAGTGGCGCCGGCCGACGATTTCCATCTGCGCGGTGGAGGTGGAGACGCCCCAGCTGCGCCGCTGCAGCATGGCGTTGAGCAGGTTCCAGCTGTCGTTGGGCATCAGCTCCAGCAGGGCCTGGTCGACTGCGGCCAGGGCCACTTCGGCACCCGCCGCGGGCTTGCCGTCGGGCAGCTTGGCGGAGATGGTGATCTGCGCCTTGCCGCGCACGGGGTAGCTGGGCTTGTCGCTGGTCACCGTCACGTCGATCTGGTGTGCGCGCGTGCCGACACGGATCTCCGCCATGCCCAGGCGATAGGCGGGCTTGCTCAGGTCGACCATGGCGGTGGGCGCGACGTATTCCTTGCCTTCGTACCAGAAGGCGGTCCACCATTCGCGCGGTGCCTTGAAGCCCCAGGTGAAGAAGCTGTACCACGGCACTTCACGCAGGCGGCCGCGCAGGGCGAGCACGCTCACATAGGCGTTCGGCCCCCACTCGGGCTTGACCTCCAGGCTCACGGTCGGGTCCTTGCCGTTGAGCTGCACCACGTGCGTTTCGATGATGCCTTCGCGTTCCACCGACACCAGCGCGGTGGCAAAGCGGAACGGGCTGCGCACCTGGAACTTGGCGATTTCGCCGGGCTGGTAGCTCTTCTTCTCGGGCAGCACGTCGATGCGGTCGTTGTCCTCGCCGCCGAACCAGAGTTCGCCCTGCTTGGTCACGTACACCGAGCTGGCGGCGCGGCTGTCGCGGCCTTCGCTGTCGGTGGCGCTGGCCACCAGCTCCACCTCGCCGGCTTCCTTCAGCTCGGATTCGCACAGCAGCAGGCCGCGTGCGTCGCTCTTGCCGCTGCACACCGTGCCGATGTCCTTGGTCTCGGTCTTGTTGTCGTAGGTGTAGAAGCCGCCCACCATGCGCTTGCGGCTGGTGGTGGTGATGCGTGCCACGGCGCGCACATTCAGCGTCACACCGGCCTGGGGCTTGCCCGAAAGATCGAGCGCAAGCGCCTGGTACTTGAGCTTCTGGCTGGTGGAGACCCAGCCTTCGGTCTTGATGCCGGCAATGACCGAGGCGGGCCACAGCGTCTGCGTGCTGCGGATGGTCTGCACCTCGCCGTTCGGGTCGGCGTAGGTGGCTTCGAGCAAGAGCTCGCGCGCGGCCTTGACCTTGGGCACCTTGTCGATGGTGACCTTGCCGGCGCCGTCCTTGTTGAGCGTGAGGGGCAGCTTGTCGGCGACCACGCGGGTGTCGCTGGCGCTGTTGATGTCTTCCTCGCCGCCCGCGGCATCGGCGGCCGGCGTGGCCGCCTGGGCACCGTCGGCCTGCACGCGCGGCGGGCTGAAGCTGAAGGCCTCATGGTCGGCAAAGGCGAGGCTCTTGCCGCGCACCATGGCCGACACGCGCACCGGCAGGTTGGCGGCGCCGCCGCCGGCCACGTAGTTGATCTGCACGTCGGCCGGCACCGCGGTCACGCTCACCAGCGGTTTCTTGTCGGTGGGCGTGATGCGGCCTTCGAGCACCGGCAGGCGGAACTCTTCGACGCGGAACAGGCCGGTGGAGAAGCTCCGGTTGTAGTCGCCGTCCTCTCCCTCGCCTTCGGAGTCGCCGTCGCCGTTGCGCAGCATGACCTCGTACACGCCGAGCTTGGCGGCCGGCGGAATGGCGAAGGTGTTTTCGGCGCTCAGGCCGCCGGTCGGCGTCTTGCGCCATGCCAGCGGCTGCGTAAAGCGCTGGCCGCTGCCGGTGTGGGTTACCACCAGCGTGTCGGGCCGCTTTTCGGGCAGGCCGAAGCCCTTGCTGGTCTGGGTGCGGATCAGGTGCTTCATCGACACCGTTTCGCCGGCGCGCAGCAGCGTGCGGTCGAAGATGGTGTGGGCCACGCGGTCGGGCTCGGCCTGCAGGCTGGTGGGCACGTTGAAGCGCCAGGGCTCGATGCCGCGCTGCCAGTCGCTCCAGGTGAAGGCCAGGTCTTCAATGCCCTTGTCGTCCTTGGCGCGCGCGCTGACGAACCATGCGCCCGCGTTGTAGTCGTCCGGGCCGCTGCAGTTGGGCGCCTCGGGCGCGACGCCCGCCAGGTTGACCACGCCGTTGGCGTCGGTCTTGCCCGATGCGACGGCCACGCCGCGGCAGTCGGACACGCGCACTTCGGCGTTCGGCACCACCTTGCCCTTGTCGAGCGTGGTGACCCACGCCACCGAGTTTTCACGGCCGAGCTTGAAGTGCACGGCCAGGTTGGTGGCCAGCGCGGTGGTGCGCACATACATCGTGCGGCTGGCGCCGTAGCGCTCGTCGAGCAGCGCGTCGCCGAGCTTCTGCGACGCGATCTCGAGCACGTGGAAGCCGGGCGTCAGCGGAATGCCGATGACCTCGAACGGGCGTGGATCGCCGCTCTCGGCCTTGGGCATGTCGAGCGCCTTCACGCCAGGCTGGCCTGCAAGAAGAGACAGCATGCGGGTCTGGATGCGGGTGCGCTCGTTGGAGTCGATGACGGCGGGCAGCGCGCCCTTCACGTCCTTGCGCGCCTGCTCGCGGCTCACGGTGTACTCGTCGTAGCGGCGCACCTTGCGGAACCACGCAATGATCTCGGCGTCCGTCTTGGGGTTCATGTCGCTCACCTTGCCGGGCGTGAGCGCCTGCACCATGAGCGCGGGTTCCACGCGCCGCACGGTCACCGGCATCATGGCCGGTGTGCCGGGCTCGGCCAGCCGCTCGACCACGCCGAAAGGCGAGGCGGCAAACTTGGCCAGCGGCGGCATGGCGCCGGTTGCCACGTTCAGCGGAAAGCTGCCGGGCGAGGCCAGCGGCCGGCCCGATGCGTCCTCGAACTTGGCGGGCAGCTCGACGGTGAACTTGGTGTCCTCGGCGAGCGGCGGGCCAAAGCTTGCAGAGCTGACCACGTCGTCTTCGCTCGGCGTGCCGCCGTCGTTCTCAAGGGTGGCGGCAATCGATTTGCCGGCGCCCTTGAGCTGGATCTGCGAGGCCATCTTGCGCGTGACCGGCGCATTGAATTGCAACTGCATCGGCCGCAGCGGCAGGCAGGCGGCCTGCGCGTTTTCGCGCTCGCAGCTGAACGACACCGCGAACGGCTCGCGCACCTGGAAGCTCAGGCGGCGCTCCACGTTGTTGGCAACACCCGAAGGCGTGGCCACGCCCTTGCCGTAGACGATCTGCACCTTGCTGCCGGGCGTGAGCGTGCGGTTGCACTGCAGCGCAATAAAGCGCAGCGGGTCCTTCGCGGCTTCCTTCTCGCGGCTGAAGGCCTTGAGCAGGCCGGCGCGCTGCTCGCCTTCGAGCAGCCTGACGGGAATGCGCTCGCCAATGCCCTCGGCCGCGCACCACACGTTCTGGCGCACGCTTTCGACGGTGGCCGCGCCGTTGAGCTCGAGCATGAACATCTGCTGCTCGTCGATCCGCCCATAGCTGCCCGGCATGAAATTGCGCACGAACGGTCCGCCGCTATTGAATTGATAGCGTTCGGGCCCGGTCAACTCGCCGCCGCCGCTCGGCTTGAAGGTGGAAATCCGCGTGACGGTGCAGCGCACGCCGGGCGGCAGGTCGTTCTCGAAGTCGTACACCCACTGCTTGGCATCGGTCCAGCGGCCCGTGCCCTTGCCGGCCTGGGCGTCGGTGCAGCTCACGGCCAGCGGCGCGGGCGCCTTGGGGTCGCCGAAATTCACGGCGGCCTGGTCGAACTTGGCAACGATCTGCCGTACGCGCGCCACTTCGCCCTGGGGCGTGAGGCTGGTGATCTGGAGGGCGTGGCCCGGGCCGGCAAAAAAAGCGCTGCCGGCCAGAAGCAGTGTTGGAATGGTTTTTTTCATTTATTCGTTTCTCCACCTTGAAGCACCGCGCAGCGTAGCCGATTTGAAAGGCGGTTCGGCAGTGCCAGGAGTCATATGCCGTGGCTGTCTTCATACAATCGGAGGTGTCGTGCGTGCGCCGCGCGGACCGCCACTAAGACCTCGCCGCCGACCGATGAAACGCTACTGGGAAATAGACGCCTTGCGCGGGCTGATGCTCGTGCTGATGACCGTCACCCATCTGCCGACGCGCCTCACCGATCCGCTGGGGCAGCCGTTCGGCTTCGTTTCGGCGGCTGAGGGCTTCGTGCTGCTGTCGGCCTTTGTGGCGGGCCTGGTCTACAGCCGCATCGGCTACGTGCGCGGCGTCGACTCGATGCGGCAGGCCTTCTGGCGGCGCGTGCTCAAGGTGTATCTGTGCCAGGCGGCGATCCTGCTGTTCCTGTTCACCGTCATTGCCGCGCTCGGGCTGCACATCGACCAGCCGGCCGTGAAGAACCTGGTGTCGTACTACCTTGCGGAGCCGCGGGACGGGTTTCTGTTCGGGCTGCTGCTGGTCTACGAACCGGCGCTGCTCGACATCCTGCCGATGTACATCTTCTTCATGTTGATGAGCCCCTGGGTGCTGGCATTTGCCATGCGGCATGGCTGGGCGCTGGTCATGGCCGTGAGCGCGACCGTGTGGGCCCTGGCCCAGTTCGGGCTCAGCGAATGGATCTACGGGCTGGCCGTGCACTACCTGGGCATTCCGGTGCCGTTCCATGAGATGGGCGCCTTCAACAGCTATGCGTGGCAGTTTCTCTGGTTCGCGGGGCTGTGCATCGGCGCCAGCCGCAACCTGCCCGATGCGCGGCCGATGCGTTTTCCGGCCTGGCTGTGGGTGCCCGCGCTGGCCATTGCGGTTTATGGCTTCTGGTGGCGCCACCACGGCATCAACGGCCAGGCGCCCTTCGGCGGCGACGTGGAGCTGAACCTGCTGTTCGACAAATGGCAGCTGGGACCGCTGCGCCTGGTCAACCTGGTGGCGCTGGGCATCCTGGCGGTGCGCTTCGGGCCTTGGTTCATGCGCAAGATTCCGCGCCTGCACTGGCTCGAGGCCATGGGCTCGGCCTCGCTGCCGGTGTTCTGCGCGCACCTGGTGGCGGTGCTGCTGGTGCTGGCCTTCTACGGCGACAGCCAGACCGCGCGGCCCTGGTGGGGCGATGGCTTGCTGCTGTTGGCGGTTTTTGCCGGCATGTATGCGGTGGCGCGGTTCACGCGCGGGGCCGACGTGCCGCCTCCGGCGGACGATGTGCCGACCGAGCCTGCGCGGGCCTGAGGCCGGTCAGGGCAGGGCAGGCGCCGGTGCCGTCGCAGGAACGGGCATGGGTGCCGGGGCGGGAACTGGGGCTGCCGCCGCAACGGCTCCCGGCAGCCGCGCCGCGATGATCGACTGCCAGAGCCGGTAGCCCTCGTCCGTCATGTGCAGCCTGTCGCTGCGGAACAGCTCCGGCCGTGGCCGGCCGTCGGCGCCGAGCATGGGCGTGAAGACGTCGATGTATTCGCTGTCGGGCAGGCGGTTGAGGTAGGCCGCGATCACGTTGTTGGTTTCGCGCACCAGCGGCATCAGGTGCTCGCGCGAGGGGCTCGGCTTGACGGAGATGAAGCTGATGCGCGTGTTGGGCAGTTCGGCGCGCACCGTGTTGACGAAGCGCGCAAAGCTTTCGAGCACCTGCAGCGGCGTGCGGCCTTCGGCCAGGTCGTTGTCACCGGCGTATACCAGCACCTGCCGCGGCTTGTAGCGCACTACCAGGTCGCGCGCGAACAGGCTGCAATCGGCCATGGTCGAGCCGCCGAAGCCGCGGTTGACGACGCCGGGCACCTGGCGAAAGTCTTGCAGCAGGCTTTTCCACATGCGCACGGAGGAACTGCCCACGAACACCACGCCGCCGGGCGCCGGAAACTGCTGCTGGTCGGCGCGCGAAAAGGCCGCGAGCTCGTTGTGCCAGCGCGCCTTGGCCGCCAGGTATTCGGAAGACGTATCGACCGCCGTGCTGTCCAGCGACTCGTAGGGCAGAACGGCATTGTGGTTCTGGGCGTGCGAGGCGAGTGCCGCCGTCAGCAGCAAGGCCGCGGCCAGCGCGGTTTTGATCGAAGGCATCGGAAACAAGGCGGAACGCAAGTCAGGTGGTTTTTTCAGGCACGGCCCGAGGCTGGTCTTCGGCGCGGGCACGCGAGCGTCCTATTCTGACGCAGTCAGCTGCGGGGCGGCTCTGTCGCACCGGCCCATGCAATCCATTTGCGCTTGGCATGCGTACAAGCATGCGAGACCGTCCGGGCGCACGGCGCCGAGGCACGGACTCGCCTTCACGGGCTCGTCTCTTCATTCACCTCTCGCTCAGGCGACAAAGGAACCGACCATGACCATCCGCACCCTGACCGTCCTCGCAGCCGCCGCGGGCCTTGCCGCCTGTTCCGGCATGGGCGCCAAGCCCCCGATGTATTCCCAGGCCGGCCTGCCCGACGCGGTGAAGGTGCCGGCCGGCCACGCCGTAGCCATGGAAACCGTGGGCGCAGGCGACATCACCTACGAATGCCGCGCCAAGGCCAACATGCCCGGCCAGCACGAGTGGGTCTTCGTCGGCCCGGACGCCAGGCTGATGGACCGCGCCGGCAAGCAGGTGGGCAAGTACTACGGCCCGCCGGCCACCTGGGAGAGCATGGACGGCTCCAAGCTCACGGCCACCCAGGTGGCGGTGGCGCCCGCCGGCACCGGCAACATTCCCTACCAGCTGGTGAAGGCCAACCCCGCCATGGGCTCGGGCGCGATGCAGGGCGTGAGCTACATCCAGCGCGTCTCGACCCAGGGCGGCGTGGCACCGGCGGCGGCTTGCGGCGCCTCGAACATGGGCCAGAAGCAGGTCGTGAAATACCAGGCCGACTACATCTTCTACCGCGCCGTCTGAGCGGCTTTCAGGCCCCGTTCACCGCCTCAGGAAACATTCGGCAACGTATACTTCCCCGCAAAATCGGAGCGGAGCGCACCCAGCGTGCGGGCGGGGAATGAAGCAAATTGCGATCGTTGTCGCGCTCTGCGTGGGCGCGTGGTACTTCTTCATCGGCGGGCGCAAGCTCGACGAATCGATGGTGCGCGCGTACTACGAGAAAGAAGCCCACGCCATCTATTCGCGTGACGCCGACAAGCTGTGCAAGCAGCTCAGCAAGAAGGTCGTCATCCAGAGCAAGACGGTGATGATGGGCCGCACCACCGAGACCAGCAGCGACCGCGAACAGGCCTGCGACTCGTTGCGCAAGACTTTCAAGATGTTCGAGTCGGTGGGCGAGCGCATGGGCGGCATTCTCACCATCGAGTACGAGTACCACATCGACAGCATCGAGGTGGCCAGCGACCGCAAGAGCGCGACCGTCGAAGGCACCAGCGTGCTGAAGATGGGCGAGGCGGCCATGCAGTTCAAGAGCACTTTCACGCAGCGGCTGGAGCGCGAGCTGGGCCAGATGCGGCTGGTGCGCGGGGACGACGTGACCGTGGTGCGCATGGGCGGGCGCGGCGCCATGAGCCAGAGCGACTTCTTCAAGTAAGCGCGGAGCGTCGCCACCATGCTCGTCAACGACTCGCTGCCGCCCCCGCCGCCGTTCTGGCACCGCCTCAACAGCTTCTTCGCCTTTCCGTTCCAGCTGCGGCCGCTGATGTACGGCCTGGTGCTCGCGTTCTGCAGCCTGCTGTTCGAGGCCATTCCTTTTCTGCATCCCGGCCTGTCGCTGATCGTGATCGAACTGGGCATCGTGCTGGCGGCCAGCCGCTACGGCTTCAAGGTGACCGCGCTCGGCTCGCGAGGCATCTGGCGTTCGGAAGATTTTCCGCGCGAGCTGAATGAAGACTGGGTCAACCTGCCGTGGAAGCTGTTTGCCATTTCGGTGGTGCAGGGCGCGCTGATCGGCTGGCTGGCCTGGTACGAGCCGGTGCTGGGCACCGTCGGGGTGTTCGTGGTGTCGTTCACGTTTCCGGCCGCGGTGATCGTGCTGGTGCAGTCGGGCAGCTTTTTCCAGGCCATGAATCCCGGCCACGTGATGGATGCGATGCGCATCATCGGCTGGCCGTATGCGCTGCTGTGCTTCTTCCTGTTTCTGTTGAGCGCGGGTGCGCAGATTGCCATTGGCATGGTGCTGCCGATGATCGACGGCCTCATCGTGCTGCCGATCGCCAATTTCGCGTTCATCTACTTCGGCTGGGTGATGGCCAGCCTGCTCGGCTACGTGATGTACCAGCACCATGACGCGTTCGGCATCGACCTGCTGCCCGGCGGCGGGGTGGACGACGGCGCGCCGGTGGACCGCCGCACGCCCGAGCAGATTGCCGCGCAGCGCACCGATGCCGAAGTGGCGCAGCTGGTGACCGACGGCGACGTGGCCGGTGCGCTGGGCGTGGCCTACGAGGCGCAGCGCGTGGCGGCGGCCGACGACCTGGCGGCGCAGCGCCGCTACCACCGCGTGCTGCTGCTTGTGCCCGACAAGGCGTCCACCTTGCTCGACCATGCGCGCCGCTACATCCCGCTGCTGCTGCGGCGCGACCTGGCGTCCGAAGCGCTCAAGGTTTTCAAGGCCTGCCGCGAAAAAGACAAGGCCTTTGCGCTGGACGACGCGCCCACGGTCATGACGCTGGCAAAAGCCGAATGGCGCAATGGCGATGCGCATGCCGCGCTGGCGCTGCTGTCGGGCTTCGACCGGCGCTTTCGCGGGCACGCGGCCATTCCGCAAGCCTACGAGCTGGCAGCCAGGGTGCTGGTGCAGGGGCTGGGCCGCGCCGACATGGCGCAGCCGATCCTGAAGACCCTCGAATCGCGCTTTCCGGACAGCGAGCAGACGCAGGAAGTGCGCTGGCTGCTGCGGCCCACGGCCTGATCTTCGGCCGAGGCTAGGCGCGCTCGAGGGCGCGCGTCACCATGTCGTTGGGCGCAAGCCGCAGCAGATGCGGCAGCCAGCCCTTGGCCATTTCGCGCTCGCCGGCATGCAGCAATCCGTTGGCACAGGCTGACAGCGTATCGGCCAGTTCCGGATGGTCGGGCGCGGTCTTCAGCAGCACGCGGCACAGCTTGTCGGCGTCCTGGAACTGGCGCACGCGCGTGAAGCGCCGGGCGAGCCGGGCCATGTCGTCGGGCTTCAGGCGCGCGCCGGGCTTGGCCTGGTCGAGGTAGGTGGTGTAGCTGGCGTGCTGCAGCGCCAGCGTGTCGGGGTCGGTGGCGGGCAGGCGGAAGATGCGGCGCGCGGCCTGGTGAAAGTCTTCGCTCGCGGGCTGCAGCCGCGCGGTGTTGAACCAGGCGCGCAGTGTGTCGGTGTCGCCAGGTTGCAATGCGGCGGCGGCGCGCCATTCGGCGGCGGCGGCCTCGAACTTCATGGCGGCGCCCAGCCGCCGCGCCGCGGCCACGTGGCCGTTGAACTCCTCGTCGCCGTTCGACTGTTCCGAAGCCACGGTCTCCGGCGTCTTCACGCGGTTCAGCGCCATGGCGCAGGCCATCAGCGCTGCGCCGGTCAAAAGGCCGCCCAGGTGCGCCATGTAGGCAATGCCCTGGCCGCCCACCGCGTGCTGGAGCAATTCATTGGCAATCCACGCCGGCAGCAGCAGCAGGGCCGGCGCCGTGACGTAGTTGAAATAGAAGAACAGCTGGTAGAAGAACCGGATGCGCCGCAGCCGGTACATCACCGCGTACATGCCCATCAGCGCCGACACCGCACCCGAGGCGCCCAGGCCGTAGCTGCCCTTGCCCGCATAGGCCCAGTCGGCCAGCACCGAAGCGCCCACCGCACCCAGGATGTAGAAGCTCAGGTAGGTGCCGCGGCCCAGCGCCAGCTCGACCGAAAAGCCGAACAGGAAGAGGAACAGCATGTTGCCCAGCAGGTGCCCCGTGCTGCCGTGCAGGAAGGCGGCGGTCACCCAGGTCCACGGCTTGAACTCCGCGTCCTTGGTGTAGTCCTGCGCCCAGCGCTCGGTGAACGGCGCGGGCTGCATCGATTCGTACTGCTGGCGGTCGCGCTTCCACTCGGCGTACCCAGGGTTCGCGGGTGTGACCACGCCATCTGCCCGCAGCTTTTGCAGGAACGCTTTTTCCTGCTGCATGCCGTCGAGCAGCGGCCCTGTCTGCTTGCGGGCCAGCAGCCGCTGCGCGGCCTTGGCACGGGGCGAACGCGTTTCCTCGAGCCACGCCACGAAAGGCGGCAGCTCCAGCTCGGGCAGCACGCTCTGCGCGTAGTAGTGGGCCGCGCGTTCGTCGGCCTTTTCTTCACTGCGCTGCGGCCCCCAGAACACGATCATGTTCACGAGGATCAGCAGCACCGTCATCCACGGTGGGTTGCGCCAGCTCGGTTTGTTCTCGAGCGGGATGGCGTAGAACAAGCGGGGCCTTGAAGATCAGGCGAGGCGTGCGCGATGGCGGGCGATCTGCGCCTTGACCTGCGCCGGCGCGGTACCGCCAAGGATGTTGCGCGCGTTGAGCGAGCCGCGCAGGCTCAGCACGTCGTACACGTCCTTCTCGATCTTCGGATTGAACTGCTGCAGCACCGCCAGGGGCAGTTCCGCCAGGTCGACCTTGTGCGAGGTGGCGGCTTTCACGGCATGGGCCACGATTTCGTGCGCGTCGCGGAAGGGCAGGCCCTTCTTCACGAGGTAGTCGGCCAGGTCGGTGGCGGTGGCGTAGCCGCGCAGCGCGGCGGCCTCCATCGCCTCGGGCTTCACGGTGATGCCGCCGATCATCTCGGCGAAGATGCGCAGCGTGTCCTTGAGCGTGTCGACGGTGTCGAACAGCGGCTCCTTGTCTTCCTGGTTGTCCTTGTTGTAGGCCAGCGGCTGGCCCTTCATCAGGGTGATGAGCGCCATCAGGTGACCGACCACGCGGCCGGTCTTGCCGCGCGCCAGCTCGGGCACGTCCGGGTTCTTCTTCTGCGGCATGATCGAAGAGCCGGTCGTGAAGCGGTCGGCGATCTGGATGAAGCCGAAGTTCTGGCTCATCCAGAGAATGAGCTCCTCGCTCATGCGGCTGATGTGCACCATGCACAGGCTGGCGGCGGCGGTGAACTCGATGGCAAAGTCGCGGTCGCTCACCGCGTCCAGGCTGTTCTGGCACACGCCGTCCATCTTCAGGGTCTTGGCGACCAACTCGCGGTCGAGCGGGTAGCTGGTGCCGGCCAGTGCGGCGGCACCCAGCGGCAGGCGGTTCACGCGCTTGCGCACGTCCTGCAGGCGCTCGGCGTCGCGGCTGAACATTTCCACGTAGGCCAGCATGTGGTGGCCAAAGCTCACCGGCTGCGCCACCTGCAGGTGCGTGAAGCCGGGCAGGATGACCTCGACGTTCTTTTCGGCGATGTCCACCAGCGAAACCTGCAGCGCGACGAGCAGTTCGGCAATCAGGTCGATTTCGCCGCGCAGCCACAGGCGCACGTCGGTCGCGACCTGGTCGTTGCGGCTGCGGCCGGTGTGCAGGCGCTTGCCGGCATCGCCCACGAGCTGGGTCAGCCGGGCCTCGATGTTCAGGTGCACGTCTTCGAGGTCGAGTTTCCACTCGAAGGCGCCCGATTCGATTTCAGCGCGGATCTGCGCCATCCCACGTTCGATTTCGGCGTGGTCCTGCTTGGCGATGATGCCTTGGGCGGCCAGCATGCCGGCATGCGCCAGCGAACCCTCGATGTCGGCCTGCCACAGACGCTTGTCGAAGAACACGCTGGCGGTGTAGCGCTTCACGAGGTCGCTCATGGGTTCGGAGAACAGGGCCGACCAGGCTTCGGATTTCTTGTCGAGTTGGTTTTGGGTCATGGGAGCCGTTCGAGAGGCAATAATGGGTTGGTTACCCAATGTATCTGTGATGCGCAACCCGGCGATTTTATCGGCCACCTCCAACCCCACGCCTCCGTCCTCGCCGGAAAGAGGGCGTTTGCCTGCGCGCGGCGGTTCCGGGCTGTTCGACGCCTGCCAGATCGGCGTGGTCCTGCGCGCGGTTCTCTTCGTCGAGGCGCTGGTGGCAACCGCCACGCTTTTCGTATCGTCCTCCCCGGGCGAATGGCTGGTGCAGACCGCCACCGTCACCGGCGGTGCCCTGCCCGCTACGCTTCTTTGGCTGGTGGCGGCCTGCGCGCTCAAGAAGCCGCTCGGGCGCCTGCCGCGGCAGGCGCAGTACGCGGCGGGCGCCGTTCTGGGAGCCGTTTCGGCGCTCTACGGCTGCGGGCTCTTGCGACTGACCGGCGTTCTGGGCACGGCACCGTGGCTGGCCAGCGCCGTGGCGGGTGCCTTCATCGCCGGCATGGTCATGGCGGCCATGGTGCTGCGCGCGCGCGGCCAGACGCCCGCCGCCATGACCGCCCGGCTCGAGGAACTGCAATCGCGCATCCGCCCGCACTTTCTGTTCAACACCCTCAACAGCGCCATTGCACTGGTGCGCGAAGAGCCCGCCAAGGCCGAGACCATGCTGGAAGACCTGGCCGAGCTGTTTCGCCAGGCGCTGGCCGACCCCGGCGAATCGGGCACGCTGGCCGACGAAATCGCGCTGGCCGAGCGCTACCTGGCCATCGAGCAGGTGCGTTTCGGCGACCGCCTGCGCATTCGCTGGGACCTCGATGCCGCGGCCAGCAGCGCGCGCCTGCCGCCGCTGCTGCTGCAGCCGCTGGTGGAAAACGCCATCAAGCACGGCGTGGAGCCCAGCCCCGAAGGCGCCAGGCTGCGCATTCGCACCGAGCGCCGGGGCGATGTGGTGGTGATCGAGGTGGTCAACAGCCTGCCGCCCCTGCGCTGGGCCGACGAGCCTTTGCCGCGCGGCCACGGCATTGCATTGGCCAACGTGCGCGACCGGCTGCGGCTGCTGCACGACATGCAGATGCAGTTCAGCGCCGGCATGGACCAGAAGAACTACCGCGTGCGCATTGCCATTCCCGCCGAATCATGACCCTCAAGACCCTGATCGTCGACGACGAAACCCTTGCGCGTTCCCGGCTGCGCACCTTGCTGCGCGACTGCCGCTCGCCCGCGGCCGAAGTGGTGGCCGAGGCGGCCCAGGGCGCGGAGGCGCAGCAATACCTGGCGAGCATGGCGCTCGACCTGGTGCTGCTCGACGTCCACATGCCCGGCGTCGACGGCATCGAGGTGGCGCGCATGCTGCGCGAACAGGCGGACGCGCCGGCCGTGGTGTTCGTGACCGCCCATGCGGCCCATGCGGTCACGGCGTTCGACCTCGATGCGGTCGACTACCTGACCAAGCCGGTGCGGGCCGAACGCCTGCAGCAGGCGCTGCAAAAGGCCGAGCGTTTTCTGAAGGAGCGGCGGGCGCTGCAGGCCAACGCCGTGCAGGAGAGCGTGCTCATTCAAGACCGGGGCCGCGCCGAGCGGGTGCCGCTTTCGGAGGTGCTCTACCTGAAGTCGGAATACAAGTACCTCACGGTGCGCACCGCCACGCGCAGCCACATCCTGGACGGTTCGCTGAACGAATTCGAAGAGCGATACCCGGGGCGCTTTTTGCGCGTGCACCGCAATGCGCTGGTGGCGCGTACAGCCATCCGTGCACTGGAGAAATACGATGACGGGGAAGACGCCGAAGGCTGGGCCTTGCGGCTCGACGCGATTCCCGAACCCGTCGCGGTTTCGCGGCGGCAACTGGCTGCAGTGCGCGAAGTGCTGAAGGAAGCCCGATGACCGACGACAAGAAAACCGCCGACGAGACAACGGCAGGACAGCCTCCGCCTGAGGCTGCCGAAACCCCGCCCGAACTGCCCCCTGAGCCCGTTGCGGCGCCTCCGCCGCAAGCCGCCGCCCCCGAGCCTGAACCGGAGACCGAGCCCCAGCGCATGCTGCTGCACATGCCGGTCGATGTGCGCAGCGCCTCGCTGGTGGTGCTTGCGGTGCTGGCCGGTGTCTTCGCGCTGCGATGGGCTTCGGCGGTCTTCATTCCGCTGATGGTGAGCCTGCTGCTGAGCTATGCGCTGTCGCCCCTGGTCGACCGGCTGGAGCACTGGAAGGTGCCGCGCTGGATCGGCGCCACGGTGATCCTACTGGGCCTGACCGGCGGCCTGGGCTGGACGGGCTATTCGCTGTCGGGCAGCGCCTCGGAGCTGCTCGATTCGCTGCCGGTTGCCGCGCAAAAGCTGCGGCAGGCCACGCGCAGCAACAAGAGCGCCACCGCCACGCCGCTCGACAGCGTGCAGCAGGCTGCCGCGCAGCTCGAACGCGCGGCCGAGGAAAATTCGGCCCGCGTTGCGGCCCGCAAAGGCGTGGCGCGCGTCGTCATCGAGCGGCCGGCCTTCAATGTGCGCGAGTACCTGTGGAGCGGCACCGTCGGGCTGCTGGCCGCCGCGGGGCAGTTCACGCTGGTGATCTTTCTGACCTTCTTCGCGCTGTGTTCGGGCAACACGTTCCGGCGCAAGCTGATCAAGATCACCGGCCCCAGCCTCGAAAAGAAAAAGATCACCGTGCACGTGCTGGACGACATCACGCGCAACATCGAGCGCTACCTGCTGGTGCAGATACTCACCAGCGTGCTGGTCGGTGTGGCCACGGGGCTCGCTTTCTGGAGCCTGGGGCTGGAGAACGCTGCCGTGTGGGGCATTGTTGCGGCGGTGACCAACCTCATTCCGTACATCGGTTCCGTCATTGTCATGGCCGCCGCGGGGCTGGTGGCCTTCCTGCAGTTCAACACGCTTGAAATGGGGCTGCTGGTGGCCGGCACGTCGCTGCTCATCCACACCCTGGTGGGCAACCTGCTCCTGCCGTGGCTCACCAGCCGCACCAGCCGCATGAACCCGGTGGCGGTGTTCGTCGGCGTGATCTTCTGGGGTTGGCTCTGGGGCGTGTGGGGGCTGCTGCTGGGCATTCCCATCACCATGGTGGTCAAGTCGATCTGCGACCGGGTGGAAGACCTGCAACCGATCGGGGAGCTGCTGGGAGACTAGGCAGGTGGCGCCACAAGGGCTTCAGCCGGGCCGGGCGCTGGCCTGGTTCAGCCTCGAGAAGCGCACGATCATCCACGGTCCGAGCAGCGCACCCAGGCCGACGGAGCTCCATGCCGCGACCCAGCCGTAGGTCCTGCCGGAGCCGAAGTGCGACTGTCCCCAGTCCAGCGCCAAGCCGAACACCCAGGGGCTCAAGGCACCGGCGCCGAAGCCCATCACCGAGCGCACGGAGTACGCCACGCCCAGGCGGTGCGGCGCCACCACGTCGGCCAGCGCGGTCGAATAGACCGACGAGTCGGCGATGGCAAGCAGGTTGTAGATGGCGGCCATCGCGGCCAGCAACCACAGCGGCCAGGTCCACATCCAGCCGAAGCTGAACGACATGCACAGGCTGGCCACCGTGGCAACCATCATGATTCGCGCACGGCCGAACCGGTCGGACGCGGCGCCGCCCGCGATGCTGCCGAACACGCTCACCAGGTGCGCAAGCGCGGCCAGTGCAATGCCCGCGCCTTGCCACGGCGCGCTACCGCCCGCGGACGCCACGAGGTAGGCGGGCAGCCACGCCCACAGGGCCATCAGCTCCCAGCAATGAAAGGCGTAGGCCCAGTTGCCGGCCATCGCGGGCTTGTCGCGCACCGTTTCGCGCAGCGCCTGCCAAGTGCCATCGCGCGGCGTGCCGGCACTGGCGGGCGGTGCGGGTGGGCGCATGCGCCGCAGCGCGGGCAGGGTCAGCAATGCACCCGCCAAGGTGCAGCCCGCCGCCACGAACAGCCCGAGCCGCCAGTGCTGCACATGGCTCAACACCGCCACCACCGCGAGCGACAAGGCATAGCCCATCGACGCCGCGCCGAGAAACAGCCCCATCGCGCGGCCGCGCACGGCGGGTTGGGTGTTGCGCGCCAGGAGCTGCAGGCCGGGCGTGTACGAGGCGCCTGCGCACAGCCCCGTCAGGCCGTAGAGCAGCATGGCCGAACGATGGTCGTGCGCGAACACCGCGAAAGCCGCTGCCGCCACAGCACTTATGACGCTGCCGATGAGGAACACGCGGTGTGGGCCGAAGCGATCGGCCAGCAGCCCCACGGCGAACAGCGAGCTCATGTAGCCGAGGTGCCAGGCGCTCTGGATGGAACCTGCCTGCGCGGCCGTCATGTGCCAGTCGGCCATCATGAACGGCAGCACGCCGGAGTAGGCGGTGACGATCATTGCCTGCAGCAGCCGGCTCGCGCACAGCAGCGCCAGCCATCCGCGTGCGGGTGCGTCCTCAGCGCAGTGCACGTTGCATGAGCACGGTGTCGACCCACTGCCCGAACTTGAAGCCCACGTTGCGCAGCACGCCCACCATCTCGAAGCCGAGGCTTTGGTGCAGGCGCTGCGATCCGGCATTGGCGCTGTTGCCGACCACCGCCACCATCTGCGTGAAGCCGCCATCGGTGCAGCGCCCGATCACCGCCTGAAGCAGCGCCTTGCCGATGCCGCGGCCCTGCATGCCTTGCGCGATGTAGACCGAATCCTCCACCGTGTGGCGGTACGCGGACCGGCTGCGGTAGGGGCTTGCATAGGCATAGCCGGCCACCTCGCCGTCCTTCATTGCCACGAGGTAGGGCAGGCCGCGTGCAAGCACGTCGGCGCGCCGCGCTTGCATCTGCTGGACGGTGGGAACCTCTTCCTCGAAGGAGCACAGGTCGTGCAGCACGTAGTGGCTGTAGATGGCCTGCACCGCGGGCATGTGGTGCGGTTCGGCGTCGAGGATCTCCAAGGAGGTGGAGGCGAGAGTCTGTGAGGGCATGCCCCGGATCTTGACGCTGCTTCATGGATAAGTGAAGCTTGGCCAGCCTATGCAAAGCATAAGGAATACTTTGGAAAAGACATTGAACCTCGACCAGTTGAAGTCCTTCGGGCTGGTCATTGAAACCGGCAGCTTCTCCGCCGCGGCCGACAGGCTCGGCCTTACGCAGCCGGCGGTAAGCCTGCAGATCCGCCAACTGGAGCGCAAGCTGGCCGTGCGCCTGGTGGAGCGTGTGGGCCGGCAGGCCAAGGCCACGCCCGCCGGTGCGGCACTGCTGCTGCACGCCCAGCACATCGAGACCGCGGTGGAGAACGCCATCGACGCGTTGGCGGACCACACCAGCGGCGTGACGGGCCGTGTTCGGCTGGGCACCGGCGCAACGGCCTGCCTTTATTTCCTGCCGGGCTTGCTGCGCGGCCTGCGGGAGCAGTTTCCGGCGCTCGGCATCGTGGTGAGCACCGGCAACACCGACGACCAGGTCCGCAAGGTGGAAGAAAACAGCATCGACCTCGCACTGGTCACGCTGCCGGCGGCGGGCCGCTCGCTGAGCGTGCTGCCGGTGCTCGACGACGAGTTCGTCGCCATCGGCCGCGGCGACCTCGCGCCGCTGAAAGCCCGCGTGGGGCCTGCCGACCTGGCCGCGCTGCCGCTGGTGCTGTTCGAGCCTGCGGCCAACACGCGCAAGCTGGTCGACCGGTGGTTTGCCGCCGAAGGCCTGCAGCCGCAGCCCGTCATGGAGCTAGGCAGTGTCGAGGCCATGAAGGAGATGGTGGCCGCGGGGCTGGGCTACGGCATCGTGCCGCGCATGTCCATGGCGGGCCGCGGCGCCCACCCCGGGTTGAAGACAAGCCGGCTGAGCCCGGGCATGCACCGCACGCTGGCCATCGTGATCCGGCGTGACAAGCCGGTCAGCAAGGCCCTGCGCGTGGTGCTCGATGCGATTCTTGCGGCGGGCAAGAAGGGGAGTTCGGCCTTTACTCCGGCCGTTATTCCGGCCGTCACTCCGGCGAAAAGGCCGAAGACGTAGCCCGTGCCGCGCCGCCGGGTGCGCGGCCCAGCGTTCCGACGATGAGCGCGGCAACCAGCACCAGCGCGCCGCTGAGCACCATCGCGCTCGAGATGCCGTAGTTGTCGACCGTCACGCCGCCGATCAGCGCGCCCGAGGCAATGGCCACCTGGAAGCCGCTCACCAGCAGTGCTTGTCCGGCCTCGGGTGCATCAGGCACCGCTTCCATCATCCAGCCCGTGAGCGCCACCGGAATCAGGCCGAAGGCCACGCCCCAGATGAAGACCACGACCGCGCCCGCGACGAAGCCGCTGCCGATCACCGTCGAGAGCAGCAGCGCGGTTGCCAGCATCAGCGCCGCGAGCAGGGTGGTGCCGCGCACACTGCGCGCCACCAGGCTACCGCCCAGGAATGTGCCGATGAAGCCCACGGCGCCGTACACCAGCAGCAGCGTGGAGACGGAGTGCGGCGCCAGGCCGAACACCTGCTGCAACAGCGGCTTCAGGTAGGTATAGGCGGCGAAATGGCCGGCAATGAAGAACAGCACGGCAAGCAGGCCGACCTGCGCCATGCGGCGCGTCAACGGCGTGAGCAGGTCGCGTGCGCCGATGGCGCGCACCGGCGGTATCGCGGGCAGCAGCCACAGCTGCACCAGCAGCACGACCGCGGCAAGCGCGCCGGTCACCGCGAACGAGGCGCGCCAGCCGAACAGCGTTCCAAGCAGGGAACCGGCGGGCACGCCGAGCACCGTGGCCGCGGACACGCCCGCCAGCACAAGCGACATGGCCCGCGCCTTCGAGGCTTGCGGCACCAGTTGCGTGGCTGCCGCCGGTGCAAAGGTCCAGAAGCCGCCCACGCACAGGCCCAGCATGAGCCGCGCAACCAGCATGGTGGCGAAGTTGGGCGCAAAGGCCGCCAGCAGGTTCGATGCGATCAGCAGCGTGGTGAGCGCGATCAGCACCGTGCGCCGGTCCAGGCGACCCGAAGCGACGATGAGCCCGGGTCCTGCGAGAGCGGCAAGCACGCCTGGCATGGTGATCATGAGCCCCGCCGTGCCGTCCGACACATCGAGCCCGCGGGCGATGTCGGTCAGAAGGCCGATGGGCATGAACTCGGTCGAAACCATTGCAAAGGTGCCGACGGCAATCGAGCTGACGGCCAGCCAGGCCGAACGGGTCGTCTTGACCGGCTCCGGCGACAGATCGTCGATGCAGGGGTTGCTGCTGGGTGAATTCATCATGGGAGGGTCCTGGAGTCGCACCGGCCAAAAAGGCGCGCGCCGATGCGTTGTTGCGAAAGGCTGTCCAGTGTCGAAGCGGACGGACTCTTCACAAAGGGCCTTGCCGGCAGTAGTCAGTTTCCCGGCGGCGAACAATCGCCGGTTTCAGCGCAACCTCAGGTGGCCGCCGAGCGATGCTGCAGCACCCGTCCGTCGGCGATGAAAGAGTCGCCGACCAGTACACGAAAGACCGCACCGTCGGGCAATCGCGCGCTTGCCGTCTCTGGCGTCAGCAGCTCGACGTCGAGCGCGTGCGGCTTTCCGCGTTCGAGCTGCGCGCCGTGCGGCACGAGCCAGCGCGCGGAAAAGCCTTCGTTGCCGATCACCAGCGCGCAGCGGTATTCGCCGGCCGCCAACGGCACGTCGTGCGAAGGCAGCGCTGGCGGGCGCAGCGTGAGTTCGACGGAAAGATGCGGCGTGAAGACGCGCGCCGAATCGAAGGTCGGAGGCTGCGCTGGCGGTGCACGCCGCGGCAGCTTGCCGATGAGCCACGCGATGACGTTGCCGATGATCGGCACCCACAACACCATCAGCAGCGTGCCGATGTCGCGCGTGGTCGAGCCGGGTGTTGCGTAGTGCCGCACGACCGCGCCGCCGACAGCCACGCACAGCAGAACGGCGACGATCAGCTTGCGCCGGGACTGTATGGTGCTCATGGCGGAGCGGTTGCCTGTGCGTTCACTCGCATCAGCCCGTGTTGCGCAAGCCGGCCGCCACCCCGTTGATCGAAATGTGGATGCCCCGCTGCAGTCGCTCGCCGCCTTCGCCCGCGCGGTAGCGCCGCATCAGCTCGACCTGCAGGTGATGCAGCGGATCGATGTACGGAAAGCGGTGGCGCACCGAGCGCTGCATCTCGGCGTTGCCTTCGAGGCGCTGCTTGGCGCCGGTGATCAGCGTGAGCGCGTCGGAGGTGCGATGCCATTCGGTGTCGATCATCGAGAACACCTTCTGGCGCAGCTTGCGATCGCCTACCAGTTCGGCATAGCGCGAAGCCAAGGCGAGATCGCTCTTGGCAAGCACCATGTCCATGTTGGAGAGCAGGGTGCGAAAGAACGGCCACTGCGCATACATGCGGCGCAGCAGCGCCACGCGCTCCTTGCGCGCAGCCGGTGTGCCGGCCGACGCGAGGAACTGCTCCACGCCCGAGCCGAAGCCGAACCAGCCCGGTATGGTGAGCCGGCACTGGCCCCAACTGAAGCTCCATGGCACGGCGCGCAGGTCGTCGATCTTGTGGCTCGGGTTGCGCGATGCGGGGCGTGAGCCGATGTTGAGTTCGGCAATTTCGCGAATCGGTGTGGAGCCAAAGAAGTAGTCGCCGAAGCCTGGGGTTTCGTAGACCAGCTTGCGGTACGCCGCCATGCTCGCGGTCGACAGCTCCGCCGCCGCCGAAAGAAAGGTGGCGGGGGCCGACTTGCCCTGCGGCAGCAGCGTGGCTTCGAGCGTGGCGGCCACCAGTGTCTCGAGGTTGCGCCGGCCGATCTCGCGGTTGGCGTATTTCGAGCCGATGACTTCGCCCTGTTCGGTCAGACGGATCTGGCCACGCACCGTGCCCGGCGGCTGCGCGAGGATGGCCTGGTAGCTCGGGCCGCCGCCGCGTCCCACCGTGCCGCCGCGGCCATGGAACATGCGCAGGCGGATGGGGATGGTCTTCTTTTTCTTGTTGAGCTCGTCGAACAGCGACACCAGCGCAATGCCGGCGCGGTAGAGCTCCCAGTTGCTGGTGAAGATGCCGCCGTCCTTGTTGCTGTCGCTGTAGCCGAGCATCACGTCCTGCTCAGCGCCGGAGCGTTCGATCAGCTCTGCAATGCCGGGCAGGGCGTAGAAGGCGCGAACGATGGGGGCGGCATTGCGCAGGTCTTCGATGGTTTCGAACAGCGGCACCACGATCAGGTCGCAGGTTGCGTTGCTGTTCATTGCACCGCGCAGCAGGCCCACTTCCTTTTGCAGCAGCAAGGCCTCGAGCAGGTCGCTCACCGTTTCGGTGTGGCTGATGATGTAGTGGCGAATGGCCGCCGCGCCGTAGCGTGCACGCGCGGTGCGCGCGGCCGCGAAGATCGCGAGTTCGCTCTGTGCGAGCGGCGAATATTCGGCATCGGGCACGCGCAGCGGACGTGCATCGTCGAGCAGCTTGAGCAGCAATTGCTGCTTGGCTTCTTCGGCCAGCGACGCATACGAGGGCTCGATGCGCGCGGTGGCCAGCAGTTCGGCAATCACGGCCTCGTGCTTGTCGGAGCTCTGGCGCAGGTCGACAGTGGCCAGGTGAAAACCGAACACCTCGACCGCGCGGATCAACGGCCGCAGGCGCGGCGCGGCGAGCACGCTGCCGTGCTTTTCGTTGAGCGACTCTTCCACGGTGCGAAGGTCGGCCAGGAATTCTTCGGCCGCGGTGTAGGGGTTTTGCGGCGGCACCGCGTGGCGTGCCGCCTCGCCGCCGGTCAGGTCGCGCAGCGTGGCCGCAAGGCGTGCATACACGCCCGTGAGTGCGCGGCGGTAGGGCTCGTCCTTGCGGTGCTCGCTGGTGTCGGGCGAACGCTCGGCCAGCGCCTGCATCTCGACCGACACATCGACCAGCGTGGCCGACAGCGAGAGCTCTCCGCCGAGGTAGTGCACTTCGGTCAGGTAGTGGCGCAGCGCCAGCTCGGCCTGACGGCGCAATGCGTACTCGAGCGTTTCGGCCGTGACGTTCGGGTTGCCGTCGCGGTCGCCGCCGATCCACTGGCCCATGCGCAGGAAGGGCGCCACCGAGGGCACCACGCCGTTCTGGCCCAAGGTCTTTTCCAGGTCGGCATAGACGCGCGGTATTTCGCGAAGGAAGGTGGCTTCGTAGTAGCTCAGCGCGTTTTCGATTTCGTCGGCCACGGTGAGCTTGGAGAAGCGCAGCAGGCGCGTCTGCCAGATCTGCGTGACGCGGATGCGCATCTGTGTTTCGTTCTCGGCAAATTCGAGCGGCGTGAGCGCGTCCTTGCCGCCCGCGTAAGCGTTCTGGCGCAGCTTGATTTCATCGCGCGTCGTGAGCAACTGCGCAATGGCGCGCTCGGCGTCGAGGATGCTCTTGCGCTGCACTTCGGTGGGGTGCGCGGTGAGCACCGGCGACACGTAGCTGTGCGCGAGGGAGGCGACCACTTCGTCGGGCTTGACGCCGGCCTTGCGGATGCGTGCAAGAGCGGTCTGCAGGTCGCCGTCGGCGCTCTCGCCGGCACGCTCGGCCTCGGTGCGGCGGCGAATCAGGTGCCGGTCTTCCGCCAGGTTGGCCAGGTGGCTGAAGTAGGTGAAGGCGCGAATCACGCGCACTGTTTCGGCCGCGCTCAGGCCCTTGAGCAGGTTCTTGAGTGCGCGGTCGGCCGCATGGTCCGCGTCACGCCTGAAAGCCACCGAGAGCGTTCGGATCTTCTCGACCAGCGCGTAGCTTTCTTCGCCCTCCTGCTCGCGGATGACGTCGCCGAGGATGCGGCCCAACAGCCGGATGTCGTCGATCAGTGGCTGGTCTTCGGCTTGCCGGCGCTTGGCGGGCGCAGGAGTCTTGCTGGCTTTCATTCGATGTTTTTCCTGGACTAGAAAGGAGACGTCGCCTGCGTTGCTGCGGCGCAACATGCTAGCATTCCGGCGGTCTGAAACATGTACTTTTTGGGAGCGATCTTGAGCAACATCGTGATCGCCACGCGCGAAAGCCGGCTGGCCCTGTGGCAAGCCGAACACGTGCAAGCGCTGCTGCAAGAAAGAGGCCACACGGTCAGCCTGCTGGGAATGACCACGCGGGGCGACCAGATCCTCGACAAGTCGCTCAGCAAGGTGGGCGGCAAGGGCCTCTTCGTGAAAGAACTCGAACTCGCCCTGGAAGAAGGCCGCGCCGACATCGCGGTGCATTCGCTCAAGGACGTGCCGATGGATTTGCCCGAGGGCTTTGTGCTGGCCTGCGTGCTGGAGCGCGAAGACCCGCGCGACGCGCTGGTGTCGCCCCGCTACGCCTCGCTGGACGAACTGCCGCAGGGCGCAGTCGTCGGTACCTCCAGCCTGCGGCGCGTGGTGCTGCTGCGCGCCATGCGGCCCGACCTGCGCATCGAGCCGCTGCGGGGCAACCTCGACACCCGGCTGCGCAAGCTCGACGAAGGCCAGTACGACGCCATCGTGCTCGCTGCAGCCGGGCTCAAGCGGCTTGGCCTTGAATCGCGCATCCGGGTTGCGTTCGATCCCGACATCATGCTGCCGGCCGCAGGGCAGGGTGCGCTCGGCATCGAGGTGCGGGCCGACCGCGCCGACCTGATTGCATTGCTCGCGCCGCTGTCGTACCGCAGCGACTGGCTGGCCACCGCCGCCGAGCGCGCGGTGAGCCGTTCGATGGGCGGCAGCTGCTCGATGCCGCTGGCGGCGCACGCGCGCTGGCAGGCCGACGGCACGCTGCGCATCGACGCGGCCTGGGGCGATCCGGAAGGAAACGCCGCGCTGGTGCGGATTCACGCCCAGGCCGAAACGGCCGATTTCGCGCAGGCAGGCGCGCTCGGCGAACGGGCCGCAGACCTGCTGCGCGGCGCAGGCGCGCACTGAGCGCAGACCAAAGACAGATGGCCGCCAAGCCCGTCATCGTCACGCGGCCGGCGCGCGAGGCCGCGCAGTGGGTGGACGACTTTCGCGCCGCAGGGCTGGTTGCTGCGGCACTGCCGTTGATCGTGATCGAACCGGCCGCCGACGCCGAGCCCCTGCGGGCCGCTTGGCGCCGCATCTCGGAATATGCCGCGCTGATGTTCGTGAGCGCGGCTGCAGTGGAGCACTTCTTTTCCTATGCCGAGAAGAATGCCATTGCGGCGGGTCCGCGCTTCTGGGCCACCGGCCCCGGCACGGCGCGCGCCCTTCGGCGCGCCGGCGTGCCCGACGAAGCCATCGACGCACCGCCGCCCGATGCATCGAGCTTCGACTCCGAAGCCTTGTGGGAGCGCGTGAAAGGCCAAGTTTCGGCGGGCGTGCGGGTGCTCATCGTCCGCGGCGGCGACGCGGCGGGAAACCCGAAGGGGCGCGACTGGCTCGCCAATGAAATCGATGCCGCGCGTGGATTGCGCGACACGGTGGTCGCCTACCGCCGCCTGTCGCCCTCATTCGGCGACGAGGAGCGCGCACTCGCACTCGATGGTGCAGAAGGGCGCGCGGTCTGGCTGTTCAGCAGCTCCGAGGCCATCGCCAATTTGCAAGTGGCAATGCCCACGATCGGCTGGCAGGCAGCCAGCGCCGTGGCAACGCACGCACGCATCGGCGAGGCCGCGCGCGCCGCGGGATTCGGATCGGTGCGCGTGTGCAGTCCCCAGCGTGAGGCGTTGATCGCGTCGATAGAATCCTTCTCATGAGTGCCGCGTCTCCGTCCGACGACTTCTCCCCCCCAACTGCCGCCGCGCCGGTGCCCGCAACGCTCGTGGCGCCGCAGTCGCCAGAGGCGCTGGCGGCCGCCGCAACAACGCTCTCCCGTATCGGCTTGGGCCTGCTGGCCCTCGTGTCGCTCGCGGCATTGGCCATTGCGATTGCGCTCTGGCAGAAGGTGAGCGGCATGCAGGAGCAGCTGGCGCGCCAGAGCGCGGATGCGCAGGCCCAGTCGCTCGAGGCGCGCACGCTCGCGCGGCAGGCCATGGACACCGTGCGCGACACCGCAGCGCGCGCCGCCCTTACCGAAACCCGTGTCGCCGAAGTTGCGCTGCAGCGCTCGCAACTCGAAGAACTCATGCAAAGCCTCTCGCGTTCGCGCGACGAGAACCTGGTGGTCGACATCGAATCGGCCGTGCGCCTGGCGCTGCAGCAGGCCCAGGTCACCGGCAGCGTGGAGCCCTTGCTGGCAGCGCTCAAGTCCGGCGACCTGCGTATCGCGCGCGCCGCGCAGCCCAGGCTCGCGCCGCTGCAACGCGCCATGCAGCGCGATGCCGACCGCCTGCGCAGCAGCGCCAGTGCCGACAGCGGCGAGGCGCTGCAGAAACTCGACGAACTGATGCGCAGCGTGGACGACCTGCCGCCGCTCAACGCCGTGGCGACGCGCGGCTCCGGCGTCAACGCCTGGCAGCCAGAGCCCATTCCGGCCGATGCGGCCTGGTGGGAGCGGGCGCTGCTGACCGTGCGTGCCGAACTGCGCTCACTGGTGCGCGTTGGCCGCATCGAGCGCCCCGAAGCCGTGCTGCTGGCGCCCGACCAGACGTACTTTCTGCGCGAGAACCTCAAGCTCAAGCTGCTCAACGCAAGGCTTTCGCTGCTCTCGCGGCAGGTGGATGCCGCGCGCAGCGAGCTCGCCACGGTGTCCGCATCGCTGAACCGCTATTTCGATCCCGCGTCGCGGCGCACGCAAGCGGCCGCCACGCTGCTGCAGCAGCTCCAGGCACAGGTGAAGACCTCCGAACCTCCGCGCATCGATGACACGCTGGCCGCGCTGGCAACCGCAGCGGCGGGGCGCTGACATGAGCCCCCACGCTCATCACTTCGTGTATTCGCTGCCCCCCCAGGGGGCGCAGGCCCCCCTTGGGGCGGCCCGGCGGAGGGCCTGACATGCGGGCGGCACTCTGGCTTCTGGCGCTGTTCGCCATCGCCGCGGCGGTGGCGCTGTTCGCCGGCAACAACCAGGGCACGATCACCGTGTTCTGGCCGCCGTGGCGCGTGGATCTTTCGCTGAACCTGGTACTGGTGATCCTGCTGGGCGCCTTCGCTTTGCTGCATCTTGCGCTGCGGGGCCTGGCGGCGCTGTTCTCTCTTCCGACCCAGGCACGCCAGTGGCGGCTGCAGCAAAAGGAACGCACGCTGCATTCGGCTTTGCTCGATGCCATGGTGCAGTTGCTCTCAGGCCGCTTCTCGCGTGCGCGCAAAGCCGCGCAAGCCGCGCTGGTGCAAGAGAAAACGCTGGCAGCGCTGGGCGCCAACCTGCCGCAGGCGCAGCAGGTCCGCGTGATCTCGCATCTGCTGGCCGCCGAGAGCGCACAAGCATTGCAAGACCGGCCGGCGCGCGATGCCCATCTGCAGCAAGCCCTCAATGAAAGCGTCGACCGGACCGTGCTGGCAAGCCCCGAGACGCGCGAGGGCGTTCAGCTGCGTGCCGCGCGCTGGGCGCTCGAAGACCACGATCCAGCAGGCGCACTGGCCCGGCTCGAAGAGCTTCCGCAAGGCGTGCAGCGCCGAACGCTTGCGCTGCGCATTCGCCTGAAGGCGGCCCGCCAGGACCGGCGCACTTTGGAAGCGCTGGAAACCGCACGCCTGCTTGCCAAGCACCGCGCTTTTTCCGACGCCGCTGCGCAGAGCATCGTGCGCGGCCTGGCCACCGAACTGCTGGGCGGCGCGCACGACCCGGCGCAATTGCTCCGCGCCTGGGGCGAGCTCGATGCCGCCGAGCGCGAAATGCCAGAGGTGGCGATTCACGCCGCCCAGCGCATGGTGGCCTTGCGCGGCGACCTGGCGCTGGCACGCGGCTGGCTGCTGCCGGCCTGGGAGCGCATGGTGTCGCAGCCGCGGGGCCTCGGCGATGCATTGCGCGTCAGGTTGGCGCGCGCGCTCGAGGCGGGGCTCGATTCGGTGGACGCCGATTGGCTCGCCCGCATCGAGACGGCGCAACGCAACAACCCGAGCGACCCCAATCTGCAATACCTGGCCGGCATGGCGTGCATGAAGCGGCAGCTGTGGGGCAAGGCCCAGCAGCTGCTCATGCAGGCCGGCATGGGCTTGCAGGACACGGACCTTTATCGCCGTGCATGGCTCGCGCTGGCCGAACTGGCCGAGGCGCGTGGAGACGCGGAGCAGGCCGCTGCAGCGTGGAAGCGCGCGGCCCAGGCGGAGAAGGCCTGAGCATTCGGCTGCGACGTTGCTGCGGGTCGCTGTTGCCGGCAGGCATCTCTTCGTTTCCCCCTAAAAAAACGGCGCCAATCGGCGCCGTTTTTTATTGCGTCAGGCCCGAGGGCCTGAGCATCTTCAGTTCACGCCTTGCGCGTCGGTCGATGCCTTCTCGAAAGGCAGCGTCATCGCGCTGAGCTCGCGGCGGGTTTCAACCAGCACCAGCGGACCTTCATCGAGCGTGATCGCGGGCGGGCGTTCGCGCGGCACATGCACCGGCTTCGGCTCGGCCGCGATGGCGGCGCGGGCCTGTGCAATGCGCTCTGCATCGGAGTTGACCCACTGCAGACCCGAGCGCTCGGCGATTTGCGCGAGTTCGTTCAGCGGCAGTTCGAAGGGCTGAACCTTAGGCAGGGCACGGCCGTTGGCTGCGGGCTTGCTGCTGCTCTTTTCGACGGCAATCGGTGCCGCGGCGGGAGCGGGAGCGAAGCTTGCCACCGGTGCAACTGCTTCCACAGGCGCAACGGCTTGCACAGGTGCCACCGGCGCGGCAACCGGTGCAGGCGCCGCTGCAGGGCGGTCGAAGTAGCTCCGCGGTGCTGCGGGTGCACGCGATTCTTCTTCGGGCATTGCGGCGCGGGCTTCGTTCGGCTCGGCCACGGCGTTGTCGGCCGATGCGCCCGCCACGTTGGCTTCGCTTTCGTCGCGCGGACCGCGTTCACGGCGGTCGCGGCCGTAACGGTCGCGCGAACGGCCGCGGCGCTCGTCGCCTTCACGGCGCGGTGCCTGATCGTTGGCATCGGTTTCGCCTTCAGCGCCCGGAGCGACGGCAGTTGCCTCGTCGGCGGGTGCCTGTGCTTCGCCGTTGGCAAAGCGCGGCTGGCCTTCATTGCGGCGCTCACGGCGGCCGTCGTTGCGCTCGCCACGCTGGCCACGCTCTTCACGGCCATTGCGCGGTGCGCGCTCGGCTTGCGAGCCGTCCTGCGGAGCGACGTTGTTGTCGTCGCCGGACGCTTCGCGCGGTGCGTCGGTGCCATTGCGCTGTTCGTTGCGCTCACCGCGTTCGCCACGGTCCGCACGTTCGCCGCGCTCACCGCCACGTTCACGGCGTTCGCCGCGGGCGCGGGGCGCGCGTTCTGCCGGGGCATTGCTTTCGTCGCCGGTGGGCGCGAGTTGCTGCGCTTCGAGGTTGCCGTCGATCAGCTCGGCCGATGCGGGCCGTGCTTCGCGGCCTTCGCCTTCGCGGCGCTCGCCGCGGCCACCACGGCGCTGTTCGCCTTCGCGCGGACCGCGTGCTTCACGGGGTTCGCGCTGTTCGCGGGGCTCGCGCTGTTCACGCGGTTCGCGTTGCTCGCGCGGCAGTGCGGCTTCGTTGCGCAGTTCGCCGCTGCGGCCTTCGCGGCCTTCGCGGCCTTCGCGTCCTTCACCACGGCGCTCGCCACCGCGACCGCCGCGGCGTTCGCCGTCGCGGCCGCCGGAACGGCCACCGTTTTCGCTGCGGCCTTCGCCGCCGCGGCCACCGCGGCGCTGCTCGCCGTCGCGGGCGCCGCGTGCTTCGCCGTCACGGCCGGAACGGCCGCCATCACGGCGCGCGGGCTTCGGCGCTTCCACGGGAATCACGGCAGGTGCGGGCGCCGGTGCCGGCGTGCCGCCGAACCAGCTCTTGATGCGAGCGAAGAAGCCCATTTCGGCCGGTGCGGGTGCGCTTGCCACGGGCGGTGCAACCGGCGCCGGAGCAACGGCGGGCGTGCGCACGGCTTCGGGCTTGGGCGGCACCACGGGTGCCGGTGCGTCGGGCAGCACACCCTTGATGACCGGCGTCTGCTTGTTGGTCGGTTCCTGCGAACGGCGCGTGACGGCCGTCGGGTCTTCGATCTCGTCAGCCATCTTGTAGCTGGCTTCGATGTGGTCGAGGCGCGGATCGTCGTGCTTCAGGCGTTCGAGCTTGTAGTTCGGCGTTTCGAGCGTCTTGTTGGGCACCATCAGCACGGTGACGCGCTGCTTGAGCTCGATCTTGGCGATTTCAGGGCGCTTTTCGTTCAGCAGGAACGACGCCACTTCGACGGGCACCTGAACGTGCACGGCGGCCGTGTTGTCCTTCAGGCACTCTTCCTGGATGACGCGCAGGATCTGCAGCGCGCTCGATTCGGTGTCGCGGATGTGGCCCGAGCCGCCGCAGCGGGGGCAGGGGATCGACGAACCTTCGCTGAGCGCCGGCTTCAGGCGCTGGCGGCTCATTTCCATCAGGCCGAACTTGCTGATGGAGCCGAACTGCACGCGGGCGCGGTCTTGCCGGAGCGCGTCGCGCAGGCGGCTTTCGACTTCGCGGCGGTTCTTCGACTCGTCCATGTCGATGAAGTCGATGACGATCAGGCCGCCCAGGTCGCGCAGGCGCATCTGGCGGGCCACTTCGTCGGCGGCTTCGAGGTTGGTGCGGGTGGCGGTTTCTTCGATGTCGCCGCCCTTGATGGCGCGGGCCGAGTTCACGTCGACCGAGACCAGCGCCTCGGTGTGGTCGATCACGATGGCGCCGCCCGAGGGCAGCTGCACGGTGCGGGCGTAGGCCGATTCGATCTGGTGCTCGATCTGGAAGCGGCTGAACAGCGCCGCGTCGTCGCGGTACCGCTTCACGCGGGCGGCATGCTCGGGCATGACGTGCGCCATGAACTGCTGCGCCTGGTCGTAGATGTCGTCGGTGTCGATCAGGATGTCGCCGATGTCGTGATTGAAATAGTCACGAATGGCGCGAATGACGAGCGACGATTCCTGATAGATCAGGAAGGCGCCCTTGCCGCCCTTGGCCGCGCCGTCGATGGCCGTCCAGAGCTTGAGCAGGTAGTTCAGGTCCCACTGGAGTTCGGGCGCCGAGCGGCCGATGCCGGCGGTGCGCGCGATGATGCTCATGCCCTTCGGGTACTCGAGCTGGTCCATCGCCTCCTTGAGTTCGGCGCGGTCGTCGCCCTCGATGCGCCGGCTCACGCCGCCGCCGCGCGGGTTGTTGGGCATCAGCACCACATAGCGGCCGGCCAGCGAAATGAAGGTGGTGAGGGCTGCGCCCTTGTTGCCGCGTTCTTCCTTCTCGACCTGGACGACCAGTTCCTGGCCTTCCTTGATGACGTCCTGGATGCGTGCCTGGTTGGCAGAAACGCCTTCGGCGAAGTATTGCTTGGAGATTTCCTTGAACGGCAGGAAGCCGTGGCGGTCTTCGCCGTAGTCGACGAAACAGGCTTCGAGCGAGGGCTCGACGCGCGTGACAACGGCCTTGTAGATGTTGCCCTTGCGCTGTTCGCGCCCTTCGATCTCGATTTCGTAGTCGAGCAGCTTTTGCCCGTCGACGATGGCCAGGCGGCGTTCTTCGGCCTGCGTGGCATTGATCAGCATCCGCTTCATGATGCGTTGTCCTTATATGTATCGTTCTACCGGCCCATGACGGGCCAACGATGCACGGACGACGCCCGCGAAACGAGGGGAATTGCCGCTTGGCCCCGGATGCTGTCACTGCCGCGGCAAGCGCGAGCAGGCCTCTTGAACGTCAGTTCAAGAAGACAGCCGGGGTGGGGGCGCGTGGATGGGCGCGAGCCAGATTCGGTGTTGAGCAGCTATCTTATTGATAGCTGGTTGCGCAATGGTGGCGCGCGGTGCGGATGATTCAATGCCTGAGGCCGCTGGCAAAAGCCAGGTGGGCCAACGCAGGCACAGTTGAATCAGCAGCATCAACACAAGGGACTCGCTTCGATCCGCCTGCAGCTTGGAAGCTGCAGGCTGGGTATTCCGTATCGGTGTTTCGTGGGTGTCGGCTTGACTTGGGCGCAGGGGCTGCCACTTTGCGCAATTGCGCGGGGTTTGCAGTCTCGGCGCCAAAGCGGCATCGACCTCGCAGCGTTGTCCTGGGCGTTTGACTGCAGTGATCTAAACTTCTGTCTAATCAAGCACTTACACGACCGCGCTGGTGAAAAACATTATAGGTGCGAAGCGAAGCCCCGCGGCCGCTCCAAATCCCGCAGTTCCGGATCCCGCGGCTCAAAAAGCCGCGGAGGGTGCGGGGGCGCCGCACGCCTCCATCAAATTCATTACCGTGGATGCGGAATCCGCGGGCCAGCGGCTCGACAACTTCCTGTTCCGCCACCTGAAAGGCGTGCCCAAGACGCACGTCTACCGGATCATCCGGTCGGGCGAGGTGCGCATCAACAAGGGGCGGGCGCAGGCCGAAACCCGCATCGAGGTGGGCGACGTGCTGCGGCTGCCGCCGGTGCGCATATCTGCCCGCGCCGAAGAAGGCGCCACGCCGCCCGCGCCGCCGCGCGAATTTCCGGTGCTGCTGGAAGACGACGCGGTGCTGGCCATCGACAAGCCGGCCGGGGTGGCGGTGCATGGCGGCAGCGGTGTGAGCTTTGGCGTGATCGAGCAACTGCGTACCGCGCGGCCGGCCGCCAAGTTCCTGGAACTGGTGCATCGGCTCGACCGCGAGACCTCGGGCATTTTGCTGGTCGCCAAGAAGCGCAGCGCACTGGTGGCGCTGCAAGACCAGTTCCGCGACCGCGAAACGGGCAAGACCTATCTTGCGCTGGTCGAGGGCGCCTGGCCCGCCAACAAGAAGGTGCTCGATGCGCCGCTTGCCAAATACCTGCTGCCGGGTGATGGCGCCGGTGCCGGCGAGCGTCGTGTGCGCGTGGTCGCCAAGGACCATCCCGACGCGATGCGCGCCGTCACGCTGGTGCGCGTGCTGGCGCGGCTCACGCTGCCGGGCGACGCCACGCCGCTGTCATTGCTGGCGGTCACCATCAAGACCGGCCGCACTCATCAGATTCGCGTGCACCTTGCTTCGGCCGGCCATCCGATTGCGGGCGACGACAAGTACGGCGACTTCGAGCGCCAGCGCACGCTGCAAAAACTCGGCCTCAAGCGCATGTTCCTGCACGCCTGGCGCTTGCAGTTCAGCCACCCAGCGACCGGCGAGCGCGTGGCGCTGCAGGCCAGCCTGCCGCCTGAACTGCACGGCTTGATGCCCCCGCAGGCGCTCGAGGCGCTCGCCCAACATCCCACTCCCACGGCCAATGACTGATTCTTCCCGACCCCTGCGCTTCGATCTGATCGCCTTTGATTGGGACGGCACGCTTTACGACTCCACGCGGCTCATCGTGCGCTGCATTCAGGCGGCCGTGATCGATGTCGGCGGCGCCAAGCCGAGCGAAAACGATGCCGCATGGGTCATCGGCCTGGGCCTGGCCGAGGCCCTGGCGCGCGCGGCCCCCGATGTGCCGAAGGAAAAATACGCCGAGCTCGGCGCGCGCTACCGCTATCACTATCTGCAACACCAGGACGACCTGGTGCTGTTCGACGGCGTGCTGCAGATGATCGATGCCCTGCGCGCGCGCGGCCACAAGCTGGCCGTGGCCACGGGCAAGTCGCGCCGCGGATTGAACGAGGCGCTGAAGACGGTCGCGCTGCGCGACCGTTTCGATGCGTCGCGCACCGCCGACGAGACATTCGGCAAGCCGCATCCGCGCATGCTGCTGGAGCTGATGGAAGAGCTCGAGGTGCCGGCCGAACGCACCCTGATGATCGGCGACACCACGCACGACCTGCAGCTGGCGCTGAATGCCGGATGCGCGAGCGTGGGCGTGAGCTACGGAGCGCACGAGCCCGAAAGCTTCGACGCGCTGAAGCCGCTGTTCATTGCCCACTCGGTGGCCAGCCTCGAGGCATGGCTCCTGGACAACGCCTGAGCGAAGATCTTGCGATGAGCGAAGAAGAGCCCATTCCCCTTTGCAACGCCTCGGACCTGGTCGAAGGCAGCCTCGCCATACCTTTCGACGTGGTCTACGGCGGCGAAACCTGCCGTGCTTTTGCAGTGCGCTTCGAAGGGCAGCCGCACGCCTACCTGAACCGATGCAGCCACGTGGCCATGGAGATGGATTTTCAGCCCGACCGCTTCTTCGACGACAGCGGCCAGTGGCTGCTCTGCGCCACCCACGGCGCGGTCTACAAGCCGGACACCGGCGAATGCGCCGGCGGCCCGTGCCGCGGCGGCCTGGTGAAGATCGCCCTCAGCGAACGTGACGGCGTGGTGCACTGGCATACTGCCTGGAACCTCCATCCCCTGACCTTTTGACAATGACCGACCCGAACCGCACGGAACCTGAAGGTTTTGATCCTTTTGAGCCGGCCACTCCCATTGCGTCTTCTCAAGGCGCGCCGAAAAACATGGCCAAAGACCCCACGCAGCGTCCCGGGTGGGAGCGCGCAACGCTCGAGAAACTCGCCTTCGCCTCCCTGAACGAGCAGAAGGCCGCACGCCGCTGGAAGACCTTTACGCGTCTGTCGTGGCTCGCCTTCTTCATCTTCCTGGTCTGGCTGGCCATGTCGCGCAGCACGCCGAGCACCGCCAAGACCACGGCCCACACGGCGGTTGTCGAGATCAAGGGCGAAATTGCCAACGGCGGCGACGCGAGCGCCGAATTCGTCATTGCCGCAATGAAGACGGCCTTCGAGGACGAGGGCGCCAAAGGTATCGTGCTGCTCATCAATTCGCCCGGCGGAAGCCCCGTGCAGGCCGGCATCATCAGCGACGAGATCAAGCGGCTGAAGGCCAAGCACAAGAAGCCGGTGTATGCCGTGGTCGAAGAAACCTGCGCCTCAGCCGCCTATTACATTGCCGCCGCCACCGACAAGATCTTCGTCGACAAGGCCAGCATCGTCGGCAGCATCGGCGTGCTGATGGATGGCTTCGGCTTTACCGGCGTGATGGAAAAGGTCGGCGTCGAGCGCCGGCTGCTGACGGCCGGAGACAACAAGGGCTTTCTCGACCCGTTCAGCCCCATGAGCGATGCGCAGCGCGCGCACGCCCAGGCCATGCTGAACCAGATTCACCAGCAGTTCATCAACGTGGTGAAGGCGGGGCGCGGCGACCGGCTCAAGCTCGATACCCCGGGCCTTTTCAGCGGACTCTTCTGGAGCGGCGAGCAGGCCGTCGAATTCGGCCTGGCGGACCAGCTGGGCAATGTCGACTACGTGGCACGCGAAGTCATCAAGGCCGAAGAGGTGACCGATTACACCCGCCGCGACAACGTGGCCGAAAAACTCGCCAAGAAGTTCGGCGCCGCCATGGGCGACGCCACGGTGCGCTCGCTGCAGTCCGCCGCCCCGGCGCTGCGCTAAGGCTTCCCCCGGCGGCCGGCTCAGGCGGGCTGGTCGCCGCCGCTGTTCGTGTATCGGGCGGAGGCCGCAAGCGCCACGGCAAACACCACCACCACATACAGCGCGGCCGTCAGCGAACTGGCCCGTGCCAGCAAGCCGATGACTGCCGGCCCGGCCATGAACCCGAGATAGGCCACGGCCGAGACGGCGGCAATGCCGGTGGCGGGTTCGACGCCGGGCACGCGCGCCGATGCGCCGAACAGAATCGGCACCACGTTCGCGAAACCGACGCCCACGCCCGCAAAGCCGATCAGCGCAAGCCAGGGGAGGTTTGTCAGCAGCACCAGCGTCATGGCCGCCGCCGCCAGCACGCCGCTGCCGAGCAGCAGCGCGGCCGGCGAAAAGCGGGCGCGCATGGCGTCGCCGCCGAAGCGCGCGGCCGCCATCGCCGCCGAGAAGCTCGCGTACGCCAGCGCGGCCTGCTTTTGCGGGCTGCCGAGTTCCTGCTGCATGTAGAGCACGCTCCAGTCGTAGATGGCGCCCTCGGCAATCAGGCCCAGCGCCGCGAGCACGCCCAGCACCGCAAGCGCGCCGCGGGGCAGCCGGAATTTGCGGTCTGCGGCAGTTGCATCGCTTGCGGCCGGCGGGTTGGGCAGCATGCGCATCGAAGACACGGCCACCAGCAGCGCCATGGCGCCCGCAACCCACAGCAGGTGCGCCTGCGCGCCCAGGCCTGCCGCGAGTGCGGCGCTGCCGCTCGCGGCTCCGGCCATGCCGCCCAGGCTGAACATGCCGTGCATGCCGCTCATCAGCGGCGTGCCGCCATGCAGTTCGAGCTGCGCCGCTTCGGTATTGATGGCCACGTCGAACACGCTGGTCACCAGGCCGAAGGCCGCCAGCAACGCCAGCAGGGCGAGGTAGCCGGGCATGGCGATGAGCCCGGCCAACAGCAGTGCGTAGACGCAGCCGCAGACGGCCGCCATGCGCCGGGGGCCGTGGCGCCCGATCCAGCGGCCGGCGCTGGTCAGGCCGTACATCGCACCGGCACCGGCCGCGAGCATTGCGAGGCCGAGCTGGGCCTCGTCGATGCCGTAGTGGGCCTTGACGGTGGGAACGTGCACGCCCCAGGTCGCAAAGATGAAGCCGGAGGAAAAGAACTGCGCGCGAGAGGCCCAGCGGGTGCTGGCGGTGACCACCATCGTCAACGCCCGATCGCGAACACCGCGGGCAGGCGTTCGTCCGTAGCGGCGCCGGGCGCCTTGGCGCGCCAGACCTTCACTGTTTCGCTGCGCACGTGGGCGGTTGCCAGCGTGAGGCCGCGCGCCACCGCAAGGCGGGTGTTGTGCTGGAGCGTTTGCACCAGCGCCTGGAGCAGCGCGGCGTTGCGATAGGGGGTCTCGATGAAAAGCTGCGTCTGGCCGGTCTTGAGCGCCAGCGCCTCGAGCTCGCGGATGCGGCTTTGCCGCTCGCCCGAGTCCTGGGGCAGGTAGCCGACGAAAGCGAAGTTCTGGCCGTTGAGGCCGCTCGCGGCCAATGCGAGCAGCAGCGACACCGGACCGGTGAGCGGCACCACGGCAATGCCCAGGTCATGCGCGGCGCGCGCCACCGAAGAGCCCGGGTCTGCCACAGCCGGCATGCCGGCTTCGCTCAGCAGGCCGATGTCGTGGCCTTCGAGAGCCGCAGCCAGCAAGGGCCGGGCATCGAATTGACCGGCGTGGTCGCCCTTCTTGTGCACTTCGCGCGGCAACTCCCGGATGTCCTGCGCCTGCAGGGGAGCCGCCAGCGGAACGACGGCATCGATCCGCTTCAGGTACGCGCGCGCCGACTTGGCGTTTTCGCAGATCCAGTGGGTAATGCCGGCGGCCGCCTGCAGCGTGCCGAGGGGCAGGGCGTCCTGGAGCGGTGCCTGGGTGTCGCAGCCGAAGTCGAGCGGTGCGGGTACGAGATAGAGCTTGCCCGGCATCACAGCAATTCGACTCCGGCGGAACGCAGCATGCGGCAGGTGCGAATCAGCGGCAGGCCGACCAGGGCGGTGGGGTCGTCGCTGTCGATGGCGCTCAGCAATGCGATGCCGAGTCCTTCGCTCTTGGCGCTGCCCGCGCAGTCGTAGGGCTGTTCGGCCTGCAGGTAGCGCTCGATGGCCGCATCGCTGAGGTCCCGGAAAACGACCCGGACCGGCGCCAGATCGCGTTCGACAAAGCCGGTAGCTTGGCAAACGACGGCCACGGCAGTCTGGAATATCAGCGTCTGGCCGCGCATCTTGCGCAACTGGGCCGTGGCGCGCGCGTGGTCGCCGGGCTTGCCGAGCGCCTCGCCGGCCAGGTCGGCCACCTGGTCCGAGCCGATCACCACGGCCTCGGGAAAGCGTGCGGCCACGGCGCGGGCCTTTTCCAATGCCAGGCGCTCGGCCAGTTCGCGCGGGGTTTCGCCGGGAAGCGCGGTTTCGTCGACATCCGGGGGCTGCACGTCGAAGGGCAAATGAAGGCGGTTCAGCAGTTCGCGCCGGTAGCGCGAGGTCGAAGCAAGAATCAGGGGGCGTTGCATGGAGACGATTGTGCGTGAGGCCGCAAGAGCCTTTGGCCGCACTGCGCCAATTCCCCCGGCTGGCGCGCTAGACTGGTGCGGATGAAGAGAGAATTTGTTCCCCAGCGGCTCGACGTGGCCGCCTTTGCCGCTGAAGCCGCGGTGCTTTCAGCTGGCGACCCGGTGCCTGATTACTCCCGGCTGGCGCAAGAACTGGCCGCACCGGCGCCAGAAGCCCTGGTGCACTGGGAGGCGACCGGTGAACAGCGCACCGGCGCCGACGGCAAGGCCGAACCCTGGCTGCACCTGGTGGCCGAAACGACGGTGCCGCTGGTGTGCCAGCGCTGCCTGGCACCGGTTGATACGCTTGTTGCATCCGACCGCTGGTTCCGTTTTGTGGCCGATGAGGCCACCGCCGACGCCGAAGACGACGAATCCGAAGAAGACCTGCTGGTCGTGAGCCGCGATTTCGACCTGCATGCCCTCATCGAGGACGAGCTTTTGATGGAAATCCCCGTCATGCCCGTCCACGAGGTGTGCCCCACGCCGATCCAGCTTTCGTCCAGCGACGAGGACTTCAAGGCGGCCGAAGAGGCCAAGCCCAACCCGTTTGCGGTGCTCGGCGCGTTGCGTTCGCGCAAGCCGGAAGAGGGCAAGTAGCCCTTTCTCGCAGGCTGGGCTATAATCATGGGCTTCGCGCGCGCCGCCGTGAGCAGCAAGACAGACAAAGGCATTCCATACATGCCCCTGTATTGCCACCGCAAGAGAGCGCATCCACTCACTCACCTAACAGTCCAGGAGCCATCATGGCCGTCCAGCAAAACAAGAAGTCGCCTTCCAAGCGCGGCATGCACCGTTCCCACAATGCGCTGGTCGTGCCCGGCATTGCCGTGGAACCGACCACCGGTGAAACGCACCTGCGTCACCACATCAGCCCGAACGGTTTCTACCGTGGCCGTCAGGTCCTCAAGAACAAGTCCGAAGCCTGATTTCGCATCCCAAGGCCGAGGCCCGAAGCTACTTTTGCTGTAGCGTCGGGCCTTTGTTTTGATGGTTACGTCTTCCTCCTCCGAATCCTCCGCCGCGCCCGCCGCAATCACGCTAGCCGTGGATTGCATGGGTGGCGATCATGGGCCGCGCGTCACGCTTGCGGCCTGCCGCGCGTTTCTCGATCGGCATGCGGAAGCATCGCTGCTCCTGGTCGGCGCACCTGCGGCCCTGGCCGCTTTCGGCGAACACCCGCGGGCACGCATCGTTGCCGCCAGCGAAGTGGTGGGCATGGACGACCCGGTCGAAATTGCACTGCGCAAGAAGAAAGACTCTTCGATGCGTATCGCAATTCAGCAAGTCAAGGACGGTGCCGCCCAAGCCGCCATCTCGGCCGGCAACACGGGCGCGCTGATGGCAATTGCGCGCTACCTGCTCAAAACGCTCGACGGCATCGACCGCCCGGCGATCGCTCCGCAACTGCCGAACATCAAGGGCGGCGCCACCACCGTGCTCGACCTGGGTGCGAATGTCGACTGCGACGCTGAAGACCTGCTGCAGTTTGCCGTGCTCGGCTCGGCGCTGGTTTCCGCGCTCACGGGCAACGAGTCGCCTTCGGTCGGCTTGCTCAACGTGGGCGAAGAAGCGATCAAGGGCAGCGAAACAATCAAAAAAGCGAGCCAACTGCTTCGTACTGCGGCTAATTCCAAAGATTTGAACTTCTACGGAAACGTGGAAGGCAACGATATCTTCAAGGGAACGACCGACATCGTCGTGTGTGACGGTTTTGTCGGGAACGTTGCGCTGAAGGCGAGCGAAGGCGTCGCGTCAATGATCGGCGAATTCATTCGCGTGGAATTTTCGCGGAGCATTTTCACCAAGGCTGCAGCTATCGTTGCCTATCCGGTGCTAAAAGCGTTTAAAAATCGCCTGGATCACCGTCGTTACAACGGTGCGGCCTTGTTGGGCCTGCGCGGGCTGGTTTTCAAGAGCCATGGCTCGGCTGACGAAGTGGCTTTCGGCCATGCGCTGGATCGCGCTTATGATGCCGCTCGCAACAACCTGCTCGATCGCGTGCGGGCCCGCATCGCCCACGCCGCGCCTTTGCTCGCGCGGCAGGAGCCAGCGGTGCCAGCGGACGCGACGGCCCTTCACGCTTGATGAGCCCTTATTCACGCATCACCGGCACTGGCAGCTATCTGCCTCCGCGCCGGGTGACCAATGACGACCTTGCCAAGGAATTGGCAACGCGCGGCATCGAAACCTCGGATCAATGGATCGTCGAGCGCACCGGCATCCACGCGCGCCATTTCGCGGCGCCCGAGGTGACGAGCAGCGATCTCGGCCTTGAAGCCGCCCGAAGCGCCCTAGAGGCTGCGGGACGCAAGGCGGAAGAGGTCGATCTGATCATCGTGGCCACGTCGACGCCCGACATGGTGTTTCCGTCGTCGGCCGCCATCCTTCAGAACAAGCTCGGCATCGCCGGTTGCCCGGCGTTCGACGTGCAGGCGGTCTGCAGCGGCTTTGTCTATGCGCTGACCGTGGCCGACGCCATGATTCGCACCGGCACCGCGCGTTGCGCGCTGGTGGTCGGCGCCGAAGTGTTCTCGCGCATTCTCGATTTCAACGACCGCACCACCTGCGTGCTGTTCGGCGACGGCGCCGGCGCCGTGGTGCTCGAAGCGAGCGAAGAGCCCGGCATCCTGGCGAGCGACCTGCATGCGGACGGCAAGCACGTCGGCATTCTTTGCGTGCCGGGCCATGTGTCCGGCGGCAACGTGCTGGGTACGCCCCTGCTGCATATGGACGGCCAGGCCGTGTTCAAGCTGGCAGTGCGCGTGCTCGAAGAAGCCGCGCGTGCCACGCTCGCAAAAGCCGGCAAGACCGACGCCGACATCGACTGGCTCATTCCGCACCAAGCCAACATCCGCATCATGGAAGGCACGGCCAAGAAGCTGAAGCTTCCGCGCGAGAAGCTCATCGTCACGGTCAACGAGCACGGCAATACCTCGGCCGCCTCGATTCCGCTTGCGCTTGATGAAGCCGTGCGCTCCGGCAAGGTGAAAAAGGGCGAAACCGTCATGCTCGAAGGTGTGGGCGGTGGCTTCACCTGGGGCGCGGTGCTATTGAACTTGTAGCGTGTTGCGGCGCCTGTAGGGGCCGCAGTGCGACATGACGCTTTAAAACAATGAAATCCTTCGCTTTTGTCTTTCCGGGTCAGGGCTCGCAGGCGGTCGGCATGCTCGACGCCTGGGGCGACCACCCGGCCGTTGTCGAAACCTTGCGCGAGGCCTCCGAGGCGCTGGGCGAAGACATTGCCACGCTGATCAAGAACGGCCCCAAGGAAGAACTGGCGCTCACCACCAACACCCAGCCTGTCATGCTGGTGGCCGGCGTGGCGGCTTGGCGCACCTGGCTGGCCGAAGGCGGCGCAGCCCCTTCCGTCGTGGCGGGACATTCTCTGGGCGAATACTCCGCGCTGGTGGCGTCCGGCGTGCTCACGCTGGCGCAAGCCGCGCCGCTGGTGCGGTTTCGTGCGCGGGCCATGCAGCAGGCGGTGCCTGTGGGCACCGGCGCCATGGCCGCCGTTCTGGGCATGGAAGCTGGCAAGGTCGTGGCGGGCTGCGCGGAAGCCACCGCATCTTTCGGTGCAGGCAGCGGCGAGATCGTCGAAGCCGTGAATTTCAACGATCCGATGCAAACCGTGATCGCAGGCAGCAAGGCGGCTGTCGACAAGGCCTGCGAGCTGCTCAAGGCCAATGGCGCCAAGCGCGCGTTGCTGTTGCCCGTCTCGGCGCCGTTCCATTCGAGCCTGATGAAGCCCGCGGCCGAAGCGCTGCGCGAAAAGCTCAGCACCATCACCCTCGCCGCGCCGCAGATTCCGGTACTCAACAATATCGATGTGGCCGTGGAAACCGATCCGGCCCGCATCCGCGAAGCCCTGGTGCGCCAGGCCGCCGGCCCGGTTCGCTGGGTTGAAAGCGTGCAGGCCTTGAAACTGCGCGGTGTAGCCGCCATCATCGAGTGCGGGCCCGGCAAGGTGCTGGCCGGAATGGTCAAGCGCATCGCCCCCGAGCTCGAAGCCGCGTCGGTGTACGACCCGGCAACGCTCGCGGACACCCGACAACTGCTCGCCGCCTGAACGGCGAAAGGCCCGGACACTTCTTTTATGAGCATTCCCAAATTCGAAGGGCAAGTCGCCCTGGTCACCGGCGCATCGCGCGGCATTGGCGCAGCGATTGCACTCGAGCTCGCCCAGCGTGGCCTCAAGGTGGTCGGCACCGGCACCACCGAAGAAGGCGCGGCCAAGATCACCTCGGCGCTCAGCGCCTTCGGCGGCCGCGGCCGCGCACTTGACGTGAACGACGGTGCCGCCGTCGAGGCCCTGATCGACGAGATCGTGAAGGCCTATGGCGCCATCCACGTGCTGGTCAACAACGCCGGCATCACGCGCGACACGCTCGCCATGCGCATGAAGGACGACGACTGGGACGCGGTGCTGGCCACCAATCTCAAGGCTGTGTTCGGCCTTTCGCGTGCCGTGATTCGCCCGATGATGAAGCAACGGTATGGCCGCATCATCAGCATCACCAGCGTGGTAGGCGCCTCCGGCAATGCCGGCCAGGCCAACTACGCCGCCGCCAAGGCCGGTGTGGCGGGCATGACCCGCGCGCTGGCACGTGAACTCGGCAGCCGCAACATCACGGTCAATTGCGTCGCGCCGGGTTTCATCGAAACCGACATGACCGCCAGCCTGCCTGAGGCACAGCAACAGGCGCTGCTCCAGCAGATTCCGCTGGGCCACCTGGGCAAGCCGGCCGACATCGCGCATGCGGTCGCGTATCTCGCATCTCCGCAGGCTTCCTATGTGACGGGGCAGGAACTGCACGTCAACGGCGGCATGCACATGTAATTGGCCGCAAGGCGCAATCTTTCCCCGTCCCGGGTGCACGGCAAATGCCACAATGCGCCCGGCTAAAATCCACCGATTACCTACAACCCTCAGAGGGAACCAAATGAGCGATATCGAAGCACGTGTCAAGAAAATCATCGCCGAGCAACTCGGCGTGGAAGAGTCCCAAGTAACGAACGAAAAGGCCTTCGTGGCCGACCTCGGCGCGGACTCGCTCGACACGGTCGAACTGGTGATGGCACTCGAAGACGAATTCGGCATTGAAATTCCGGATGAAGACGCCGAGAAGATCACCACGGTGCAAAACGCCGTCGACTACGCCACCAAGAATCAAAAGGCCTGATCGGGCCGGCTGCAACTGCGACGGCCGGCGGCGCTTCTTTCAAGCACCGTACGCGCCGCCAGCAGCTGTTCAGCGCTTCCAGAAAGGTTTGCCGGCATGACCAAACGCCGCGTCGTCGTGACCGGACTCGGTTGCATCGCTCCTGTCGGAAACACCGCAACCGAGTCCTGGGCCAACCTGTTGGCCGGGAAGTCGGGCATTGCGAACATCACCGCATTCGATGCAAGCGCCTTCGCCTGCAAGTTCGCAGGTGAGGTGAAGGGTTTCGACATCACCCAATACATCTCGGAGAAAGAAGCGCGCCACATGGACCGCTTCATTCATCTGGGGCTTGCCGCCGCCATCCAGGCGGTGCAGGACAGCGGACTGCCGACCGGCGAAGCGCTGTCGTACGAAGAAGCCGTGCGCATCGGCTGCAACATCGGCTCCGGCATCGGTGGCCTGCCGATGATCGAAGAGACGCATGGCGAATACGCCAGCCGCGGCCCGCGCCGCATTTCGCCGTTCTTCGTGCCGGCTTCGATCATCAACATGATCTCGGGCCACGTGTCGATCAAGTACGGCTTCAAGGGCCCGAACATTGCCGTGGTCACCGCCTGCACCACCGGCCTGCACGCCATCGGCACCTCGGCGCGCATGATCGAATACGGCGATGCCGACGTCATGATCGCGGGCGGCGCCGAGTCGACCATTTCTCCGCTCGGCATCGGCGGCTTTACCGCGCCGCGTGCACTGAGCACGCGCAACGACGATCCCGCCACGGCTTCGCGTCCGTGGGACAAGGACCGCGACGGTTTCGTGCTGGGCGAGGGCGCCGGCGTGCTGGTGCTCGAAGAGTACGAACACGCCAAGGCGCGCGGCGCCAAGATCTACGCGGAAGTGGCGGGCTTCGGCCTGACCGGCGACGCGTACCACATGACGGCGCCCGACGTCGACGGCCCGAGCCGCTCGATGGCCATGGCGCTCGCCAATGCGGGCGTGAATGCGGACCAGGTGCAGTACCTGAATGCCCATGGCACTTCCACGCAGATCGGCGACCTCAACGAGACCAATGCGGTCAAGAGGACTTTCGGCGATCACGCGAAGAAGCTGGTCGTGAACTCGACCAAGTCGATGACCGGCCACTTGCTGGGCGGTGCCGGCGGCATCGAGTCGGTGTTCACGGTGCTCGCACTGCATCACCAGAAGAGCCCGCCGACCATCAACATCTTCAACCAGGATCCGGAGTGCGACCTCGACTACTGCGCCAATACGGCGCGCGATCTCAAGATCGATGTCGCGGTCAAGAACAACTTCGGCTTCGGCGGCACCAACGGCACGCTGGTGTTCAAGCGCGCTTGAGCCTTGCTCTTTCATGCATAGCGCACCGTCGGTGACCTATCCGGTGGGGCGCTCGCGCGGCGCAACCCGGATACTGATTGCCACCTGGGCCCTGGGCGCCTGCTGCGCAGGCCTCTCCTGCTATCTCTTCGATAGTGCGGGCTGGCGCCAGCTGCTCCTGGTTCTGAGTGTTCTGTTCGCCGGCATCGCGGCCGCGCTCGGCCTGCGAAGCGACGGCGCTGGCGTGTTGCACTTCGACGGGCTCCATTGGACCCTGACGGGTACCGACCGGGGCCGCGCCGTTCATGCCGCGCAGGCTTCCGTGGCGCTCGATCTTCAATCGCTGCTGCTGGTCCGGCTGACCGAGCCAGGCCGCGCCGCACGTTGGATATGGATTGAACAGCGCTCCCAGCCTGAGCGCTGGCGCGATTTGCGCCGTGCGGTATATTCGCGCCCCCCGTCCGCCTCGCCTGCCGCAGAGCCTTGGCGGGCGACCGTGCCGGCCGACGCGCCCTGAATCTCCCCGATGACCACTTCTCCGCCGCCAGTGCCACCGGACTCCGGCTTGACCGATGTGTCCGTCGAGGCGCCGCGCCCGGGTGAGGTCGATCTCCAGCTCGTCCAGCGCACTGTGGCGGGCGACCAGAAGGCGTTCGAGCTGCTGGTCATCAAATACCAGCGCCGGATCGAGCGCCTGATCGGGCGCATGGTGCGCGATGTCGACCTGGTCGAGGACATCGCGCAGGAAACCTTTATCCGGGCCTACCGGGCGCTTCACCAGTTCCGTGGCGACGCCCAGTTCTACACCTGGCTTTACCGGATTGCGGTCAACACCGCCAAGAAGGCGCTGGTCGACATGAAGCGCGACCCCACCATCTCCGAAAGCGCCTTGCGGCCGTCTTCTGACGAAGACGATGAAACTTACCGCCCCGGAAACGAACCAATCAGCGACGAAACCCCCGAATCGGTGCTGGCGGCAAACGAAATCGCCAGCGTGGTCGAAGCGGCCATGGAAGCGCTGCCTGCCGAGCTGCGGCAGGCTGTCACCCTTCGCGAGATCGAGGGCATGAGTTACGAAGAGATTGCCGAGGTCATGGATTGCCCTATCGGCACGGTGCGTTCGCGTATTTTCCGGGCGCGCGAGGCCATTTCGGCCAGGGTCAAACCGCTGCTGGACAACCAGTCGGGCAAGCGTTGGTAGGTAAGCAGGTGAATGAAATGAATCAGACGATGACGGCTCGTGAACAGGTGTCCGCACTGGCGGACGGTCATTTGCAGGGCGACGACTTCGCGCGGGCCATCGAAGCCGTCTGCGCCGAAGACGATGCGCGCGCTGCCTGGCGCTCCTATCACCTCGTGGGCGATGTTCTGCGCTCGGGTGCCCATGCGCCTTGCAGCGACAGCAACGCGTTCCTGACCCGGTTCCAGCAGCGCCTTGCGGCTGAGCCCGTGGTTGCAACCCCGATCCTGGCGCCGGTAACGGCCACCAAGGTGGTCACGCTGCAGCGCAGGGCCGATGCCGCCAACGAGCCGGTGTTCCGCTGGAAGCTGGTGGCCGGCGCCGCGTCGCTGGTGGCCGTGGCCGCCATCAGCTGGACATTGGTGGGCAACGGAGCGGGTTTCCCGTCTTCCGGGGCGCAGATTGCGGCCCAGCAGCAACCGGCCGCCAATTCGGTACTCGCCGCTGCAGCGGTCAACAGCCAATCGCCTGCGGCCAATACCCTGACGCCGACCCGCGTGATGGTCGGTAACGGCAGCCCGCAGGTCATGCTGCGCGACCCGCGGCTCGACCAGTTGCTCGAAGCGCACCAGCAGGCCGGCGGCGCTTCGCAAATGCCTTCGGGCTTTTTGCGCAACGCGACCTTCGAGGGGCCCACGCGCTGATTGCGCGCCTGTCGCTCCCAATGACCGTTCAGATGCCGATCTCCGTACGCGCGTTCGCGCTGGTGTTCACTGCTTTCTGCCTTGCGCAGGTCGCGACCGCACAGACCCGTTCAGGTCCGGTGAATGCAAAGGGAGCGGCCTCGGCGCAAGCCGGTGACGCTCCGCCGGCCATGGGTGTGGTCGAGTGGCTTCAGCGTATGCACACGGGAGCCCGGCAACGCAATTACGTCGGCACTTTCGTGGTTTCGGCAGCGGGCGGCGATCTTTCGAGCGCGCGCATCTGGCATGTGCGCGACGGCGACCTGCAGATCGAACGCATCGAGGCGCTGTCGGGGCCGCCGCGCTCGACTTTCAGGCGCAATCACCACGTCATGACCTTCTTGCCCGAGGCAAAGGTCGTGAAGGTCGAAAAGCGCGAAAACCTCGACCTTTTTCCCAACCTGCCCGACAAGCCGGATTCGTCGATCGGCGACTTCTACGACGTCCGCGCCATCGGCAAGGACCGTGTGGCGGGCTTCGACGCCGACGTGGTGCAGCTGGTGCCGCATGACAACCTGCGCTTCGGCTACCGCATCTGGAGCGAGCGCCGCTCCGGTCTCGTCATCAAGCTGCAGACCGTGGACGGTGATTCCCGCGTCGTGGAGCAGTCGGCGTTCTCCGAACTGCAGCTCGATGCGCCGGTCAAGGCGCAGGCCCTCGCGCAGATGATGACCAATACAAGCGGTTACCGCATCGAGAAGCTCGAGCTCGAGCGCACCAGCGCGCAAGACGAGGGCTGGGTTCTCAAGGCGCCGGTGGCCGGCTTCAAGCCCGGCAGCTTCTACCGGCGCCCGGCGGCCGGCGACAAGACGGGGCAGGACCGCACCGTTCAGTGGACTTTCTCCGATGGCCTGGCTTCGGTGTCGCTTTTCATCGAGCGCTACGATGAAAAGCGTGCACCGCGCGACGGCGTGCTGACCATTGGCGCAACCAACGCGATTCGCCGGCGGTTGCCCGAGCCGGCAAGCGACTGGTGGCTCACCGCCGTGGGCGAGGTGCCGCAGCAGACGCTCAACGCGTTTGCCCAAAGCCTCGCGCGCACGCGTTGACCCGGCGCACATGCGCAGTTGGCGCTGAACCAAGTCCGCATCACAGACTCATAGCTCTTCTTTTGGTCGCTCTGTTCTTTTGAAAGAAAACCGATGATGTTCAAAGTCGAGGGACACAAGCTTCGTTCCTATCTCTTCGCATTCGGCCTGGCCTGTTCGGCCAGCGTGGGTTTCCTGCCGGTAACGTCGGCCATCGCCCAGACGCCCCAGACACCGCAAGCGCGCGGCTTGCCCGACTTCGCCGATCTGGTCGAGCAGGTCGGGCCTGCCGTGGTCGGGATCCGCACCGTCGAGAAGGTTTCCTCTCGCAGCGGTGGCGGTGGAGAAATGGACGAGGAAATGCAGGAGTTCTTCCGGCGCTTCTTCGGACAGCCGCTGCCCGGCAATCCGCGTCCGGGCCCGCGTCCCAACCGGCCGCAGCCCCAGGAAGAAGAGCGTCCGCGCGGCGTGGGCTCGGGCTTCATCCTGACTGCGGACGGCTATGTGATGACCAATGCCCACGTCATCGAGGATGCGTCGGAGATCCTGGTCACGCTCACCGACAAGCGCGAGTTCAAGGCCAAGCTGATCGGCGCCGACAAGCGCAGCGACGTCGCGGTGGTCAAGATCGAGGCCACGGGCTTGCCCGTGGTGAAGGTCGGCGACATCTCGAAGCTGCGCGTCGGCGAATGGGTGATGGCCATCGGCTCGCCCTTCGGCCTGGAGAACACCGTCACCGCCGGCATCGTGAGCGCAAAGCAGCGCGACACCGGCGACCTGGTGCCGCTGATCCAGACCGACGTTGCCATCAACCCGGGCAATTCGGGCGGCCCGCTCATCAACCTGCGCGGCGAGGTGGTCGGCATCAACAGCCAGATCTACTCGCGCTCCGGCGGCTACATGGGCATTTCGTTCTCGATCCCGATCGACGAGGCGATCCGCGTCAGCGACCAGTTGCGCACCACCGGCCGCGTCTCGCGCGGCCTGATCGGCGTGACCATCGGTTCTGTCTCGAAGGACGTGGCCGAGTCCCTTGGCCTCGGCAAGGCGCGCGGCGCCGTGGTGAGCAGCGTGGTGCCGGGCTCGGCGGCCGACAAGGCCGGTGTGCGCGAAGGCGACATCATCACCAAGTACGGCGAGAAGGTCATCGAAACGCCGAGCGATCTCTCGCGCTCGGTGGCCAGCACCAAGCCGGGCGTGAAGAGCACGCTGACCGTATTCCGCAACGGCAGCTCGCGTGAACTTTCGATCACCGTGGCGGAAGGCGACCCCGAGACCAAGCCAACGAGCAAGCGCCAGTCGGACCGCGAGGAGCCGCAGGCCAAGCCGTCGTCCACCGCCGGAAAGTCGATCGGCCTCGTGGTCAGCGACCTGACGGACGCGCAGAAGAAGGAGCTCAAGGCGCGCGGCGTGCGTATCGACGCGGCGACCGATGCCGCCGCGCGGGCCGGTCTTCGCGAGGGCGACGTGATTCTTTCGGTGGGCAATATCGAAGTGACGAGCGTCAAGGAATTCGAATCCGCCTTGGCCAAGGCCGACAAGAACAAGCCGCTCAGCGTGCTGTTCCGGCGAGGCGAGTGGGCGCAATATGCCCTGATCCGACCCGCACGCTGAACTGGCGCTGCCGTCAAGTGGCCCCACCCGACAGTCGGGTTTGGGGCCTTTTTTTGAGGTGTTTGCGACGCTCGACAGCCCGGTCCAAAAAAATTTTTGGGCCGCGAAGAGTCGTTATTTTGTTTGTGTTCACTAACTTATCGATGGGCTTAGGACGGTTTTCGGTAGAATAGGAGCCCTTGGGCGGTGGGTCCATGCATAAGGAAGGTGAATTCCTTCACGATGCGAGATGTCAGACAGCAGTCCACCGCTGCTCCACAGATCGCCCACAAGTTGTTCATCGAGTGCTCCACCGATCCTGTGGATAAGTTGTTTATATCTTTCATGTTGTGGACCCGCAACGACCCGTTTTGACCCTGTCCCCGGATGTACGTGCCTCCCTTTTTGCCTACAATGAAGTTCCAACTACTGCAGTTGCCATTGCTTGTTGGTTCAGGGCGCGTCTCCAGAAGACGCGCCCTTTTTTCTTGCCTGTCGCACTCTGCGCACGAGCCAATTCAAGTACTTAAGCGTTCCCGTTGATGAATCACATCAGAAATTTTTCGATCATTGCGCACATCGATCACGGCAAGTCGACGCTCGCCGATCGCTTGATCCAGCGTTGCGGCGGTCTCGCGGAACGCGATATGGAAGCGCAGGTGCTCGACTCGATGGACATCGAAAAAGAGCGTGGGATAACCATCAAGGCGCAGACCGCTGCGCTGCATTACAAGGCGCTCGACGGACAGGTCTACAACCTCAATCTGATCGACACGCCGGGCCACGTCGACTTCTCTTATGAAGTGAGCCGCTCGTTGTCGGCGTGCGAAGGTGCGCTGCTTGTCGTCGATGCATCGCAAGGTGTCGAAGCGCAGACAGTGGCCAACTGCTACACCGCGCTCGACCTCGGTGTGGAAGTGGTGCCGGTGCTCAACAAGATGGACTTGCCGAACGCGGACCCCGACAACGCGCGCAAGGAAGTCGAAGACGTGATCGGCATCGACGCGACCGATGCGATTCCGTGTTCCGCCAAGACAGGTCTCGGCATCGAGGAGATCCTCGAAGCCATCGTGCACAAGATGCCGCCGCCGCGCGGCAACCCCGACGGCCCGCTGCGCGCGATGATCGTCGATAGCTGGTTCGATCCCTACGTGGGCGTGGTCATGCTGGTGCGCGTGGTGGACGGCCGGCTGGTGAAGGGCGAGCGCATCAAGATGATGGCGTCCGGCGCGATGTACAACGCCGACAACATCGGCGTGTTCACGCCGGCCAACGAACCGCGCGCGTCGCTCGAAGCGGGCGAGGTGGGCTACATCATCGCGGGCATCAAGGAGCTGCAGGCCGCCAAGGTCGGCGACACCGTGACGCTCATCAAGCCGGGCACGGGCGGCGCGGCCGCCACCGCCACCGAGGCGCTGCCGGGCTTCAAGGAAATCCAGCCGCAGGTGTTTGCCGGCCTCTACCCGACCGAAGCCAGCGAGTACGACTCGCTGCGCGACGCGCTCGAAAAACTCAAGCTCAACGACTCGTCGCTGCGCTACGAGCCCGAGGTGAGCCAGGCGCTGGGCTTCGGCTTCCGCTGCGGCTTCCTGGGCCTGCTGCACATGGAGATCGTGCAGGAGCGCCTCGAGCGCGAGTTCGACCAGGACCTGATCACCACCGCGCCGAGCGTGGTGTACCAGGTGGTGCGCAACGACGGCGAAGTCATCATGGTCGAGAACCCGTCCAAGATGCCCGACGTCGGCAAGATGAGCGAGATTCGCGAGCCGATCGTCACCGTGCACCTCTACATGCCGCAGGAATACGTGGGCGCGGTGATGACGCTGGCCAACCAGAAGCGCGGCGTGCAGATGAACATGGCCTACCACGGCCGCCAGGTCATGCTGACCTACGAAATGCCGCTCGGCGAAATCGTGCTCGACTTCTTCGACAAGCTGAAGTCGGTGAGCCGCGGCTACGCCTCCATGGACTACGAGTTCAAGGAGTACCGCGCGTCCGACGTGGTCAAGGTCGACATCCTGCTGAACGGCGAGAAGGTCGACGCGCTGTCCATCATCGTGCACCGCACCCAGTCGCAGTACCGCGGCCGGGCGGTGGTGTCGAAGATGCGCGAGATCATTTCGCGCCAGATGTTCGACGTTGCCATCCAGGCGGCCATCGGGGTGAACATCATTGCGCGTGAGACAATCAAGGCGCTGCGCAAGAACGTTCTTGCCAAGTGCTACGGCGGCGACATCACCCGCAAGAAGAAGCTGCTCGAGAAGCAGAAAGCGGGCAAGAAAAGAATGAAGCAGATCGGCTCCGTCGAGGTCCCGCAAGAGGCCTTCCTCGCGATTCTGCAAGTCGAAGACTGATTCTCAAAAAATGGCATTCATTACTACTCTGGTCCTCGCGGCCTTCACCGGCTACGTCGGTGCCTGGTACTTTGGTGCCATCGAAGGCAACTTCGCGCTGCTTCTGTTCTGCGCCACCGTGGTCACCGGGCTCTACTGGTTGGCTGAGCGCTTCTACTTCCTGCCGCGGCGCGAACGCGCCGCCGCCGCGCTCGAGGCTTCGCTGAGCGAACGCAACGCCCGCCTGGCCGGCCAGGGCATCACGCAGGTCGACACGGTCGACGCCAAGGCGAGCGAGCGCCTGCTCATGCAGCCGTGGTGGCTCGACTGGACGGCCGGGCTGTTCCCGGTGATCCTGGTGGTGTTCCTGCTGCGCTCGTTCCTGTACGAGCCCTTCAAGATCCCGTCGGGTTCGATGATGCCGACGCTCCTCACCGGCGACCTGATCCTGGTCAACAAGTTCACCTACGGCCTCCGGCTGCCGGTCATCAACACCAAGATCACCGACGGCACGCCGCTGGCGCGCGGCGACGTGGTGGTGTTCCGCTACCCGCCCAAGCCCAGCATGGACTACATCAAGCGCGTGGTCGGCATTCCGGGCGACGAGGTGGCCTACCTGAACAAGAAGCTCACGATCAACGGACAGCCGGTTTCCAAGAACCCGATGCCCGACTACCTCGACGGCGACTCGATGCGCCTGCTCAAGCAGTTCACCGAAGACCTCGGCGGCAAGCAGCACAGGCTCCTCAACGACGATGCCGGCCCGGCTTTCGTCCAGGGTGCCACCGACTTTCCCTACCGCGAAAACTGCCGCTATTCGGTCGAAGGCGTGGTGTGCAAGGTGCCCGCCGGCAATTACTTCATGATGGGCGACAACCGCGATAATTCGGCGGACTCCCGGTTCTGGGGTTTCGTGCCGGACAAGAACATCGTGGGCAGGGCGTTCTTTGTGTGGATGAACTTCGGCGATCTGGGTCGCATCGGTCCATTTCAATAAGTAATCAGCATTGTTCGAGGGGTAAGAGGGCATGAGAACAAATCGGTCCATCCGCAGCAGGGCCGCGCACCAGCGCGGCATCTCGTTCATCGGTCTGGTGTTTGTCGCCGTGGTGCTGGGTTGCCTGGGCGTGGTCATCGCGCAGGTCATTCCGACGCTGATCGAATACCAGGCCATCGACAAGGCCGCCAACAAGGCCAAGGAAGGCACCACCGTGCCCGAAGTGCGCGCCATCTTCGACCGGGCCCAAGCCATCGACGACTTCAAGTCCGTTTCGGGCAAGGACCTCGACATCAAGAAGGTCGGCGACAAGGTCGTCGTGTCGTATGCCTACGAGCGGGAAATTCCGCTGTTCGGCCCGGCCTACCTAGTGCTCAAGTACAAAGGCGAGACCCGCTGAACGCGGCGACACGCAAGGTGGACGGCGGCCTCGTAGCGCTGCAGGAGCGCCTCAAGCATTCGTTCTCCGACACGCGGCTGCTTCAGCTCGCGCTCACGCACCGCAGTTTTTCGGCTGACCACAACGAGCGCCTGGAGTTTCTCGGCGACTCGGTGCTCAACCTCGCGGTTTCGCACCTGCTCTACACCCGTTTATCGGCCCTGCCCGAAGGCGATCTGTCGCGCGTGCGGGCCAACCTGGTCAAGCAGGACACGCTGCACCGCCTGGCGCTCGAACTGCAGCTGTCGCCGCTGCTTCGGCTCGGGGAGGGCGAAGCGCGTTCCGGCGGGCCCAACCGGCCTTCGATCCTGGCCGATGCCCTTGAAGCGCTGATCGGCGCGGTCTATCTCGACGCGGGCTTTGCGGCCGCCGAGGCGCTGGTGCGCCGCCTCTATGAGTCCGTGGAGATCAATCCACGCATGGAAGCGGCCGCCAAGGACCCGAAGACCGAATTGCAGGAATGGCTCCAGGGCCACAAAATGAAGTTGCCGGTGTACCGCGTAGCGGCCACGCTCGGCGCCGCGCACAAACAGACTTTCGATGTCGAGTGCGAGGTGCCGGAGTTGGGCCTGCGCGAACGCGGCATCGGTGGCTCGCGCCGCGCCGGCGAGCAGGCTGCCGCGGCGGCCATGTTGATCCGGCTCAAGGCACGCGGGGCCGCGTGAAACCAGAATGAACGACGTTACAAATTCAGCAGCAGAAAACCCCGAAGACGCAGCGGGCGGTACGGGTACAACGGGGCCGCAGCACTGCGGCCTGGTGGCCATTGTCGGCAAGCCCAACGTGGGCAAGTCGACGCTGCTCAACGCGCTGGTGGGCCAGAAGATCAGTATTACCTCGCGCAAGGCGCAGACCACGCGGCACCGCATCACGGGCATGCGCACCATCGGTGCCACGCAGTTCGTGTTCGTCGATACGCCGGGTTTCCAGACCCTGCACGCCAATGCGCTGAACAAGTCGCTCAACAAGACGGTGCAGGGCGCGGTCGGCGATGTGGACCTGATTCTTTTCGTGGTCGAGGCGGGCAGCTTCACGCCGGCCGACGAGCGGGTGCTCAAGCTGCTCGGCAAGGGTATTCCGACCGTGCTGCTGGCCAACAAGCTCGACAACGTGCACCGCCGCGGCGATATCGCGCCCTGGCTGCAGACCATGCAGGCGAAGCACCCCTTCGCCGAGTTCGTGCCGATGTCGGCCAAGAACTCCAAGGACGTCGAACGGCTGTTCGGCATCTGCGAAAAATACCTGCCTGAACAGCCCTGGTTCTACGCAGAGGACGAGCTCACCGACCGCAGCGAGAAATTCCTTGCCGGCGAGCTGGTGCGCGAAAAACTGTTCCGGCTGACCGGCGACGAGTTGCCCTACACCTCGACCGTGATCATCGACAAGTTCGAGGAAGAGCCGCCGCAGAAAAAGGGCCAGAAGCGCCTGCTGCGCATTGCCGCCACCATCGTGGTCGAGCGCGACGGGCACAAGGCCATGGTGATCGGCGACAAGGGCGAGCGCATCAAGCGCATCGGCATGGAAACCCGGGTCGAGCTCGAGAAGCTGGCCGATGCCAAGGTTTTCCTCGAACTGTGGGTGAAGGTGCGCTCCGGCTGGGCCGACGACGAAGCCCGCGTGCGCTCGTTCGGTTACGAATGAAGTGGCAACTGCCCACCGCGTTTCGCATGAACCGGCGTATGTGCTCCATCGCTACGACTGGAGCGAGTCGAGCCTGATCCTCGAGGTCTTCACCCGCCACCACGGGCGCATCGCGCTCGTGGCCAAGGGGGCGAAGCGGCCGAGCTCCAACTTCAGGCCCGTGCTGCTGCCGCTGCAGCCGCTGCAGCTCAACTATGGCGGCGACGCCGAGATCCGCACGCTCAAGGGCGCCGAGTGGATGGGCGGCCACGTCATGCCGACAGGCGAGGCGCTGCTCTCGGGCTACTACGTCAACGAACTGCTGCTGCGCCTGCTGGCGCGGGACGATGCCCATGAGGCGCTGTTCGACGCCTACGCGGGCGTGGTGCAGGTGCTGGCGGGCGACCACGCCGGCGCGCAGGCCGCAACCCAGGCCGCGGCGCTGCGGGCTTTCGAGCTGCTGCTGCTGCGCGAAGTGGGCCTCTTGCCGTCGCTCGATGCGCAGACCCTCACGCTCGAACCGCTCGTGGCCGATGCACGCTACAGCTTGGTGCCGGAAGCCGGCTTGCGGCTGGCGGGCGAGGGCGAGGCGGCCTTGGCCGGTGCCGATTGGCAATCGCTGCAAGGCGTTCTCGACGACCGCGCCCCCTTCACCGCCACGCTGCGAGAGGTGGCCACCATGAACGCCGGCAGCAACAGTGCCCTCAGAAACCAGCTGCGCGCCTTGCTCAACTACCATTGCGGTGTGTCCACGCTGCGCACGCGGCAGATGATGAGAGATTTGCAAGCCCTATGAGCACTCCCGGCCATTCCGCTACCACCTCGCTGTCGGTCAACCTGAACAAGGTGGCCCTTGTGCGCAACACGCGCCACCTGGGCATTCCGAGCGTGCTGAAGGCTGCCAACGCCTGCCTTGCCGCCGGTGCACAGGGCATCACGGTGCATCCGCGGCCAGACGCGCGCCATATCCGCGCGCACGACGTGAGCGACCTCTCCGCGCTGCTTGCAAAGGACTGGCCGGGCATCGAGTTCAACATCGAGGGCAATCCGTTCCACAACCTGATGGACTTCGTGCGCGAGCTCAAGCCGCACCAAGCCACCTTTGTGCCCGACAGCGAATCGCAATCGACCAGCGACCATGGCTGGAGCTTTCCCGAAGACGCCGAGCGCCTGCGCCCGGTGATTGCCGAGGCCAAGGCCCTGGGCGTCCGCGTGAGCCTGTTCATGGACCCGATTCCCGAGATGATGGCTGCGGTGAAGGCCGTGGGTGCCGATCGTGTCGAGCTGTACACCGAGGGCTATGCCGCATCGCGCGGCACTTCGAACGAAGCAGCCGTGCTTGCGCGCTATGTCGAATCGGCGCGTGCGGCGCAGGCTGCGGGCCTTGGCGTCAACGCGGGCCATGACCTGAGCCGCGACAACCTCACGGCTTTCCTGCGTGCCGTGCGCGGCGTCCAGGAGGTCTCGATCGGCCACGCCTTCATCGCCGATGCGCTCGAATTGGGCTACGCGGCCACCACGCGGGAGTACCTGCGCTGCATCGACGAAGCCAAGTGAGCGCTCCAGCGGCATGATCTACGGCATTGGTACCGACATCTGCGACCTGCGTCGCATCGCCGCCACCTTCGAGCGGCAGGGCGAGCGCTTTGCCCACCGGGTGCTCAGCGATGCCGAGTTCGCAGTGTGGAAGGCCCGCAGCGAGCGCTGGCCCAAGCGCGGCCTGAGTTATCTGGCCACCCGCTTTTCCGCCAAGGAGGCCTTCAGCAAGGCCATCGGCCTGGGCATGCGCATGCCGATGACCTGGCGCCTGTGCGAGATTGCGAACCTGCGCAGCGGCAAGCCCGTCATCGTGCTGCATGGTGAGCTCAAGGAGTGGTTCGAGGCCAAGGGCCTCACGGCGCACGTGACGGTGACCGACGAAACCGAATATGCCGCGAGCTTCGTCGTGGTCGAATACAAGAACGAGGCATGACCCTGGCAACGACAACCCTTCACGCGCCGCTGATCATCGATGTGGCGGGCACGGAACTCAATGATGCGGATCGCCGCCGGGTAGCAAACCCCTTGGTCGGTGGCGTGATCCATTTCGCCCGCAACTGGCAGAGCCGTGCACAGATGACCGCGCTCAATGCAGAGTTGAAGGCCATTCGCCCCGATCTGCTGATTTGCGTCGATCACGAAGGCGGCCGCGTTCAGCGGTTTCGTACCGACGGCTTCACGCGCCTGCCCTCGATGCGCGCCCTGGGCGAGCTGTGGATGCGCGACGCGATGCGCGCCACGCAGGCCGCAACGGCAGCGGGCCAGGTGCTTGCGGGCGAGCTGCGCGCCTGCGGCGTCGACTTCAGCTTTGCGCCGGTGCTCGACCTCGACCACGGCGGCAGCAGCGTCATTGGCGACCGCAGCTTTCACCGCGACCCCCGGGTGGTGGCGCTGCTGGCAAAGAGCGTGATGCACGGCATGCTGCAGATGGGCATGCGCAACTGCGGCAAGCACTTTCCGGGACATGGCTTCGTCACGGCCGATTCGCACGTCGAGATTCCGGTCGACCGCCGCGGCCTGAAGGCGATCCTGGAAGACGATGCGCGGCCGTTCGACTGGCTGTCGGGAGCGCTCACAGCGGTGATGCCGGCGCACGTGATCTACCCGAAGGTGGACAAGCGGCCTGCCGGGTTCTCTTCGAAATGGCTGAAAGATGTGTTGCGCACCCGGCTCGCTTTCGACGGCGCGATCTTCAGCGATGACCTGAGCATGGAGGCCGGGCGCTACATCGACGGCCGGCTGCTGAGCTATGCCGATGCCGCGCTGGCGGCGCTCGATGCGGGCTGCGACCTGGCGATGCTGTGCAACCAGAGCATCGGCGAAGGACGGGCGCTCGATGAGCTGCTCGACGAGTTTGGCGACGCAGCCAAGACAGGGCGTTGGCAGCCCGAAGCCGCTAGCGAGGCGCGTCGGCGGGGGCTGCTTCCCGAAGCGCCGCACGCCGGCTGGAATGCGCTCGTCGGCTCGACGGGATACAGGCAGGCAAGGCAAGTACTGGCGAAGGCCGGCCTGGCCAGCGCCTGAGGCCTGGCTACGGGGCCTTGCCCTCGACCGGAGGCGGCGGCGAGTTCGTCCACAGGCGTTCGCCGCCCGAATCCAGGTGCGTCAGGTACAGCCGGACATCGAATTCCAGCCGGTGGTAGCTGGGCTCCATGTGTTCGCACAGCGCATAGAAGCTCTTGTCATGGTCGCGCTCCTTCATGTGCGCGAGCTCGTGGACCACGATCATGCGCAGCCACTCGAGCGGCACCTCCTTGAACAGGGTCGCCACGCGAATCTCGCGCTTGGTCTTGAGCTTGCTGCCCTGCACGCGTGAAACGGTGGTGTGCGTGCCGAGCGCATTGCGGATCACATGCAGCTTGCTGTCGAACGCCACCTTGGAGAGCGGCGGCGCCTTGCGCATGAAGTCGCTCTTGAGCTCGCTCACGTACTCATAAAGCGCGCGGTCCGTCTGCACCTCGTGCATGGGGCCGGGATAGCGGCTGCGCAGCAACGGCGCGAGCCCTTCGGTTTCGACCAGTTGCCGGACCTGGGCCAGCAGCGTGGGCGGATAGCCCGCGAGATACTTCATGCAGCCGATCCGGCGCAGGCGAGCCCGGTGGCCACGCCGCCGAACAGGTCGCCTTCGACGAGCGTCACGCCGGCAAAGCTCTTGCGCAAGGCCTGCTGGAATGGCCGCAGGGCCGAAGAGCCGCCGGTCAGGTAGATGGCGTCGAGATCGCCGCTGCGCAGCCCGGCGCGCTTGACGCAGGCGTGGGCGCAGGCAATCACGCTGTCGAGCAACGGCGAGAGCTGCTGAGTCATGTCGGCGGGCGAGAGCGTGGCGACCAGGCCTGGTTCGGCGCACGACAGATCGATGGCCGTGGGCACATCATTTACCGAGGTGTCGATCTTCGCCTGCTCCACTTCGCTGGCAATGCGGTGTCCGTGCCGTTCTTCGAGTACCGCCATCAGCCGGTCGTGCAGCCGCACATCGCTGTAGCTCGTGCGCAGGTCCTTCGCCTGCCGTACCGCCTTGGCGGCATACAGCCAGTTGATCAGGTGCCAGGACGAAAGCTCGAAGAACACCTTGCTCGGCACTTCGCGCCCCTGCGGGCCCGTGTGGCGAAAGCCGAATTCCGGCATGACGCGGTCGAGGTTCAGGCGCTGGTCGAAGTCGGTGCCGCCGATGTGCACGCCGCTGGTGGCCAGCACATCGTCGCTGCGGTCTTCACGCGCGGCGCGGTCGGGTCCGACGCGCACCACGGTGAAGTCGGAAGTGCCGCCGCCCACGTCGACGATCAGCACCAGCGACTCTTTCGTGATGCGCTGCTCGTAGTCGAAGGCCGCCGCAATCGGTTCGAGCTGAAAAGCGATGTCGCGAAACCCCGCCGCGCGCGCCGCGTGGCGCAGGCTTTCCTCCGCGCGCTCGTCGCGCTTCGAATCGTCGTCGACAAAATGAACCGGGCGGCCGATGACAACGCGCTCGGGCACCCCGCCCAGTTCACGGCCGGCCCGCGCGGCCAGCTCGCGCAAGAAGCGGGCGATGATGTCCTCGAAGCTCACGAGCCCGTCGTAGATGGCCGTTTTTTCCTGCATCAGCGCGCTGCCGAGCAGGCTCTTCAGCGAACGCATCAGGCGGCCTTCGACACCCGCGAGGTAGAGCGCAACCGCATCGCGGCCGAAGTGCGTGGTGCGGTCTTCGGCGTTGAAGAAGATTGCGGTGGGCAGCGTGGTGGCCGCACCTTCGATGGGCAGCAGGCGGGCCACGCCGTCGACCCGGCAGGCCACGGCGGAATTGGAGGTGCCGAAGTCGATGCCGATCGTCGGCAGCGACGACGGTAACTTCACGCTCAAGATTCCCTGCGCAGCGCCGGGAACAGGATCACGTCGCGGATGCTCGGCGAATCCGTCAGCAGCATCATCAGCCGGTCGATGCCGATGCCGCAGCCGCCGGTGGGCGGCATGCCGTATTCGAGCGCGCGCACAAAGTCGTGGTCGTAGTACATGGCTTCGTCGTCGCCGCTGTCCTTCGCGGCCACCTGCGCGTTGAAACGGGCGGCCTGGTCTTCGGCGTCGTTGAGCTCGCTGAAGCCGTTACCGAACTCGCGGCCCGTGATGTAGAGCTCGAAGCGCTCGGTAACCTCGGGCCGCTCGTCGTTGGCGCGCGCCAGCGGCGAGATCTCGGTGGGGTGCTCCATGATGAAGGTCGGCTGCCAGAGCTTCTCTTCCACCGTCTCTTCGAAGTACATCACCTGCAGGCTGGCCAAGCTGCGCTGCGAGAGCTTGTCCTTCTCTTCGCTCAGGCCGATCTTCCGCAGGGCGTTGATGAGCCAGGTGCTGTCATCGACGCCGGTACCGGCGTCCGTGTACTTGAGGATGGCTTCGCGGATCGTCAGGCGCTCGAAGGGCTGCGTCAGGTCGACCGGCTTGCCCTGGTAGGTGAGCTGCTGCGTGCCCACGGCCTTGTCGGCAATGGTGCGGATCAGCGTTTCGGTGAAGTCCATCAGGTCGCGGTAGTTCCAGTAGGCCGCGTAGAACTCCATCATGGTGAACTCGGGGTTGTGCCGCACCGAGATGCCTTCGTTGCGGTAGCTCCGGTTGATTTCGAACACGCGCTCGAAGCCGCCGACGATCAGGCGCTTGAGGTACAGCTCCGGCGCGATGCGCAGGAACATCTCCTGGTCGAGTGCGTTGTGGTGCGTCTTGAACGGCTTGGCATTGGCACCGCCCGGAATCGGATGCAGCATGGGCGTTTCGACTTCGAGGAAGTCGTTGGCCACCATGAACTCGCGCAGCGCGCTCACGGCCTTGCTGCGAGCGGTGAAGCGCACGCGCGCCGATTCGTCGGTGATCAGGTCGACGTAGCGCTGGCGGTACTTCTGCTCCTGGTCGGCCATGCCGTGGAACTTGTCGGGCAGCGGACGCAGGCTCTTGGTGAGCAGGCGCAGCTTGGTCACCTTGACCGAGAGCTCGCCGGTCTTGGTCTTCATCAGCGTGCCTTCGGCGCCGACGATGTCGCCCAGGTCCCAGCGCTTGAACTCGGCGTACGCCTCTTCGCCGACCGCGTCGCGCGTCACGTAGAGCTGGATGCGGCTCGTGGCGTCTTGCAGCGTCGCAAAGCTGGCCTTGCCCATCACGCGCTTGAGCATCATGCGGCCCGCCACGCTAACCGAGACGGCTTGCGCTTCGAGCGCTTCGGCTTCGGTGGCGCCGTGCGCCTCGCTCAGCGCAGCCGCACGATGGCCCGGCTTGAAGTCGTTCGGAAACGCGACGCCCTTGCCTTCGGCCTGTGCGGCGCGCATCAGCTTGAGCTTTTCGCGGCGTTCGGCGATGAGCTGGTTGTCGTCGACGGCGGGTGCGGAAGCCGGAGCCGCAGCGGGCGTGGGAATGGAAGGGATCAGGTGGTCGGACATGGAGAGCGGAGGAGGGCGCAACGGGAGCGTGCGCAACCCGCCATTTTAGCCGATAGGGTTCGAATGAAACCGGCCTCTAGTGCCCGCCAATCCTGTGCGATACGCTATGAAAAAAGTAGCGAACTATCCAGTGATGCCCGCGCGCGCGAGCAGATCGCTGACCAGTTCGAGCCGCATCAGCGGGCTCTCGAGCTCCATGAGCCGTTGCCGCAGTTCGAGTTGCATGGGCACCAGTTCGCACCAGCGGTTGGCAACCCAGCCGCAATCGTTGAACTGGTAGGGCTCGCCGATGGGCAGGCGCACTGTTTCCGCGCCCCGCGCGCGGCGGCGTTCTTCGAGCGTGTCGACCAGGCGCCGGAGTGCCGTGGCGGTGTGCTGGAGGTCGTCGGGAATTTCGATGGCGGTGTCTGCAATCACTGCTTCGACTTCGGCCACCCACAAGCCGTATTTCTGCAACTCGGTGCGGCGAACCCGGAACCGCTGCGTGCCGACGCATTCGATCTGGAGCAGGCCGCTTTGCGGCGAATCGAATTCGCGGATGACGGCCAGCGTGCCGATGGCCGCAAAGCTTTCCGCATCGGCACCGGCCTTGCGCACTTCGCTGCCGCTCGTGAGGCTGACCACGCCGAACGGTGCATCGGCCTTGCGGCACTTGCCCACCATGTCGAGATAACGTACCTCGAAAATACGCAGTGGAAGCACGCCGCCCGGGAACAGAACCGTACCGAGCGGGAACAATGGCAGTGAATGCAAAAGGGGCTGTGTCGTCATCGAAGAACCTTGCATGGCTATCATCGCATTCCGCTCACGACCCTGCCCCATGCTCTACCAGATCCCCTCGTTTCTTCTCGACGTGATCGTCGGCCTGCTCGGCGGCGCCTGCCTGCTGCGCCTTTACATGCAGTACCACCGGGTGCCTTTCGGCAATCCGCTCGGGCGCTTCGTGTTTGCGATTACCGACTGGATCGTGCTGCCGCTGCGCCGCATCGTGCCGTCGGTCAAGCGCTGGGACCTGGCGAGCGCCATCGCGGCGTGGCTGCTGGTGATCGTGAAGTTCCTGCTGCTGTGGCTGCTGATCGGCAACCTGGGACGTATCGCGGCCTTGCCGCTGGTGTCGCTGGTGGGGCTGATGCAGCTCGCGGTGTCGGGCCTTACCGCGCTGCTGGTGGTCTATGCCGTGCTGTCGTGGATACCGGGCGCGTCGCCGATGCTGCTCGACCTCATCTCGCGATTGGCCGAGCCGCTGGTGCGGCCCTTTCGGCGCTTCATTCCGCTGATTGGCGGCGTGGACCTGTCGCCCCTGGCCGCCATCGTGGTGCTGCAGGTGATTGCCATCGTGCTGGGCAACCTGCTGGTCTGGGCCTACCGGTTGGGTTGAGGCCCTTCCGGCAGGATTCTTGTCAGATGACTGCGTCGGCCGGCTGACGCAGCAGCATGGCCAGCGTGCTCGCAATGGTCTTGCGCAGCTCGCGGCGGTCGCTGATGAAGTCGATGGCGCCCTTGGTCTGCAGGAACTCCGCGCGCTGGAAGCCTTCAGGCAGCGTCACGCGCACGGTCGATTCGATCACGCGCGGGCCGGCAAAGCCGATGAGCGCCTTGGGCTCCGCAATGACCACGTCGCCCACGAAGGCGAAGCCGGCCGAAACGCCGCCCATGGTGGGGTCGGTCAGCACGCTGATGTAGGGCAGGCCCTTCTTCGCAAGACGCGTGAGCGCCGCGTTGGTCTTGGCCATTTGCATCAGCGACAACAGGCCTTCCTGCATGCGCGCACCGCCGGTTGCGGTGAAGCAGATGAACGGCACCTTCTGCTCGATGGCCGTTTCGACACCGCGCACGAAGCGCTCGCCGACCACACTGCCCATGCTGCCGCCCATGAATTCGAATTCGAAGCAGGCCACGACCACGCTGATGCTGTGGACCGAGCCGCCCATGACGACCAGCGCGTCAGTTTCGCCGGTGTTCTCGAGCGCTTCCTTGAGCCGCTCGGGGTACCGGCGGCTGTCCTTGAACTTCAGCGCGTCGACGGGGAGCACTTCCTGGCCGAGTTCATAGCGGCCTTCCGCGTCGAGGAAGGCGTCGAGCCGTGCGCGGGCGCCGATGCGGTGGTGATGGCTGCAGCTAGGGCAGACATTCTGGTTGTGCTCGAGATCGGTCTTGTAGAGAACCGTTTCGCAGGCGGGGCATTTGATCCACAGGCCCTCGGGCACCTGGCGGCGCTCCGACGGGTCGGTTTGTGCGATCTTGGCGGGTAGCAGTTTTTCAAGCCAGCTCATAGGACTCCGAATTAGCTCCCCTCTTCCGCAATGCGGAAAAGGGGCTGGGTGAGGGCAGCGGCGATTATCTGCCAGCCGCGTTCTTGGGGGTAGCGGCAGGCAAGGCGTCCAGCGCCTCTCGGATTCCGGCGAGAAATTCGCGTACCGCGGGCACGACCTTTTCACGCGGCTGTCCGTCGATCAGCTGGATGATCTTGGTGCCGATCACGACCGCATCGGCGGCCGATCCCACCGCCTGGGCGGTGCGCGCGTCGCGAATGCCGAAGCCCACGCCGACGGGAATGTTCACATGCTCGCGGATGCGCGGGATCATCTGGCCGACAGCCTCGGTGTCGAGGTGGCCGGCGCCTGTCACGCCCTTGAGTGAGACGTAGTAGACATAGCCGCTCGCAATGCGCGCGACCTGCGCCATGCGCTCGTTGGTGCTGGTGGGGGCCAGCAGAAAGATCAGGTCGATGTTCGCGGCCCTGAGCTCCGCGGCGAAGTCTTCGCATTCCTCGGGCGGGTAGTCGACCACCAGCAGCCCGTCGACGCCCGCGGCGGATGCATCGCGGATGAAGGCCTTCTTGCCGTGCACAAGGTCATAGCGCTCGACCGGATTGGCGTAGCCCATCAGCACCACGGGCGTGGTGGTGTCCTTCTGGCGGAAGGCAGTGACAATGGCCAGCACCTGCTTCATGCCGACGCCCAACGCCAGCGCCGCTTCGCCGGCTTTCTGGATCACCGGGCCGTCGGCCATGGGGTCGGAGAACGGCACGCCCAGCTCGATCACATCGGCACCGGCTTCAACCATGCCGTGCATCAGCTCGGGCGTGATGTCAGCGAAGGGAAATCCGGCGGTAACGTAGGGAATCAGCGCGCGGCGGCCGTCTTTTTTCAGTGCGTCGAAGGTGGCGGCAATGCGGCTCATCACTTGCCTCCTTTCACGCTCAGGCCGCGCATCGAGGGCCGGTCGTAGAAGTCGACGCCCGACAGGTCGGCCACGGTGCCGATGTCCTTGTCGCCGCGGCCAGAGAGGTTGACCAGGATCGATTGGTCCGGCCGCATGGTCTTGGCGAGCTTCATCGCGTAGGCCACGGCGTGGCTCGATTCGAGGGCCGGAATGATGCCCTCGGTTCGGCACAGGTGGTGAAAAGCTTCGAGCGCTTCGGTGTCGGTGATGCCCACGTATTCCGCGCGGCCGATGTCGGCCAGGTGCGCATGCTCGGGGCCCACGCCCGGGTAATCGAGACCGGCGCTGATGCTGTGGGTTTCGGTGATCTGGCCGTCTTCGTTCTGCAGCAGGTAGGTCCGGTTGCCGTGCAGCACGCCCGGGCTGCCGCGCAGGATCGATGCCGCGTGCTTGCCGCTGTCCAGGCCTTCGCCGGCTGCTTCGACGCCGATAAGCCGGGTGCCGGCAAACGGAATGTAGGGATGGAAGATGCCGATCGCATTGCTGCCGCCGCCTACGCAAGCGACCACCACGTCGGGCTGCTTGCCCTCGGCCTCGCCGGTAATGCCGTCGGCCGCGAGTATGGCGGGCATCTGCTCGATGCATTCGGTGCCGATCACGCTCTGGAAGTCGCGCACCATCGTCGGGTAGGGGTGCGGGCCTGCCACGGTGCCGATGATGTAGAACGTGTTTTCCACGTTGGTCACCCAGTCGCGCATGGCTTCGTTGAGCGCGTCCTTCAGCGTCTTGCTGCCCGATTCCACCGGCACCACGGTCGCGCCGAGCAGGTTCATGCGGTAGACGTTGGGGCTCTGGCGCTTCACGTCCTGGCTGCCCATGTAGACCACGCATTCGAGCCCGTAGCGCGCGCAGATGGTGGCCGTGGCCACGCCGTGCTGGCCCGCGCCGGTTTCAGCGATGACACGGGGCTTGCCCATGCGCCGCGCGAGCATCGCCTGGCCGATCACGTTGTTGATCTTGTGCGCGCCGGTGTGGTTGAGGTCTTCGCGCTTCAGGTAGATCTGCGCACCGCCCATCTCACGGCTGGTGCGGGCCGCGTGGTAGATGGGGGAGGGCCGGCCGACGAAGTGCTTCAGCTCGTAGTGGAATTCGGCCAGAAACGCCGGATCGTCCTTGAACCTGGCGTACGCATCGCGCAGTTCGTTGATCGCGTGGGTGAGCGTTTCGCTCGCGAAGGTGCCGCCGTAGTTGCCGAAATGGCCGGTGGCGTCGGGTTGCTGGTAGTCCTGAAATTGGCTTTGCATGGTTCTCGATCGTTGGGCCGCAGCCCGAAATCACGATCGGGTGCGGCGGCTAACTGGAGAAGGACGAGGCGTCCGCCGCTCTCACGGCGGCGACGAATTGCCGGATTTTTTCGGCGTCCTTCAGGCCCTTGTTTCCCGGGCCGTCGATTTCGACGCCCGAGCTCACATCAACGGACAGCGTCTTGCAGCGCGTCCGCAGGATGCGAATGCCATCGCTCACGTTTGCAGGTGTGAGCCCACCACTCAAGACGAGGTGAGCGTCGACGGCGGGTGGAAGAAGTGACCAATCGAATGCCTTGCCGCCACCGCCATAACCTTCGACATGGGCGTCGAGCAGGATGGCCTGGGCGTGGGAGTAATCGGAAGCGTATTTTACGAGGTCGAAGCCCGCTCCGGCAGCCCCCAGCGGAATACGCGCGGCGCGCATGTAGCGAAAGCGGCCGTGGCCGGCGGATTCTTCGCATTGTGCCGGCGTTTCCTCGCCATGAAATTGCGCGATCGATCCTCTCACACGTGCGAGGGATGCTACGACTTCAGGAGCAGCCTCGTTGACGAACAGCAGCACCGGCGTGATGAAGGGGGGAAGGCGCGAAGCCAGTTCCGCGGCGCGAGCCGCTGTTATGGCGCGGGGGCTCCTGGGATAGAGCACGAAGCCGACCGCATCTGCGCCCGCGTCGACCGCGGCATCGACGTCGGCTTCACGCGTGAGGCCACAGATCTTGATGCGGGTGCGGGGCGACGTCATGGCGGCCCATCATAAGGAGCACCGCCGGCCTGCAGCGTGGCCTCAGCCGGCAGACCCCACTTGGCGTCGTACAAAGGCCCCAGAAAGTACAGCCCGTCGGCAGAGAAGGTGGGCGCCGCCACCTTGCGGCTGCGCGCCTCGAGCACTTCCGTGATCCATTCGGGTCGCTCGTCGCCGCGGCCGATGCGCACCAGGCAGCCCATCAAATTGCGGATCATGTGGTGCAGGAAGGCATCGGCCTCGAATTCGAAGTGCCAGCGGCAGCGGTCGCCTGTGCCATGGCGCGTGATCTCGATGCGCCGCAGGTCCTTCACCGGAGAGCGCGCCTGGCAGGCCGAGGCGCGAAACGAGCTGAAGTCGTGCTTGCCCACCAGCAGGGCGGCGGCCGCGCGCATGGCGTCGCCGTCGAGCGCATGCATCGACCAGCCGACCCGGCCCGAGTCGAGGCTGGGCCGCACGGGCGATTGCGAGAGCACGTAAAGGTAGCGGCGGGCCAGGGCGCTGGCGCGGCAATGGAATTCGTCGGGCACCGGATGCGCCCACTGCACGGCGATGTCGTCGGGCAGGTAGCGGTTGGTGCCGCGCATCCAGGAGAAGGGTTCGCGTTCCACGTCGGTGTCGAAGTGCACCACCTGCATCAGCGCATGCACGCCGGCGTCGGTGCGGCCGGCGCACAGCGTGCCGATGGGCTGCGCGGCGAATTTGCCGAGCGCCGCTTCCAGCTTGTCTTGAACCGTGCGGCCCGAGCGCTGGCTCTGCCAGCCCTCGTACGCCTGGCCGTTGTAGCGGATGCCTAGCGCCAGCCTCACGAATTCAGGAACAGGGGAAAACGCCGCTCAGCGCAGCTCGGCGAGCAGTTGCCTTGCCTGCGACTTGAGGTCGCCGGCGCTTTCGGCTTCGACTTCTTCCACCAGCGAGCGGGCGCCTTCGACGTCGCCGATGGCCTGCAGCTCGCGGGCCAGCGACAGCTTGACCGCGTGGGGGCTGTCGTCGCCGTCGTCTTGCGGCATGGCCGCAGCGGGGCGGGTGGCCTCAGCGGTGCCGGCCACCGGGCGGGCGGGAAGGCCGGCCAGTGCACTCATGTCGAATTCGATGAAGCCCGAATCCGCAGGAAGGTTGTTGCCGCTGCGCAGCGTTGCCGGGCGGGTGTTGTCGTCGGCGTCGTTCAATCCCGCGGGGCGGCTGATCGGAGCCAGCGCGCCAGGAGCGGTGTCGAAATCGTTTTCGAGGTCGACCGGTGCCGGTGCATGCGCATGTCCGTTGGACAGGGGAGCGGATGCGGCGGGGGCGTAGGCCGTCTTCGGCAGGCTGGCGCTCACCGGAGCGGGGCTCGGTGCGAGTGCGGCCGGCTGGCTCAGGTCCAAGTCGAAGTCCAGCGGTGCGACGGACGGCACGAAGGCTGGCGCGGCGACAGCAGCTGCCACGGGGGCGGGCGCTGCGGCCGGAGGCGTTGCGGCAGCAGGCTTGGCCGCGGTAGCCAGGGCGCCGGCAAATGCGGCGCTTTCGGCCGCGCTCACGCCGCCCCGGGCCGTACCGGACTCGTACAGCGGATTGCCCGGATCGAGGTCCTTGCCCATTTCGACCACGCGGTTCCAGTCGGAGCCGGTGCCGTTGGTCAGCTTGTGCACTTCGGTCGCCAGGCCTTCATAGGCCCGGACGTCGCGGCGCTTGGCGTGGATTTCGAGCAGCTTGAGGTGAATGGCCGTGCGGTCCGGATTGACGCGCAGTGCCTCGCGGAGGATTTCCTCGGCCTGCAGGTCGCGGCCATAGGCAAGGTACACGTCGGCCTCGGCCACGGGGTCGACATCGCCCGCGTCGAGCTGGCTCGGCGAGTACGACAGCGACGAAACCGTGGAATCGCCGCGGTGCTTGGTGTCGACCGATTCGCCGCCGCTTGCGCCGAAGAACGAGTCTTTGGGAATGCGGCTTTCGAGGAACACGCTTTCGCTCATTTCCTCGCGCCGGCGGCCCAGCACGCGGTAGAGCAGGAAGCCGATCAGCAGCGCGATCAGCGCCGCGCCGGCCAGCATCAGCGGGTTCTCCATCAACTCGTCGAGGAAGCTGCGCTCGACCGGGGGCGGCGGCGGGGCTGCCTTGACCACCGGCTTGGGCGCCGGTGCAGGTGCGGCGGCGCTCGCGGCAGCCGCGGGAGCGCCGGGCATGGTTTCAGCCGACGCGTTGGCGTCAGGGGCCGCGGCGGTGGGAGCGGTTGCGGGCGTTGCTGCCGCGACGGGCGCGGAAGCTTCTGCCGGGGCCGAAGCAGCGGCCGGTGCTGTGGCGGGCGCTGCAGCTGGAGCAGCAGGCGCTGCAGCCGGAGCCGCGGGAGCGACAGGCGCCGCAGCCGCAGCGGGCGCTGGCGCCGGGCTGGCCGCCGTCGGCGATGCCGTGGCGGCTACGCCCGGATTGGGAACCGGAATGCCCGGCGTGGCCGGTACCGGTGCGGGCGCCGCGCCCGTGGCGGGAGCGGCCGAACCGGTGGCCGCCTTGAGCTTGGCCAGGTCGTTGATGTTCTTGGAAAGCTCCGCAACGCGGTTGTTGCTCTCCTGCGCCTGTCGTGCCTGCGCGACCTTCTCGTCGGCCGCACGGGCAGCCGCGCTGCCTTGGGAGATCGTCAGCTTGTCGGGTGCGCTTGCGGTGGCGTTGCGGTCTTCGACATTGGCTTGCACCTTGCCCGACGCATTGCGGCTGGCAGCGGCCACGTTGGCTGTGGGCGCGTTCTCTGCCAGGCGCTGGCGGTAGGCGCCGAAGTCGCGGCTTTGCGCGGTGATGGTGCGCTTCGCTTCCGCGGGAAGAATGGCACCGGCCTCGGCTGCACTCGGCAGGTCGAGCACTGCGCCGGCCTTGATGCGGTTGACGTTGCCGCCGATGAACGCATCGGGGTTGGAGAGCAGGAGCGCCACCAGCATCTGGTCGAGCGAGACGTCGGCGGACTTGTGGGCTCCGGCGATCTTGCTGGCGGTGTCGCCGCGCTGCACCGTCACCTGCTCGCCGCTTGTCGGACGAATCGGCGCCGCGGCGCTGGGGGCTGGGGCAGCCGGCGCAGCAGGTGCGGGCGCGGCGGCCGGCGGTGCGGTGACGGGTGCGACAGGTGCGCGCTCGCGGCGCGTGCGGGCTGCTGCCTGGCCCGGGCGTTCCGCCGGGGCTGTGCCGATCTGCGGGGTAGAAGGAGAAATCGGCGCGCTCGGCGCTGCCTGGCGCGTCACGGGCGGGTCGAGCAGCACCGTGTAGTCGCGCACCATGCGGCCCGACGAGCCGTTGGCTTCGAGCAACAGGTCGATGAAGGGATCGTTGAGCGGACGGGTACCCGTGAGGCGCACCACGTACTGGCCGCCGGCGCGGCGCTGCAGCGTCGCCTTCACGTCGCTCAAGGCCGCGTTGTACGGAACGCCCGCGTTCTTGAAGGCGTCGGCGCTGGCAACGTTGATCTTCAGGCTGTCCGCTTCGGCGGCCGCCATTTCGGTCACGTCGATTTCAGCGCGAAGGGGTTCGCCCAGTGCCGATTGCACCTTCAGTTGGCCCAGTGCAAAAGCGCTCGCATCGGTGCTCGCAACGCCCAAGGCAACCGCCATGGCGGCACCGAGGACGGAAAGGCGGAGACCTTTCAAAGGCAGAGAAGGGCGAGCGGCCGATGGGCGGGCCGCGGGCAACAGATGTCTTGTCATGCTGATAGGGGGCGGCTCAGGCCCAGAAATTGTAAGAGGACGTTAGCACCAACACCGGGTACTGACAAGGCGCTGCGCCTGTTCTACCCAGTACGCGCATACTTACGCACACATCTTCCGTTGCTGTTAAGCAACATTTCGGGCTTATGGTGAGCCGGCGCGCCCCCATCAAGCCTCGAGCAAGATGCGCAGCATGCGGCGCAGCGGTTCGGCCGCGCCCCACAGCAGCTGGTCGCCGATGGTGAAAGCGCCGACGTATTCAGGGCCCATTGCAAGCTTGCGGATGCGGCCCACCGGGATGTCCATGGTGCCCGTGACGGCCACCGGCGTCAGGTCCTTGAGGCTGGCTTCGCGGGTGTTCGGCACCACCTTGGCCCATTGGTTGTCGGCCGCGATCATGGCCTCGAGGTCTGCCAGCGGCACGTCCTTCTTGAGCTTGAAGGTCAATGCCTGGCTATGGCAGCGCATCGCGCCGATGCGCACGCAGAAGCCGTCGACCGGCACGGCGGCGGTACCGAAGCCTGCGCCCTGGCCAAGAATCTTGTTGGTTTCCGCGCCGGCCTTCCATTCTTCCTTGGAGGTGCCGTCGCCCAGGTCCTTGTCGATCCAGGGAATCAGCGAGCCGCCCAGCGGGGCGCCGAAGTTGGCAGTTTCGGCGGCGCTGAGGTTCTGCTGCTTGTGCAGTACCTTGCGGTCGATTTCGAGAATGGCCGACTTCGGGTCGTCCAGCAGCGCGCGCACTTCGGCGTTCAGGGTGCCGAACTGCGTCAGCAGCTCGCGCATGTGCTGCGCACCGCCGCCCGAGGCAGCCTGGTAGGTCATGCTGGTCATCCACTCGACCAGGCCCGCCTTGTAGAGGGCGCCCACGCCCATGAGCATGCAGCTCACGGTGCAGTTGCCGCCGATCCAGTTCTTGCCGCCGTTGGCGAGCGCGTTCTGGATGACCGGCAGGTTGACGGGGTCGAGCACGATGACCGCGTCGTTGTTCATGCGCAGCGTGGAAGCAGCGTCGATCCAGTGGCCGCTCCATCCCGCAGCGCGCAGCTTGGGGAACACCTCGCTGGTGTAGTCGCCGCCCTGGCAGGTGATGATGATGTCGCACTTCTTCAGTGCGTCGATGTCGTTCGCATCCTTCAGCGCGGTCTCGTTCCTGGCCATGGCCGGGGCCTTGCCGCCGGCGTTGGAGGTCGAGAAGAACAGCGGCTCGATGAGCCCGAAGTCGCCTTCGGCCTGCATGCGGTCCATCAGGACCGAGCCGACCATGCCGCGCCAGCCTACAAGGCCGACCAGAGGTTGAGATGCGTTCGCCATTTCAGTTTGCCCTTGTGAAAAAGAAAGAAATTGTCTTTTTTGCCCCCGACTCGTCGAGCCGGGGAGGGGCGTGACGAAGCGGGCTGCGGTTAGCCGGTAATCGTCTTTTTGGTGATTGCTGCAACAACCGCGTCGCCCATCTCACGGGTGCCGACGCGCTTCGTACCTTCTGACCAGATGTCACCCGTGCGCAGCCCGGAGGCGAGCACGTGCTTGACCGCCGACTCGATACGGTCGGCAGCTTCGGCTTGGTTGAGTGAAAAGCGGAGCATCATGGCAGCGGACAGTATTGTAGCCAAAGGATTGGCAACCCCTTTGCCGGCAATGTCGGGCGCGCTGCCGTGGCTGGGTTCATACAGGCCCTGGTTGCTCGAATTGAGCGAGGCCGAGGGCAGCATGCCGATGGAGCCGGTGAGCATGGCGGCCTCGTCCGAGAGAATGTCGCCGAACATGTTGCCGGTGACGATCACGTCGAATTTCTTCGGCGCCTTCACGAGCTGCATGGCTGCGTTGTCGACGTACATGTGGTCGAGTTCGATGTCCGGATAGTCCTTGTGGACCTCGGTCACCACGTCCTTCCAGAACTGGAAGGTCTCGAGCACGTTGGCCTTGTCGACGCTGGTCACGCGCTTGTTGCGCTTGCGTGCCGCCTCGAAGGCCACGCGGGCAATGCGCTCGACCTCGGGGCGCGAATAGCGCATCGTGTCGAAGGCTTCTTCTGCGCCCGGAAAGTGCCCGTCCACGGCGGTGCGGCGGCCGCGCGGCTGGCCGAAGTAGATGTCTCCGGTCAGTTCGCGAATGATGAGGATGTCCAGGCCCGCGATGAGTTCGGGCTTGAGGCTCGATGCATCCACCAGCTGCTCGTAGCAGATGGCCGGGCGGAAATTGGCGAACAACCCGAGGTTCTTGCGCAGGCCCAGAATTGCCTGCTCGGGACGCAGCGGTCGGTCGAGCTTGTCGTACTTCCAGTCGCCGACGGCGCCGAACAGCACCGCATCCGCTTCTTTCGCAAGCTTCAGCGTCGACTCGGGGAGCGGATGGCCATGCGCCTCGTAGGCCGCGCCGCCGACCAGCGCAGTTTCCATTTCGAACGAGAGGTCGAGCGCGTCGAGCACGCGGATGGCTTCGGCCACGATTTCGGTGCCGATGCCGTCACCCGGGAGAACTGCGATTTTCATAAGTTGGTCTGAGGTTTGAAATTGGAGATGCGAAGCTTCAGGCGATCATCGTGTGCGCGAGCCACGGCTTCTGCGCCAGCCGCTCGGCCTCGAAGGCCTTGATCTTGTCCTTGTGGCGCAGTGTCAGGCCGATGTCGTCCAGCCCGTTGATGAGGCAATATTTGCGGAAGGCCTGTACGTCGAAAGCAAACTCGCCGCCGTCGGGCTTTACGACCACCTGGCGTTCCAGGTCGATGGTCAGCGAATAGCCGGGGAAGGCAAAGGTCTCGTCGAACAGCTGCGCCACCTGCGCTTCAGGCAGCACGATCGGCAGCAGGCCGTTCTTGAAGCTGTTGTTGAAGAAGATGTCGGCGTAGCTCGGCGCAATGATCGCCCGAAAGCCGTACTGGTCGAGCGCCCACGGCGCGTGCTCGCGCGACGAACCGCAGCCGAAGTTCTTGCGCGCCAAAAGGATCGATGCGCCCGCGTAGCGCGGCTGGTTCAGCACGAAGTCGGGGTTCGGCTTGCGGCTGGCCGGGTCCTGGCCCGGAAAGCCGGCGTCCAGATAGCGCCATTCGTCGAACAGGTTCTGGCCGAAGCCGGTCTTGCGGATCGACTTCAGAAACTGCTTCGGAATGATGGCGTCGGTGTCGACGTTCTCGCGGTCCATGGGGGCGACGAGGCCCTTGTGCACGGTGAATTTCTGCATGTGAATCTCTCTTCTTGTTCAGGCGAAGGTGCGCACGTCGACGAAGTGGCCGTGCACCGCGGCGGCGGCGGCCATGGCCGGGCTCACCAGGTGGGTGCGGCCACCGGCGCCCTGGCGGCCTTCGAAGTTGCGGTTGCTGGTCGATGCGCAGCGCTCGCCGGGTTCCAGGCGGTCGGCATTCATGGCGAGGCACATCGAGCAGCCGGGCTCGCGCCATTCGAAGCCCGCGGCCTTGAAGATCAGGTCGAGGCCCTCGCGCTCGGCCTGTTCCTTCACCACGCCGGAGCCCGGAACCACCATCGCGAGCTTCACGTTTTTCGCAACCTTCTGGCCGAGCTTCTTCACCACGGCCGCGGCTTCGCGCATGTCCTCGATGCGGCTGTTGGTGCACGAGCCGATGAACACCTTGTCGATGAAGATGTCGTTCATTGCCTTGTTGGGCTCCAGGCCCATGTAGACCAGTGCGCGCTCGATGGCGCCGCGCTTGCTGGCGTCCTTTTCCTTGTCGGGATCGGGCACGCGGCCGTTGATGTCGACCACCATTTCGGGCGATGTGCCCCAGGTGACCTGCGGCTGAATCTGCGTTGCGTCGAGCTCGACCACGGCGTCGAACTTCGCGTCGGGGTCGGACTGCAGCGTGCGCCAATAGGCCACGGCCTGATCCCATTCCACGCCGGAGGGTGCGAGCGGGCGGCCCTTGATGTAGCTGATGGTCTTTTCGTCGACCGCCACGAGCCCCGCGCGCGCGCCGGCCTCGATGGCCATGTTGCAGACCGTCATGCGGCCTTCCATGCTCAGGTCGCGAATCGCCGAGCCCGCGAATTCGATGGTGTAGCCCGTGCCGCCTGCAGTGCCGATCTTGCCGATGATCGCGAGCACGATGTCCTTGGCGGTGCAGCCGAACGGCAGCTTGCCTTCGACCTTCACCAGCATGTTCTTCGCCTTCTTGCCGAGCAGCGTTTGCGTGGCCATCACGTGCTCGACCTCGCTGGTGCCGATGCCGTGCGCCAGGGCGCCGAATGCGCCGTGCGTGGAGGTGTGCGAGTCGCCGCAGACCACGGTCATGCCGGGCAGCGTGGCGCCCGATTCGGGGCCGATCACGTGCACGATGCCCTGGCGCTTGCTCAGGAACGGAAAGAACGCCGCGGCGCCGAACTCCGCGATGTTCTTGTCGAGCGTGGTGACCTGCTCCTTGCTGGTGGGGTCGGCAATGCCTTCGTAGCCGCGCTCCCAGCCCGTGGTGGGCGTGTTGTGGTCGGCCGTGGCCACGACCGAGCTGATGCGCCAAAGCTTGCGGCCGGCCTCGCGCAGCCCCTCGAAGGCCTGCGGGCTGGTGACCTCGTGCACCAGATGGCGGTCGATGTAGAGGATGGCGGTGCCGTCTTCCTCGGTGTGGACGACGTGTTCGTCCCAGATCTTGTCGTAGAGCGTGCGTGCCATGTCGTTCTCTGTCTTTCGTGGGGAAGTGAATTGTCTTGTTTCTATGCCGCAATCGGCTCGGCCACATCGTGGGTGGCCGCCGGCGTATGCAAGTGGTTGACCAGCGTGCGCGCGGCCACGGGAAGGGTGGAGAAGTCGCGCGCTACCAGCCGGATTTCGCGGTTCGACCAGGCGTCGTTCAGCGCCACGCTGCACAGGCGGCTGCCGATGCCAGCCTGCAGCAGCTCGAACGCACGCTCCGGCATCACGCCGATGCCCAGGCCGTTGTCGATCATGCGGCACATGGCGTCGAGTCCGGTCACGTGGATGCGCAGCTTGACGCTGCGGCCCGCTTCAACCGCGGCCTGGTGCATGGCCACGTAGATCGAGCTGTTGGTGTGCAGGCCGACGTGGTCGAAGTCGAGCGAAGCCGTGAAATCGATCGAACCTTGCGTAGCGAGTGGGTGCCCTGCGGGCACGATCAGCACGAGCCGGTCGTGGCGGTAGGGCAACGTCTGCAATTCGTTGGTGCCGTCGGGAATATGGCAAATACCCAGGTCGGCGGCGCCTTCCTGCACCGCACGCACCACTTCGTTGCTCAGGTGCTCTTCCAGGTCGATCTTGATCGCGTCGTGCTCGCGCGTGAAGGCGCCGAGGTCTTCAGGAAGAAACTGCACGATGGCCGAGATGTTGGCGTGCACCCGCACATGGCCACGCACGCCCTCGGCGTATTCGCTGAGTTCGCCCTGCATCTTCTCAAGGCTGTAGAGCACCGAGCGCGCATGGTGCAGCAGGCTTTCGCCCGCGGGCGAAAGATCGACCCCGCGCGCGTGACGGTAGAGGAGGGTGGTGCCCAGGGTGGCTTCCAGGTCGGACAGCCGCTTGCTGATGGCTGAGGCCGCAATGAATTCGCGCTCCGCCGCCCGTCCGATGCTGCCCAATTCGCAAACGGCCACGAACAACTGCAGCGACGTGAGGTCGATGCGCCGGGCGAAGTTGCGTTCTGAAGTGCTCATGGGGTGTCGGACATCGCGTCTGGCGATGAGTTCGTCATTTTCTATGGGTTTTGATCAACTTGCCATCGTCATCTGAGATGGGTTTGTTGCCCTGAGGCGAGGAGTTCCAGCCCCGGAACCCGTGCAAGCGGTGAATTTCCCGCACCGCAGACGGCAAAACGCCCCGCTCCTCGCTTTTCAGGCGAGGGAGCGGGGCGTGCGTCAGAGCGCGGTACGCAGGCGAGGAAGCGGTCTTCCGACGCCCGCGCGGGTCTTGGAAGACCCGGGGTCGGTGCCTGCTTACTGGCGCTTCTTGGCGGCGTCTTCTACTTTTTCGCCACCCTTCTGGATGTCCTGGCCAGCACCCCGGAAGGTGTTGCAGCCGGACAGCGGGACGGCGAAGGCGAAGGTGACGGCAATCAGCGCGGCAATTTTCTTCATGACGGATCTCCTGAAGGCGTTGAAAAAGGCGGCCCGACCTCGGGCCTCCGATACACAACGTACCGACGCCGCACAACGAATCCTGTCAGCCAAGACGCAAAAAAGCTGCCCGAAGGCAGCTTTCCGCGGTGAGCGCCGGGGCGCCTTCAGCGCTTGCCGATGGGCTGAACGTCGCGCTTGGGCGAGCCTTCGAACAGCTGGCGCGGACGGCCGATCTTGTACTCCGGGTCGCCGATCATTTCGTTCAGCTGGGCAATCCAGCCGACCGTGCGGGCCAGGGCGAAGATCGCGGTGAACAGCGGCACCGGAATGCCGATGGCGCGCTGCACGATGCCCGAATAGAAGTCGACGTTCGGGTAGAGCTTGCGCGAGACGAAGTATTCGTCTTCGAGGGCGATCTTTTCCAGTTCCTTGGCCAGCTTGAAGAGCGGATCGTTTTCCAGGCCCAGCTCGGTCAGCACTTCGTTGCAGGTTTCCTGCATCAGCTTGGCGCGCGGGTCGTAGTTCTTGTACACGCGATGGCCAAAGCCCATGAGCTTGACGTTCGAGTTCTTGTCCTTCACCTTCTTGATGAACTCGCCGATCTTCTCCACGCCGCCTTCCTTCTGGATGTCGTAGAGCATGTTCAGCGCCGCTTCATTGGCACCGCCGTGCGCCGGGCCCCAGAGGCAGGCCACGCCGGCCGCAATGGCCGCGAAGGGGTTGGTGCCCGACGAGCCGCACAGGCGCACGGTCGAGGTCGAGGCGTTCTGCTCGTGGTCTGCGTGCAGGATGAAGATGCGGTCGAGCGCGCGCTCGAGCACCGGGTTCACCTTGTACTCCTCGCACGGCGTGGCAAACATCATGTGCAGGAAGTTGCCCGCGTAGCTCAGGTCGTTCTTCGGGTACATGTACGGCTGGCCGATCGTGTACTTGTAGGCCATGGCCACGAGCGTGGGCATCTTCGCGATCAGGCGGATCGCGGCGATCTCGCGGTGCTCGGGATTGTTGATGTCCGTGCTGTCGTGATAGAAGGCCGACAGCGCGCCAACCAGGCCGGTCATGATGGCCATCGGGTGCGCATCGCGGCGGAAGCCGCGCAGGAAGAACTGCATCTGCTCGTTGACCATCGTGTGGTTGGTCACGAGCTTGGTGAAGTTGGTCTTCTTGGCCTGGTCCGGCAGCTCTCCGTAGAGCAGCAGGTGGCAGGTTTCGAGGAAGTCGCAGTTGGTTGCGAGCTGCTCGATGGGGTAGCCGCGGTACAGCAGTTCGCCCTTGTCGCCGTCGATGTACGTGATGGCCGACTGGCATGCGGCGGTCGACATGAAACCCGGGTCATAGGTGAACATGCCGGTCTGTGCATACAGCTTGCGGATGTCGATCACGTCCGGGCCCACGGTGCCCTTGTAGATCGGCAGTTCGACGCTGTCGCCGCCGTTGCTGAACGACAGCGTGGCCTTGGTATCGGAAGCTTTCATTTCGGGTTTCTTTCAGAGAGTATTCAGGAAGGCGAAGAGGAAACGGAGGCGGAAACAGAGGTGGAGGGACGCTGCGCGCCGTCGGTGCGCATCAACTGGAGCAACTCGACCACCTCGGCCCCGGCCCATGCGGGCTCGGGCTCCTTTCTTCGCAGCAGAAGATCGAGGAGGTCGTTGTCCGACAGGTCCATCAATGTCTCCATCGCTCCCGCCTGGCCGACGGTCATGTGCGACTCGTGCCGCTCGAAGAAGCGCGCGATGAACAGGTCGTTCTCGAGCAGACCGCGCCGGCAGCGCCATTTCAGCTTGCTCAGCGCACGTTCGCTGAGAGGCTGTGCGAGTTCGGCGGCGGTTTGCATGGTTTCTCTCGGCAAAGGATCAGATGGCGCGGCGCACCATCAGTTCCTTGATCTTGCCGATCGCCTTCGTCGGGTTCAGGTTCTTCGGGCACACGTCCACGCAGTTCATGATCGTGTGGCAGCGGAACAGGCGGTACGGGTCCTCGAGGTTGTCCAGGCGCTCGGCGGTGGCTTCGTCGCGGCTGTCGGCGATGAAGCGGTAGGCCTGCAGCAGGCCGGCCGGGCCCACGAACTTGTCGGGGTTCCACCAGAAGCTGGGGCAGCTCGTGGAGCAGCTCGCGCACAGAATGCACTCGTACAGGCCGTTGAGCTCGTCGCGCTCCTCGGGCGACTGCAGGCGCTCCTTCTCGGGCGGCACGTTGTCGTTCTGCAGGTACGGCTTGATCGAGTTGTACTGCTTGAAGAACTGCGTCATGTCGACGATCAGGTCGCGGATGACGGGCAGGCCCGGCAGCGGCTTCAACACGATCGTGCCCTTGAGCGTGAGCATGTTGGTGAGGCAGGCGAGACCGTTCTTGCCGTTGATGTTCATGGCGTCCGAGCCACAGACGCCTTCGCGGCACGAGCGGCGGAACGACAGCGTGGGATCCTGCGCCTTGAGCTTCATCAGGGCGTCGAGCAGCATGCGCTCATGGCCGTCGAGTTCGATCTCGATGGTCTGCATGTAGGGCTTGGCGTCCTTGTCCGGGTCGTAGCGGTAGATCTGGAATGTGCGCTTCATCGTGAAACCTTGTGATGTTGTTCTTGCTTGCTTAGAACGTACGGACCTTGGGAGGAACGGAGTCGACCGTCAGCGGCTTGAGGTTGACCGGCTTGTAGGAGAGGCGGTTGCCCTCGCTGTACCAGAGGGTGTGTTTCATCCAGTTGGCGTCGTCGCGGCCGAGCGGCGCAACCGGGTCGTCCGACGGACGCTCGTAGTCTTCCACCGTGTGGGCGCCGCGGCATTCCTTGCGGGCGGCCGCCGAGACCATGGTGGCTTGCGCCACTTCGATCAGGTTGTCGACTTCGAGCGCTTCGATGCGCGCGGTGTTGAACACCTTCGACTTGTCCTTCAGGCCAATGGCGTTGACGCGCTCGCGCACGGCGGCGATCTTGACCACGCCTTCGTCCATCGAGGCTTGCTTGCGGAACACGGCCGCATGCTGCTGCATGACCGAGCGGATTTCGCCGGCCACATCCTGCGCGTATTCGCCGTCGGTGGCCGCTTCGAGCCGGTTCAGGCGCTCCAGCGTGCGATCGGCGGCATCGGCCGGTAGCGGCTTGTGCTCCTTGTGCTTGTCGTTGAACTCGACGATGTGGTTGCCGGCCGCGCGGCCGAACACCAAGAGGTCGAGCAGCGAGTTGGTACCCAGGCGGTTGGCGCCGTGCACACTCACGCAGGAGCATTCGCCCACGGCATAGAGGCCGTTCACCACGGCGCTGTTCTGCTCGCCCTGCTGAATCACGACCTGGCCGTTGATGTTGGTCGGAATGCCGCCCATCTGGTAATGGATGGTCGGCACGACGGGGATCGGTTCCTTAGTGATGTCGACGTTGGCGAAATTCACGCCGATTTCGTACACCGAGGGCAGGCGCTTGTGGATGGTCTCGGCACCGAGGTGATCGAGCTTCAGCAGCACGTAGTCCTTGTTGGGGCCGCAGCCGCGGCCTTCCTTGATTTCCTGGTCCATCGAACGCGAGACGAAGTCGCGCGGTGCCAGGTCCTTCAGCGTGGGCGCATAGCGCTCCATGAAGCGTTCGCCGTTGCTGTTGAGCAGAATGGCGCCTTCCCCGCGGCAGCCTTCGGTCAGCAGCACGCCGGCACCGGCCACGCCGGTCGGGTGGAACTGCCAGAACTCCATGTCCTGCAGCGGAATGCCCGAACGCGCGGCCATGCCCAGGCCATCGCCGGTATTGATGAAGGCGTTGGTCGAGGCCTGGAAGATGCGGCCCGCGCCGCCGGTGGCCAGCAGCACGGTCTTGGCCTGCAGGATGTGCAGGTCGCCGGTTTCCATTTCGAGGGCCGTGACACCGACCACGTCGCCTTCGGCGTCGCGGATCAGGTCGAGCGCCATCCACTCGACGAAGAACTGGGTGCGTGCCTCGACGTTCTTCTGGTAGAGCGTGTGCAGCATGGCGTGGCCGGTGCGGTCGGCCGCGGCGCAGGCGCGCTGCACGGGCTTTTCGCCGTAGTTGGCCGTGTGGCCGCCGAATGGGCGCTGGTAGATCGTGCCGTCGGGGTTGCGGTCGAACGGCATGCCGAAGTGTTCGAGCTCGTACACGACCTTGGGTGCTTCACGGCACATGAACTCGATCGCGTCCTGGTCGCCGAGCCAGTCGGAGCCCTTGATCGTGTCGTAGAAGTGGTAGTGCCAGTTGTCCTCGCTCATGTTGCCGAGCGACGCGCCCACGCCGCCTTGGGCAGCCACGGTGTGCGAACGGGTGGGGAACACCTTGGAGAGCACCGCCACGTTCAGGCCGGCGCGGGCCAGTTGCAGCGAAGCGCGCATGCCGGAGCCGCCGGCACCGACGATCACGACGTCGAACTTGCGCTTGGTGATTTGTTCTTTTGTGTAGGTCATGGTGGGGTCAGATCTTCCAAAGCACTTGAATGGCCCAACCCGCACAACCGACAAGCCAGACGATGGTGAAAATTTGCAGGGCAAGGCGAATGCCGACGGGCTGGACGTAGTCCATCCACACGTCGCGCATGCCTACCCACACGTGATAGAGCAGGGAAGCGATCACGGAGAAGGTCAGCACCTTCATCCACTGCGCGGCGAAGATGCCGGCCCAGAGGTCGTAGCCGAGCGGGCCACGCGTGAAGATCAGTTGCGCGAGCAGGATGATCGTGAAGAGCGCCATCAGGCCGCCCGTGATGCGCTGGCTGAGCCAGTCGCGCAAACCGTAATGTGCGCCGACGACGATGCGCTTGGAGCCGTAATTCACAGACATGGTTGGCTCCTTCTCAGTACAGGCCGAACAGCTTGGCGCCGAGCACCACGGTGAGCAGAACGCTCAGGGCCAGCGTGACCAGGGCCGAACTCTGTCCGAACTCCTTGGTGACGGCGGCGTGGCTCACGTCCATCCAGAGGTGGCGCAGGCCGGCGATGAAGTGGTGCAGGTAGGCCCAGATCAGTGCGAGCGCGACCAGCTTGAAGAACCAGCCCGGAACGAAACCAAGGCCGCTGTTGAAGGCGGCCTTGAATCTGGCGAACGAATAGTCGGACGAAAGCGAGGTGTCGAACATCCAGATGATGAATGGCATCAGCAGGAACATCAGCACACCGCTCACGCGGTGCAGGATCGACACGATGCCGGCCGGCGGCAGCCGGTAGGTCGTGAGATCGGTGAAGGCATTGATGTTCCGGAATTCGCGACGCGGCGGCCGGGGAGGGGTTGCAAGCTCTGTCATTGGGGGGAGGCTTTCGTGGCTTGGTGGCTTGTTCTGATAGCGAACGCTTTTGTTTCTTCTGCGGAATGCAAACAACGCAAAATTCTATTGCAATGCACCATTGCATGGCGGAGGTGCCCGCGTCGGCGCAGTGCCGCAGTCGGATGCTATTGACTTCGGAGCGTGCTGCGCGCCGTGCGCAGGTGCTGCAATGCGGTTCGATCGTGGTTTCATCTTGGCGCGATCTCAGCCGAGCTGATTCCGGTAATGGTGCGTGTCGGTGCGATACAAGCCGCGGCGCAGTTCCATCGGCGTATCGTGGTACGTGTGCGCCAGGCGCTCCACGCTGAGCAAGGGCATCTGCAGCGATACGTCGAGCAAGGCCGCCTGCTCCGCGTCGGGCAGCACCGCGCGAATCTTTTCTTCGGCGCGCACCATGCGCACGCCGAATTCGGTTTCGAACATTGCGTACATCGGGCCGGGCCAGGCCCGCAGCCGCTCGGCCGTGAGGCCCTTGAAGGGTGCGCCGGGGAGCCACAGGTCTTCGAGAATGGTCGGCACGCCGCCGTAGGCGAGCACGCGCCGCACCTGCAGCACCGCGTCGCCGGTGCGCAGGCCCAGTGCGCGCGCCACGTCGGCCGATGCGCGCTGGCGGCGGCAATCGATGATGGTGCGCTCGGCGGGACCTTCGGTGCTTGGCGTGCCGACATCGGGCACGAGCTTCAGAAAGCGGTACTGCACGTGCTGCTCGGCGTGCGTGGCAACGAAGGTGCCCTTGCCCTGGCGCCGCACCACGAGGTTCTCGGCCGCCAGCTCGTCGATGGCCTTGCGCACCGTGCCCTGGCTCACGCGATAGCGCACGGCAAGATCCATTTCGCTCGGAATCGGTTCGCCCGGCTTCCACTCGCCGGCCTGCAGGCTCTGCAGGATCAAGGTCTTGATCTGCTGGTAGAGCGGACTGAAGGAAGGCGTCGCGGAGTCTTCGAGGACGGTGGCATTCATGGCAGCGGTGGGGTGCGCCGTGGCGGAACCTCCGAGCATATCTTATATAAGACATAAGACGGGCTGCATCGATTCGGCTTAAAATGCGGGCCGGCCTGCGCCGCGGGAAGGATTCCCGCCCTGCAGGACACCGGCGCCAAACGCGCCCGCCGATACCGTTTTCACCATCTTCTGGAGTCTTCCCATGAGCAAAAAACCCGTCCGCGTTGCCGTCACCGGTGCCGCCGGCCAAATCGGTTACGCCCTGTTGTTCCGTATCGCGTCGGGCGAAATGCTCGGCAAAGACCAGCCGGTCATCCTGCAACTGCTCGAAATCCCCGACGAGAAGGCCCAGAAGGCGCTCAAGGGCGTGATGATGGAACTCGACGACTGCGCTTTCCCGCTGCTGGCCGGCATGGAAGCCCATGGCGACCCCATGACCGCCTTCAAGGACGCCGACTACGCGCTGCTGGTCGGCTCGCGTCCGCGCGGCCCGGGCATGGAACGTGCCGAACTGCTGGCCGTCAACGGCGCCATCTTCACGGCACAGGGCAAAGCGCTGAACGCCGTGGCCAGCCGCAACGTGAAGGTGCTGGTGGTCGGCAACCCCGCCAACACCAACGCCTACATCGCGATGAAGAGCGCCCCTGACCTGCCGCGCAAGAACTTCACCGCCATGCTGCGCCTGGACCACAACCGCGCCGCCAGCCAGATCGCCGCCAAGACCGGCAAGCCTGTGGCCGACATCGAAAAGCTCGTCGTGTGGGGCAACCACTCGCCCACGATGTACGCCGACTACCGCTTTGCCACCATCAAGGGCGAAAGCGTCGCCAAGATGATCAACGACCAGGAATGGAACGCCAACACCTTCCTGCCGACCGTCGGCAAGCGCGGCGCGGCCATCATCGAAGCACGCGGCCTGTCGTCGGCCGCCTCGGCCGCCAACGCAGCCATCGACCACATGCGCGACTGGGCCCTGGGCACCAACGGCAAGTGGGTCACCATGGGCATTCCGTCGGACGGCCAATACGGCATTCCGAAGGACACGATGTTCGGCTTCCCCGTGACCTGCGAGAACGGCGAATACAAGCTGGTCGAAGGCCTGGAAATCGATGCATTCAGCCAGGAACGCATCAACAAGACCCTGGAAGAGCTGCAGGGCGAGCAGGCGGGCGTCGCTCACCTCCTGTAATCGCAATCGCAGCATCGGCATGCTCGACTGGAACCCCGCGCTCTATCGTCGCTACGAGGACGAGCGCACCCGGCCCGCACAGGAGCTCCTGGCGCGGGTGCCGTTGTCCGAGGCGGCCCATGTGGTCGACCTCGGCTGCGGACCGGGCAATTCCACCGAGCTGCTGTTTCATCGGTTTCCGAAGGCGCGTGTCGTCGGAACCGACAACTCCGAAGCCATGCTGGCCAGCGCGCGCGAGCGCCTGCCGCAGGCGCGCTTCGAGTTGAGCGACATTGCGACCTGGGCGCCGCAAGACCAAGCGCCCGACCTCATTTACGCCAACGCAGCCCTGCAGTGGGTGCCGGATCACGAAACGCTGATCCCGCGCCTCTTTGCCGCGCTGGCCCCGGGTGGCGTGCTCGCCGTCCAGATGCCCGACAACCGCCAGGAGCCCACGCATCGCCTGATGCGCGCCGTGGCCTCCGAGGCGCCGTGGGCCGAGCCCATCGGCGACGCCGACCGAATGCGCACGCTGCTGCTGCCGCTCGGCGGCTACTACGACCTGCTGGCGCCCGAGGCGGCCAAGGTCGATGTCTGGCACACCATCTATCAGCATCCCATGGCCGACGCCGCAGCCATTGTCGAATGGGTGCGCGGCACGGGGCTGAAGCCTTTCGTCGACCGGCTGCCTGACGAGCTGCGCGCAAGCTACCTGGCCGAATACGAGCGCCGTATCGACCAGGCCTATCCCGCCCGTGCCGACGGCAAGCGGCTGCTCGCCTTTCCGCGCATGTTCATCGTGGCGCAGAAAAAAGCATGACGAACCCGGTCCATCCCGCTGAAGTGTTGCTCGGAGCGCAAGCCGGCGCTGTGACGCTGCCCGTGTGCGACCACTACAGCGGCGTTGAAGCGCGCATGAAGAAGAGCCTCGCGCTCCAGGCCGAAATGGCCGAGGAGTTCGGCGCCTGCGTGTTCGACGTCACCCTCGACTGCGAAGACGGCGCCCCGGTCGGCGGCGAGGCCGAGCATGCCGCGCTTGTTACCGAACTGGCACTTGCCGCAAAGCCGGGCATGCGAGTCGGCGTGCGCGTTCATCCGGTCGATCACCCGGCCTTCGCCGGCGACGTGGTCACCATTGCCGGGCGTGCCGGCCACCGGCTCAGCCACCTGATGGTGCCCAAGGTCGAGTCCGTGGCCGACGTGGCGCAGGCCGTGGCGGCGCTCGAGGCGGCCGACGCCGATGCGCTGCCGCTGCACGTGCTCATCGAATCGCCGCTGGCGGTGCACAACGCATTCGAAATTGCCGCGCATCCGCGCGTGCAATCGCTGAGCTTCGGCCTGATGGATTTCGTTTCCGCCCATGCGGGCGCCATTCCGGCTGACGGAATGGGGGCTGCCGGCCAGTTCGCGCATCCACTGGTGGTGCGTGCCAAGCTGGCCATCGCGTCCGCTGCGCATGCCTACGGCAAGGTGCCTTCGCACTGCGTGGTCACCGAGTTCAACAACACCGATGCCATGCGCACGGCGGCCCGCAAGGCGGCCTCCGAATTCGGCTACACGCGCATGTGGAGCATCCACCCGAACCAGATCCGGCCGATCCTCGAAGCGTTTGCGCCGGACGAGGCCCAGATTCAGATTGCCGTAGAAATCATTACAAATGCCGCACTCGCGGATTGGGCGCCGACACAAATTGATGGCACATTGCACGACCGCGCGAGCTATCGCCATTTTTGGCAAGTGCTGACGCGTGCCCACGCAACAGGGCGCGCGTTGCCTGCAGAGGCAAAAGCCTGGTTTGCACTCGCGGCCTCCTGAAACTTACGAATCCAGCCTCAAGGAAACACCCATGAAAAAAATCGCTCTGATCGCAGCCCTGGCCCTGGCGCTCCCGTTTGCCGCCACGGCGCAAACCACCCCTGCCAAGCCGGCCGCCAAGGCTGAAGCCAAGAAGGCGCCCCCCAAGAAGCAGGTCACCCGCAAGGCCGCCAAGGCCGTCGAAGAAGTGACGCCCATCGCCGATGAAACCAACATCGTGCTGACCGACGCCGACCTCGAAGTCGCCAAGCGCGTTTCGCTCGGCAAGGCCCAGTGCGAACTTGGCGCCGACGTGACCGTGGCCGCCGACGAGAAGAAGCCCGGCTTCTTCAACGTGTCGACCAAGGGCCTGAAGTACCGCATGCACCCGGTCGAAAGCCGCACCGGCGCCATCCGCCTCGAAGACCCGCGCGCCGGCGCCATGTGGCTCCAGCTCGGCAACAAGTCGATGCTGATGAACCAGAAGGCGGGCCTGCGCATTGCCGATGAATGCCAGACCGCCGAGCAGGTCGCGTTTGCCGAAGAAATGAAGAAGAACCCGCCCAAGAGCCTGTTCGAAGGCGCCGACGCGGCCAAGAAGTAGTCGTACCAAACACGGGGTGCGGCGCGGCTCTTGCTTGCCGCACTGCACGCTCGCCAGCCCCAGTTTCCGGAGAAAAGAAGATGTTGCAAGCCTACGTTGACCATGTTGCCGAACGCGCCGCGCTCGGTATTCCGCCGCTGCCATTGAGCGCGAAGCAAACCGCCGAAGCCATCGAGCTCCTCAAGAGCGCGAATGCCAAGGACGGTGCCTTCCTGCTCGATCTGCTCACCTATCGCGTGCCCGCCGGCGTCGACGACGCGGCCAAGGTCAAGGCGAGCTACCTGGCGGCCGTGGCCCACGGTACCGAGAAGAACGCGTTCATCACGCGTGCCCGCGCCACCGAATTGCTCGGCACCATGCTCGGCGGCTACAACATCAGCCCGATGATCGACCTGCTCGACGACGCCGAAGTGGGCGCCGTGGCGGCCGAGGGCCTGAAGAAAACCCTGTTGATGTTCGACCAGTTCCACGACGTCAAGGAAAAGGCCGACAAGGGCAACGCCAATGCCAAGGGCGTGCTGCAAAGCTGGGCCGATGCCGAATGGTTCACCAGCCGCCCCGAAGTGCCGCAAAGCCTGACCATCACGGTCTTCAAGGTGCCTGGCGAAACCAACACCGACGACCTGTCGCCCGCGCCCGACGCCACCACGCGCCCGGACATTCCCATGCACGCGCTGGCCATGCTCAAGAACAAGCGCGAAGGCACGGCCTTCGAGCCGGAAGAAGACGGCAAGCGCGGTCCGGTCAAGTTCATCGAATCGCTGAAGCAGAAGGGCCACCAGGTCGCCTACGTGGGCGACGTGGTCGGCACGGGTTCCAGCCGCAAGTCGGCCACCAACTCGGTGCTCTGGTTCACCGGCGACGACATTCCGTTCATCCCCAACAAGCGCTTCGGCGGCGTGTGCCTGGGCACCAAGATCGCCCCGATCTTCTACAACACCATGGAAGACGCGGGCGCGCTGCCCATCGAACTCGACGTGAGCCAGATGGACACGGGCGACGTGGTCGAGCTGCGCCCCTACGAAGGCAAGGCACTGAAGGACGGCAAGGTCATTGCCGAGTTCAAGGTGAAGAGCGATGTGCTGTTCGACGAAGTGCGCGCCGGCGGCCGCATTCCGCTGATCATCGGCCGCGGCCTCACGTCCAAGGCGCGCGAAGCGCTCGGCCTGCCGGCTTCCACGCTGTTCCGCCTGCCGCAAAGCCCGGTCGACACCAAGAAGGGCTTCTCGCTTGCACAGAAGATGGTCGGCCGCGCCTGCGGCCTGCCCGAAGGCCAGGGCGTTCGCCCGGGCACGTACTGCGAACCCAAGATGACCTCGGTCGGCTCGCAAGACACCACCGGCCCGATGACGCGCGACGAGCTGAAGGACTTGGCCTGCCTGGGCTTCTCGGCCGACCTCGTCATGCAGTCGTTCTGCCACACCGCGGCCTACCCCAAGAAGGTGGACGTGAAGATGCACCACGAACTGCCCGACTTCATCAGCACGCGCGGCGGCGTGTCGCTGCGCCCGGGCGACGGCGTGATCCACAGCTGGCTCAACCGCCTGCTCACGCCCGACACCGTGGGCACGGGCGGCGACAGCCACACGCGCTTCCCGATCGGCATCAGCTTCCCGGCCGGTTCCGGCCTCGTGGCCTTCGCGGCCGCCACCGGCGTGATGCCGCTGGACATGCCCGAGTCGGTGCTCGTGCGCTTCAAGGGCAAGATGCAGCCCGGCGTCACGCTGCGCGACCTGGTCAACGCCATTCCGCTGTACGCCATCAAGAGCGGCCTGCTCACGGTCGAGAAAAAGGGAAAGAAGAACATCTTCTCGGGCCGCATTCTCGAAATCGAAGGCCTGCCGGACCTGAAGGTGGAGCAAGCCTTCGAACTGAGCGACGCCTCGGCCGAACGCTCGGCCGCCGGCTGCACGGTGCACCTGAACAAGGAACCGATCATCGAGTACATCAACAGCAACATCACGCTGATGAAGTGGATGATCGCCGAAGGCTATGCCGACGCCCGCACGCTGGCGCGCCGCATCGCCGCGCAGGAAGCCTGGCTCAAGGACCCGCAGCTGCTCAAGGGCGACGACGACGCCGACTACGCGGCCGTCATCGAAATCGACCTGGCCGACATCCATGAGCCGATCGTGGCCTGCCCGAACGACCCCGACGACGTGAAGACGCTGTCCGACGTGGCCGGCGCACAGATCGACGAAGTGTTCATCGGCTCGTGCATGACCAACATCGGCCACTTCCGCGCCGCGTCGAAGCTGCTCGAAGGCAAGCGCGACATCCCGGTCAAGCTGTGGATTGCACCGCCCACCAAGATGGACGCACACCAGCTCACCGAGGAAGGCCACTACGGTGTTTTCGGCAATGCCGGTGCGCGCACCGAAATGCCGGGCTGCTCGCTGTGCATGGGCAACCAGGCACAGGTGCGCGAAGGCGCGACGGTCATGTCGACCAGCACCCGCAACTTCCCGAACCGCCTCGGCAAGAACACCAACGTGTACCTTGGCTCGGCGGAACTGGCCGCCATTTGCTCGCGCCTGGGCCGCATTCCGACCCGCGAGGAGTACATGGCCGCAACGGGCGTGCTCGATGCATCGAGCGCGCAGATCTACCAGTACCTCAACTTCGACAAGCTCGACGAGTACAAGACCGAAGCGGCTGCTGCCGTGGCGCCTGCCGTGGTCGCAGCCTGATCAGAGCGCATAACTCGCGGTTAAGAAAGCCCCGCTTCTGCGGGGCTTTTTTCATGTCGGCTGTGCCGCCAGCGCGGTCAATGCCGCGGCCGTTTGCGCATCGGCCGGAAAGAACGATTCCACCGCCAGCTCCTGCAACGTCACGTCTACCGGCGTGCCGAAGATGGTGGTGGTGCTGATGAAGCTCAGCACGCCGTTGGGCGTGACCAGCTGAAAAGGCACCACGACGCCTGACAGTTCGGTGTTCGCGGCCGGCGCGTCGTGGCTCACGCTGGGCGTGGGGTAGGCCTCGAGCTCGTCGTGCAGCGCCTGCAGCACGGCATCGCCTGTCGCGGCAATCTGCTGCTGCAGCCGTTCGAGCAAGTGGGCACGCCATTGCGCCAGATTGGCGATGCGGGAGGCCAGCCCGTCGGGGTGCAGGCTCAGGCGCAGCACGTTGATCGGGGCTTGAACCAGTTCCGGCGCTGCGCCGGCCATCAGCATCGGCACCAGTGCGTTGTGCGCCACCAGGTTCCAGTGGCGGTCGACTGCCAGCGCGGGAAACGGCTCGTGGCCCTTCAGCACCAGGTCGACGGCGCGGCGCGCCGAGGCCAGGGCAGGGTCGTCGAGCGAGCGCTGCCGGTACATCGGCGCGAAGCCCGCGGCCACCAGTAGGGCGTTGCGCTCCCGCAGCGGCACTTCCAGTCGTTCGGCCAGGCGCAGCACCATCTCGCGGCTCGGTGCGGCGCGGCCGGTTTCCACGTAGCTCAGGTGGCGCGTCGAAACCTCGGCCTCTTGCGCGAGATCGAGCTGGCTCAGGCGGCGATGCGTGCGCCAGTGCCGAAGATGCGCGCCGAACGGGTCGCGCGCGCCGGGCTGGCCGGCCTTGGACGAATGGGTGCGGGGAGTGTTCATGGCCCGCATTCTGGCGCGGCGCCGCTGGCACGCCATGACCTCCGAGGTTATCGACGCTGTGCCTGCCTTTCGAAATCATTGGGTCCAACGCGGCAGGACAGGCTTGCGGCGTACCAACCGAAGGAGATTCTCATGTCCGTCTTTGCATCCCCCCGTTTCCTCCCCAACGTCATGTGGGCGGACGCCGCTTCATGCGCCGCGACCGGCGCAATGCAGGTGGCTTTCACCGATGCGCTGGCAAGGCTGACCGGCCTGCCGGCTCCGCTGCTCATGGGCACAGGCGTATTCCTGCTGGCATATGCGGCGGCCGCAGCCTTCATGGCCACCCGCCGCATGCCGCCCCGCACACTCATCGGGCTGGTGGTAGCCGGCAATTTCGGCTGGGCGGTGGCCTGCGTGGCGCTGCTGATGAGCGGCCTGTTCGCGGTTACCGCATTGGGCATGGCCTGGGTGCTGGCGCAGGCTCTGTGCGTGGTGGTGCTGGCCGAGCTGCAATGGACGGGCCTGCGCCGGACGCGCGGCAGCGCGAACATGGCCCTGGCTTGAGCGAAGCGGATGCCGGCGACGCCCATTTACCCGGCATTCGTGGCCATGAGGAACGTGGCGCCGCGGGGGCATTGCAGGGAAGACCGACTACAACAACTGACATCGATCCCTGCTATCTTTGAGGTGCATCCACGAACAGATCGAACGAACAGGAGTTCCTCAATGGCCAAAGCACCGGCGCACGCCTTTGCGTCCACCCTCAAGACCTTCAAGACCTCGTCCGGCGCTTCCGGCAAATATTGGTCCCTGAAGGAGCTGGCCAAACAATATCCCTCCGTGAACCGGCTGCCGGTGTCCATCCGCATCGTGCTCGAGTCGGTGCTGCGCAACTGCGATGGGCAGAAGGTCTCGCCCAAGCATGTCGAAGAACTGGCGCACTGGGCCCCCAATGCAGACCGCGTCGATGAAATCCCTTTCGTCGTCACCCGCGTGGTGCTGCAAGACTTTACCGGCGTGCCGCTCCTCGCTGACCTGGCTGCCATGCGCAGCGTGGCTGCCAAGCTCGGCAAGTCGCCCAAGACCATCGAGCCGCTGGTGCCGGTCGACCTGGTGGTCGACCACTCGGTGATGGTTGACTACTACGGCACGCCGAAGGCGCTCGACCTGAACATGAAATTGGAGTTCCAGCGCAACAACGAGCGCTACCAGTTCATGAAGTGGGGCATGCAGGCCTTCGACACCTTCCGCGTGGTGCCGCCGGGCTTCGGCATCGTGCACCAGGTCAATCTTGAATACTTTGCGCGCGGTGTCTACAAGAGCTCGAGCGACAACGCCGAGGTGCCGGTGTACTACCCCGACTCGCTGGTCGGTACCGACAGCCACACGACCATGATCAACGGCGTTGGCGTGGTCGGCTGGGGCGTGGGCGGCATCGAGGCCGAGGCCGCCATGCTGGGCCAGCCGGTCTACATGCTGACGCCCGACGTGGTGGGCTTCGAGCTCACCGGCAAGCTGCGCGAAGGTGTGACGGCCACCGACCTGGTGCTGTACGTCACTTCCATCCTGCGGGCCGAGAAGGTGGTGGGCAAGTTCGTCGAATTCTTCGGACCCGGCGCTGCGTCGATCGGCGTGCCCGACCGCGCCACCATCGGCAACATGGCGCCCGAGTACGGTGCCACCATGGGCTTCTTTCCGGTCGACGAGGCGACTGTCGCTTACTTCGAAGGCACCGGCCGCACCAAGGAAGAGGTCGAGCGCTTCGAGGCCTACTACAAGGCGCAGGGCCTCTTCGGCATGCCGGCGCCTGGCGACATCGATTACACCAAGATCGTCAAGCTCGACCTGGGCACCGTGTCGCCGAGCCTCGCAGGTCCGAAGCGGCCGCAAGACCGCATCGACCTGGGCCACCTGTCGACCAAGTTCTCTGAACTCTTCAGCAAGCCCAACGACGCCAACGGTTTCAACCAGCCGGCCGAGCGGCTCAAGCTGCGTTATCCGCTGACCACGAGCGGCCAGGGCGACGACAACGAAGCCGCGCCGCCGCCGCCCGGCGCACCGCGCGAACTGGTCGAAATGGTGGCCAACCGGTCGACCAAGGCCGCTGCCCATGTGAACGCCACGGCACCGGCGGCGCCCAAGGGCGGCGTGACCATCGGCAACGGCGACGTGCTGATCGCGGCCATTACCTCGTGCACCAACACTTCCAACCCGAGCGTGATGCTCGCGGCCGGCCTGCTGGCCAAGAAGGCGGTGGAGGCGGGCCTTACGGTCAAGCCGCACGTCAAGACCTCGCTGGCGCCCGGTTCCCGCATCGTCACCGAATACCTCGAGAAAGCGGGGCTGCTGCCGTATCTCGAAAAGCTCGGCTTCTACTTGGCCGGCTACGGTTGCACGACCTGTATCGGCAACGCGGGCGACCTCACGCCCGAGATCAACGACGCCATCATCAAGAACGACTTAGTCGGCGCCGCAGTGCTTTCGGGCAACCGCAACTTCGAGGCGCGCATCCATCCGAACCTGAAGGCCAACTTCCTTGCCTCGCCGCCGCTGGTGGTGGCTTTTGCAATTGCCGGCAACGTGATGGTCGACCTGATGACCGAGCCCGTGGGCAAGGGCAAGAACGGCAAGGACGTGTACCTGGGCGACATTTGGCCCACGCCGAAGGAAATCGACGAGAACCTGCGCTACGCGATGAACGCCAAGTCGTTCCGCGCCAACTACGACAAGGTCAAGACCGACCCCGGCAAGTTCTGGAGCAGCATCCAGGGCACCACGGGCCAGGTCTACGACTGGCCCACCTCGACCTACATTGCCGAGCCGCCGTTCTTCGCCGACTTCAAGATGCAGCCGCATGCATCGGACGCGGGCTTCAAGGGCGCGCGCATCATGGCGCTTTTCGGCGACTCGATCACCACCGACCACATCTCGCCAGCCGGCTCCATCAAGGAAAGCTCGCCCGCCGGCATCTGGCTCAAGGCGAACGGCGTGGCCAAGGCCGACTTCAACAGCTACGGCTCGCGCCGCGGCAACCACGACGTGATGATGCGCGGCACCTTTGCCAACGTGCGCATCAAGAACCTGATGATTCCGCCGGACATCAACGGCACGCAGGAAGAGGGCGGCGTCACGCTGTTCCAGCCTGGCAACCAGAAGATGTTCATCTACGACGCCGCCATGAAGTACATGGAGCAGGGCATTCCGACCGTCGTCTTCGGCGGCGAGGAATACGGCACCGGCTCATCGCGCGACTGGGCCGCCAAGGGCACGCAGCTCCTGGGCATCAAGGCCGTGGTGGCGCGCAGCTTCGAGCGCATTCACCGCGCCAACCTGGTCGGCATGGGCGTGCTGCCGCTGCAGTTCCGCGGCGCCGATTCATGGCAGACGCTGGGCCTAACGGGCGACGAAAAGATTGACGTGGTCATTGGCGGCGAACTCAAGCCGCAGATGGACGTGAAGCTGGTCGTGCATCGTGCCGACGGCTCGCACCAGGAAGTGACGGTGCGCCTTCGCATCGATACGCCGATCGAGGTGGACTACTACAAGCACGGCGGTATCCTGCCCTTTGTGTTGCGGCAGTTGCTCAACGACTGATGGCGCAGGGCCTCGGCTTCAGATCGACAAGGCAGGAATCGGCACCTTTTCTTTCAGCCGCTGCGTGAAGTAGCGGTCCTGGTAGTAGCGGATCTTGTCGCACTTGACCGGATGCGGAATGCCCTCGTAGAGGAAGACCTCCGTATCCGGCCCCATGGCCTTGAGCTCCTGCGGCAGCATCAAGGCGCGGCGCTCTTCCGATTCGCTGCGGCTGGTTTCTCTTCCCCGGCTGACGTTTTCTTTCTTGACCGTGGTGTAGCCCAGCATGTCGGAATAGTCGTTGGCGTCCTGCTGCTCGCGCGGCGCGTAGATGATCTGCAAGGCATGGTTCGTAATGAGCGTGCGCGCCACCTCCTTGCCGTAGGTGGCGTCCAGCTGGGCCATGCTCTGGATGATGGGCAGCAGCCGCATGTTGTAGCCCGCCATGTAGCTCACGGCGTTGGCGATGATGTTCACCTTGCCGATGCTGGTGAACTCGTCCATCAGCAGCAGGCACTGGTGCTTGAGCGCCTTATTGTTCTGCGGCAGCTCCTTGGTGTTCACGTTGATGAGCTGGCTGAAGAACAGGTTGACGATTAAACGGCTCTCCGACTTTCAAAGGAGTGCTTTCGCGGTACGACAACGTGGAGAAATAACGCGTGGCGGACTTGTGCGCCAAGATGTCATTCAGGGCGATGGAGTGGCCGAACACCAAGTTGCCGATCCGCAGGCTGAAGTTGGCGAAGGGCATGGACCAGCGGCAAAGGCCCAGTCCGAAGTAGTCCTCGTCCGTCAACAAATCGACATAGAGTTCACCCTTGTAGACCTTGTCGTTCACGCGGCTCAGGGCCATCGGGACATCCTTTTCGGGAGTCAGCGTGGCGCCGCTGAAAGGGGTGAGCGGTACACAACTACCGTTCGCAACTTCATAGCCAGCCGACCCCTCCACAGCATCGAAAGTCGTCGCGGAAGGTATTGATCTTGTTGTCGACCCAAACGTAGATCAGCGCGAAATAGGCCATGTCCATGATAAGGAGCCTTTACTTGATGGCCAGGGCGGCTGCCAGGGCGCCTGTCTGGATGAGCTGGCCTGTACTGGGAACGCTGCCGCCGCTGCCGTTGATAGCAGTCTGGGTGAGGGCGTTTTGCTGGCCTTCGTGAAACTTGATGGCGGCCTCGTAGGCCGCCAGACGGGTGCGCCAGAAACCCATTTCGGCTTGCAGCTTGCCGATGGTGCGCAACGACTCGTTGGTGTTGGCCCACAGGTCGCCCTGGGTCTTGGCCGAGCCACGGTTGTTGTCGATCTTCGTGAGCTGCTCGCTGTATTGCTCGAACCGGTTCGCCATCTCGATGCTGTCGTTGAAGGCCTGAACGCGCAACTGGATGAGTTGCTGGCAGATTTGCTGCTTGCCTGCGCTGATGGGGGCAATGGTTGTGACGTTTTGACCGGCGCCGCCAGCCCCTGCGCCCACTGCGTCCAGTACGCCGCCCACTGCGCCGCCCTTGCCGGGACAGGCCTGTTTCACGTAGGCGGAGAGGTCCGAGATTTTCTGGAGCTGGTTGTTGGGAGTCAGCGTGGCCGAGAAGCCCACGCTTTTGACACCGGTCTTGATTTCGTCGAGGAGTTTGGAGGTCGTCTCGTTCAGATTGCCTTCGCCGAGACGGTCTTTGATGTCTTTGAGTTTTTCATTGGCGTCCTTGTCGTTGACGGCCCAATCGGCATGGGCCGCGCTCGCGAACACCACGGCCAGCGAGAGGGCGGCGCGGGCTGCGAGGGAGGTTAAAAGTCGGCGATGGTGTTTGATGCGGTTCATGGGGATTCCCTGGGGCTTCAGTGTTCGTACGGGGTGCTTTCCGGTCGGCCCGACCCCTTCCATTGGCCTTGCCGGTGGGCGGCCGGGCAGATCGACATGTATTGGAAAACGGCGGTCACGGCCGTCTGCGTCCAATCGCTTCCGAAACGCAAAGGGCCGACGACGCAGTACGTGCTCGGCCACGGGCAATACCCTGGCACCGCATTCCAACTGCCGGCAATGGGGTCGAGGGGGGTCCAGTTTTTGTCCTGGTCCTTGCATCCCTGGGTGCAGAACACGAAGGGGTCGTTGTCGCGGCAGACGAGTTGCTGGTAGACGCGCTGATCCGCCTGTGCCGCAGCTTGCATGCCCAGGCACAAGGCGGCGGTCCAAATCCAACGTGTGGTATGCATTTTTTCTTTCGAAGGGAAATGATCTCTGGCGGCCGCTCAGGCCATCAGGCGCGGACGCCCCGTGCGCTGAACGGGCTGAATGGACAAGGCCGTACCCGCCGAAAGGCGGCTTGTAGCGCGCACACGAGCGCCCCACGCAATAGCTTGCGTTTGGTTAAACACTGCGACTCCCTGAAGTCTTTTTTATGTCCGCCGATCTTAGGTAGATCAGGCGGTCGTGCCGTGCTGCGCTGTGCAGGAGTGCACGAATTGAACGCAATCAGACTGCATATCGTTAACACTTCGGAGCGCTGGCTTCTTCGCCGACAGCACGGGGTTCCTCGTTCTCGCGGATTCGGCGGAGCAGAGGCTTCAGGGGCGCAATTCGTCGACCTCGGGCGGGCAGGGATGGCCCACCGGGACCAGGGATGAGTCCGTTTCAATGATAATTGTTCTCATTGCTGATGATGAATGAGCTCCAACCCGCATGACCATCCCTCTTTCCGTGGCCGCCGCCCCTGCCCATGCTTCTATCCGTCTGGACGAATTACCCAGCCATCAGTGGGCGACGGTATTGGACGTCGCGCGGTCGGCCGACGCCGAAGGGCAAGAATTGGCACTGCGCCTGACCGAAATCGGCTTCGTGCCGGGCGAAGCGGTGCGCATTGTCGCCATCGGCCGTCCGGGTCGCGAGCCGCTCGCCGTCCGGCTGGGCCACACCACCTTCGCGTTGCGTCGCCACGAGGCCGCACTGATCCATGTGGCACCGGGCCTGCCGGAGGGCGCAAACCATGGTTGAGGCGGTCATCCAGGGGCCGGGGCGCCTTGCCGCCACGGCCCAGCCCTCCCGCGTCGCGCTGCTCGGCAACCCGAATTGCGGCAAGACCGCGCTTTTCAACCTGCTTACCGGCAGCCGTCAAAAGGTTGCCAACTACGCCGGCGTTACCGTCGAGCGCAAAGAGGGCACGCTTCGCACCGCATCGGGCCGCCGCGTCTTCGTTCTCGACCTGCCCGGCGCCTACAGCCTGAACGCGCTGAGCGCCGACGAGGCCGTGACGCGCGACGTGGTCACCGGCAAGAGCAGCGAGCCCTTGCCCGACCTGCTGGTGTGCGTGACCGACGCCACCAACCTGCGGCTCAACCTGCGGCTCGTGCTCGAGGCCAAGCGCCTCGGCTTGCCGATGGTGGTGGCGCTCAACATGACGGACATGGCGAAGAAGCAGGGCATTGCCATCGACACGGCCGTGCTCTCGCGCGAACTGGGCGTGCCGGTCATCGAGACCGTCGGCGTGCACTCCGGCGGCGCGCAAGGCCTGCTCGAAGCCCTGGATTCGCCGGTGGCCGCCGCCGCGCCGCAGCCCTGGCAGGCGCCGGGGCTCGACGATGTGCTTGCCACGCAGCGCGAAGTGCGCCGCATCCTCGGCATTGCGGTGCGCGAGCCCGTTGGAAGCCTGGCTACCAGCGACCGCATCGACCGCGTGGTGATGCACCCCGTGTGGGGCATGCTGGTGCTCGCGGTCACCATGTTCCTGATGTTCCAGGCCGTGTTCAGCTGGGCGAATGTGCCAATGGACGCGATCAAGGCCGCGACCGAGGGCCTTGGCGGACTGCTGAAGACCCGCATGCCCGAAGGCATGCTGCAAAGCCTGCTGGTCGACGGCGTCATTGCCGGCGTGGGCGGCGTGATCGTGTTTTTGCCGCAGATCCTGATCCTGTTCCTGTTCATCCTGGCGCTGGAAGATTCGGGCTACCTGCCGCGTGCCGCATTCCTGCTCGACCGGGTAATGGGCACCGTGGGGCTCTCGGGCCGCTCTTTCATTCCGCTGCTTTCGAGCTTTGCCTGCGCCATTCCCGGCGTGATGGCGACGCGCACCATCAGCAACTGGCGCGACCGCATCACCACCATCATGATTGCGCCGCTCATGACCTGTTCGGCCCGCCTGCCGGTCTATGCGCTGCTCATTGCGGCCTTCATTCCGGCACGCACCGTGGGCGGCGTGTTCAACCTTCAGGGCGTGGTGCTGTTCGCGCTGTATGTGTTCGGCATCGTCTCGGCCATGGCGGTGGCATGGGTGATGAAGCGCTTCCGCGACAACAAGCAGCAATCGCCGCTGATGATGGAACTGCCGGCCTACCGCTGGCCCAACCTGCGCAACCTCGCGCTGGGCCTCTACGAGCGGGCATGGATCTTCATCCAGCGCGTGGGCACGATCATCCTCACGCTCACCATTCTCTTGTGGTTCCTGTCGACGTTTCCTTCACCGCCTGAAGGCGCCACGGGGCCCGCCATCCAGTACAGCCTGGCCGGCATGATCGGACGCGGTCTGGAGCACATCTTTGCGCCCATCGGCTTCAACTGGCAGATCTCCATTGCGCTGGTGCCGGGCATGGCAGCGCGCGAGGTGGCGGTGGGTGCCCTCGGCACCGTGTACGCGCTTGCGGCCAGCGGCGACGATGTGGCGGGCCAGCTCGAGCCGCTGATTGCTGGCAGCTGGTCGCTCGCGACGGCGCTGTCGTTGCTGGTCTGGTACGTGTTTGCGCCGCAGTGCATTTCGACCCTGGCGGCCGTGAAGCGCGAAACAGGGTCGTGGCGCTATGTGTGGATCATGGCGGGCTATCTCTTCGCGCTTGCCTACGCAGCCTGCTTCATTACCTACCGCGTTGCAGTGGCGCTCGGAGCAGGTTAAAACCTGCAATGAAAGGCTTCAAGAAGATATGGCACAGCAACTGATCGTCGGATTGATCGTCGCCGCTGCCGCGTTCTACGCGGTGTGGCGCTGGATGCCTGCGGGCTGGAGGCGCAGCGCCGCGCAGAAGGTCGCGGCCGGCACCCACCGCGCGGGCCTTGTCGACCAGCAACGTGCCGAGCAACTGGCGGCGTCGCTCGCCAAGACTTCAGGCTGCGGCTCCTGCGACAGCTGCGACAGCTGCGGCAGTTGCGGCCCCAAGGCCACCGACAAGAAACACGCCGAAGAAGCCGGCCGCGGCCCGCTGTCCACGCACAGCCGCTGAAGGCCGATGCCTGCACACATCCTCGTCGCCGGCGGCGGCATCGGGGGGCTTGCTACTGCGCTGGCGCTGTTTCGAGCCGGCCATCGCGTCGATGTCTTCGAACAGGCTGCTGCGTTTGCCGAAATCGGCGCCGGCGTCCAGATCGGTCCCAACGTCACGCGGCGTCTACAGCAACTGGGCGTGGGCAAGAGCGTCGATGCCGTCGCCGCGCGCCCCGAAGCGCTGGTGGTGCAGAGCGCCGGCAGCGGCACCGAGCTGGCCCGCCTGCCGCTGGGCGATGCCATGCACCGGCGCTATGGCGCCCCCTACCTCTGCGTACACCGGGCCGACCTGCATTCGTTGCTGCTCGAAGCCGTGCGGTCACAAGGCTCGGGCACCCTGGTGACCGATGCCCGCATTGCGCAGATCGAAATGAGCGATGACCTCGTCTGCATCTCGAGCAGCGGTGCGCGCGCCTGGGAAGGGGAGGCGCTGGTCGGCGCCGACGGCCTCTGGAGCGTGGCGCGCCGGCGGCTCGAATCGGCGTCGGCGGCCGAGCCGCCCCGCGTCACAGGCCACACGGCTTGGCGCGGACTGGTCGCGCAAGCTGAACTGCCGCAGGCGCTGCGCCGCCGCCGCATCGATGTATGGCTCGGGCCCCGCCTGCACGTAGTGGCTTACCCGGTACGCGGCGGCGATTGGCTCAACGTGGTGGTGATTGCCGAATCCGCCCCGGCCGGCGATGCACGCGACTGGGACCAGGCCAGCAGTCTTGGCGCACTGCAGCAGGCCACGGGCCGCAGCGGCCGCGCCCTGCAAGCCTTGCTCGAAGCCATGCCCGGCTGGCGTGCGTGGACGCTCTGCGACCGCGCGCCGTTGTCCGGCGCGGCGGACATGGCCCACGAGCGCATTGCGTTGGTCGGCGATGCCGCGCATCCGATGGTGCCTTACCTCGCGCAGGGCGCCGGCATGGCCATCGAAGACGCTGTGGCCCTGGCTGAAGCGCTTGGCAACGGTGGGGCGGCCGAAGTGCCCGCGGCCTTTGCGCGTTATGCCGAGGCGCGCTGGCAGCGCAATGCCATGGTGCAGGCAAGGGCGCGGCGCAACGGACAGGTCTTTCATGCCACCGGCCCCATGCGCCTGGGCCGCGACCTTGCCCTGCGCACGCTGGGCGCGCGGCTGCTGGACCAGCCCTGGCTGTACGGGGGCTGAAAAGCCGCTGCGCCCCGGTTCTCAGAGCCTGAATGTCTGCAGGTGCTCGATCCGTTCGGCGAGCCCCTCGGGGCCGAGGTAGTGGCCATGGGAACCGTCGCGCACCTCCAGCAACGTGGCCTCGAGTTCGGCCAGCATCGCATCGCGCTCGGCGGCGAAAGCGGGCGACACGTCGATGCCGGCCTGCGTGCATGCATCGGCGATCAGGTGGGCGCTTGCGGGCGCGCCGCAGGCCGCGCACTTGACGATGGCAGCCACGTTCGGCTCGGCCCCGTTCGCGAGCAGCGCATGCGTGAGTTCGGGTGAAATCTGGCCGTCGATGTTGCGCAAGGCGTCGCGTGCCACGGGAGCCCCCGCGCGGACCAGCGCCATGGCCGCGGCAAAGGCACCGTTGCCTATGGCAACGTCCGTGGCCAACGCACTTCCCTGCTGCGGTCCGTCGAAGCTCACGCCTGCGGCGGCGAGCTCGGCCACCAGGTCCGCGTCGTCGCTGGCAATGGCATGGTGCAGCGCCGCGCGCGCAGTGGCCGGCAGCCGGCGCAGCGTTCCGTTGGCCAGCGGTGTGCGCCAGTCGATCACCGCGCGGCAATAAAAGCTCACCAGCTTGTCCATCAGGTCGAGGTCCAGGCCATGGTCCTGGTGCCGGTCGTCCAGGTACTGGAGCAGGGCTTGGCCTGAAAAATAATCGCCAGTGGGTGCCAGCGGGTCTTCGTCGAGATGCAGTGCTCCAAAGGCGCTGTACAGGTCGGGCGCGATGGTGCTCACGCAGTCTTCATGCAGCGCATGCGTCCAGGCCGCCGGCAGCCCGTGCTTCCACGCGGTGATGTGGCCGTGCTCGGGTCCGGGCTCGACCACCGCATAAACCCGGTCCAGGTACTCGAAGCCGCCGAAGGGCAGGTGCGTGAGCTTGCCGCTCCAGTCGCGGCCATCTTCTTCGGCTGCCTCTTCGGCCAGCTCCTGCTCATGCTCGATCCAGCCCTGCAGATCGCGATAGCCGTCGCTGCCGTTCCAGAACAGCTCCGACCAGCTGACGGATTCGATGTTGCCGTTCATCGGCAGCGACAGGTCGTAGTCGAGCCGGCCGCCCGCCGTTTGCCGCCACAGTTCGAGCAACGGCTCGGGAACCGGGCCCGCGCACAGCGCCTGGACGGCGGCTATCTGCTGCTCAGGCATCGGTGGCTGCGCGTCGAAGATCACGCGGTCCGCGAACAGGACCACGCCATGTTCGCGCAGGGTAGCAAGCTCTTCGACCGAGAACTGGACATCTTTCATTGGCAGTGCCTCCGTTGATGCCAATGTAGCGCTTTGTGCAAATGGAGCAAGCACTTGCAAGCACTTGCATGGTGGCCCGCGCATGCGGCCCGCATCAAAGGTCCGTGCGCAGCTTCCAGATCTCGGGAAACAGCACCACGTCGAGCATCTTGCGCAGGTAGCTCACGCCGCCCGTGCCGCCCGTGCCGCGCTTGAAGCCGATCACGCGCTCGACCGTGGTCACATGGCGAAAGCGCCAGAGCCGGAAAGCGTCTTCGAGGTCGGTGAGCTTTTCGCCGAGCTGGTACAGGTCCCAGTGGTCGTGCGGGTTTCTGTACACCGTGAGCCACGCGGCCTCGACGCCATCGCTGACTTCATAAGGCTGCGTCCAATCGCGTTCCAGATGATCGGCGGGCACCGCAAGGCCGCGGCGCGCCAGCAGTTTCAGTGACTCGTCGTAGAGCGAAGGCGAGCGGTAGGCTTCTTCGACCTGCGCCAGCAGATCGGCCCGGTGCGCATGCGGCTTGAGCATGGCGGCGTTCTTGTTGCCGAGCGCAAACTCGATGCAGCGGTACTGCGCGCTTTGAAAGCCGCTCGAGTTGGCCAGGTAGGGCCGCATGGCGGTGTACTCGGGCGGCGTCATGGTCGAGAGCACGGTCCATGCGCTCACCAGCTGTTCCATGATGCGGCTCACGCGGGCCAGCATCTTGAAAGCGTCGGCGAGTTTTTCTTGCGCGATGCAGGTGGTGGCGGCGCGCAGCTCATGCAGCATGAGCTTCATCCAGAGCTCGCTGGTCTGGTGCTGCACGATGAAGAGCATTTCGTCATGCGCGGGCGAGAGCGGGTGCTGCGCGTTGAGGATCTGGTCGAGATGCAGGTAGTCGCCGTAGCTCATCGACGCGCTGAAATCCAGCTGCGCTTTTTCTTCGTGAACGATTTTTTCGGTGCTCATGATGCTTGCTGCCGGGTCATCGCCAGACCACTGCGGTGTAGGAAGGGCGGCCCGGTACCGAATCTTTTGCGGGATAGACGAAACGCACGACGTCGTTCTTGCGCTTGAACTCCTGGTAAGTCTCGCCGCCCGGAATGCGGCCCTTTTCGGCTGGCGCGTAGCCCGCGGCGCGCACCTCCTTCACCAACCGCTCGAAGGCGGCCTTGTCGGTCAGCGAGAGCTGGATGTTGTTTTCGCCGGCTCGGCTTTCCGCGTAGGTGGACTTCATGAAGCGGATCGTGTGGTCGTCAACCACCTTGTCGTATTCAATCATGCTGACCTCGGGGGTCACGGTCTTGTCGGCGTAGGAAAAACCTTGGCCCTTGACCTGCTGGCGGAACGCATCGGGCGTGAGGGCGACGAAAGCCTTGAGTTGGTCAAGCGTGTAGCTCGCCTGCTGTGCGAAGGCCGGTGCGGCCAGCATCAGGAGCGAGGCGAAGAGGGTGATCAATTTGTGTTTCATGGGTACGTGCTGCTCAGGTCACTGCATTCTTGCGATTGAATTCTTCGCGCTTCCACTCGCCTGCCTCCAGCACCTGCACCAGGTGCTCGACGGAGTTCCACACATCCTCGAAGCCGAGGTACAGCGGCGTGAAGCCGAAGCGCAGGATGTCGGGCATCTGCGAATCGCCTGCGCGGTAGTCACCGATCACGCCGCGCGCAATCAGCGCCTGCACGATGGCGTAGGCGCCTTCATCGCGGCTCAGGCACACCTGCGAGCCGCGGCGCGCATGGTCGCGCGGCGTGACGAGCGAAAGGCCTTGCCCTGCACAGCGCTCTTCGACCAGCGCGATGAAAAGATCGGTGAGCGCAAGCGATTTGGCGCGCAGGGCCGCCATACCGCCCTTGCCGCCATCGAACGCCTCGGCCGCCAGCACCGTATCGAGCCCGCATTCGAGCCCCGCCAGCGCGATGATCGGTTGCGTGCCGCAGAGGTAGCGGCCCACGCCCGGCGCAGGCCGGTAGTGCGGCGTGAATTCGAAAGGCGCCGCATGGCCCCACCAGCCAGACAGCGGCTGCTCGAACTTGCCCGCATGCCGCGTGTGAACCCACACGAATGCCGGTGCACCGGGGCCGCCGTTCAGGTACTTGTAGCCGCAGCCAATGGCGTAGTCGGCATTGCTTTCGTTCAGCGCAACGGGCACCGCGCCCGCGCTGTGCGCGAGGTCCCACACCGTGAGCGCGCCGGCGGCGTGCGCGGCGGCAGTGATGGCCTTCATGTCGTGCATGGCGCCGGTGCGGTAGTTCACGTGCGTGAGCATCAGCACGGCCACGTCATCGGTCAGCACCGCGGGCAACTCGTCCGCGTCGATCAGCTTGAGCGTGAAGCCGCGCTCGCGGCACAGGGATTCGGCGATGTAGAGGTCGGTCGGAAAGTTGCTGCGCTCGCTGATCACCAGCTTGCGGGCGCTGTCCTTTTGCTGCGAGAGCGCCGCGAAGAGCACCTTGTACAGATTGACGGAGGTGCTGTCGGTGCACACCACTTCGCCGGGTGCGGCGCCGATCAGCCGGGCCACCTTGTCGCCGAGGCGCTGCGGCAGGTCGAACCAGCTGGCCGTGTTCCACGAGCGGATCAACCCCTGGCCCCATTCCTCGGCGACCACTTCGGCAATGCGTGCGGGCGCGGCCTTGGGCAGCACGCCGAGCGAGTTGCCGTCGAGGTAGATCACGTCCGGCGGCAGGGTGAATTGGTCGCGCAGCGAGCGCAGCGGGTCTTGCGCGTCGAGCGCGCGGCAGTCTTCAAGGGTCGTCATTGGGCGGGGTTTCAGCGTGGAAGGTCGCGCAGCACGGCGCGAACGGGAGATGCGTCGGCGCTGACCAGCTTGAGCGGCAGCGCGATGAGTTCGTAGTCGCCCTCGGGCACATCGTCGAGCACGAGGTTCTCGAGCACGCGCAGGTTGAGGCGGCGGATGCGCTGGTGGCTTTCCAGCGTCTTGCTGTCGGCCGGGTCGATGCTGGCCGTGTCGATGCCGATGAGCTTCACGCCCATGGCCGCAAGGCGTTCGACGGTGGCAGGTGCGTAGGCCGCGAGCTGCGGATCCCACTGGGCGACGGGCATGGCGGCATAGGTGCGCACCAGCACGCGGGGCGGCAGGTCGCTCGCGATCGCATGCGCAATGTGCTCCCACTCGATCAGCGGGCCCTTGGCAATCGCGTGGATCACGCGGCAAGGGCCGAGGAAGGGCGCGAGATCGACCTGGCCGATGGTCTGGCCCTCGGGGTCGTAGTGCAGGGGCGCATCCGCATGGGCACCCACATGCGGCGAGAGCTTGATCTCGCTGACGTTCACCGGGCAGACCTGCGAAATGGTTGCGGCCCATCGCTGCTGGTAGGGCGTGTCGCCGGGGAACACCGGCGTGCCTTCATGCACGGGCGGCGAGATGTCCCAGATGCGGGGTTGAGATTGCAGAGAACGCATGGCGCAAAGTTAGCGCCGGGAGCGGGGTCGTGGTGTCGGTTATTTCCAACACACAACGTGACGAGATGATCGGCTCAGGAGGGCAGGGCTGGCAGCCCGTGCCTGGCGCGTGCGCGCTCGCAGGCGTCGCTACCGGCCTGCAGTTCATGGCACGGATTGGGCCGCCATTCGTAGATGCCGCAGGCCACCGAGTGGCCGATCTTGCCGGTCAGCGCGGCGCAGCGCATGGGCGTGTGGTCGGTGCCGCGCATGCGGCAGAGGGCGTCGTTCACTTCGACGGCAAGGCCCGAGGGCACCTTGCCACCGTTGTCGTCGAGTTCGTGGACGCTGAAGTCGACGCGGTAGCTGGCGCAGCAGGCGCCGCATTGCTGGCAATGAGACACGCGGCCGCGCCTTCAGCTTTTTTTCAGAGCCTGCCGAGCAGCAAGAACTCCATCAACGCCTTCTGCGCGTGGAGCCGGTTCTCGGCCTCGTCCCACACCACCGACTGCGGGCCGTCGATGACTTCGGCCTGCACTTCCTCGCCGCGGTGGGCGGGCAGGCAGTGCATGAAGAGGGCGTCCGGCTGGGCGACGCGCATCATGTCTTCGTCGACGCACCAGTCGGCAAAGGCCTTGCGGCGGGCCTCGTTCTCGGACTCGTAGCCCATGCTGGTCCAGACGTCGGTGGTGACGAGGTCGGCGCCGCGGCAGGCTTCCATCGGGTCCTTGAAGACCTCGTAGCTGTCGGCCGACCGCAAGCCAGCTACGGATTGATCAACCTCGTAGCCGCTGGGCGTGCTCACATGCACCTTGAAGCCGAGGATCTCGCTCGCCTGCAGCCAGGTGTTGGCCATGTTGTTGCCGTCGCCCACCCAGGCCACCGTTTTCCCCTGGATCGAGCCGCGGTGCTCGATGTAGGTGAAGATGTCCGCGAGGATCTGGCAGGGATGGAACTCGTTGGTCAGGCCGTTGATCACCGGCACGCGCGAGTGCGCCGCAAAGGTGTCGATCTTGGTCTGCTCGTAGGTGCGGATCATCACGATGTCGACCATGCGGCTGATCACCTTGGCGCTGTCCTCGATGGGTTCGGCGCGGCCGAGCTGGCTGTCGCCGGTGGTCAGGTGCACCACGCTGCCGCCCAGCTGGTACATGCCCGCCTCGAAGCTCACGCGGGTGCGCGTGCTGGCCTTCTCGAAAATCATTGCCAGCGTGCGGTCGGTCAGCGGCTGGTGCTTTTCGTAGGTCTTGAACTTCTTCTTGATGATCGCCATGCGATCGAAAAGATAGGCGTATTCGTCGGGCGTGAGGTCCGAGAACTGCAGGTAGTGGCGGATGGCGTTCGGCGTGGTGGCGGTCGTCATTGCGCTGCTGGCTCCGACAGGAAGGTTTTCACGATGGGCGCGAGGATGGCGACGATTTCGTCGGCCTCGGCAATGCTCAGGATGAGCGGCGGCACGAGGCGGATCACCTTGTCGGCCGTCACGCTCAGCAGCAGGCCGGCGTCGCAGGCGCGGTTCAGGATGACGCCGCAGGGCCGGTCGAGCTCGATGCCCAGCATCAGGCCCTGGCCGCGGATTTCCTTCACGCCGGGCAGGCCGCCGATTTCGCGCTGCAGCGCGCTCTTCAGGTGTTCGCCCACCGTCGCGGCGTTTTCGAGCAGCTTGTGCTCTTCCATGATGCGAATGGTCTCGATGCCGGCGCGCATCGCGAGCGGGTTGCCGCCGAAGGTTGTACCGTGGTTGCCCGGACCGAAGATGTTGGCGGCCTTGGGGCCGGCCACCACCGCGCCGATAGGCACGCCCGAGCCCAAGCCCTTGGCCAGCGGCATCACGTCAGGCTTGATGCCGGCCCACTGGTGCGCAAACCACTTGCCGGTGCGGCCCATGCCGCATTGCACTTCGTCGATCATCATGAGCCAGTCGCGCTCGTCGCACAGGGCGCGGACCTGCTTCAGGTAGTCCACCCGCATCGGGTTGATGCCGCCTTCGCCCTGAATGGTTTCGAAGAACACGGCCACCACGTTGGGGTTGCCTTCGGTGGCTTTCTTGAGCGCCTCGATGTCGTTCAGCGGCACGCGGATGAAGCCCTCGACCAGCGGGCCGAAGCCGGCCTGCACCTTCGGATTGCCCGTAGCGGACAGCGTGGCGATGCTGCGGCCATGGAAGGCGGCCTCGTAAACCACGATTTCAGGCCGTTCGATGCCCTTGTCGTGGCCGAACTTGCGCGCGAGCTTCAGCGCGGCTTCGTTGGCTTCCAGGCCCGTGCAGCAGAAAAAGGCGTTGGTCAGGCCCGAAAGCTCGGTCAGCTTGGTGGCCAGCTGCTCCTGGCCGGGCACGTGGTAGTAGTTGGAGCTGTGGATCAGCTTGCTGATCTGGTCCTGCAGCGCGGGCACCAGCTCGGGGTGGTTGTGGCCCAGCGTATTCACGGCAATGCCGCCAAGGCCGTCGAGATACGCCTTGCCCGAGGTGTCCCAGACTCGGCAGCCCTGGCCGTGCGACAGCGCGATCGGCAGGCGACCGTAGGTGTTCATGACGTGGGGCGAGGTGGGCTGGGCGGTAGCGCTCATTCGGGTTCTCCAGATAGGGAACCGCGGATTCTAGGCGTCCGGTCGGGCAGCTTCATTGAGGATTCCGCATTACAGCAATGCCCTTGGGCCGAGCGGCAAAGTGGCGCGGATAGAATCCCTTGTTGCACTGCAGCACCTGCTTGCGGGCGCCTCATTCAACGATGATTTCCCCCACTGCCAAAGAAATCTTCATCCAGGGCATCACCCATGATGGCCGGACTTTTCGCCCGAGCGACTGGGCCGAGCGGCTGGCCGGCGTCATGTGCTCTTTTCGCCCCGGGGGCGCCTATCCCGGAAGCCACCTGAGCTATTCGCCGTGGTGCGTTCCCACCACCATCAACGGTGTGAAATGCGTGGTTGTGAACCGCGCCCTGCGCGATGCCGAGCCCATGGCCTGGGACTTCTGCGTCAATTTTGCGCGCGACAACGACCTGCAGGTGGCCGAGGCTTGCCTGGTTCCCGACGCGCCCGGCGCACCGCCCAAGACCTGAGCCGGCCCGCCCCGCTTCTTCCACAAAGCGAACGCCCATGAAAAAACCGCCCGAAGGCGGTTTTTTACACTTTGCTGCAGCGCACCCCGATCAAACGGCGGACCGGAGAATTCCGATCCGGGCTTGCCTGACAGGTGTCAGGCGGCTGCCTTTTCAGGCGCGAGGGCGAGGGCCTTGACCTTCGCCGACAGGCGGCTCTTGTCGCGAGCTGCCTTGTTCTTGTGGAAGATGCCCTTGTCGGCGACGGTGTCGACGATGCTCTGGGCCTTCGCGAAGAGTTCGCTTGCCTTGGTCTTGTCGCCGGCCAGAACGGCCTTCTCGACATTCTTCACGGCGGTGCGGTACTTGGAGCGCAGCGAGGTGTTCGCAGCGTTGAGTTTGGTGTCCTGGCGGACGCGCTTACGGCCGGAGGCGAGGCGCGGGTTCTTTTTCTTGGGCTTGGCGGATGCCATGATTTAGTTCCTTAGGTGTCTGAGGATGATGCAGCAAAGCCCTCCATTATAGGCCGGGTTGGGTTTTTCACCGAATCGGGGGCTTGCCGGGCCCTACACTCGCCCCGTGTCACTGCTCAAATCCGCCTCCACCGTTTCCCTTCTGACGCTCGCATCGCGGATCACGGGCCTCGTGCGCGACGTGCTTTTCGCCTCGGTGTTCGGCGTCAGCGCGCTCACCGACGCCTTCAACGTCGCTTTTCGCATTCCCAACCTGTTCCGGCGGGTTTTCGGCGAAGGCGCCTTCAGCCAGGCCTTTGTGCCGGTGCTGGCCGGGCACAAGACCGAGGCCGGGGAAGAGGGCGCCAAGGCGCTGATCGACCACGTGGCCACGCTGCTCACCTGGGCGCTGGTGATCGTGTGCGTGGCCGGCGTGGTTGGCGCGCCGTGGCTGGTGTGGGCCATGGCCAGCGGGCTGGAGGGCTTCGACGCGGCCGTGGTCATGACGCGGTGGATGTTTCCGTACATCGGCTTCATGTCGCTCGTGGCGCTGGCGGGCGGTGTCCTGAACACCTGGCGCAAGTTCGCGGTGCCGGCCGCCTCGCCGGTGCTGCTCAACATTTCGCTGATTCTTGCCATCGTGGCCGGCGCGCCGCTGTTCAGGCGCTACGGCATCGAGCCGATCTACGCGCAGTGCGCGGGCGTGCTGGTCGGCGGTGTGCTGCAACTGGCGCTGCAGGTGCCCGCGCTGCGCGCGCTGGGCCTCATGCCGCGTATCGGCGCAACCTTCGGAGCGCTCCGCGCCGCCTGGACCGACCCGACCACGCGCAAGGTGCTCAAGCTCATGCTGCCCGCCTTGCTGGGCGTGAGCGTGGCGCAGATTTCGCTGCTCATCAATACGCAGATTGCATCGCACCTTGCCACGGGCAGTGTCACCTGGGTGGTCAATGCGGACCGCCTGATGGAGTTTCCGACCGCCATGCTGGGCGTGGCGCTTGGCGTGGTGCTGATGCCGCAGTTGGCCGGCGCGCGCGCCGCCAAGGACGACGAGCGCTATTCGGCGCTGCTCGACTGGGGCCTGCGGCTGGTGGTGCTGCTCTCGGCGCCGTGCGCCATTGCGCTACTGCTGTTCTCGCAGCCGCTGGTTGCGGTGCTTTTTCACAACGGCGCGTATGGCGCCGAAGACGTGAGGCGCACCACGCTCGCCTTGATGGGCTACGGCGTCGGGCTGGTCGGCATCGTCGCCATCAAGGTGCTTGCGCCGGGCTACTACGCCAAATACGACATGCGCACGCCGGTGATCATCGCTGTCTCGGTGCTGGTGCTGACCCAGTTGCTCAACGTCTTTCTGGTGCCGGTGCTGCAGCATGCCGCGCTCACGCTCACCATCGGCATCGGCGCGGTGGTCAACGCGATCTGGCTGCTGGTGGGGCTGGTTCGCCGCGGCAGCTACAAGCCCGAGCCGGGCTGGGGCAAGTTCATTCTGCAGGTGGCGGCGGGCACGCTGGTGCTGGCGGCCCTGCTGGCCTGGGGCTCGTACTATTTCGACTGGATCGGCCTTCGGGCCCAGCGGCTGCAGCGTATCGGGCTGCTGGCGGCGCTGATCGCGGGGGCGGGGCTGCTGTACTTTGCCGTGCTTGCCGCCGTGGGCGTGCGGCTGCGCAGTTTCATGCGCCGTTAAGCCGCAGGTACAACGGCTGACAACAGGGCCAGATCAAACCGCCGCCGGCTTCTGCAGCCGCGGCGTTTTCGTATTGCGCAAGCTGAAAACACCGCCTTGACGCTCCCCGAATGCTCCTCTACAAAGACACATGACGTTCAGCTTTCAGGTTCCCACGGCACTGGCGTATTTCGAGTCGCTGGTGCAGAGCGACGACCACTTTCCGCTGCTCGAGGCTGCCGCCAGCCTTGCGCAGGACGAATACCCCGACCTCGACGTGCAGCAGGTGCTCGGCGACGTCGACCAGTTGCTGGCTCGGCTCAAGCGCCGGCTGCCCGCCGACGCCGCGCCGCTCGCCCGACTGCGTGCGCTCAACCAGTTCTTCTTCAACGACCTGAACTTCGGCGGCAACGTCAACGACTACTACGACCCGGACAACAGCTACCTGAACGCCGTCCTGCGCACGCGCCGCGGCATTCCCATTTCGCTGGCGGTGCTGTGGATGGAGCTGGCGCAGGGCCTGGGCCTGCAGGCGCGTGGCATCGGTTTTCCGGGGCACTTCATGCTCAAGGTCACGCTGCCGAAGGGGCAGGTGGTGATCGACCCCTTCACCGGCAAATCGCTCTCGCGCGAAGAGCTCGGCGAGCGGCTCGAGCCCTACAAGCGCAGCAACGGGCTGGTCGGCGATTTCGACGTGCCGCTGGGCCTTTACCTCCAGCCCGCCAGCTCGCGCGAAATCATCGGGCGCATGCTGCGCAACCTGAAGGAAGTGCACCGCGCCCAGGAAGACTGGCAGCGGGCCATCGCCGTGCAAGACCGCCTCATTGCGCTGCTGCCCACCGCCTGGGGCGAATACCGCGACCGCGGCATTGCGCATGCCGAGCAGGGCAACACCGCGGCCGCCGTGCGCGACCTGGAAACCTACCTGGAGCACGCAGAAGACGCGCTGGACGTCGACGTCATTGCGGAGCGGGTGGCCGCCTTGCGCCGAGCGGCCAACTGATGAGCGCCAGGAGCGGCGTTGCCGACGCCTCCGATCTCGGCACGCTTCACGAATTTCACGGCGTGCAGCCGGTGCTGCCGGTGTCCGACGTCACGCGCGCCGCGCGCTGGTTCCGCGACATCCTGGGCTTCGAGCTCGATTTCATCGCCGGCGAGCCGCCCAGCTACGCACGCGTGAAGAAGGGCGACCGCACCTATGGCGATCCGGTCTACCTGCGCCTGTGGCAATGCAACACGCGCGGCGCCGTACCCTGGCGCGGCGAAATCGTGATCCACGTGGGCAAGGACATCGACGGCCTGCACGCCGCCTACGTGAAGCGCGGCGTTACCGTGGTCGAGCCGCCCACGTCGCAGCCCTGGGGCCTGCGCGAATTCGCGATCCGCGAACCCGATGGACATATCCTGCGCTTCTGCGGCTATCTGTCCTGAATTCTGAAACATAAATTTACAAATGGATCGGCGCGAACGTGTCGATCCGGCTTCCCCTCGTCCGACGTGTGAACAGGAGCGCGCAGTTTTCAACGCCTCCGGCTTCATTCATCAACCTTCAGGAGAAACGACATGCGATTCATGGTTCTGGTCAAGGCCAACAAGGATTCCGAAGCGGGCGTGATGCCCAGCACCGAAGTGCTCACGGCCATGGGCAAGTTCAACGAGGAACTGGTCAAGGCCGGCGTGCTGCTGGCGGGCGAAGGGCTGCATCCGTCTTCAAAGGGTGCGCGCGTGCGCTGCGAAGGCTCCAAGCGCACGGTGATCGATGGCCCCTTCGCCGAGACGAAGGAGCTGCTCGCGGGTTTCTGGCTGCTGCAGGTCAAGTCGAAGGAAGAAGCCATCGAATGGATCAAGCGCAGCCCGTTCCAAGAGGGCGAGATCGAGATCCGCCAGGTGTTCGAGGCCTCCGATTTCGGCGACTCCATGACGCCCGAGCTGCTGGCGCAGGAAGACCGCCTGCGCGCCGAGACCGAGGCCCGCAGCAAGGCCGGCAACTGAATAAAACCGCATCAAGGAGACCTGCCATGCGATTCATGCTGCTGATGATTCCCCACGGCTACGAAACAGCCGCACCCGGCACCATTCCGGACGACGTCGAAGCCGTCGGGGCCATGATGGCCTACAACGAGTCGATGCAGAAGGCCGGCATCCTGATCAGCTGCGACGGCCTGCATCCGCCCTCGATGGGCGCGCGCGTGAGCTTTCCGGGCCGCAAGCCCAAGGTGGTGGACGGCCCCTTCGCCGAAGCCAAGGAAGTGCTCGGCGGCTACTGGATCATCGACGTGCCCTCGCGCGCCGACGCGATCGAATGGGCCACCCGCTGCCCCGGCAGCGAAAACGAAGTGATCGAGGTCCGCCAGATCCAGGAGATTGCCGATTACCCGCCAGACGTGCAGGCCCTGACGGCCGAGATGGCGTCGATGCAGGCGGTCAAGAAGGCATAGGGATGAGCGCTGCGGCCCGGGACGAGGCCGCCATTCACCGCACCATCGAGGCGGTGTGGCGCATCGAGTCCGCGAAGATCATCGCCACCGTTGCGCGCATGGTGCGCGACGTGGGCCTGGCCGAAGAGCTGGCCCAGGACGCGCTGGTCTCGGCCTTGGAGCAATGGAGCGAAACCGGCGTGCCCGACAACCCCGCCGCCTGGCTCACTGCCGTGGCCAAGCGCCGCGCACTCGACCGGCTGCGCCATCGGCAAATGGCCGAGCACAAGGCCGGCGAGATCGGCCGCGAACTCGACGCACAGCACGAAATGGCGCAGGCCGATTTCGCCGAAGCGGTCGATGCCGCGCTCGACGACGACATCGGCGACGACCTGCTGCGGCTGGTGTTCACCGCCTGCCATCCGGTGCTTTCGACCGAGGCGCGCGTGGCGCTCACGCTTCGCCTGATGGGCGGCCTCACGACGGACGAGATTGCCCGGGCGTTCCTTGTGCCAGAGGCCACCGTGGCGCAGCGCATCGTGCGCGCCAAGCGAAGTCTTCTCGAAGCGCGCGTGCCCTTCGAAGTGCCGCGCCGGCACGAGCTCGAGGCGCGGCTCGCCTCGGTGCTCGAAGTGCTCTACCTGATCTTCAACGAAGGCTACTCGGCCACGGCGGGTGACGACTGGATGCGGCCCGCGCTGTGCGACGAAGCCATGCGGCTCGGCCGGATCGTGGCCGAGCTCGTGCCCGATGCGTCGGAAGTGCACGGCCTGGTGGCGTTGATGGAGATTCAGGCGTCCCGCACGGCGGCCCGTGTCGGCCCGTCGGGTGAGCCGGTGCTGCTGCTGGAGCAGAACCGCGCGCGCTGGGACCACATGCTGATTCGCCGCGGCCTGGCGGCACTTGCGCGTGCGGAGGCTCTTGGCGGAGCCTTGGGGCCCTATGCCTTGCAAGCCGCCATCGCCGCTTGCCATGGCCGGGCGCGAACGGCTGCGGAAACCGATTGGCCCCGCATTGCGGCGTTGTACGACGCGCTGGCCGAGCTTTCTCCGTCGCCTGTCGTCGAGCTGAACCGCGCCGTGGCGCTGTCCATGGCGTTCGGGCCCGCAACGGGGCTGGAGGTGGTGGACGCGCTGCTCGGCGAGCCCGCATTGCAGGGCTATCACTTGCTGCCGGCGGTGCGCGGAGACCTGCTCTTCAAGCTGGGCCGCCGCGACGAGGCGCGCAACGAATTCGATCGCGCCGCCTCGCTTACGCGCAACACGCGCGAGCGGACGCTGCTGCTGGCGCGGGCACGCGCCTGCCTCCGTCCGCCTGCCTGACTGCGCACCGCGCCGCGCCGTTAGACGGTCGGCGCAGGCGCGGCGGCCGAAGGCGAGCCCGGCAATCCGAACTGATGCCACGCGCGCCGCAGTTGCGTGTCCGAGCCGAAGCCCGAGATTTCCGCCGCCCGCGTCACGCTCGCGCCCGAGGCCAGCGCGAGCTGCGCCGCCGCCAGCCGCAGCCGGCGCAGATAGGCCAGGGGCGCCACGCCTGCGTGCTCCACGAACAGCCGCGTGAGGTGCCGCGCCGAGGTGTGGGCCACTTCCGCCATGCGAGGCACGTTCCAGTCGGCCTGGGGCTGTTCGCTGACGGCGTCCTGCACGCGGTGCAGGGCGGCATGCAGATGGTTCCGGTAAGCCAGAAAAGGCGAAAGCTCCGGGTCGTGCGGGCCGCGCCGCTGCGCCACCACCATGGTCTGCGCCACCTGGGCCGCGAGCGCTTCGCCGCACACATCCGCAATGCGGTGCAGCACCAGGTCAATGCCGGTCGTGACGCCCGCGCTGCTGTAGACGGGCGGGTCGATCACGAACACGCGGTTGGCGACCACGTCGCAGCGCGGCTCCACCGAGCGCAGCTCGTCCAGGTGATGGTGGTGCGTGGTGGCGCGCCGGCCGGAGAGCGCGCCCGCATGCGCCGCCAGCAGGGCGCCCGCGCACACGGTGACCAGCTCGAGCCGGCCGCGTTCGAAGCGCTGGCCGCGCAGCCAGTGCAGCAGGTCCTGCGTCTCGGCGTTGTCGATCGCGATGAAGTCGCCGGGCAGCCCGACCAGCACCACCCACGCCGGCCCATGCCATTGCGCCGGCAATGGCGCAAGGTTGGCAAGCGCCACGCCCACCGAGCCGACGGAGGTAGGCCGCGGGCTGGCGAATTCGATCTCGAAGCGCTCCGGCTGGCCGGCGGCGCGCAGCCGCTGGTTGGCGATGCGCAACGCCTCGGCAGGCCCGGCCCAATCGAGCACCAGGCTGCCCGGCAGCAGCACGAACACTACGCGGATGGGTGGTTGCCGGAGTTCCATGCGTAGTCCATCTGGCGCGCCGTGCGTTCGGCCAGCGCGCGGCCGGCCAGCCGCCCGACCAGGTACAGGCTCATGTCGATGCCTGCGCTGATACCCGCGGAGCTGACGACGCGGCCGCTGTCGATCCAGCGTTCGCCTTCGCGCACGTCCAGCAGCGGGAACTGTTCGCGCAGGTCTGCAATGTCTTCCCAGTGGGTGGTGACGGCCTCTTGTGTGAGCACGCCGCTTTTTGCGAGCAGGAACGCGCCGGTGCATACCGAGGCGGCAAGCTGCGCGCCGGCCGCGCATTTTGCAATCCAGCGCAGGGTGGCGGGGCTTGCCATCGGCGCATCGACCACGCCGCCGGGCACGATCAGGAGGTCCGCCGTGGGACTGTCGGCCAGGTCGTGGTCCGCCAGCAGACGCAGGCCGGCTCGGGCTTGCACGGGCTGGCCCGCGCTTGCGAGCGCCACGGAGGCGACCTCGAAGGGCGCCTCCGTGTCGGGATTCAGGCGCTGGCTGACGCGGCTCGCCGTGGTGAACACCTCGAACGGGCCCGCAAAGTCGAGAGCCTCGACACCGTCGAAGGCAAGGATGAGTACCCGCAGGGTCATGCCGCCGCTGTCTCGGCGGAGAGGGCGCCGGCGCGTTCGAGCGCCTGTGCCACGGTACACACGGTGGCAAACCGGCCGTCCAGCACAGCCGCCGTACGGGCCTTGATGTCAGCCGCGGCAAGCGGGCGGCCGTCGGGTTGCACCATGTCGAAAGTGAGCGTGGCCTCGGTCACGTAGTCGACTTCCCAGCCCAGGTCGGAAGCATGGCGCGTGGTGGTTTCGCAGCATTGCTCGGTGCGGATGCCGCTCACGATCAGCCGGCCGATGCCCTGCTGCGTGAGCCAGATGTCGAGCCCGCTGTTGACCAGCGCGCTGTGGCGGTGCTTGGTGAATGTGGCTGCGGCTTCGAATGCCGCCAGGCCTTCGATCGGCCGCACCAGGCCTGACTCGACGGCGAAGGGGTGGCTTGCGACGGCAGGCTCATCGACATGGAAGACCCGCACGATCGGAATGCCGGCGGCCGCGCAGCCTTCGATCAGCGCGTTCTGGGCGGCGAAATAAGGCCGCGCAACTTCTTCGGACCAGTAGGCACGCTGGCGGAAGGATTCCTGCGCGTCGATCACTATCAGACACGATTTCATGGGTATGGGGCTCGAAGGGCGGAGTGAATGATGCCGCCTATTCTTCTGCGCCGCCAGCCCGTGGTCCGCGCCAAAGCGGACCAGAACCGATCAAATCAGGACATCGGAGCTAGACCAGGCCGGCGGCCTGCAGCTCTTTCTTGAGGTAAGCGTAGAAAAGCGGCGCCGCCACCAGCCCGGCCGGGCCGAACACCGCCTCGGCCACGAACATCACCGCCAGCAGTTCCCACACCCGCATTTGCGTGCGGCTGCCGACCACCTTGGCGTTGATCACGTATTCCGCCTTGTGGATGATGATGAGGAACACCAGGCAGGCCAGCGCCGTGATCGGCGAGACGGACAGCGCCACCAGCGTGATCACCGCATTGCAGACCAGGTTGCCCACGATCGGCACCAGGCCGGCCACGAAGGTGAGCGTGATGAGTGCCGGCGTGTAGGGCAGGTGCGGCCCCCAGAGCGGCAGCAGGAACAGCAGGAAGATGGCGGTCAGCAGGGTGTTGAATGCCGCAATCCAGAACTGCGCCGCAACGATCTGTCCGAACGCCTCGCCGAAGATGGTGATGCGGCGGTAGAGCTGCGCGGCCAGGGGCCGGCGCTGCAGCGGCGGCGGCGCAATGGCGGCCAGCCCGCCCACGATGAGGCCCACATAGGCAAACAGCAGCCCGCCCAGCCACGCGCGCCCGGCCAGCGCCAGCGAGCCGGCCTGCGCCCGGAGGTAGTTGGCCACCACGCGCTGCACCTCGGCCGCGCCCTCCGGCAGGTAGACCGCAATTTCGGGTGGCAGCTTGAGCCGCAGTTCCAGCACCGTGCGGGCCGTGTAGTCGAGCAGTTCGCGGTACTGGTCGGGCGCGTCGACGATGTACTCGCGCGCTTGCGACAGCCCCACCGATATCAGCGCGATGGGCGCCAGCAGCACCAGCGTGACCGCCAGTACCCGGGCCAGCACATCGGCACGGGCTTGCGGCAGCCTTGCCCGTGCGAGGCCGCCGCCGATCAGGCGCGCAAAACGGCGGGTGGCCAGAAAGCCGATGCATACGCACAGCAGCCCGGGCAGCAGGTGCTGCCACATCACCAGCAGCAGGGCGGCCGGCATCAGCAGGTAGCTGGCCAGCACCACGTTGCGCGAGGCGGGCTGTGGCTTGGTGTCGATGTTGACGACGAGCGGTTTGGTCATCAGGGACCGGGTGCTGCGCTGGTTGCGAGCCTCGGAAAGAGGATCAACCGACCACCACGGCGGCGCCGGTGCCCCGCTCGGCGATGGTGCCGATCTCGTACACCGCTTCGCCGGCCGTGCGCAGCGTGGCGGCGCAGGCGGCGGCTTCGGCCGCGTCGATCACCACCACCATGCCAATGCCGTTGTTGAAGGTGCGGTTCATCTCGATGTCATCGATGCCGGCCACCTTCTGCAGCCAGGCGAAGAGCTCGGTCTGCGGCCAGCTGCCCTTCTTGAGGTGGGCCGCCGTGCCTTCGGGCAGCACGCGCGGAATGTTCTCGAGCAGGCCGCCGCCGGTGATGTGCGCCAGCGCCTTGATCGGGTGCTTGGCCAGCGCCTCGAGCACCGGCTTCACATAAAGGTGGGTGGGCTCCATCACGGCCTGGCGGAAGGGCTTGCCGTCGAGCGTGGCGGGCAAATCGGCACCCGCGCGTTCGATCACCTTGCGCACCAGGCTGAAACCGTTGGAATGCACGCCGGCCGAGGCCAGGCCCAGCACCACGTCGCCGGGCTTGACGTTCTGGCCCGTGAGAATTTTCGATTTTTCGACCGCGCCGACCGCAAAACCCGCCAGGTCGTACTCGCCGGCCGGGTACATGCCGGGCATTTCGGCGGTTTCGCCGCCGATCAGCGCGCAGCCGGAGATTTCGCAGCCGCGGGCAATGCCGCCGATCACGGCCGCGGCCGTGTCCACGTCGAGCTTGCCGCAGGCAAAGTAGTCAAGAAAGAACAGGGGTTCGGCGCCCTGCACCAGCACGTCGTTGACGCTCATGGCCACCAGGTCGATGCCCACGGTGTCGTGCATGTTCCATTCGAAGGCCAGCTTGAGCTTGGTGCCCACGCCGTCGGTGCCGCTCACCAGCACCGGCTCCTTGTAGCGCTTGGGCACCTCGAACAGCGCGCCGAAGCCGCCGATGCCGGCCAGCACGCCTTCGCGCAGGGTCTTCTTGGCCAGGGGCTTGATGCGGTCGACCAGGGCGTCGCCGGCATCGATATCGACACCGGCATCCTTGTAGCTGAGCGGGGTGGGCGTAGGGGAAGTCATGGTCGGACGATGTCGAGAAAGGGACGGGAAGGAGGCGAAGAGGTGGAGGCGCCGGCAACCGAAGCGGCCGGGCCGATAGAATTCCTCACGATTTTAAGGGCCCCAGCGGCCCCCTCCATGAACCTTCCCGGGATGAAACAGCTCGCGCTCGATATCGGCATTGCGACGGGCCCCAGCTTCGACGCTTTTTTTGCCGGCCCGAACGAGGCGGCGCTGCGGCACCTGCAACTGTGGGTGGGCGGCGCCGGCAATTCGGTGCCGCACTCTCCTGTGCCTACCTATCTGTGGGGCGAAGGCGGCAGCGGCAAGACCCATCTGCTCGAATCGGTGCGTGTCGCACTGCGCGAGCAGGGCGCGAGCGTGGGCTGGCTGCACGCCGGCCTCTTGGAGCCGCCCGAGTTCGACGAGCGCTGGGGCGCCGTGCTGCTCGACGACGTGCACCTCTACACCGCCGTGCAGCAGCACGCGGCCTTCAACTGGTTCGTCAACGCGCAAACCCTGCAGCGCGGGGTGGTGGCCGCCGGCGCCCTGCCGCCGGCCGACCTGTCGCTGCGCGAAGACCTTCGCACCCGGCTGGGCTGGGGCCACGTGTTCCACCTGCAGGTGCTGAGCGAAAGCGAACGCCGCGCGGTGCTGCGCCAGGCGGCCGATGCGCGGGGCGTCATGCTGTCGGACGACGTGCTCGACTACGTGCTGCACCGCTTCAGCCGCGACCTGGGCAGCCTGATGGAGCTGCTCACGCAGCTCGACGGCTATGCCCTGCAGACACAGCGCGCGATCACGATCCCGCTGATCCGATCCATGCTCGAAAACGAATAAGAAGAGCTTCAACCAACAATGATCAAGAAATTCATCGACAAGCTGCTCGGCAAATCGGCCGGTGGCGCGCAGGGCAAGAGCCGCTTCGGCAAGCGCCAGGAGGTGCCTGCGGAGGTTCACAAGATCGATCCGGCCCTGGTCGACGAACGCGCGAAAAACGTGGTCACCACGCTCCAGCAGGCGGGCTATGAGGCCTATGTGGTGGGCGGCGCGGTGCGCGACCTGCTGCTGGGCCTGCGCCCGAAGGACTTCGACGTGGCCACCAACGCCACGCCGGAGCAGGTCAAGTCACTCTTCAGGCGCGCGTTCATCATCGGGCGGCGCTTTCGCATCGTGCACGTGGTGTACGGCCGGGGCCGCGAGCACGAGGTGATCGAGGTCTCGACCTTTCGCGCCTACATGGACAACGCCGCCGCCGAGCAGGTGGCCGGCAACGAGCGCACCAGCAAGGGCGAGCTCGCAAGCATGAAGCATGCGGTGGACGCCAGCGGCCGCGTGCTGCGCGACAACGTGTGGGGGCCGCAGGAAGAAGACGCGGCCCGCCGCGACTTCACCGTGAACGCCATGTACTACGACCCGGCCAACCAGATCGTGGTCGACTATCACAACGGCATCAAGGACGCGCAAAAGCTCACGCTCCGCATGATCGGCGACCCGGCCACACGCTACCGCGAAGACCCGGTGCGCATCATTCGCGCCATTCGCTTCTCGGCCAAGCTCGCGGCACTGGGCTTCAAGATGGAAGCCAAGACGGCGGCCCCGCTGGTCGAGTCGAGCAAGCTGCTGGCCGACGTGCCGCAAAGCCGCCTGTTCGACGAAATGCTCAAGCTGCTGCAAACCGGCCATGCCATTGCCACGGTCGAGCAGCTGCGCAAGCTGGGCCTTGTCACGGGCATCTATCCGCTACTCGATGTGGTGGTGGAGCGTGCCGATTCACCTTTCGTGAAGGCCGCCCTGCAGGACACCGACCGCCGCGTGGGCGAAGGCAAACCCGTGGCGCCCAGCTTCCTGCTGGCCTGCGTGCTGTGGGCCGATGTGCGCGACGGCTGGGCCCAGCGCATCGAAGGCCGGCACGGCCAGCGCCCGCAGCCGCCTTTCCCGGCCCTGCAAGACGCCATCGACGACGTGTTCAACGCCCGCATCGGAGATGTGTCGGGCCGCGGCAAGCTCGCCGGCGACATGCGCGAGATCTGGATGATGCAGCCGCGCTTCGACAAGCGCACCGGCTCCACGCCCTACAGCCTGGTCGAGCAGGCGAGGTTCCGTGCCGCCTTCGACTTCATGCGGCTGCGCGCGGATGTTGGCGAGGTCAGCGAGGCCATTGCCGAATGGTGGCAAGAGTTCAGCACAGCCGACGACGTGCGCCGGCAAGACCTGCTGGAGCAGGTGCGCGACGAACAAAAGACCCGCCAGCGCGTGCGCACGCGCGACCCCGTGGCGCCGAAACCCCGCAGTGAACCGGCTGCCCGCCACCGCCAGGCCGACGCCGAGCCGCGGCAGGGCGACGACGAGGAAGAAGCGGAAGTCGGGGCCGGCGCCGTGCCGCCCGATGGCGAAGCGGCCGCGCCGCGCAAGCGCCGCCGACGCCGCAAGCCGCGCACCGGCGGTGGCGGCAGTAGTGGCGGCGAGGGCGGCGGGAGCGCCGAAGGCGCATGAGCACGTCCGACCTGCCGAAGGACGGCAAGAAGAGTTCCAAGACCAGTGACAAGGCCAAGGCCGCTCCACCGCGCGCGGGCGGTGCCAGGCCCCCGCCGGCCGGCGCCAGGAAGGGCCCGCCCGGCACCCCTCCTGCGCGCCGTGCGCCTGCCCGCGCCCCCACGAGTCGCCCGCGCGGCCCGCGCGAGGACTACCCCACCGTGCAGGCCTTCGTCGCCATCGGCGCCAACCTGGGCGATGCCGAGGCGGCCGTGAAGGCCGCCATGACTGCGATCGGCGCATTGCAGCGGACCCAGGTGACGGCCCGTTCATCGCTCTATCGCAGTGAGCCGGTGGACGCCGAGGGCCCCGATTTCATCAACGCCGTGGTGGCCGTGCGCACTGGCCTGGACGCCGAGCAGTTCCTCGTTGCGTTGCAGCGCCTCGAGACGCAGGCCGGCCGCGAAAGGCCATTCCCCAATGCGCCGCGCACGCTCGATCTCGACCTGCTGATGCACGGCAATTCGGTGATCGACACGCCGACGCTGACCCTGCCGCACCCCCGCATGCGCGAGCGCGCCTTCGTGCTGAAGCCGCTCGCTGAAATCGCGCCCGACAAGGTGCCGCGCGCTGCGCTGGCACGCGTCACAGGCCAGGTGGTCAAGCGCATCGTCTGAAAAAGGCGGCCGTGCTGCTTTACGTCCTCGATCTCGCCGGTGTGGCGGTCTTCGCGGTCAGTGGAGCACTGGGGGCTGGCCATGCGGGCCTCGACTGGCTGGGCGTGGTGGTGATCGCCTCGGTTACGGCGGTGGGCGGCGGCACGCTGCGCGACCTGCTGCTCGACCGCCATCCGGTGTTCTGGATCCGCGACACCCGCTACGTCTACGTGATCCTGGCGGCAGCGGCGCTCACGATCGCCTGGGTGCACCTGATGCCGCTGCCCGAGCACGCACTGGCCGTGGCCGACGCGCTGGGCCTCGGCCTGTTCGCCATCACGGGCGCGCAGATCGCCGAAGAGCGGCGCCTTCCGGCGGTCATCGTGATACTGGTCGGCACCATGAGCGGCGCCGCCGGAGGCCTGCTGCGCGACGTACTCACGGCCCGCATCCCGCTGTTGCTGAGCAGCGGCATCTACGGCTCGGCCGCCATCGCGGGAATTGCGGCCTATCTGCTCCTGCAGGCCGCCGGCACGCCGCGCCGCTGGGCGTTTCATGCCGGCCTGCTGCTGATCGTGGTGCTCCGGCTGGGCGGCATCTACGGCGGGTGGCACCTGCCAGTACTGCGTTTGCCGGGCTGAAATCGCGGTCGCCCTGCGGCCTGAAAACCAGTTCGGACGGGGTCGGACCGGCGCGCCCGTTAAACTTCGTCGGTTTTTCATGAAGGCGTCATGAAATTGTGATTGACGCGCCCCAGGAGTTCCAATGTTCGGCAAGCTGCTGCCCCGCGAGGGGAATTTTTTCGAGATGTTCAACCAGCACGCCGAGCGCATCGTCGAAGCGGCGCGGGCGTTCGAGCAACTCGTGGCCAACTACAGCGACGTGCACCTGCGCGAGCAGTACAACCGCGACGTCGACAATGCCGAGCGCGCGGCCGACCGCGTGACGCACGACGTCAACCGGCTCATCCATAAGACTTTCATCACGCCCATCGACCGCGAGCAGATCCACAAGCTCATCAATACGATGGACGACGTGGCCGACCTGATCCAGGATTCGGCCGAGACCATGGCGCTGTACGACGTGCGGCACATGACCGACGAGATCGTGCGCCTCACGGCCCTGAGCGTGAAGTGCTGCGACCGCCTGAAGGACGCCGTCAAGTTTCTCGGCAAGATCGCCGATCCGGCTGTGGCCGAGGCCACGCTGAAGACCTGCGAGGAAATCGACCGCCTCGAATCCGACGCCGACCGCGTGATGCGAAGCGCCATGAGCAAGCTGTTCCGCGAGGAGCCCGACGTTCGCGAGGTGATCAAGCTCAAGGCAATCTACGAGTTGCTCGAGACGATCACCGACAAATGCGAAGACGTGGCCAACGTGATCGAGGGCATCGTCCTCGAGAACTCCTGAGCGGTAGCGATCGATGGCAACGGTTCAGGTCGCCCTCTGGGTGGTGATATTGCTGGTCGCGCTCGCGATCGCCTTCGACTTCATGAACGGCTTCCACGACGCGGCGAACTCCATCGCCACCGTGGTGTCGACCGGCGTGCTCAAACCTGGGCACGCGGTGCTGTTCGCGGCCTTCTTCAACCTGATCGCGATCTTCATCTTTCACCTGAGCGTGGCGGCCACGGTGGGCAAGGGCATTGCCCAGCCTGGGGTGGTGGATGTGCACGTGGTCTTCGGCGCGCTCATCGGCGCCATCAGCTGGAACCTGGTGACCTGGTACTACGGCATTCCGAGCAGCTCGTCGCACGCGCTGATCGGCGGCATCGTGGGCGCCGTGATCGCGAAGACGGGTGCCAGCGGCCTGGTGGCCACCGGCATCTGGAAGACCGTGGCCTTCATCTTCGTTTCTCCGTTCCTCGGATTCGTGCTGGGCTCGATGATGATGGTGGTGGTGGCCTGGGGTTTCCGGCGCGCCACCCCGTCGCGGGTCGACCGGTGGTTCCGGCGGCTGCAGCTGGTTTCGGCCGGGGCCTACAGCCTGGGCCACGGCGGCAACGATGCGCAGAAGACCATCGGCATCATCTGGATGCTGCTGATTGCCACCGGCTATGCCACGGCCGGCGATGCGGCGCCGCCCAACTGGGTCATCGTGAGCTGCTACGCCGCCATTGCCCTGGGCACCATGTTCGGCGGCTGGCGCATCGTGAAGACCATGGGCCAGAAGATCACCAAGCTCAAGCCCGTGGGCGGCTTCTGCGCCGAAACCGGCGGTGCGCTCACGCTGTTCCTGGCCACCGCGCTGGGCATTCCGGTGTCGACCACGCACACCATCACCGGCGCGATCGTCGGCGTGGGTTCCGCGCAGCGCGCGAGCGCCGTGCGTTGGGGCGTGGCGGGCAACATCGTCTGGGCCTGGATCTTCACGATTCCGGCGTCGGCTTTCGTGGCCGCAATCGCTTACTGGCTCAGCCTGCAGATTTTCTGAGGCCGGCAGAGCTGGCGCGCGCCAGCTACTGCGAAATTTTCCGGCCCTCTTCGACCTGGTGTTCGAAGTAGCGCTGAAAGCTGAACACGATGCTGGCCATGAGCACGGTGCTGCCGAAGAAGAGCGCAAGCACCACCGCGCCGATGGTGGCCCAGCTCGTGCGGCCCGGCTCGGCATCCGGCGGCGCGCCGGCGTTGAAGCGGGCGTTCCACTTCTCGGGCGTCATAAGGCCATAGATGATGGCCATCAACGCGCAGCCCGCAATGGTGAAGCCCAGCAACGGAATCAGCACCCAGCTCCAGCCGTCGTCCACGCCGTACATGCGCACGCGCTCCATGCCGTAGAGGCCCAGCGCCGTGGGAATGGGCAGCAGCCAGCCGAGCCAGTCGCCCATGCCGCGCAGGTAGAAGCGGTGCAGGCCCAACGGGCCGCCGAGGAAAGAGAGCCAGGCGGCAACGGTTTTGTTTTTCATTCGGGTTTGGTGGTGCTGCCTTCGCCGAGCACTTTTTCCATCAGGACCACGTCGCGCCACTCGCCGAACTTCCAGCCGCAGTCCTTGAGCACGCCCACGTGCGTGAAACCATTGCGGCGGTGCACGCCGACGGAGCCTGCGTTGGCCGAATCGCCGATGACTGCGATCAGCTTGCGGACGCCGACCGCTTCGGCGGCCTGTGAAAGGGCCGCCAGGAGCTGCGAGCCAAGGCCCTTGCCGCGCGCGGCTTCGGACATGTAGATCGAGTCTTCCGCCGAAAACCGGTAGGCCGGGCGCGGTTTGAACCAGTTGCAGTAGGCAAAACCCAACACTTCGCCGTTTTCTTCGGCAACGAGATACGGCAGGTTCTTGCCGAGCACATCGGCACGCCGTGCAGCCATGTCGGCGGCAGAGGGGGCTTCGGTTTCGAAGGTGCCGGTGCCGTTCAGCACGTGGTGGGCATAGATGGCCGTGATGGCCGTGATGTCTTCGTCGCGGCTGGGGCGGATGGTGAGGGTCATGCAGGTCGCAAGCAAACGGCGCAACGGCCGGAATTCGGAGAAAACGCAGGTCGGGCTATAATCGCAGGCTTTTCAGCGTGTCGCTGGCCGGGTGGCCATGTCGCGTGTCTCGACGTTGAAAGAACACTGTGAGCGGGCTTCTTGTTTAGAAAACGGGCTTGCTGCACCACCCAAGGATAAATCATGGTCGTCATTCGACTCTCCCGCGGCGGCTCCAAAGGCCGTCCGTTCTTCAACATCGTCGTGTCGGACAAGCGCGTTCGCCGCGATGGCCGTTTCATCGAGCGCCTGGGTTTCTACAACCCGATCGCCAAGGAAAACGAAGAAAGCATCCGTATTGCCCAGGATCGCCTGGCCTACTGGAAGAGCGTCGGCGCACAAGCTTCGCCCACGGTCCTGCGCCTGATCAAGCAAGCCGCTGCCGCGGCCCCCAAGGCGGCAGCCTAAGCTACCCGGCACGGCGATGTTGCCCGCACTCGAAGCCGCCGAATTGCCGGCGGATGCGATCGAGGTAGGACGCATCGCCGATGCATGGGGCATCAAGGGCTGGTTCAAGGTCCTGCCCCACAGCGCCCAGCCCGAGGCGCTTTTTTCTTCCAAGCGCTGGTTCCTGCAGGCCCCCGGAGCCTCGGCAACCGCAGCTTTCCGGCTCGCAATCCGCGAAGCCAAAGAACATTCCGACTGCATCGTCGCATCGTCCGAAGACGTGCCTGACCGCAATGCGGCCGAGGCGCTGCGCGGTGCGCGCGTGTTCGTGCCGCGCTCGAGCTTTCCGACGGCGGGCGACGACGAGTACTACTGGGTCGACCTGATCGGCCTTTCGGTGGTCAATCGCGAAGGCGTCACGCTCGGCACGGTGCGTGAGTTGCTCGCCACCGGCCCGCAGACCACGCTGGTGCTCACGGCCGAAGAAGACGGCAAGACCATCGAGCGCATGGTGCCCTTCGTCTCGGTCTTCGTCGACAAGGTCGACCTGGCTGGCCGGCTGATCACGGTCGACTGGCAGCCCGATTTCTGATTCCGCCGATCCGGGCCCTGCGCGCATGCGCTTCGACGTCCTCACGCTCTTCCCCGAACTGTTCGCGCCCTTGATGGCCAGCGGCGTGACGCGCCGTGCCTACGAGTCCAAGCAGGTCGAGGTCGTGCTGTGGAACCCGCGCGACTTCGCGCAAGGCAACTACAAGCGTGTGGACGACCGCCCCTTCGGCGGCGGACCGGGCATGGTGATGATGGCGGAGCCGCTTTCCGCCTGCCTCGACGCGGCGCTGGCCGCGCGCGGTGCGCAAGCGCCGGTGGTGTTGTTTTCTCCCATCGGCGAGGCGCTCCGGCATGAGGCGGTCGAGCGCTGGTCCGCCAGCGAGGGCGCGGTGCTTGTCTGTGGCCGCTACGAAGGCATTGACCAGCGCTTCATCGACACGCGCGTCACGCACCAGATCAGCCTCGGCGATTTCATTCTTTCGGGCGGCGAAATTGCAGCCATGGCGCTGCTCGACGCTGTGGCCCGCCTGCAGCCCGGTGTGCTAGGAGACGAAGCCAGCCACGTGCAGGACAGCTTCAACCCGGCGCTGGACGGGCTGCTCGACTGCCCCCACTACACCCGGCCCGAGCAGTGGAACGGGCAGGGCGTGCCGGCACCGCTGCTCTCGGGGCACCATGTGCAGATCGAACGCTGGCGGCGCGACCAGCGGCTGGCCATTACCGCAGCCCGGCGTCCCGACCTGATTGCCGCCGCGCGCGCTGCGGGCCGCCTGAGCAAAGCCGATGAGACGGCGCTGAAAAAAAAGCTATAATCTTCGGTTCCCCGATCCTCTGCCCGGCCGCGCCCGGCTTTCATTGTTCACCCACGGGTGAGCACGGCAATGAAACCAACGGCGCCTTTTGTGTAGCGCGAGCACGATCGAATATCAGGAAATCATGAACCTCATCGAAACCCTCGAGCAGGAAGAAATCGCCCGCCTCGGCAAGAAGATCCCCGATTTCATGCCCGGTGACACGGTCATCGTCAGCGTGAACGTCGTCGAAGGCACCCGCAAGCGCGTGCAGGCCTACGAAGGCGTCGTGATCGCCAAGCGCAATCGCGGCCTCAACAGCGGCTTCACGGTGCGCAAGATCTCCAGCGGCGAAGGCGTGGAGCGTACGTTCCAAACCTACAGCCCTCTGATCGCCGGCATCGAAATCAAGCGACGCGGCGACGTTCGCCGTGCCAAGCTGTACTACCTGCGCGACCGCAGCGGCCGTTCGGCACGCATCAAGGAAAAGCTGCCGGGCAAGTCGCAGGCTGCCAAGTAAGCACTGCCTTCTGCCTTGCAAAAAGCCGCCGCTCTGGCGGCTTTTTGCGTTGTTGCGCCGTGCATGCTTCTTGCGGGCTTTCCGCAAAAAGACAGCGCCGCTTTTTTAAGCTCTACTCCTTCACTGAAACTACAGCACTTGACCGACTCCACCGCCCCCATGCAATTTGCCCCCGTCGAACCCGTCAATGCCGTGGTGCCGCCCACGCTGCTGCCGATCGATCCGCGCAAGGCGCCTGTGGTCGGCGGTCCTGACGGCCTGCCTGCCGTCGAACCCGCACAGCTGACGCCCGATGCCCTGCGCAGGCGCTTTGCCACGCCGCCGGAGTGGACGCCCGAGCTTCGGCGCGAGCCGCGCCTGACCGACCGCGCCCCTGCGCAGGCGGCCGTGCTGGTGCCCATCGTGCAGCGCCCACAAGGCGCTGCCGTGCTGCTGACGGAACGCACGGCGCACCTGTCGAATCATTCGGGGCAGGTCGCATTTCCGGGCGGCCGCGTCGATCCGGAAGACGCGAACGTCGCGGCGGCCGCGCTGCGCGAAGCCTGGGAAGAAGTGGGCTTGTCGGCTCATTTCATCGAGGTGCTCGGAAGCCTTCCGACTTACACGACCGTTACCTCGTTCGTCGTGACGCCCGTGGTCGCGCTGGTGAAGCCGGACTTCGAGCTCACCATCAATCCCTACGAAGTGGCATTGGCCTTCGAAGTGCCGCTGGCCTGGCTCATGGACCCGGCCAATCACCGCCGCCACACGGTGCCCGCGCCGGACGGCACGCGGCGCGAGTGGTACTCGATGCCTTACCAGGACGGCGCCGAAGAGCGCTTCGTGTGGGGCGCCACCGCCGGCATGCTGCGCAACCTCTATCGCTTTCTCGCCGCCTGACCCTGGCCTGAACCGAGATCGTCCGGGCGCTCTCGCTATCATCGACGGATGAGCTTCTTTGCCATCCTGTGTGCGTTGCTGATCGAGCAGGTGCGGCCGCTCGCCCCCCACAACCCGGTGTATGGCGGCGTGCTGGCATGGACCCGCTGGACAAGCCGCAACTTCGACGCCGGAAAGCCGCATCACGGATGGGTCGCCTGGGGCCTCGCGGTGCTGGTGCCCACGCTGTTGACGCTGGGCATTCACTTGCTGCTGGTGTACACGCTGGGGCTGCCTTTTGCGGTGCTCTGGAGCATTGCCGTGCTCTACGTCACGCTCGGGTTCCGGCAGTTCAGCCATCACTTCACGGACATCCGCGATGCGCTCGACGAAGGCGACGAGCCGCTCGCGCGCTCGCTGCTGGCGCATTGGCAGGGCGTGGATGCGGCTGAGCTGCCGCGCAGCGAAATCGTGCGGCATGTGATCGAGCATTCGGTAATTGCAGCGCATCGCCATGTGTTCGGCGTGCTGGCGTGGTTCTCGATACTCGCGGCCTTGGGGCTCGGCCCGGCCGGTGCGGTGTTCTATCGCATGAGCGAATTCGTGTCGCGCTACTGGATGCACAAGAACGGCGCGGCGGTGCAGCCTTCGAGCGTTTCGGTGCAGCGTGCCGCCGAGCGCGCATGGCATGCCATCGACTGGCTACCCGCGCGGATCACCGCGCTGGGCTTTGCCGTGGTCGGCAGCTTTGAAGAAGCGATCGATTGCTGGCGCAACGATGCACGGCGTTTTCGGAGCGAGAACGACGGCGTGATCCTTGCAGCGACTTCGGGCGCGGTCAACGTGCGGCTGGGCGGCGGAGCGTTGAGCCCGATCCCGCTCACGGACCCCCTGCCGCGTGCACAAGCCGGCGATTCGATGGCCGATGGCCGCCGGCTGGACAGCGGCAGCACACCGGGCCGCGAGCCAGAGCCAGGTCATTTGCGCAGCGTGGTCGGCCTGGTCTGGCGCTCGGTCGTGATGTGGATGGTGCTGCTCGCCTTGCTCACCCTGGCTCGCCTGCTCGGCTGAGCCCCGGAGCCGTCATGACCGCTGGAATACCGGCCTTCTGGAGTCCGCGCATCGGCGCGCTCGAACCCTATGTGCCCGGCGAGCAGCCGCGCATCGAAAACCTCGTCAAGCTCAACACCAACGAGAACCCGTATCCGCCCTCTCCGATGGCTGTGGATGCGATCCAGCAGGCGGCCGCAAGCGGCCTGGAGCGCTACCCCGATCCCACGTCCCTTGCGCTGCGCGAAGCAGTTGCGCGGCGGCACGGCCTGCGGGCCGATCAGGTTTTTGTGGGCAATGGATCGGACGAAGTGCTGGCGCACGCGTTCTTCGCCTTCTTTCAACAAGCCGAGCCGCTGCTGATGCCCGACGTGAGCTACAGCTTCTATCGGGTCTATGCGCAGCTGTACGGCATCGATTGCGAACTGCTGCCCGTTGACGAAGGCCTCCGCATCGATGTCGATGCCATGGTGGCCAGGGCCCGCCGCGGCTGCGCGGGCCTGGTCATCGCCAACCCCAACGCGCCCACCGGTATCGGCCTGCCACTGGCTCGCATCGAGCAACTGCTCGCAGCGTGCCCCGAGCGCGTGGTGCTGGTGGACGAGGCGTATGTCGACTTCGGCGGCGAGAGCGCGCTGCCGCTCGTCCGCAAATATCCGAACCTGCTGGTGGTGCAGACCTTGTCCAAGTCGCGCTCGCTGGCTGGCTTGCGCGTCGGCTTTGCCTGCGGACAGGCGCACCTGATCGATGCGCTCGTGCGCGTCAAGGACAGCTTCAATTCCTACCCGCTCGATCGGCTTGCAGTCGCGGGCGCCGTGGCGGCCATAGAAGATGAAGCGTGGTTCGTGTCCACACGCGACAAGATCGTCGATACCCGCGAGGGGCTCAGCCTGCAACTCGAAGACCTGGGCTTCGAAGTCTTGCCTTCGCAAACGAACTTCGTGTTTGCGCGGCAACCGGAGCGCGATGCGGCCGAACTGGCGGCGCTGCTGCGCGAGCGTGCGGTGCTGGTGCGGCATTTCAAGCAGCCGCGCATTGCGCAGTACCTGCGCATCAGCATCGGCTCGCGGGAGCAATGCAGCGTGCTCGTGCAGCGGCTGCAGGAAATCCTGGACAGGCCGTGAGCGCCAACCCCGGTACGCCTCAGTAGCGCGGCTGGCTCAGCTCGGCAAAGAGCTCGCCGTAGATCCTGTAGCGCGTGGCGCTGATCGGCCCCGGCTTGGCGGGCGAATCGACGTTCGCGATCACGCCGCAGCCTGGCTCGTGCAGGTGGGTGCAGTTGTAGAACTTGCAGTCGTTCGCGTGCTCGGCAATGTCCGGCATCAAGCTCGCGAGCTGCATCGGCTCGATGTGGTTCAGCCCGAATTCCTGAAAGCCCGGCGAGTCGATGAGGCCCGTGGTGCGCGCTTCGTCCACCCAGTACCACGTGGTGCTGGTGGTGGTGTGCTTGCCCGAATTCAGCGCCTGCGAGATCTCACCGGTCAGTGCCGTGGCACCGGGCACCAACAGGTTGATGAGCGTGCTCTTGCCGGCGCCGGAAGGGCCCAGCACCAGCGTGCTCTTGCCCGCCAGCAGTTTCATGAGCGACGCGTGGTCGGCCTCGGCGGACGCCTTGAGCGACAGCGGCAGCACGCCATGGTGCATGCGGCGGTAGGGCGCAAGCTTGCTCCATGCACGCTCGAAGGGCTCTGCCAGGTCGCTCTTGTTGAGCGCGATGATGGGTGTGATGTGCTCGGCTTCGGCGGCGATGAGTGCGCGCGCCAGCTGGTGCTCCGAGAACTCCGGCTCCGCCGCGATCAGTATCAGCACATGGTCGAGATTGGCCGCAAACGACTTGGTGCGGATCTCGTCCTGCCGATAGAAGAGATTGCGGCGCGGCACCACCTCTTCGATGGTGCCTTCGTCTTCGCTCGCTTGCCAGCGCACCCGGTCGCCAACCACGGCCTGGCTCTTCTTGCCGCGCGGATGGCAGATCAGGCGGTCGCCCGCGGGTGTTTCGACCAGGCAATGCCGTCCGTGGCTTGCAATGACCAAGCCGTCATGCAGAACGCGTGCGGATGTGCCGCCTCCCTTGGGGAGTGTGCGGGGCGGCTTAGCCAACGGCGGGTTTCCTCATCACGGCGCCGGGCTGGCCACGAGGGCGTCGGCCTGGCGTGCGCAGTCGAAGTCGGTGACCGAGAGTCCGCCCACGTCGTGCGTGTTGAACCGCACCACGCAGCGGTTGTAGTGCACCGACAGGTCCGGGTGATGGTCTTGGGTATGGGCGATGAAGGCCAGCGCGTTCACGAAGGCGATGGTCTCGAAGTAGTTGGCGAAGGTAAAGGTCTTCTCGATGGCGACGTCGGCGCCGTCTCCGGTGAGCTTCCAGCCGTCGAGCTTGGCCAGGCCGGAAACGATCTCGGTGGCGCTCAGTGCGTGGCGTGGAATGGCTTTCCAGTCTTTGGGCTTGAACATGCTGCTCATGGGCTCGGCTTCCGGGGAGAAATATCGTGGTTCAGGCCGTCGTCATGCGCGCAAGGCGCTCGGAGGCCGGAGGGTGGGAATAGTAGAACTTGACGAACACCGGATCGGGCGTGAGCGTCGACGCATTGTCCTGGTAGAGCTTGAGCAGTGCGGCCGACAGGTCGGCGCTGCTGGTCTGCGCCACGGCATAGGCGTCGGCCTCGAATTCGTGCTTGCGCGAAAGCCGGGCGGGCAGCGGGGCGACGAAGAAGCCGAACACAGGCACCGCGAGCATGAACAGCAACAGCGCGAGTGCGTTGTTCGGCGCCGTGGGCGTCATGTTCGGCTGCACGCCGAGGCCGGTGTAGAACCACACCTGGGTCGACACCCAGCCCAGCAGCGCGAAGCCCGCGAGGCTCAGCGCGAACATTGCCGCAAGCCGCTTCACGATGTGGCGGTGCTTGAAATGGCCGAGCTCGTGCGCGAGCACCGCCTCCATCTCGGCCGCGTTCAGCTGCCGCAGCAGCGTGTCGTAGAACACCACCCGCTTGCTCGCGCCAAAGCCCGTGAAGTAGGCGTTGGCATGTGCGCTGCGCCGGCTGCCGTCCATGACGAACAGCCCCTTGGCGCGAAAGCCGCAGCGCGCCATCAGCGCAGTGACGCGTTCCTTGACGGTGGGATCGTCGAGCGGCTTGAACTTGTTGTAGAGCGGTGCGATGAACATCGGGTAGACGATCATCAGCAGCAGGTTGAATCCCATCCAGGCCACCCAGGCCCAGAGCCACCACAGGGTGCCGGCAGCGCCCATGATCCAAAGGATAAGCGCCGCAATCGGCAACCCGATGGCCGCGCCGATCAGCGTGGAGACGACGGTGTCGCGCAGCCAGAGGCCGAACGTCATCTTGTTGAAGCCGAAGCGCTCTTCGAGCCTGAAGGTCTGCCAGAGGGTGAAGGGCAGTTCGAGCAGCCCGCCGATCACCGCGAAGGCCGCCAGCAGGGCCAGCTGCTGCACCATGCCGCCGCCCAGCCAGGCGAGAAGCAGCTTGTTGAGCACGTCGAGGCCGCCCAGCAGCGTCCAGCCCAGCAGCAGTGCCGCTCCCCACGCCATCTCGACCATGCCGAAGCGGGCCTTGGCAATGGTGTAGTCGGCAGCCTTCTGGTGGGCGGCAAGCGTGATCTTGTGCTCGAAAGCGGCCGGCACGGCGCCACGGTGCCGTGCGACATGACGCACTTGCCGCGATGCGAGCCAGAACTTCACGAGCAAGCCAAGGACCAGTGCAGCCGCGAAGGCAGTGGTGAAGATGAGCGAATAGGACATGGAGCGTCGAGTTTAGCCCTCGGGTCCGGCCGGCGCAGACCTTCGACGACAATCCTGCAATGCCCGAATCCCTTGACCCCACGATCGTCACGACCCCGCCGGTCCTGAAGAAAAGCGACCAGAACCTGGTCTGGCTCGACTGCGAAATGAGCGGCCTCGACCCCGAGAAAGAGCGCCTGCTCGAGATCGCCGTGGTCGTGACCGGCCCCGATCTCACCCCCCGCATCGACGGCCCGGTGCTGGTCATTCACCAGAGCGATGCCGTGCTCGACGCCATGGACGCCTGGAACAAGGGCACGCATGGCCGAAGCGGCTTGATCGACAAGGTGAAGGCCTCCACGCTCGACGAAGCCGCGGCCGAGCAGCAGTTGCTCGAATTCATTGCCAAATACGTTCCCCGGAGCGGCTCGCCGATGTGCGGCAACACCATTGGCCAGGACCGGCGTTTCCTGGTCAAGTTCATGCCCAAGCTGGAGGCGTACTTTCACTACCGCAACCTCGACGTCAGCACCCTCAAAGAGCTGGCCAAGCGCTGGAAACCCGCCGCCTACAGCGCCTTCAAGAAGCAGCAGGCGCACACTGCGCTGGCCGACGTGCACGAATCCATCGAGGAGCTCGCGCACTACCGGGAAACCTTCTTGAAATTAACGGATTAGGTAAAAACCCCGAGCCGTGTCATAATCGAGGGCTTCGCTGATCGGGGTTTTCCGTTCAGCGTCTCTTGCATCTCCCTATCTTGCACACCGCGCCCGATCGCATCCGCTGATCAAAAAGGGCCGCAGCCTCCGGCGAAAGCCAGAAGTTGAATGTCGTTGGATGGTTGATGTTTTTAACCACCAACGGGGCGCCGCCTACGGCAGCGCTCGCGTTTGAGATTGATATTCACATGACCGACGCTTTTGAAGCGCAGGGCGAGTTCGCGCCTGTGCAATCCACCAACAACAACGAATTTGTCGCTGCCGCGGACACCATGTCCGAAGCGCCGATTCTCGAGGCGCTCGACGCCGCCGCTCCCGAAGCGGCCGTGGCCGAAGAAGCCCGCATTCCCAACGGCTTCATCAAGCTCGGCCTTGCGCCGGAACTGATTGCCGCCGTGGCGGACCTGGGCTTTACCCAGCCCACCACCGTGCAAGACAAGGTGATTCCGCTCGCCATGGCCGGTGAAGCCGGCCAGGACGGCAAGGCACGCTTCGTCGACCTGATGGTCTCGAGCCAGACCGGCTCGGGCAAGACCGCTGCCTTCCTGCTGCCCGTGCTGCACACGCTGCTCAAGCGCCAAGCCGAAGCCGAAGCCGAAGCCAAGGCCGAATTCCAGCGCCTGGCCGCTGAAGCCGCCGCTCGCGGCGAAGCCGTGCCCAAGAAGCCGAAGCGCAAGGACCCGACCAACGCCCGCCATTTCAAGGCCGCCACCCCTGGCGCCCTCATCCTGTGCCCCACGCGCGAACTCGCGCAGCAGGTTGCGCACGACGCCATCGAGCTGGTTCGCCATTGCCGCGGTCTGCGCGTGGCCAACGTTGTGGGCGGCATGCCTTACCAGCTGCAAATCGCCAAGCTGCAGAACGCCGACCTCGTGGTTGCCACGCCCGGCCGCCTGCTCGATCTGCAGCGCTCGTCGCAGCTCAAGCTCGACCAGGTCAAGTTCCTGGTGGTCGACGAAGCCGACCGCATGCTCGACCTCGGCTTCTCGGACGACCTGGCTGAAGTGAACCAGCTGACCATCGAGCGCCAGCAGACCATGATGTTCAGCGCCACCTTCGCGCCGCGCATCCAGCAACTGGCCCAGCGCGTCATGCGCGAGCCGCAGCGCATCACCATCGACAGCCCGCAGGAAAAGCACGCCAACATCAAGCAATCGCTGTACTGGGCTGACAACAGCCAGCACAAGCGCAAGCTGCTCGACCACTGGCTGCGCGACACCAGCATCAACCAGGCGATCGTGTTCGCCAGCACGCAAGTCGAGTGCGACGGCCTCGCCGGCGACCTGCAGCAAGAAGGCTTCAGCGCCGTCGCGCTGCACGGCGCCCTGAGCCAGGGCCTGCGCAACCGCCGCCTGATGGCGCTGCGCCAGGGCCAGGTCCAGATCCTGGTGGCTACCGACGTTGCCGCCCGCGGCATCGACGTGCCCACGATCACCCACGTCTTCAACTTCGGCCTGCCGATGAAGGCGGAGGACTACACCCACCGCATCGGCCGCACCGGCCGTGCAGGCCGCGACGGCCTGGCCATCACGTTTGCCGAGTTCCGCGATCGCCGCAAGATCATGGACATCGAGCAATACAGCCGCCAGCAGTTCAAGGCTGAAGTGGTTGCAGGCCTCGAGCCGCAACAGCGCATGCCGCAATCGCGTCCGCCCATGGGCGAGTACCGCGGCGGCCGCGGCGACAACCAGTCGCGCGACCGCAAGTTCGGCAACGGCGGTGCAGGCGGCGGCGGTGGCTACCGCGGCAACAACGGCGGCGGCTATGCCGGCGCCAGCGGTTTCAATGACCGCAACTCGCGTGGTCCGGCGCAGGGCCAAGGCCCGCGCGGCTTCCAGGGCGGCAACAACGCCGGCTTCGGCGGCGGCCGTGACGACGGTGGCAATGGTGGCGGCGGTGGTTATGGCCGCAAGCCAGGCTGGGGCGACAGCGCCCCGCGCGGGGGCCATGGTCATGGTCACGGTGGTGGCCGCGGCGACGGCGGTTTCGCGCCGCGCGAAGGCTTTGCACCCCGCGAAGGTTTTGCTCCACGCGGCAATGGCGCAGGCCATGGCGGCCCGGGCAAGGTCTTTGTGCCCCGCGACGCACAAAAGCGTGCGTTCAAGCCTACGCGCTGATCCATTCCAGAGCGGCCGACCGGTCGTTTTGCCCCAAAAGAAAGCCCGCGCTTCGCAAGAAGCGCGGGCTTTTTCATTGCGGGTTTCCGTGGAGGCGACAGGCGCGAAATTTGGTTGACACATGAACAGATGAAAAGTAATGTAATAAGGCATTGCTTCCCCGGTCCGTACCGCGGCTGCCGGTTCATCGACATCTGCTTTTCAAATCTCGAATATGAAAATTGCGATTCTTGGTGGTGGTCATGGCGCCTACGCGGCTGCCGCCGACCTGTCCGAAGCCGGCCATGAGGTGCGCCTGTGGCGCCGCGATGCAGCGGCGCTCGAAGCGGTGGTGCAAGCCGGCGCCATCACGCTGAAGGATGCCGACGGCACGCGCGAGGTGCCGCTCGCACTCGCCACCGCCGACATCGCCGCGGCGCTGAAGGGCGCCGAGCTGATCGTTCTTCCCACGCCCGCCATTGCACAGCACGACATCGCGCTGGCCATGGCGCCGCATCTCGTCGACGGTCAGGTCGTCTTTCTGCCGCCCGGCACCTTCGGCAGCTACGTGATGGCGCGAACGGTGAAAGAGGCGGGCAGCCGTGCCGACGTGGCCTGGGCCGAGACCGGCACGCTGCCCTACCTCGCGCGCAAGCACGGCGAGCGCGAAGTGAACGTCACCATCCGCGCCATCCGCCTGCCGACGGGCGTCTATCCGGCCCGCAAGGAAGCCGAGGCGATCGAAGTGATCCGCAAGGCCTATCCCGCCGTGCACGGCTGCGGCGATGCGCTGTCGGGCGCGCTCATGAATGCCGGTCCGGTCATCCATCCGCCACTCATGGTGATGAACGCCGCGCCGCTGCAGCACTTCGAGCGCTGGGACATCCACAACGAAGGCACCCAGCGTGCGGTGCGCGATGTGACCGACCGGCTCGACCGCGAGCGCATGGCCGTGCGCGAGGCCTTCGGCCACGGTGCGCCGCACTATCCGCTGGCCGACCACTACAACAACGACCAGTGGATGTACGGCGATGCGCACAAGCAACTCGTCAAGTCCGGCGACTGGCGCGAGAACATCGACCTGCACACGCACCGCTACATCACCGAAGACACCGAACTCGGGCTCGCCTTCCTGGCCTCTGCCGCGCGCCATGCGGGCGTGGACGCGCCCATCGCACACGGGCTGCTTGCCATCGTGGGCGGTTTTCTTGGCCGTGACCTGCGCCAAGGCCCGCGCACCTTCGAAAGCCTGGGCCTTGCCGGCCTGAGCGCGGCACAGCTCAAGCAAAGGCTGCACGATGGCGAATGAACGCGCGCCGCTGCCACGCTTTGCGGCCGTAGGCGCCGGCCGCATGGGGCGCGGCATCGCGATTGCGTTCGCCTACGCCGGCCACCGCATCTCGTTGATCGATCTTCGCCGGCGCACCGACGAAGCCTGGCAGCGCCTGCAGGGCGAGGCCCGGGCCGAGATTGAAGCAAGCCTTGCGGGCCTGGCGCAACTCGGCGTGATCGATGCAAAGCAGATACAGGCCATCGCCGAACGGGTGAGCCTGGTGAACGCCGCTGAAGCACCGCAGGCTTTGGGCGCAGCAGAGCTGGTGTTCGAAGGCGTGCCCGAAACCATGGAGGCCAAGCGCGAGGCGTTCGAGCAGATCAACCGGCATTGCCGCGACGACGCGATCCTCACCTCCACCACCAGCAGCATTCTGGTCACGCAGCTCGCGGCACTCGTGCGGCTCCCCGAGCGCTTCCTCAACATGCACTGGCTCAACCCGGCGTATGTGATTCCGGTGGTCGAACTCAGCTGCCACCCCGGCACCGATGTGGCCGTGCTCGCACGCACCAAGTCGTTGATGGAACAGATCGGCAAGCTGCCCGTGGTCTGCGGCGCATCGCCGGGCTACATCGTGCCGCGCCTCCAGGCGTTGGTGATGAACGAGGCCGCCCGCATGATCGAGGAGGGCGCCGCCACCGCCGAGGAGATCGACAAGGCCACGCGCTACGGCCTGGGCCTGCGCTTCGCTGCGCTTGGCGTGGTCGAGTTCATCGACTTCGGCGGCTGCGACATCCTGCACCATGCCAGCCGCGAAATGTCGGCGTCGATCGACAAGGGCCGCTACACCGCGCCGGCCATCGTCGATCGCATGGTCGAAGAAGGGCGTCTCGGCCTCAAGAGCGGCAGCGGCTTCTACAGCTACGAAGGCCGCGACATCGCCGCCTACCGGCGCGACGTGCTTTCGCGCACGCTCGGCGAACTGAAGCATGCCGGCCTGTGGCGCGCACCGGCCGACGAGACGTTGTCATGACCATTCGCCGCGCCTTTGCCGACCTGTCGGTGGGGCAGGTGCACTACGCGACGTGCGGCGATGCGGATGCGCCGGCCGTGTTGCTGCTGCACCAGTCGCCGCGCAGTTGGGCTGAATATCGCGCAGTACTTCCATTGATCCGTGCGCGCCATCGGGCCGTCGCAATGGACACCGCGGGCTTCGGCGATTCCGCTGACGGCGGCGTGCCGGCGAGCATCGAGCAATGGGCGCGCGTGGCGTGCGAACTGCTTGAGGTACTGGGCGTCGCGCGCGCCGATGTTGTGGGCCACCACACCGGCGGCGTCGTGGCCATCGAACTCGCGGCCGCCTTTCCCGATCGCGTGCGCGGCCTGGTGCTGTCGTCCACGCCGTACACCGACGAAGCCTTTCGCCGCGCAAGGGCAGAGCGGCCGCCCATCGACGAGGTGGCGCCGAGCCAGGACGGAAGCCATCTGGCCGCACTGTGGCAAAAGCGGCAGGGCTTCTATCCGCCCGAGCGGCGCGATCTGCTCGAGGCCTTCGTGCTCGATGCGTTGAAGGTCGGCCATCGGGTTGAAGAGGGCCATCGCGCCGTCGCGTCGTATCGCATGGAAGATCGCATCGGCCGCGTGACGCAACCCGCGCTCATCATTCGCGCGACCCACGACCCGTTCGCTGCGCCGCATGCGGCAGAGCTGCAACATCATCTGCCGCAGGCGCGCATCGTCGACATCGAAGGCGGCATGGTTCCCTTGCCCGACCAGATGCCAGAGGCCTTCGCACGCACGGTGCTCGACTTTCTCTCCACGCTGCCATGAAGGCCGTTCGCATCCACGGTTTCGATGCGGTGCCCGCGCTGGAAGAGGTGCCCGACCCGGTGCAAAGGCCTGGCCGGACCATCGTGCGCATGCAGGCGGCCACGGTCGGCCACATCGACCGCACCATTTGGCGCGGCAGTTTCCTGCGGCATCCACCGCTGCCGTATACGCCGGGCGTGGAAGCCGCCGGCATCGTTGTAGCGAGCGAACGCTACGCCGAAGGCCAACGCGTGTGGCTGCGCGGCAGCGGCCTGGGGACCTTGTTCGACGGCACCTGGTGCGAGCTGATCGATGCGCCCGACGAAGCACTCGGCGTGCTGCCCGATGCATTGCCGATGCCCCTCGGCGCTGCGTTCTTTTCGCCCACCACATCGGCATGGGTGGCGCTGCATGAAGTCGCGAGGCTGCAGGCCGGCGAACAGGTGCTGGTGACAGGCGCAAGCGGTGCCGTGGGCTCGCTGGCCGTGCAGCTGGCCATCGAGGCCGGCTGCACCGTGACGGCGGTCGATCCGGATGCGGGGCCTCCACCTGTCGCATGTGCGGACCTGTTGATCGACACGGTCGGAGGAAGCGTCCTTTCGGCGGTGCTGCCCGCCGTGCGGCCCGGTGGCCGCGCCGTGCTCATCGGCTACACGGCAGGCCCCATGCTGCAGCTGGACATCGCGCACTTTCTGCAGCGCGACGTGGCGCTGCTGCCGCTCAACATGTTCAGGCGCGAGGCCGCTGGCCGTGCGGCAGTGCCCGGGTTGCTGGCGCGCCTGGCCGATGGCCGTTTGCAACTCGACGTGCGCAGCTTCGCGCTTGCCGATGCCGCCGCGGCTCTCGAGTGGATCGCGCAGCGCGGCCATCGGGGCCGCGCCGTGCTCGTGCCCTAGTCTTCCTCCGGCTCCTCGACCGGCACATGCACGTGCAGGTCGATCATCTGCCGCAGGGTCTGCTTGAGCTCTTCGGCACGGCGCAGGCCGAAGGGTTCGAGCACGCGCCGCTCGTGGTCGCGCGCGAGCTCCATCAGATGTTCCACCGCCTTCAGCCCCTTGCGCGTGATGCGCACCAGCGTGATGCGGCGATCACTCTCGTGGGGCAGCCGCTCGACCTGCCCGCGCGCTTCCATGCGGTCCAGCAGGCGCGTGACCGTGGGCTGCTTGGTCACCGTCACTTGCGCAAGCTGGCCGATGCTGATCGGCTCGCTGCCGGCAAGCGACGCCATCACGCGCCACTCGGAAACAGAGAAGCCTTGCTGCCGCGCCACCTCGTGGAACTCCGAGGAGATCAGTTGGCTGGCCTGCGCCAGCAGCGCCGGCAGGTAGTCATCGACGAAGCGATGTGTTTCAGGAGGTTGCTCAGCCATGAACGCACCTCATGGCCACGCGCCGCATACCGGCCGCAGGCACGCTGCTTGCATGTCTAGGGTAATTCATGATTGTGGATACATTCATTTGTCAACATTATAGAAAGCGTGATGTGGCACCTGAAGCGCATCCTCCCACGAGAAAGAAGAAGGACCCACATGGCTGAGCGTTCATTCGTCGAAGAAGTCAAGAAGCTGCGACTTTCCGGTGGCGAGGTGTTCCGCGGTGAAGGCATTCTGGCCGTCACCAAGGCCTTGCTCGAATCGGGGGTTTCCTATGTGGCCGGCTACCAGGGCGCGCCCATCTCGCACTTGATGGACGTGCTGGCCGATGCGCAGGACATCCTGGCCGAGCAGGGCATCCGATTCGAGAACAGCGCAAGCGAAGCCACTGCCGCAGCCACGCTGGCTGCTTCGGTCAACTATCCGCTGCGCGGCGCAGTCACCTTCAAGGCCACCGTGGGCACCAACGTCGCGTCCGACGCGTTGGCCAACCTGGCCTCGGGCGGCGTGACTGGCGGCGCGCTCATCATCGTGGGCGAAGACTACGGCGAAGGCTCTTCCATCATGCAGGAGCGCAGCCACGCGTTCGCGATGAAGTCGCAGATCTGGCTGCTCGATCCGCGGCCCAACCTGCCGAGCATCGTCGATGCGGTGAAAACGGGCTTCGATCTTTCGGAGGCCAGCAACACGCCCGTGATGCTGCAGCTGCGCATCCGCGCCTGCCATGTGCACGGGCACTTCGTTGCAGGCGACAACAAGCGCGCCAAGTTCACGCTGCAAGAGGCGCTGGAGAACCCGCAGCGCGACGTCAGCCGCATCGTGCTGCCGCCCGCGAGCTTTGTGCATGAACAGGAGAAGGTGAAGGACCGCTGGCCCGCCGCCGTGCGCTTCATCGAGGAGCGCCAGCTCAACGAATTCTTCTCAGAAGACGCCGACGACATCGGCATCATCGTGCAGGGCGGCAGCTACAACACGCTGCTGCGCGCGTTGGAGCGCCTGGGCCTGGCCGACGTGTACGGCAACACGCAGGTGCCGCTCTACGTGATGAACGTGGCCTACCCTGTCATCGAGAGCGAAGTGATCCGCTTCTGCGAAGGCAAGCGTGCGGTGCTGATCGTCGAAGAAGGGCAGCCCAACTTCGTCGAACAGAACCTAGCGACCATCCTGCGGCAAGCGGGCTCCACGACCATGTTGCACGGCAAGGATGTGTTGCCCGTGGCCGGCGAATACACGGCGTCCGAGCTGCTGAAGGGCGCGCGCACCTTCTGCGAGCGCTATGAGCGGCTTGCACCGCTGCCCGTTCCCGCACCGGTGCGAAAGGTGATCCCGCTGAAGGAAGTCGCCGCCATCGGCGTCGATGCGGCACCCGAGCCGGCCATGCCGTCCACAGCGCTCGGCGATGTCGTGCATGCGCGCCCGCCGGGCTTTTGCACCGGCTGCCCCGAGCGCCCGATCTTCAGCGCGATGAAGCTGGTCGAGCGCGAACTCGGTGCGCATCATGTGAGTGCCGACATCGGCTGCCACCTGTTCTCCATCCTGCCGCCCTTCAACATCGGCAACACCACCATGGGCTACGGCCTGGGCGGTGCCGGCGCGGCGGCGCTGAATGCGCCCGCCGGCAAGCGCGCCATCTCGATGATGGGCGACGGCGGTTTCTGGCACAACGGCCTCACGAGCGGCGTGGCCAACGCGGTGTTCAACAAGAGCGACAACCTCACCATCATTGTCGACAACAACTACACCTCGGCCACCGGCGGGCAGGACATCCTCTCGTCGAACGCCATCAACAAGACCCGCAGCACCGGCCACGAGATCGAGCGCGCCGTGCGTGGTGTGGGCGTGGAGTGGGTAAAAACAATGCGCCGCACCTACGACGTCGCGGGCATGCGCGATGCGCTGAAAGACGCACTCACCACCACCAAGAAGGGGCCGAAGGTCCTCATCGCCCAATCGGAGTGCATGCTCAACAAGCAGCGCCGCGAGAAGCCGCTCGTGCGCAAGGCCATTGCCGACGGCAAGCGCATGGTGCGCGAGAAGTTCGGCGTCGATTCGGATACCTGCACCGGCGACCACTCGTGCATCCGCCTGTCGGGCTGCCCGTCGCTCTCCATCAAGCCCAACCCCGATCCGCTGCGCATCGATCCCGTTGCCACCGTGCTCGACAGTTGCGTGGGCTGCGGCAACTGCGGAGATGTTTCGCATGCCGCCGTGCTGTGCCCGTCGTTCTACAAGGCGCAGATCGTGAGCAACCCGACAGGCTGGGACAAGCTGCGCGAACGCGTTCGCAGCGCCGTCATCGGCTGGCTGCAGCGCGGCGACGCGCGCCGCCGCGAAGCCTATGCCTTCTGAAGCAATGATGACGACCAAGGCCCAACCCATCAAGATCGCGATCCTCGCCATGGGCGGGGAGGGCGGCGGCGTGCTGGCCGACTGGATCGTCGACATGGGCGAGGCCAACGGCTACGTCGCCCAGACCACCTCGGTGCCAGGTGTGGCGCAGCGCACGGGCGCAACCATCTACTACGTGGAGCTCTATCCAACGGCGCAGGCCGAAGCGGATGGCGGCCGGCCCGTGCTGGCGCTGATGCCGCTGCCGGGCGATGTGGATGTGGTGCTCGCGTCCGAACTCATGGAAGCGGGCCGGGCGGTGCAGCGCGGGCTGGTCACCAGCGACCGCACCACGCTCATCGCATCCACGCACCGCGTGTTCTCCATTGCCGAGAAGAGCGCGCTGGGTGACGGCCGTGTCGACAGCACGCAGTTGCTCGCGCACACGGCCCGGGCCGCCAAGCGCTTCATCCGCTTCGACATGGCGCAGGCCGCTGAAGCCTCCGGCAGCGTGATCAGCGCGGTGCTGTTCGGGGCGCTGGCGGGCTCGGGCGTGCTGCCTTTCAGCCGCGCGCAGTTCGAAGCGACCATCGAGCGCGGCGGCGTGGGCGTCAAGCCCAGCCTCAAGGCCTTTGGCGGCGCATTCGCTCGCGCGCAGGCCGGCGACGATGGTGAGACACCGCCGGAAGCCGCCGCGGCTGTGCCGACTCCGCAACCACGTCACCCGGCCGTGCGTGCGCTGGTCGAGCGCGTACAGCGCGACTTTCCGCTCGCGGCGCAAGACTTCCTGCTCGAAGGCGTGCGCCGCCTCATCGACTACCAGGACCCGGCCTATGCCGGCCTCTACCTCGACCGCATGGCTGCCATCGCGGCGCTGCCCGGCGACAGCGCCCACCGCCTGCTGCGCGAAACGGCTCGCCACCTCGCGCTCTGGATGTCGTACGAAGACACCGCCCGTGTCGCCGCGCTCAAGACCCGCGCCACCCGGTTCGAGCGCGTGCGCGGCGAGGCCCGCGTGCAGCCCGGCCAGGTGCTTGCCATCAACGAATACATGCATCCGCGCCTTCAGGAAATCTGCGAGACGCTGCCGGGCGGCATCGGCCGCTGGCTCATGAACTCCACATGGCCGAAGAAGCTCGTCGAGCGATTGACGCAGCATGGCCGGGTGATCCAGACCAGTTCGCTGCACGGCTACCTGATGCTGCGCATGGTTGCGGCATGCAAGCGCTGGCGCCTTTCCACGATGCGCTATGCCGAGGAAAACCGCCGCATCGAGGAGTGGCTGCAGCGCATTGCCGCCGCCGCGGGGCACAACCCGGAGCTGGCGGTGGAACTCGCGCAGTGCCAGCGCCTCGTCAAGGGCTACAGCGACACGCACGAGCGCGGCATTCGCAACTACGACACCGTGATGCGCGCGGTGGAACGCGCCGGCCCCCGGCTCGCGCCCGCCACCCTGCGCGAACTGCGCGACGCCGCGCTCGCCGACGAACACGGCCACAAGCTGCAAGCCGCGCTGGCGCAGCACGCACTGGCCTGAAGAGAGACAACGGACGCACGATGACCGCACCCACCGCCACGCTCCAGCTTCGCGTTGCCGAAGCGCGCGAACTCAATCCGCTCATCCGCATGCTGCGCCTGCGCCCGGAAGACGGGCGCCCGCTGCCCGGCTTTGCGGCCGGTGCACACATCCGCGTTCAGGTGAAGCTGCCCGATGGCAAGACCGACTGGCGCCACTACTCGCTGATCAACTTCGCGACCGCACGCAACGCGACGAACGCCCCCGCGGAGTATGTGATCGCGGTGCGCAAGGAAGCCGAAGGCCGCGGCGGATCGCGCTTCATGCACGAGCAGCTGAAAGAGGGCGATACCCTCGCCATCGAGGCGCCGAAGAACGACTTTCCGCTGCACACCGGTCCCGGCGGCTCGGTGCTGGTGGCGGGCGGCATCGGCGTGACGCCGCTGGCCACCATGGCCGCGCGCCGCCGCGCCGAAGAGGCGCCGGTGCGCATGCATTACGCCGGCCGCAGCCGCGACCTGATGGCCTTCCTGCCCGAGCTCCAGGCGCTGCTCGGCGGCGACCTGCGCGTGCATGCCGATGCCGAAGCCGGCGCACCGCTCGATATCGATGCGCTGCTCGACGATGTGCCGGCCGGCGACCGCCTCTACGTCTGCGGCCCCAAGGTCATGCTCGACGCCGTGCTGGCCCGCACCCAGGCGCGCGGCTGGGAGCATGACCGCGTGCACTTCGAACTCTTTACGGAGCCGGTCGCGGAAGAGGGCGACCAGCCCTTCGAGGTGGAACTCGCCCAATCGGGCCAGCGCTTCACCGTCGCGGCCGACCAGAGCATTCTCGATTGCCTCATCGACAACGGCTGCGACCCGATGTTCGACTGCAAACGCGGCGAATGCGGCGTGTGCGCCGTGCCCGTGCTCGAAGGCGAGATCGACCATCGCGACTACGTGCTCACCGCCCGCGAGAAGGCGGAGGGCAACGTCATGCAGATCTGCATCTCGCGCGCCAAGGGTGCGCGCCTGGTGCTCGACATGTGAAGGAGCCACGAGAACCATGCCTTCGTACCGAGACAACCCCGAAGCCGTGCGCGCACTCGTGCAGAACGACCGCGTGCACCGCGACCTGTACACCAGCCAGGAACTGTTCGAGCTGGAGCAGGAACACTTCTTTGCCAACACATGGAACTACGTGGGCCATGAGAGCCAACTGCCCAAGCCCGGCGACTGGATCAGCAACGAAATCGCCGGCCGTCCGCTGATCGTCGTGCGCCACACCGACGGCAGCGTGCGCGCAATGATGAACCGCTGCGCCCACAAGGGTTCGCGTCTTGTGAGCGCACCGTGCGGCAACACCGGCAAGTTCTTTCGCTGCCCGTACCACGCATGGACTTTCAAGACCGACGGCTCGCTGCTGGCGATTCCGCTGAAGACCGGTTACGAGAACACGGCGCTGCACGAGTGCGAGTCGGCCAAGGGCCTGACCACGCTGAAGCATGTGCGCAGCTACCGCGGCTTCATCTTCGTGAAGATCAATGATGCGGGGCCGGACTTCGACGAGTACTTTGGCGATTCGTTGAGCTCCATCGACAACATGGCCGACCGTTCGCCCGAAGGCGAGCTCGAGATTGCCGGCGGTTGCCTGCGCTTCATGCATCAGTGCAACTGGAAGATGTTCGTCGAGAACCTCAACGACACGATGCACCCCATGGTGGCGCACGAGTCCTCGGCCGGCACAGCCAAGCGCATGTGGGCCGACAAGCCCGCCGACGAGCCAAAGCCCATGGCCGTGGAGCAGTTCGTGCCTTTCATGTCCGACTACAAGTTCTTCGAGGACATGGGCATTCGCACCTACGACCACGGCCACAGCTTCACGGGCGTGCACTTCAGCATCCACAGCAAGTACAAGGCAATTCCCGAGTACGACGACGCCATGAAGGCGCGCTACGGCGAAGAGAAGACCGCGCAGATCCTCGGCATGGCACGGCACAACACCGTGTACTACCCGAACCTCACCATCAAGGGTGCGATCCAGGCGATCCGCGTGGTGAAGCCGATCTCGGCCGACAAGACGCTGATCGAGAGCTGGACCTTCCGCCTGAAGGGCGCGCCGCCCGAGCTGCTGCAGCGCACCACCATGTACAACCGGCTCATCAACTCGCCGTTCTCGGTGGTGGGCCACGACGACCTGCAGGCCTACCGCGGCATGCAGGCCGGGCTTCACGCGAGCGGCAACGAGTGGGTCAGCCTGCATCGCGACTACGACGCGTTGGAGCTGAAGGGCGGCGAAATCACCACGGGCGGCACCAACGAACTGCCGATGCGCAACCAGTACCGCAGCTGGGTGCAGCGCATGACGGAGACGATGTGATGGCCGGCGCCGAAATCTCGACCCAGATCACCCGCCAGGACCTGATCGACTTCGTCGTGAACGAAGCGCGCCTGCTGGACACCCGTCACTATGAGGAGTGGAACGCGCTCTTCACCGACGACGCCTTCTACTGGGTGCCGCTGGTGCCCGACCAGGAAGACGGGCTCAACCACACCTCGCATCTGTACGAAGACAAGCTGCTGCGCGAACTGCGCATCGAGCGCCTCAAGAGCCCGCGTGCCTTTTCGCAGCAGCCGCCGAGCCGCTGCCACCACCTGCTGCAGGTGCCGGTGGTCGAAACCTTCGACGCCGAAGGCAACCGCTTCGTGGTGCGCACCGAGTTCCACTACACCGAATCGCAGGGCGATGAACTGCAGTTCTACGTCGGCACCTTCTTCCACTACCTCACGGTGCAGGGCGGCATGCTGCGCATGACGCTCAAGCGCGTGAACCTGCTCAACTGCGACGCGGCGCTGCCTGCCGTGCAGCTCTTCATCTAGGGACGCGATGCAAGACTCCACCGTTTTCGCCACCGTCCATCAAGTCTTTGCGGCAACTGCCAAGCGCACGCCGCAGGCCGAGTTCTTGTTCACCGAGTCGGTGACCGCCGCCGCCTACGGCATTCCGGCCGGTGCCATCCGCTGGGGTGAGGCAGCCGCCGAGGTCGAGCGGCTTCGCGCTGCCTACGCGAAAGCCGGCTACGGCCACGGCCATCGAGTGGGGCTGCTGCTGGAGAACCGGCCCGCGTTTCTCTTCCACTGGTTCGCGCTCAACGCGCTGGGCGTGAGCGTGGTGCCGATCAATGCCGAAATGCGTTCGGCCGAACTGGTGTACCTGATCGGCCACAGCGAGATCGGCCTGGCGGTGACGCTGCCTGAACGCGCGAATGATCTGCGCACAGCCGCTGCGCAAACCGGCGTGCCCTTCGAAACCATGGGACCCGGCGACGCTGTGCCCAGAGCCAGCACCGCTGCGCCGCGGGCGCACGAACCCATCGGCACCGACACCGAATGCGGCCTGCTCTACACGTCGGGCACCACCGGGCGCCCCAAGGGTTGCATCCTGAGCAACGCCTACTTCCTGCGTGCGGGCGAGTGGTACGCGGCGCTCGATGGCGTCTGCAGCATCCGCCCCGATGCCGAGCGCGTCATCACGCCGCTGCCGCTCAACCACATGAACGCGATGGCGTTCTCCACCATGGTGGTGCTGGTGGCCGGCGGTTGCCTGGTGCAGCTCGACCGGTTCCATCCGAAGACATGGCTGGCAAGCGCTCGCGAAAGCGGCGCAACCATCGTGCACTACCTTGGCGTGATGCCCGCGATGCTGCTGTCGGCCCCGCCGTCTGCCGCGGACCGCGACCACGCAATCCGCTGGGGCTTCGGCGCCGGCGTGGACCGCAAGAACCACGCACCCTTCGAGGAGCGCTTCGGCTTTCCGTTGGTGGAGGCGTGGGCCATGACCGAGACTGGCGCGGCCGCCTGCATCATGGCCAACCGCGAGCCGCGCTTGGTGGGCACGAGCTGCTTCGGCAGGCAGGAAGATTTCGTGCAGATTCGGCTCGTGGGCGAGGACGGCAACGATGTGGGTACCGACGTGCCGGGCGAACTGCTCGTGCGCTCGGCCGGCGACGACCCGAAGCGTTATTTCTTCTCCGGCTACCTGAAGGACGAAGAGGCAACGCGCGAAGCATGGGCCGACGGCTGGTTCCACACAGGCGACCTTGTGCGCCGCGACGCCGAAGGAAACTTCTTCTTCGTCGACCGCAAGAAGAACGTGATCCGCCGCAGCGGCGAGAACATTTCGGCCGTCGAGGTCGAGAGCGTGCTCAACCAGCATCCAGCGGTGAAGACCTCTGCCGTGGCCGCGACGCCCGATGCGGTGCGCGGCGACGAGGTGCTGGCCTGCATCGTGATGCGCGAAGACGCCGATGCTGCGCAGCGCGAGCAGATCGCAGCGAGCATCGTGCAGCACGCGCTCGCGCAGCTGGCCTACTACAAGGCGCCGGGCTACGTCGCCTTCGTCGATGCGCTGCCGCTCACGCCGTCGCAGAAGATCCAGCGCGGCCAACTGCGCGAGATGGCGCAGTCGCTGCCGGGGCAGGGCCACTGCATCGACACCCGCTCGATGAAGAAAAGACAAGTGGGGCAGGCATGACCAGGCAACGGCTCTCCTACGAAGGCGTTGCAGTCGCCGTGCCCACCACGGTGCCCTACGTGCGCTACTCCACCCGCACCGCGCACTGGTTCATCGGCCAGGCCATCGAGGCGCTGGTCGAATCCAGCGGCGTCGCCAAGGAGCAGATCGACGGCCTGTGCCTCAGCAGCTTCTCGCTCGCGCCCGACACGGCCGTGGGCGTCACTCAGCACTTGGGGCTTTCGCCGCGCTGGCTCGACCACGTGCCCACCGGCGGCGCCTCGGGCGTGATGTGCCTGCGCCGCGCCGCGCGCGCCGTGCAGGCGGGCGATGCCGACATCGTCGCCTGCGTGGGCGCCGACACCAACCATGTCGACTCCTTCCGCCAGACGCTCGGCAGCTTCAGCAACTTTGCGCGCGACGCGAGCTACCCCTACGGCTCGGGCGGACCGAACTCGATCTTCGCGTTCATCACCGCCAACTACATGCGCACCTACGGCGCCAGGCGCGAAGACTTCGGCCGCATCTGCGTGGACCAGCGCACCAATGCGCTCGGCAATCCGAATGCGATGTTCAAGAAGGCGCTGACGCTGGACGAATACATGGCTGCGCGGCCGATCTCCGACCCCATCCACCTCTTCGACTGCGTGATGCCCTGCGCAGGCGCCGACGCCTTCCTGGTGATGAGCGAGGAGCGCGCGCGCGACCTGGGCCTGCCGCACGCGGTGATCCGCGGCGCCATCGAGCGCCATAACGCCTATGCCGAAGACCCGGTGATGGTGCAGGGCGGCTGGCGCATGGACCGCGACGACCTGTATGCACAGGCCGGCGTCCAGCCCGCACAACTCGACTTCGTGCAGACCTACGACGACTACCCCGTCATCGTGATGATGCAGTTCGAAGACCTGGGCTTCTGCGAGAAGGGCGAGGGCCCGGCCTTCGTGCAGTCGCACACCATGACTTTCGATGGCAGCTTTCCTAACAACACCAGCGGTGGCCAGCTCTCGGCCGGGCAGGCCGGTGCGGCAGGCGGCTTTCTCGGCATGGTCGAGGCGATCCGCCAGCTGACCGACCAGGCCGGCAAGCGCACTGTGCCCGATGCGCAACTCGGCCTCGTCGCCGGCTTCGGCATGGTGACCTATGACCGCTGCCTGTGCACGGGCGCGGTGATCCTGGGGAGACCCGCATGACGATGCCCTTGATGCGCCCCCCGCGCAAGAACCCGGTGCTGCGCACCCGGCAGATGAACCTGCCGCCCGGCGCGCGCGGCCGCGTGGCGCTCGGCCTCACCGCAGCCGCCGCCGAAGGCCGCTTCGAGCTTCAGACCTGCGAAGACTGCGGCACCGTGCAGTACCCGCCGCGCGAGGTTTGCCACAAGTGCCTCTCCGCTGCGCTGCGCTGGCGCGCACAGAGCGGCGAGGGCGAACTGCTCGGCAGCACCACGCTGCACCACAGCAACGACCTGTTCTTCCGCGAGCGGCTGCCCTGGCGGCTGGGGCTGGTGCACCTGGATGCCGGCCCGACGCTCATGGTCCACCTGCATGGGGAGGTCGGCGACGCGCCCCAGCGCGTCCGTGTCGGCGCCCGGCTCGACCGCGCCGGCCAGGCCGTTCTCATTGGTTTTCCGAATGAAGGGAGTGCCCACATGGCCGACGACAAGATGCTGCGCGAGATGACCAGCGACCCCAAGTTTCGCAAGGTGCTGGTGACCGACGGCAAGACCGAAACCGGCCAGGCCATCGTGCGTGCGCTGGTAAAAGCCGGCGCCGACATCGTCTGGGTCGGCCACGCCGAGCCGTGGAAAAAGATGGGCGACGGGCTCGACGACATCTCGGCACTGCCGCAGGTCACGCTCGTGCCGCTCGACCTCACCAACGGCCGCCAGGTGACCGAGCTTGCAGGCTCCATCGGCGGCAAGGTCGACATCGTGATCAACAACGCCGAGGTGCACCGCACCTTCGGCATCGGCGCGCGCCGCGGCACCGATGTGGCCAAGGCCGAGATGGACATCAACTACTTCGGCCTGCTGCGCCTCGCGCAGGAGTTCGGCCCTGCGCTCAAGGGCCGCTCGGCCGACGGTGCAACGGGCGCGACCGCATGGGTCAACCTGCTGTCGATCTACGCGCTCAGCAACTTTCCGCCGCACGGCACCTTCAGCGCCTCGAAGGCTGCGGCGCACTCGCTTGCGCAGTGCCTGCGCGCAGAGATGCGCCCCGCCGGCATCCGCGTGATCAACGTGTTTCCCGGACCCATCGACGACGAATGGAACCAGCACACGCCGCCGCCCAAGCTGGCGCCAACCGCGCTGGCCAACGCCATCGTCAAGGCGCTGCGCGATGGGGTGGAAGACGTGTACCCCGGCGATGTGGCGCAGGAGTGGCTGGAGCGCTGGCGCGACAACCCCAAGGTGCTCGAACGCGAACTCGCGGCGGGCGGCTGAGAACAGGAGCCACACGATGACAACCACCACCGAACTGATGTCCGCCGCCGAAATCCTCGGCGGCCTGGTGACCGCCATGGCGAGCGGCCGCATCCGCGTGATCGACCTCACGCAGACGCTCACACCCGAGTTCCCGCAGATCGCATTGCCGCCAGAGATGGGCCAATGCTGGCCCTTCCGCATCGAAGAAGTGTCGAAGTACGACGAGCGCGGCCCGGCCTGGTACTGGAACAATTTTTCGTGCGGCGAGCACACCGGCACCCACTTCGATGCGCCGATCCACTGGATCTCGGGCCGCGACCTGCCCAACAACTCGGTCGACACCATTCCCGTGCAGCACTTCGTGGCGCCGGCCTGCGTGATCGACTGCTCGGCCGACGTGCAGGCGAACGACGACTACCTGCTGAGCGTGGCCGACATCGAGCGCTACGAGGCCGCGCACGGCCGCATTCCCAAGGGTGCCTGGGTGCTGATGCGCACCGACTGGTCCAAGCGCAGCGATCCCGAGGCGTACCAGAACTTCGACGAAACCGGCCAGCACACGCCCGGCCCCAGCACCGAGGCTGTGCGCTTCCTGGTGGAGCAGCGCGACGTGCTCGGCTTCGGCTCCGAGGCCATCGGCACCGACGCGGGCCAGGGCTATCACCTGCGGCCGCCTTACCCGTGCCACTACTACATGCATGGTGCAGGCCGCTACGGCCTGCAGTGCCTGAGCAATCTCGACCTGCTGCCGCCATCGGGTGCGGTGCTGATCTGCCCGCCGCTCAAGATCGAGAAGGGCAGCGGCAGCCCGCTGCGCGTGCTCGCGCTGGTGGGAGCACACGCATGACGCCGAAGGTCGCAGCGGTTACCGGCGGCAGCGCCGGCATCGGCAAGGCGATCTGCGAAGACCTGCTCGCGCAGGGCTACGAAGTGGTCTCGCTCGCGCGCCGCAAGGCCGAGATTGATCACCCGAAGCTGCACAGCATCGAGGTCGACCTGAGCGATCGGGCGGCGACGGGCGAGGCGGTGCACGAGCTGGTCGCGCGTTTCGAACCGACAACCATCGTGCACAACGCCGGCGTGATCCGCCCCGCGCTTCTGCCTGAGGTGAAGCTGGACGATCTCGATGCGCTCGTCGACCTGCACCTGGGCTGTGCGATCCAGCTCGTGCAAGGTGCATTGCCCGCGATGCGTGCACAGCGCTTCGGCCGCGTGGTGCTGCTCTCGTCTCGCGCGGCGTTGGGCCTGGCTACGCGAACCAGCTATTCCGCGACCAAGGCCGGCATGCTGGGCATGGCACGCACCTGGGCGCTCGAGCTCGCGGCGGACGGCATCACGGTGAACGTGGTCGCGCCCGGTCCTATCCGTACCGACATGTTCTACGACGTGGTCGAGGCGGGCAGCGAGAAGGAACGCGCGCTAGCGGCCTCAGTGCCCGTCAAGCGACTTGGCGAATCGGCCGACGTGGCACGCGCCGTGCGTTTCTTTGCCGCGCCCGAAAACAGCTTCGTCACCGGGCAGGTCCTGTACGTCTGCGGCGGCACCAGCGTCGGCAGTCTCGCCCTCTAGTTTTTCAGCGTTCGTTTCGTTCATCCATCACACCCTGGAGCACCGCCATGAAAGTCCTGAACCGAATTCGCACCCTCGCGGCCATTGCCGCGGGCCTCGGCGCACTCAGCGCCGCCAGCGCTTGGGCCGCAGATCTCAAGGTCGGCTTCATCACGTCGCTTTCGGGGCCGGTGTCGTCGCTGGGCATTCCCTATGAAAAGGGCATGAAGGCCGCGCTCGCCTACAAGGCCGACCTGGGCGGCCGCAAGATCCAGCTGGTGCAGCTCGACGATGCCTCCGACCCGACGACGGCCGCGCGCAACGCCCGCAAGATGATCGACGAGGACAAGGTCGACGTCATCATCGGCACCGCGGGCTCTCCGGGCGCACTCGCCATTGCCGGCGTGGCGCGTGAAACGAAGACGCCGCTGATCTCCATCGCCAACGCCAACCTGCCAGGCGAAGAGGGCGCATGGATGGTCACGCTGCCGCAGCCAGCGCCGCTGATGGTGAGCGCGGTGGTCGAGCGCATGAAGAAGTCGGGCGTGAAGACGGTGGGTTACATCGGCTTTTCGGATGCATGGGGTGACCTGGTGTACGGCGCGCTGCAAAAGAGCGCAGAGCCGGCCGGCATCAAGATCGTGTCGAACGAGCGCTATGCGCGTGGCGATTCGTCGGTGACCGGCCAGGTCCTGAAGATCGTCGCGCTGCGCCCCGACGCGGTGATCACCGGCACCTCGGGCACACCCGGTGCGCTGCCTTACCTCGCGCTCTCGGAGCGCGGCTACAAGGGCCAGATCTACGGCATGCATGCGCTGATCAACCCCGACTTCGTGCGGGTGGGTGGTGCGTCGGTCGAGGGCTTGCTGGCCCCCACGGGGCCGGTGATCGTTGCCGAGCAGTTGCCCAGCGAGAACCCGATCCGCAAGGTGTCGATGGACTTCCGCGCGGCCTACCAGAAGGCCAACGGCGCACCGCCGACCGATGCCTTCTCTGCCTACACCTTCGATGCGTGGCTGCTCTACCTCGATGCCGCCCAACGCGCGCTCGCCACCAAGGCGGAGCCGGGCACGCCGCAGTTCCGCGAAGCGCTGCGCGACGCCATCGTGAGCACCAAGGAGCTGGTGGGCACGCACTCGGTCTACAACTTCAAGCCGAACGACCGCTATGGCTCCGATGAGCGTTCACGGGTTGTCGTGAAGCTCGAGAAGGGCCAGTGGAAGCTGGTTCCCTGAGATGGGGTTTTCCTGTTTGGGCCGCTGGGGTCATTCATGGTGCGCACCCGCCGACGGGGTGCCTTACTCCGCGAATGTCCCCCGGCCTGCGGCCTCCTCCTTTATTTCGCTGCGCAAGGCACCCCATCGACGTGCGCGTTATGAGCAGTGGTCGTTGATCGGCCGCGTACCAGCAGCGTGCCCTGGGCACTCGCCCTGAGCCCTGAGCCCTGAACAACAGAACGCCCAAACGAAGCAAGAAACAACACAAGCCGGAGCAACCAAGATGAAAAAGAACCTAGTTCGAATCCTCGGCCTCGCCACAGTCGCCATGGCCGCCGCGCAGGCCATGGCAGCCGACCTGAAGATCGGCTTCATCAGCTCGCTTTCAGGCCCCGTCGCTGCGCTTGGCGTGCCCTACGAAAAGGGCATCCGCGCAGCCATTGCGGAGCATCCGGAAATCGGCGGCCGCAAGGTCCAGCTCATAGTGCTCGACGACGCTTCCGACCCCACCACCGCCGGGCGCAACGCACGCAAGCTCGTGACGGAAGACAAGGTCGACGTGCTCATCGGCACTTCCGGCGTACCGGGCGCAATGGCCATAGCCTCCGTGGCGCGCGAACTCAACACGCCGCTCATCTCGCCCACGCCCGTGACCATTGCCGGCCCCGAGGGCGCGTGGACCGTGACCGTGTCGCAGCCGTTCCCGCTCATGGTCGCCGGCGTGGTGGAGCGCATGCAGAAGTCCGGCGTGAAAACCGTGGCCTTCATCGGCTTTTCCGACGCGCTCGGCGACCTGGCCTACGACTCGCTTGTGAAGAGCGCCGAGAAAGCCGGCATCAAGGTGGTGGCCAACGAGCGCTATGCGCGCAGCGATTCATCGGTGGCGGGGCAAGTGCTGAAGATCGTCGCGGCCCGGCCCGATGCCGTGTTCGCGGGCAACTCCGGCACGCCCGGTGCGCTGCCCTACATCGCGCTTGCCGATCGCGGCTACAAGGGAAAGATCTACGGTACGCATGGGCTCATCAACGCCGACTTCGTGCGCGTGGGCGGCGCCTCCATCGAAGGCCTGCAGGTGCCGAGCGGCCCGGTGCTCGTGGCCGACCAGCTGCCTGACAGCAATCCCATCAAGAAGGTGTCGATGGGCTTTCGCAACGCCTACCAGAAGGTGAACGGTGCGGTGCCTACCGATGCCTTCTCCTCCTACACCTACGACGCCTACCTGCTGCTGGCCGATGCCGCCTCGCGCACCAAGGGTGAGCCGGGCACGCCGCAATACCGCACGGCTCTGCGCGACGCCATCGTGAGTACGAAGGAGCTGGTGGGCACGCATGGCATCTACACCTTCAAGCCCGACGACCGCTATGGCTCCGACCAGCGCGGCGTGGTGATCGTGCAGATGAACAAGGGCCAGTGGAAGCTGGTTCCCTGATAGAAAAAACCGAGCGCCGCCGATGACCAGCTACCGCCATCATCCCGACCGCATTGCCGCCCTGGTGCAGAACGACCGCGTGCACCGCGACCTGTACCTGAGCGAGGAGATCTTTGCGCTCGAGCAGGAGCGCCTGTTCGCGAACACCTGGGTCTTCCTTGGCCATGCGAGCCAGGTGCCGGAGGCGGGCGATTACGTGACGCAGGAGGTCGCAGGCCGGCCGCTCCTTATGGTGCGGCAGCCCGACGGCGCAGTGCATGTCATGTACAACCGCTGCGCCCACAAGGGCACGCAGCTGGTAACGGATGAATGCGGCAATACCGGCCGCTTCTTCCGCTGCCCGTACCACGCGTGGACCTACAAGCTCGACGGCGCGCCGCTCGGCCTGCCGCTGAAGAACGGTTATGAGGGCACCCAGCTCAAGGCCTGCGAATCGGGGCAGGGGCTGTCGGTGGTGAAGCATGTGAAGGTGTACCGCGACTTCGTCTTCGTGCGCCTCTCCGAGGCCGGCCCCTCATTCGAAGATTACTTCGGCGAGGTGCTCGGCGCCATCGACAACATGGTCGACCGCTCGCCGGAAGGCAAGCTCACCGTCGGCGGCGGCGTGCTGCGCAACATCGTCCATTGCAACTGGAAGATGTACCTCGAGAACATCAACGACACGGTGCATCCGATGTCCACGCACGAGTCGGCCACCAAGGCGGCCGAGGCGCTGTGGGAGGGCCACGCGCCCACCGACCCCAAGCCCATGGCGATGGAGCAGATCCTCCCCTTCGGTTCGGGCTACGAATTCTTCGACAAGATGGGTGGCCGCGTGTTCGCCAACGGCCACAGCGTGCTGGGGGTGAACTTCAGCATCCACTCCAACTATGCGCAGTTGCCCGAGTACGAGGCCGCGATGCAGGCCGCGCACGGCGCCGAGCGCGCGGCCGACATCCTGCAGCGCTCGCCGCAAAATTCGGTGCTGTATCCGAGCCTTTCGGTGAAGGGCTCTCCCCAGGCCATCCGGGTGATCCGGCCCTTGGCCGCTGATCGCACGCTGATCGAGGCCTGGAGCTTCCGCGCAGCGGGCGCGCCGGCGCTGCTTTTCGAGCGGGCGATGAGCTACAACCGGCTCGTTTTCTCGCCGATGTCGGTGGTGGCGCACGACGACGTGCACCTGTTCGAAAGCATCCAGCAAGGGCTGCGCGCCGGCGGCAACGAGTGGGTGAGCCTGCACCGCAACTTCGACGCGGCCGAGCTCGCGCAAACCACCATCACCACCAACGGCACCAACGAACTGCTCATGCGCAACCAGTTCCGCGCCTGGGCGAAGGCAATGGCTTCGGAGGCTGCGGCATGACCAGCGACCCGCGCGATTTTGTCGCCCATGAGGCCGCGTTGCTCGACGAACGGCGCTTCGACGACTGGCTGGCGCTCTTTGCCGACGACGGCCACTACTGGGTTCCATTGCTCGGCGCCGCGCAGGCCGATCCGTTCTCCCACAACTCGCTGGCTTACGAAGACCGGCTGCTTTTGCAGCTGCGTGTGGATCGGCTGAAGAACCCGCGCGCGCATTCGCAGCACCCCGCAAGCCATAGCCAGCATGTGCTGCAGCCTTCGCGCATCGAAAGCGAAACGGGCGACGAGGTGCGCCTTCGCACGCCATTCCTCTACGTCGAAGCGCGCGGCGAATCCCAGATATTGCTGAGCGGCACGGCCCGCCACCATCTGACGCAGACGCCCTCGGGCTGGCGCATCCGCCAGAAGCGCATCGACCTGCTCAACGCTGCACGCGCATTGCCGGCCATCCAGTTGTTCATCTGAGTTTTCCGTTCCTTCCATTCTTTCTCACTGGAGCTACGACATGAAGAGCCTGATGCTGACCTTGACGCGCGGTGCCATCGCCGCGGCGCTGACTGCCTGCGGCGTTGCGAGCGCGCTTGCGGCCGACCTCAAGGTCGGCCTGAGCGTGTCGCTCTCGGGCCCCAACTCTTCGTTGGGCGTGCCATATGCGAAGGGCATGCAGGCCGCGCTGGCCTACAAGCCCGAGATCAATGGCCGCAAGGTGCAGCTCATCGTGCTGGACGACGGCTCCGACCCGACGACCGCCGGGCGCAATGCGCGCAAGCTTGTCGAAGAGGAGAAGGTCGACGTGCTCATGGGCACCTCGGGCGTGCCGGCCGCCATCGCGATGGCGCAGGTGGGCCGCGACGCGAAGACGCCGATGATCGGCCTCACGCCGATCCTGCTCGATGCGAACGAGAACTCGTGGGTCATGACGGTCGCGCAGCCCACGCAGCTGATGATCGATGCGGTGGTCGAGCGCATGAAGCGCAACAACGTCAAGACGGTGGGCTACATCGGTTTTACCGACGCCTGGGGCGACCTGGTCTACAACGCGCTCATGAAAGCCGCGCCAGAAGCCGGCATCAAGGTGGTGAGCAACGAGCGCTACGCGCGCGCCGATGCCTCCGTGACCGGGCAGGTGCTGAAGATCGTCGCGCTGCGGCCCGACGCGGTGATGACCGGCGGCGCCGGCACGCCGGGCGCGCTGCCGTTTCTCGCGCTGCAGGAGCGCGGCTACAAGGGCGGCGTGTACGGCCAGCACGGCCTCATCAACCCCGACTTCGTGCGCGTGGTCGGTGCCGCCGGCCAGAACGCACTGATGCCCACCGGCCCGGTGATCGTTGCCGAGCAGCTGCCGGACACCTACCCGACCAAGAAGATCGCGACCGATTTCCGCGCGGTGTTCCAGAAGGTCAACAACGCGCCGACCAGCGATGCCTTCTCGGCCTATTCCTTCGACGGCTGGCTGGTGTTTGCCGATGCCGCATCGCGCGCCATGAAGAAGGCCGAGCCGGGCACGGCGGAGTTTCGCGTGGCGCTGCGCGATGCCATCTTCAGCACCAAGGAGGTGGTGGGCACGCACGGCGTGTACAGCTTCAAGCCCGGCAGCCTCTACGGCGTGGACGAACGCGCCCGCGTGATCGTCAAGCTCGACAACGGCCAATGGAAGCTCGCACCTTGAACCGCTTGACGACGATGTTTTTGCCTGAGGTTTTCCTATGACGTGGGACGTCGCGCTGATCCTCATCACCGATGGCCTGGCCAACGGTGCCGTCTATCTGCTCGCCGGGCTCGGGCTGGTGCTGATCTTTTCCGTCACGCGGGTGGTGTTCGTGCCGTTCGGCGACATCGCGGCCTTTGCCGCACTGTCGCTGGCGGCCTTCGAAACCGGCCGCGTGCCGCCGACCATCGGCATGGTGGCGGTGCTCACGGCGCTGGCGCTGGCAACCGAAGTCGGCAGCCTGCTGCGGCGCGGCGAAGCCGCCCGCATTCCCAAGGCGGTGCTGATGTGGGGCGTGTTGCCCGCGATTCCCTGCGTGCTGGCGTGGCTTGCGGCAAAGCCGGGCGTGCCGGTGGCGGTGCATATCGCGGTGGCGGTGCTGCTGGTGGTGCCCATCGCGCCGCTGCTCGCACGGGTGGTGTTCCAGCCGATTGCCGACGCTTCGGTGCTGGTGCTGCTGATCGTTTCGCTGGCGCTGCACTTCCTGCTCTCGGGCCTGGGCCTGTTGTTCTTCGGCCCCGAAGGCTCGCGCACCACGCCGCTCACGAACGCGGTGTTCACGCTGGGCGATGGGTTCACCGTCAGTGGCCAGGTGGTGCTGATGGTGGGCGCGGCCATTGTGCTGAGCGGGCTGTTCTTCCTCGTGTTCGAGCGCACGGTGGCCGGCAAGGCGCTGCGTGCGACGGCGGTGAACCGGGTGGGCGCGCGGCTGGTCGGCATTCGGCCGGTGCGCACCGCGCTGCTGGCCTACGGTTGCGCCTCTCTGCTGGCCGGGCTCATCGGTGTGCTGATCGCGCCGGTAACGACCATGTACTACGACTCGGGTTTCATCATCGGCCTGAAAGCCTTCGTGGCCGCAATCATCGGCGGGCTCGTGAGCTACCCGATGACGGCCGTGGGCGCACTCGCGGTCGGCGTGGTGGAAAGCTTTGCGTCGTTCTGGAGCGGTGCGCTGAAAGACGTGATCGTGTTCAGCCTGCTCATACCGGTGCTCATGCTGCGCTCCTTCATGGCCGCGCACTCCGAAGAGGAAGAAGACGAGGTGGAGCAATGAACGGCAACCGCAAACGCATGGGCTTGATCGCCCTGGTCGTCGTCGTCCTGGCGCTGGTGCCGGCGGTGGCGGGCAGCTTCACGGTTTCGCTGCTCAACGACATCGGCATCGGCGCGCTGGTGGCGCTCGGGCTGGTGCTGCTCACCGGCGTGGGTGGGGCAACCTCGTTCGGGCAGGCGGCCTTCGTGGGCATTGCGGCCTATGCGACGGCGTGGCTCACGACCACGCAGGGCATGTCGCCATGGATCGGCCTCTTGTTCGCGCTGCTGCTCACCGGGCTGTCGGCCCTTGCCATCGGCATGCTCACGCTGCGGCTCGGCGGACACTTTCTGCCGCTGAGCACCATCGCGTGGGGCCTGTCGATCGCAATGCTGTTCGGGAACGTCGATGCGCTCGGGCGCCACACGGGGCTGTCGAACATTCCGGCGCTGCAGGTCGCGGGCTGGTCGCTGGCCGATCCGCGGTCGATGTACTACCTGATCTGGGTGGTGGTCGGGTTGGCCTGCCTGTTCAGCCACAACCTGCTGCAGTCGCGCCCCGGCCGTGCGATTCGCGGGCTGCGCGGCGGCGCCACGCTGCTGGCCAGCGTGGGGGCCGATGCCTACCGCGTGCGGCTTACGCTGTTTGTGACGGCCGCGCTCTTTGCGGGGCTGGCAGGCTGGCTCTATGCGCACATGAACCGCTTCGTGAGTCCGTCGCCGTTCGACGTGCGCGCGAGCATCGAGTACCTGCTGATGGCGGTGGCCGGCGGGCTCGGGCAGCTGGCTGGCGCGCTGGTGGGCGCGGCCCTGGTGCTGGTGTTGAAGAACGGCCTGCAGGACGTACTGCCCATGCTCACGCAGCGTGCCGGGCAGCTGGAGGCGGTGGCGTTCGCAACGCTCTTCATTCTGTTGCTGCACTTTGCGCGCGGCGGTCTCATGGGCCTGCTGCGGCGCTGGACGCGTCGCAGGGCCGGCTCGCAGGGTGCCTCGCGCTATGAAGCACCTGCGGTCGAACCGCTGCCGCACCGGCAACTGCCCGCGCGCGGCACGCAGGTGCTGTCGGTGAAGGGCGCGGTCAAGCGCTTCGGCGGGCTGGTGGCGGTGAACGACGTGAGCTTTGAAGTGAATGCGGGAGAAATCATCGGACTGATCGGCCCGAACGGCGCCGGCAAGTCGACGATGTTCAACCTGCTGACCTGCACGCTGCCGATGAGCGCGGGCCAGGTGCGCTTTCTGGAGCACGACATCGCCGGCATGCCGCAGCGCCAGGTGGCGCGGCTGGGGCTGGCGCGCACTTTCCAGCACGTGAAGCTGCGGCCGCACATGAGCCTGCTCGACAACGTGGCGCTGGGTGCGCATTCGCGTACGCGCTCGGGTGTCTTGAAAGCCGGCCTGCGGCTGGACCGCACCGAGGAAAGGCAGATCCTGCAGGAGGCGCAGCGCCAGCTCGACCGTATCGGCCTGGGCGACCGCGCGCATGAGCTCGCGGGCAGCCTGCCGCTGGGCACGCAGCGCATTCTCGAAATTGCGCGCGCGCTGGCTGCAGACCCGGTGCTGCTGGTGCTCGACGAGCCCGCGGCAGGCCTGCGCCGCAAGGAAAAGATGGCGCTCGGAGACCTGCTGCGCAAGCTGCGCGAGGAGGGCGTGACCATCCTGATCGTTGAACACGACATGGACTTCGTGATGAAACTGGTGGACCGGCTGGTGGTGATGAACTTCGGCTCCAAGCTCGTGGAGGGCGTGCCGTCGGCGGTGCGCGCCGACGAGCGTGTGCAAGCGGCTTACCTGGGGAGCGTTGTATGACCGCCGCACGGCCGCCCGAAGGCGCGGGCCCCCTTCAGGGGGTGCGCGAAGTACACGCAGTGACAAGCCTGGGGGTGACGAAATGACCGCGATGCTGGAGATTGGGGACCTGCATGTGTCTTACGGACAGGTCGAGGCAGTGCGTGGTGTGTCGCTCGACCTGCAGCCAGGGCAGATCATCTCGGTGATCGGCCCCAACGGCGCGGGCAAGACCACGCTGTTGGCTGCCGCCATGGGCCTGCTGCCCTGCAAGGGCACGCTGCGCTTCGAGGGCGAAGACCTGCAAGGGCTCGATGTGGAGGCGCGCGTGGAGCGCGGCCTGTGCCTTGTGCCCGAGAAGCGCGAATTGTTCGGCGAGCTCACCGTGCTGGACAACCTGCAGCTCGGCGCCTATGCCAAGCGGCTGCGCGGCGATGCGATGAAGAAGCGGCTGCAATCGGTATACGACCGGTTTCCGCGGCTCGCGGAGCGCCGCGCGCAGCGCGCCGACACGCTCTCGGGCGGCGAGCGCCAGATGCTGGCGGTGGGCCGCGCACTCATGTCGGCGCCGCGCCTGCTGATGCTCGACGAGCCCAGCCTCGGCCTTGCACCGCTCATCGTGCGCGACATTCTCACCATCGTGCGCAAGCTGCGCGAAGACGGCGTGTCGATCCTGCTGGTGGAGCAGAACGCGCGCGCCGCGCTTGAAACCTCGGACCACGGCTACGTGCTCGAAACCGGCGAGATCGCGCTTTCAGGCGCTTCGGCCGAGCTGGCGAGCGACCCGCGGGTGCAGGCCACCTATCTTGGCGGAGGCACGCACGATGACGAGTGAACCGCGCGCAGTGCCCCCGGCACAGCGAACGCTGCCGGCCATGCTGCAGCGGCAGGCGGCAGTGTTCGGTACGCGCCCGTTGCTGCGCATTGCGGGCTCTCGCTGGTCGCATGCCGATGCGGCACACGCGGCCGGCACTCGCGCCGGCGTGCTCGCGCAAGCCGGTGTCGAACGCGGAGACCGCGTGGCCGTGATGTGCGGCAACCGCATCGAGTTTCTTGAGACTTTTCTCGGTGCCGGTTGGATCGGCGCTTCGACGGTACCGATCAACACTGCCTCCATGGGGCCGCAGATCGGGTACTTTCTTGCGCACAGCGAAGCGAAGCTGTTGGTCATCGAAGCGAGCTTTCTGAACCGCCTGCAGGCCGCGGACCTGGGGCGAACGAAGCTCAAGGAAATCTGGGTCATCGGCGAGGCGGCTGGCGGAGAACCTGCCGCGTGGCTGGCGCCGGCCAGCGTGCGTGTGCTGGCGTATCCCTCCGGCGGCGCCGCCGTTGCGCCGGCCGATGTGCAGCCGGGCGACCCGCTCGCCATTCTGTATACCTCTGGTACCACGGGGCCCGCCAAGGGCGTGATCTGCCCGCACGCGCAGTATTTCTGGTGGGGTGTGAACAGCGCCGAGGTGCTCGGCGTGGCGGCGGACGACGTGCTGTGCACCACGCTGCCGCTCTTTCACATCAATGCGCTCAACACCCTTGCGCAAGCCGCGCTCACAGGCTCCGAGGTCGTCTTCGAAACTCGCTTCTCGGCTTCGGGTTTCTGGCCTTCTATGCATGCGACCGGTGCCACCGTGGTCTACCTGCTGGGCGCCATGGTGCCGATACTGCTTGCGCAGCCCGCGGGCGAGGGTGAGCGCAACCATCGCGTGCGCGTCGGACTTGGGCCTGGTGTGCCCGAGGCCGCCGGCAAGGCATTTTTCGAGCGCACCGGCGTACGCCTGCTCGAAGGCTATGGTTCCACCGAGACCAACTTTGCCATTGCCACCGCGCCCGATTCGCCGCGCGGCGGCGTCATGGGGTGGCTGCGGCCCGGCTTCCAGGCACGCGTTGCCGATGAAGGCGATGCGGAGCTGCCGGCCGGAGAAGCCGGCGAGCTGCTGCTGCGCGCAGACGAGCCGTATGCCTTCGCAAGCGGCTACTTCAAAATGCCCGAGAAGACGGTCGAGGCCTGGCGCAATCTCTGGTTTCACACCGGCGACCGCGTGGTGCGCGACGCCGACGGAGCCTTCAGGTTTGTCGACCGCATCAAGGATGCGATCCGCAGGCGCGGCGAAAACATTTCTTCGTTCGAGGTCGAGCAGGTGCTGCTGAGCCATCGCAGTGTTGCGTCGTGTGCGGTGTACCCGGTGCGCTCCGAACTGGCTGAGGACGAAGTCATGGCCGCGCTGGTGCCGCGCGAGGGCGAGCGCATCGATCCGCTGGAACTGATGAGCTTCTGCGAAAGCCGCCTGCCGTATTTTGCGGTGCCCCGCTATGTCGATGTATTGCCCGACCTGCCGCGCACCGAGAACGGCAAGGTTCAGAAGTTCAAGCTGCGCGAGCGCGGGGTAGGCGCGCAGACCTGGGACCGTGCGCTGAACAAGCGATAAGCCACATTCGCTAGAATAGTTCAGAACTAAACATTTCAGGTATGCATGCAAATCCATTGACCGGCCGCCACGCCCTGGTGACTGGCGCCGCGCGCGGCATCGGAGCCGAAATCGCCCGCACCCTCGCCGCCGAAGGCGCTACGCTGACCTTGCTCGGGCGCGACATCGATTCGCTCCAGCGCGTGGCCGCCTCGCTCCAGGGCCAAGGCCATGGTGTCGTGGCCGCCGACGTGGCCGATGCGCAAGCGGTACAGGCCGCCTTCGCGCAGGCACGCGCCGGGCGAGGGCCCATCGCAATCCTGGTGAACAACGCCGGCGCCGCCGAAAGCGCGCCTTTTCTCAAGACCTCGGTCGAACTGTGGCAGCGCATGCTGTCGGTCAACCTGACGGGCAGCTTCTTGTGCGCGCAGGCGGCACTGCCCGACATGCTCGAGGCGGGCTGGGGCCGCATCGTCAACATTGCGAGCACCGCCGGCCAGAAGGGCTATGCCTATGTGGCCGCCTACACAGCGGCCAAGCATGGCGTGATCGGCCTCACGCGCTCGCTGGCGCTCGAAGTGGCCCGCAAGGGCGTGACGGTGAACGCGGTATGCCCCGGCTATACCGACACCGACATCCTGCGCGCGAGCGTCGCCAACGTGGTCGGCAAGACCGGCCGCAGCGAAGCCGATGCATTGGCCGAGTTTTCCAACGTCAATCCGCAGCGGCGCATCGTGCAGCCCGCCGAGGTGGCCGATGCGGTGCGCTGGCTGTGCGGCGAGGGCGCGGCCTCCGTCACCGGGCAGTCGGTATCGGTTTCCGGCGGGGAGGTCATGTAATGCGCAACGATGCCTCGCACGCCGCGCTCAGCGATGCCGAAGAACTCGGCCACGAGGCGCGCGCGGGCCGTGAAGACCACGCCATGCTCAAGCTGTGGCTGCGCATGCTCGCAAGCACCACGCAGATCGAGGCCGAAATTCGGCGCCGGCTGCGCGAGCGCTTCGGCATTTCGCTGGCGCGCTTCGACTACATGGCGCAGCTCTATCGCTACGAAGAGGGCCTGAAGATGCGCGTGCTGTCGCGCTACCTGATGGTGACGGGCGGCAACGTTACCGGCCTCACGGACGAGCTCGAGCGCGACGGCGTGGTGGCGCGCGCACACAGCCCCGACGATCGCCGCTCGTGGATCGTGAGCCTCACGCCCAAGGGCCGCGCCAGCTTCGAGACCATGGCCAAGGAGCACGAGCAATGGATTCTCGAAATGTTCTCGGGCCTCGACATGAAGACCGTCAAGCAGATGCATGCGCAACTCGGGCAGCTTCGCGTGCACGTGATGCGCAGCGAGCCCTCGGGCGAGGAGGGCTGATGACCGCAAGCCAGAAGGAAGCGCCCCAGGCCGATTTCCGCCGCACGCGGATGATCCGCTTTTCCGACTGCGATCCGGCGGGCATCGTGTTCTACCCGCAGTACTTCGTCATGCTCAACGGGCTGGTGGAAGACTGGGTGAGCGAAGGGCTCGGCATCGACTACCACGCGCTCATCTCGGAGCGGCGCGTCGGCTTGCCCACGGTGCGGTTGGAGGCCGACTTTCGCGCGGTGAGCCGCATGGGCGACCAGGTGGCGCTCGGCCTGTCGGTCGAGCGGCTGGGTTCGCGCTCGATCTCGCTCGTCCTGCGCTGCTTCGAGCCGGCCGGCGGTGAACTGCGCATGCAGGTGAAGCAGGTGCTGGTGACGACTTCGCTCGAGAGCCATCGCGCGGTGGAAATTCCGCAAGACTTGCGCGCGGCCATCCTGCGCATGTCGCCTTCTTCTGTTGCCTAAGAAAAGGCTCAGGCCGGCGGCTCTTCGCCAGCGCCGTGTGCGCGCTGCTTGAGCCAGCCGCTGAGCTCTTTTTTCCCCTTTGCGTTGGCCTGGCGCCAGGCCTCGCGCGCGGCCGCAATGAAGCGCTCTTCAGCCGCGTCGGGCACTTCGGAGGCGCGGTCTTCCTCGTCGAGCCAGCCAGTTTCTACTTCGCAGTGCCGCTCGATCTGCCGCGCCAGGGTGTCGCCGATCGGCCGCGAGCTCTTGATCTGGCTCCACATGCTGGGGGAGATTTCGATCTTCCTGGCAAAGGCCTGGTCCAGCCCCTTGGCGGGCAGGCCGGCTGCAATGGCCCCTTCGAGAAAGCGGCGGTGCAGCGCAAGAACATTGCGGCGGCGCGCGACGGTGAGATTGGGCACTGTTTGAAAACGACGACGAGGGGACGAGAACGATTGTCCCGGTTGTCGACGGTGCCGTAAACACTATTTACAGCCCGAAAGAGTAGGGAAGCGGCAGCCCCCAGAGCGGCAGGCTCAGCGGCTGAAGCCCCCGAAGACGCCGTAGGCGATGATCCCGGCGGTTGCAAGGCCGCCGACGATCAGGCAGATCACCTTGGTGGTGCGGCCGCTGCGGCGGCTTGAACGGGCCCAGTGCTCCGGACCGATCAGGTCGATGGGAACAGTGGGTTTGCCTAAGTCTGACGCCTTTTCCATGACAGGAAATATAGCGTAGCCCGCGGGGCGGAACAAAAAAATACCCGCCGAGGCGGGTGCAACGAGCTTGAGCTTCGAAACTTTATGCGCCCCTGTCGCCGGAGTTCTTGTTCTTCTTGCGATGCATGACAGCAACCCGCAAGATGCCATGCCAATCGCCTTTTCGGCGCGGGACAGGGCCGGATGCTGGTGAAATCACTTTAGAAAAGTGTGAAATATTGCCGTATGGACAAAGAAATCATCACTGAAAGCCTGAAGCGGGCGCTGGAAAGCTGGGTTCGCCACGCTTCCGCCGAACAACTGTGGAGTGTGCTCCAGGCGGGCGGGCTGGGTGCATCCATCGACGTGGAAGGCGATGCCGTTCACGTCCGCGTCGACCTCGGCGGGCCGCCCAACCCGCTGTCGGAACTGGGCCGAACCGACGGGCGCCTGCCGGTCACGGAGGCTTTTCTCGGCGAAAGCGCCATCTGGGGCAAGCCGCCTCCGCAGGGCGACGATACGCGCGAGCAATGGTTCCTGGCGAGCGAACTGGCCCAGCAGCATGCCCGGCAATACCTGATTGCGGAAGTGGGCGAGAAGCGCGAACTGTTGTCGCGCTTTGTCGAAGGGTGGATGGTGGGTTGAAGGACCGCTGGCCACGGTAAGCGGCGAGGGGCTGTTCAATCCGCCCGGGTAACAAGCACGTCCCCTATCTGCGGCCCGTCGACGATTGCACCGGCCGAGTCGTGCGCCACTTCGATGCCGACCCCGCAGCTATCGGCGTCCATCTCCCACACCCAGCCGTAAAGCTCGCGCGGGCTGCCCTTGGGCGACATGAGCGGCATGTTCATCCGCAGGCCGTGGTTGCTTCCCAGGTTCACCCTGACCATCACGGTCGATTCTTCGGGATCGCTTTCTGCACTGACCTCGATGATCGTGGCCCGCAGCGGTTCGCGGTGAAGGAGGGCTTGCAGTGCGGCCGGCAGGTCTTCGAAGGGCGGGGCGGTCGTTCCGTCGGGCTCGTCGGCAGGAAAGGGATCGCTCAACCGCACGGGCCGAAAGTAGTGTTCAGACCGGCCCATCGTTCCATCGGCACCGATGGACGTTGCGATGTCTTCGATGGCACCTTCTTGCAGCAGCCACGATTCGCCGCCGCTTTGCATGACGTACAAGCGCTCGTCGTTGGCATCGCTGCCGAGTGAATCGTCGTTCAGCTCTACGTCGAGCTGCATCAGGCGGGCGCCGCCGTCTGTTTCGACGACCTCGTACGGTCCGCTGTAGTGCCGCACGCCCACTGCCTCGCCCGTCTTTTCGTCGTTCTCCCAGAACAGCAGTTGGTAGCCGCCATTGCCGTCGAGCGCGAGCAGCCGGCGCCAGTCGATGTAGGTCGACAGGAAGAGTCCGCTTGGGCGGTCGCTGTCTCTTTCCGTGTTCTCGAAGGCCTCGCGGTATTCTGCGGGCATGGCCGCGTAAACGCTGTTGGGCGGCGATGCAGGCGGGGCGCTTTCGCGATCGACCTCCGCGCGGAGCTTCTGGTGGAGCGCCAGCGCATCGGTCTTGACGATCTTGAGCATCTGCATGGACAGCAGCATCGGATCGACGTAGTAGACCTCGCCGGCCGCAAGCGGGCCGGTTTCGCGCTGCGCTGTTTCGAGCATGTCCGGGCGGATGAATTCATCGACAGAGTCCGCATCGCTCAGCACGCTGTTGAAGAAATCCACCGCGTCCCAACTGAGGATGCTGGTGCTGCGCGTGACGGGGTTCAGCGTTGCCACGTCCTCGTCCGTTGCGGTGAGCTTCCGGTAGAAGAGCAGGGTGCCGAACGGCGTGATCGCAAACGGCACTCGCACCACGGTATCTTGTGGCGAAGCAACGATCCACCGGTCGAGCGTGGCTTGCCATGCATCCGGATCGATCAGGCAGAGCTGCCGGTGTCCGTACAGCCCCAGGCCGTGCTTGCGCCAGAGCTCGAGCATTGCCGCGGGCAGCCGGCCTTCATACCTTTGCAGCAGCTCCTGCGTGGCGGGCACACAGCCGGCATGCGGCGGGTTCGCCTTGATGAATGGATGGAGCTTGATTCGACCGAACATGGACTTCCGTTTTCTCAAGAATGCGATGAGCCCGGATTCTGCGTGAGTCGGCTCCCCTGGGGATTGCGCACGCAAAACCGGCGCGTCATGATCCGCACCCGATGACCGCGCGGCCCCAAGGCCGATTCACCGGCCTGTCACGCAGGGCGCCTAAGTTCCGCTCGCACACCAACCAGGAGACTTGCCTTGAACCACCTGAAGAAGATCTGCACAGCCATGCTCGGCCTGGGCATGTTGTTTGTGGCCGCCACACCGGCCACCGCGCACGAAGAACGCGCGCGCCGACGCGCCGACAACGCGCCGCTGGTCATCGGGCACCGGGGCGGCGCCAACGGCTACCTGCCCGAGCACACGCTCGAGGCCTACGCGCTGGGCATCTCTCTGGGCGCCGACTACATCGAACCCGACCTTGTCGCCACGAAGGATGGCCACCTGATCGCGCGCCACGAGCCCAACCTCATCGACACCACCAACGTGAAGGACCTGCCGCAGTTCGCAAACCGCCGGCGCACGGTGGTGCTCGACGGCGTTCCGACCGATGGCTTCTTTGCCAGCGACTTCACCCTGGCCGAGATCAAGCAACTGCGCGCGGTGCAGTCTTTTCCCGAGCGCGACCAATCCTTCAACGGCAGGTTCCAGGTTCCGACGCTGACCGAGGTGATCGACCTGGCCAAGCGCAAGTCGCGCGAAGAGGGCAGGCGCATCGGCATCTATCCGGAGACCAAGCATCCGACCTATCACCAGGCCATCGGGCTTCCGTTGGAAGACCGCCTTCTGGCCGTGCTGAGTGCCGCGGGCTGGAACCAGCGCAATGCGCCGGTCTTCATCCAGTCGTTCGAAACCGCCAATCTTCGTTATCTGCGCAGCAAGACGAGCGTGCGGCTAATCCAGTTGGTGGACGCGAATGACGTCAAGCCCGACGGCTCGCTGGACTTCAGCAAGCCTTACGACAAGCCCTACGACTGGGTCGTGTCGAACCGCGACGGCCAGTTCAAGGATTTGGTGACGCCCCGCGGCCTGCAAGAGGTCAGGGGCTATGCGGACGGTATCGGGCCCTGGAAGCCGTACCTGATTTCAAGCGCCTGCAAGTCGGTGCAGAACGGCGCGTGCGCCGACGTGACGGGCGACGGCGTGGTCGACGATCGCGATCGCGTGCTGCTGCCGCCCACCGACGTGATCGCGAATGCGCATCGGCTGGGACTGCTGGTGCATCCGTACACCTTCCGCAGCGAGCAGAAGCGGCTGACCGGCAGCTTCGGCGGCAACCCCGTCAACGAGTACCTCGCGTTCTACGAGGCCGGCGTTGATGGCTTGTTCAGCGATTTCGCGGACACGGCAGTGGCTGCGCGTGCGATGTTCCTGCTCAAGCACGACCCTGACTACGCCGGCTGCCTGGTCAACTCGCGCAAGTGCGAGCGCAACAACGATTGAGGCAGAGGGTCCGCCCCTATCGGTCACCAGGCCGGTGCTTCTTCGGCGACTGCAGAAGCGACCGGCATCGGCTGACTCGGAACCGAAACCGCGGGTGCCAGGCCGATGCCGGCGGCAAACCATCGAAAGGTGTTGGTCTGGTGGTCTCCGCGGCCCGTGGTCCGCACGAACAGATAGCCGGACGTTGCATTGCCCAGCTCGTCGACCGGAATTCCCGCCGATCGAAGCGCAGCGATCTCGCCGCTGGCGCTCATGTCGAGCGGCAATTGCAATGTGATGGTCGCGTTGTGAATGACTTGATTGAGCATTGCATCGGCCTCCGGTAAAAGTCCGCAGCATCCGCCTTGCCATGCTCATCTGTGTGCGGGTGTGCGGTAAAAAATGTGACTTTTTCGCATGTGGCCGCCGCCTCTCAGGAAGCGGTGAGCGCCCCGTGGGAAGTGGGCTGGAGAGGCGGTTGGCGAATCCGCTGCACGGAGTTGCAAGTGCGGAGGCCAAAAAAGAAAAAACCTCCCTGCAGTGAAGCGGGAGGTTTTTTTCTTTCTTGCAGAAGACCGTCGGCGATTGCAGAACAGTCCCGGCAAAAAAATAGCGCGGGAACCGCGCTACTTCTGGTGTTGGTGGTGGGCCCTGAGTGACTCGAACACTCGACCTACGGATTAAGAGTCCGCTGCTCTACCAACTGAGCTAAGAGCCCTTGCGCTCAAAACGTTGTGCGTTTTTAGGCAAGACCGCAAGTATAGCGTAAAAATTCCGGGGCTCAACGATTTTGTGCGGGGCGGCGGTAGGATTCGCCATCATCGACGGGCCTGGCCCTCAACCAAGGAGATTTTCCATGACCGATCCAATCACCGAGCTGCCGCATGTCGTGATCACCGGGGCCGCGGGTGCACTGGGCCGCGCGGTGGCCCAGCATTTTCTTGCGCAGGGCGCCCGCCTTGCGTTGATCGATCACCGCGCAGACCATTTGAACGAGGTCTTTCCGGGCCTGGACAATTCGCAGCACCTGCTGCTCGCGGGAGACGTGACGTCGCCGTCCGAAATGGCGGACCTGTCGGGCCAGGCGCTCAAGGCTTTCGGCCGCATCGATGCGCTGGTTCACATTGCCGGCGGCTTCGAGATGGGCGAGGCGACCCATTCGCTCTCGCGCGCAAGCTGGGACCGGATGATGAACCTCAACGCCTGGTCTTTCGTTGCGGTCACGCAGGCGGTGCTGCCTTCGATGATCGAGCGCGGCGCCGGGCGCATCGTTGCGGTTACCGCCAAGGTGGCGGCGCGCGGCCTGCCTGCCATGGCAGCCTACATCGCATCGAAGAGCGCGCTGCAGCGGCTGGTGGAAGCCATGGCCGCCGAAGCCGCACCGCATGGCGTGGCCGTCAACAGCGTTGCGCCCAGCGTGCTCGACACGCCGGCCAACCGGCAGGCCATGCCTGACGCGAATCCGGCGGAATGGGTGTCGACTTCGGTCGCCGCGCAGACCATCGCTTTCCTGGCATCGCCCGCCGCCGCGGCGCTGCACGGACAGCACCTGACGCTCGACACCTGACGCGCGGCACCTGATTCACAAATGAACAAACGCCCTGGCGCAACGCCAGGGCGTTTTGCTTTGCGCCGCCGCAAAGACAGCCGCCAAGCGAGGCAGGCGCTTTGTCATGGGTGCGGCGGGCGGGGGCGGGGCGATTGTCTCCCTCCAGAAGGGGCGCATCGCTCATGTGCGCAGAGCGCGCAATTTCTACAGTGACTCCACGGCAAAACGCTTCGATCCGGTTCGGATGAAAGGCGGCGCCGGTTGGCTACCTCACTGGAGAACACGCATGGAACCGATCGAACTGCTGCCAAGAACCTTCATGAACCTGCTGCGTGAAGACGCCGGCATGTCGTTCATGGAGTTTGCGCTCATCGGCGCGCTGGTGCTGGTTGTGTGCCTGCTCCTGCTGCTGGCGATACGGCGCAGCGCCTGAAGTGCCACTGACCCTGTCCATACGGAGCACAGACCTCATGACGGAACTCGACGCTTTCCTCGATCTGCTGATGCTCCTGGCGTCGGACTTCCGCATGGGCGGGCTCTTCGTTCTCCTGGTGATGGCCGCGGTCAGCGATGTGCGCTTCTACCGCATTCCCAACTGGCTCACCTTCGGCGGCGCGGTGTTCGCAATCATCTACGGCACCTTCGCGGCGCGTACGCCGATGACAGGCGCGATGAACGCGCTGGGCGGGCTGGGCACCGGCTTCGCGATCATGCTGCCGTTCTATGTGCTGCGGATCATGGGCGCGGGCGACGTCAAGCTGATGGCGATGGTCGGCGCGTTTCTCGGTCCCCAGCAAACGCTGCAGGCCATCCTGTTCACCTGCATTGCCGGCGGCTTCGCGGCCGTGGCGGTGGCGATTCACCGGCGCCGTCTGGGCCACATGCTGGCCAACGTCAAGGGCGCGGCGCAGGGCATCGTCGTCTCCGGCATTGCGGGCATCCGGCCGAGCGGCGCGATCGACACGCGGCAATCCATCGGAAAACTGCCTTACGGCATCTGCATTTGCGTGGGGACGATTGCACAGGTCCTGGCGCATCAGTTGGGCTTCGTCTAGCCCGTCCCATCCCTCATCCATTCATCCACGGCGGAGATTCGCATGAAAAACATCAAGGCGCTCGGGCTGCTTCTGCTGGCCCTCCTGACCGGCCTGGCGGCCGCGGTCTACGCAGCGGGCTGGGTCTCCCGACAGGGAGGCATCGCATCCAACAAGGTGGTGGTGGCCGCGGTCGACATCGAACTGGGCAGCCGGGTCAATCCCCAGATGCTGTCGCTGGTCGACTGGCCGAGCGGCTCGCTGCCACCCGGTTCGTTCACGGATGCCAAGTCGCTCGAAGACCGCGTGGTCAAGGTCGGCGTGCTGCGCGGCGAGGCCATCCTCGAAGGCAAGCTCGCGCCGGTCGGCACGCAGGGCGGGCTCTCGGCGGTCATTGCCAGCGGCAAGCGCGCGATGACCGTGCGGGTCAACGACGTGGTCGGCGTGGCGGGCTTTGCGCTGCCGGGCAACTACGTCGACGTGATGGTCAACGCGCAGCAGGACAAGAACCGCGGCGAAGAGGGCCGCCAGATCAGCAAGACCGTGCTCGAAAAAGTGCTGGTGCTGGCCGTGGCGCAAGAGGCCAACCGCGACGACACCAAGCCGAAGGTGGTCAGCGCCGTGACGCTGGAGCTCTCGCTCGAAGACTCCGAAAAGCTCGACCTGGCGCGCAGCGTGGGAACCCTCTCGCTGGTGCTGCGCAACCAGATGGACAAGACCACGGTGGCCACAGCGGGCATCACCAAGGGCCAGTTGTTCGGCGAGAAGGAAATCCTGCCGATCGCCACCACCGTGGCAGCCCGGCCGGCCCCTGCGCGAGTGCCGCGTACGGCTCCCGTGGCGTTGCGGCAATCCGAATGCGTGGAAGTGATCCAGCACGCAGCCCGCTCGCTCACCTGCTTCTGATCACCCAGTCCGGAGGAACCACAAGTGCAATATCTCTCTTCTTCACCCGCCTGGCTGCTGGCGGCGCTCACGGCCCTGGCGACGCCCGGGTTTGCGGCGGAGCTCGCAGCCCCGGCTCCGGCGCCTGTTGCGGCACCCTCGGCACCCGCGCCGGCCGCCGCACCCGCCATGCGCCGCTGCACGGCCATCATTCCGGACGACCAGCCCACCTACGCGGTGCTCGGCAAGTCGGTGGTCATTCCGCTCAAGGCGCGCGTGGCGCGCATCGTGGTCAGTGGGCAGCCACCGAACCGCGCGCCGGCCGCGGCGCCGGCAGGGCAGCCCGCAGCGGCGGCACCCACGACCGCGAACGCAGGCGACGGCGTGGCCGACGTCGACGTGATGCTGCTGAGCCCGAACGATCTCTTCTTCCGCGGGCGCCAGGCCGGCTCGATGAACGTCGTGCTGCAAAGCACCGACGGCACCTGCTACATCAAGGACGTGGTCGTCACCATCGATCCGGGCGCACTGCAGTCGAAGCTCGCCGAGCTGATGCCTGAAGAGAACCGCATCCGCGTGCGCAGCGCGGAGAAATCGATCGTGCTCACCGGCGAGATCAGCGACGCGCTCAAGCTCGACGACGTGATGAGCCTGGCCATGGCCTACGGTGCCGACGGCAAGAAGGTCGTGAACCTGCTGCGGGTCACGGCGCCGCAGCAGGTCATGCTCGAAGTCAAGATTGCCGAGATCAGCAAGACCCTGCTGGACCGGCTGGGCGCGCGCGTCGGATTGAGCCGCTCGGGCAGCGGCGGCCGCGACAGCTATTCGCTGATCTCCAGCTTCCTGAGCGGGGGCGGGGGCCTGATCGAGGCGCTGAGGATCGGCCGCACGTCCATCGGCATCGACGGCCAGAAGGACGACGGCCTGGTGCGCATCCTGGCGGAGCCCAACATCATGGCCATCAGCGGCCAGCAGGCGAGCTTCCTGTCGGGCGGAAAGATCTTCATTCCGGTTGCGCAGAGCGCCGCCGGCGGCGGTGGAACGAACATCACGCTGGAAGAAAAAGAGTTCGGCATCGGGGTCAAGTTCACCCCGACCGTGCTCAACGGCGGCCGGGTCAATCTCAAGATGGTCTCGGAGGTGTCCGACCTGTCGCAGACCGGCTCGCCCTTTACCACCGTCACCGGCGTGACCGCCGTGCTGCCTTCGCTGACGGTGCGCCGCGCCGATACCACCGTGCAGCTCAACGACGGGCAGAGCTTCGTCATTGCGGGGCTCATCAAGAGCAACGTGACCGAGTCCATCAAGCGCTACCCCGGTTTGGGCGAAGTGCCGGTGATGGGCGCGCTGTTCCGCAGCACCGAGTTCCAGAACGACCAGACCGAGCTGATGTTCGTGATCACGCCGCGCCTGGTGCGGCCGCTCGCCGAGGTGCCCCGCGTTCCGACCGACAACCACGTCGTTCCGAGCCGCGCCGAGGTCTACCTGAACGGCAGCCTCGAAAGCGCCACCCCGGCACCGGTTGCACCGGCCGGCAATACCCAATGACCCCAATGACACCAGCCAGGAGCACACCATGTTCATCAAGTCGACCACTCTCGCGCTGACGCTGCTGCTGGGCACCGGATGCTCCCACGTCACGCCGAACTACGACGCGCGCTTTGGCGATGCGGTGCGCGATGCCAGAAAGAAGATGACCCTCAATCCCGATGCGGGCAAGGACGGGAATCCGGTTGCCGGCATGGACGGCCGCTCGGCGAGCGAGTCGATGAAGCAGTACCACGAGTCCTACAAGGTGCCACCGCCGGCGGTGAACGTCATCAACATCGGCGGCCAGATCGGCGGCTCGGCGAAGTGACTGCATCCTTTTTGCGGATTTGTTCCACAGAGTCTTCAGATGGAAAGGAGAGCACCACGAATCTCAATCAACTTTCGTCCCCACCCGTCAATTCTTCAAACCTGATTTCCAACTGTTCAAACCTCGAAAGGAAAGAACCATGAAAAACCTTCTCCAGGCCATCGGCCAATCCACCGGCAGCTTCCTGCGCGACGAAGACGGCGCCCAAGTCGTCGAGTACGCGTTGATCATCGCGGTCGTTTCGATTGCGCTGGTCGTTGCACTGAAGGCGCTTACCGCCAGCAACGGCAGCTTCTCGACCTTCATCGGTCGCGTGACAACCTGCCTGACTTCGACAACTGGCGGTTGCGTGTAAGTCGCTGGGCGGGCGAGCCGGTAAACCCCGTGCTCGCCGGCTCACTGACCAGATCTGCATTCATCTCAATGAAAAGGAGTAGTCCCATGTTCAAGTCATTCCTGCAGGACGAGAGCGGTGCTCAAGTCGTGGAGTACGCGCTGATCATCGCGGTCGTCTCGATCGCACTGGTGGTTGCATTGAAGGCGCTCACCGACAGCAACGGCAGCTTCTCGACCTTCATCGGCCGTGTTGTCACTTGCCTGACTTCGACGACTGGCGGGTGCGTGTAAGTCGCTGGGCGGGCGAACCGTGGCATGTCTCACGCTCGCCGGCTCACTTCTTGTCAGGTCCGCCTTCTTCTCAAGACACAAAAGGAGTAGTCCCATGTTCAAGTCCTTTCTGAAGGAAGAAAGCGGCGCCCAGGTGGTGGAGTACGCACTGCTCATCGCGGTGATCTCGATCCTGCTGATCATCGCCCTGCAGCCACTGGCAACAGGCACCAGCCTCAGCGATTTCGTCGATCGCGTCTTCACCTGCCTCGGCGGCGTGGAGTGCGAATAAAGCGCAGAGTTTTTTCTTGAACCGCCACCATTGCACAGGAAGCCGATCATGCAAGTCCGCCACCCCGGCCGCCGCCAGCGCGGCGCAATGATCATCACCACTGCACTGGTCCTGCTGTTCCTCCTCGGATTCATGGGCATTGCACTGGACTTCGGCCACCTGTTCGTGGTGCGGACTGAATTGCAGACCGCCGTGGACAGTTGCGCGTTGGCCGCCGCGCGCGAGCTCGACAAGCAGGGCAACGCGATCACGCGGGCCCAAAGCGCGGGCCAGACCGCCGGTAACGCGAACCGGGTCAACATGCAGTCGGCCACCTGGAGCGGGGAGGGCCAGCTCGTCCTCGCCGACATCACGTTCCGCGATGCCTCGTATGCGCCCACGGTCGACCCCGCAGTGGCCGCCTATGCGCAGTGCGTACACACCCAGCCCAATATCGTCATCTGGCTCATGAAGGCCATGGGGGCCTTCTCCGGCAATGCCGCTGCCTATCCTGCGACAGGCAGCGTCTTCGCCAGCGCAGTGGCCACACGGGCCAGTGCGCAGACCACCTGCCCGATCCCGGTCGCACTCAAGCCGAAGGCCGGAGGCGTTGCGCCGAACTACGGGCTCAGCGTGGGCGACTGGGTGAAGCTGATCCAGGCGCAGAACGCATCCGCCGGAGGAGAGATCGGCTGGGCCAATCTCGACGGCAGCAACAGCGCCTCGGAAACGGAATCGGAGCTGAACAATCATTGCGGAACGAAAGTGGGCGACACACTCGGCACGCCCGGTGTGCAGACCTCGGTGGTCGATGTCTGGAACCAGCGCTTCGGCATCTACAAGAACAGCGGCGACCCCAGCGTGCAGCGGCCTGATTACACGGGCTATGCCTATACCGCCGTCACCTGGCCCGCGCAGTCCAATGCCTTTGGCGACTTCCTTGCCAAGCGCGCCGCCTTCGCGTCCTGCATCGACACCGGCAAGGTGAAGGACTGCGAAGACCTCACCGGGCTTTCGCTCAACAGCTTCCAGAAGCTGGCCGCGTCCGGCAACGTCGCCGGAGGCCACAAGCAATATGGGCTGGACCGGCGTGTGGTCACCGTGCCGGTGATCGACGGCGGCGGACGTGTCATCGACTACGCCTGCATGTTGATGCTGCAGCCGCTGACCATTCCGATGAGCGACACATGGCTCGAGTTCCGCGGCAATGCGGGTGCGGCCGGCAGCCCCTGCACCACCAGCGGACTCGCCGGTGGCACGGCCGGGCCCCTGGTGCCCGTTCTGGTGAGGTGAAGCGAATGAAAAGGCCTACGAACCACAAGCAGCGCGGCGCGGCGCTGGTCGAGCTGGCGCTCATCACGCCGCTCCTGCTGCTGCTCACCTTCATTACGACGGAGTTCGGACGGGCGATGTACGAATACAACCTGGTGGTCAAGTCGACGCGCGATGCGGTTCGCTACCTGTCGGTCCAGACGCCAGGCACGCACATCACGGAGGCGCGCAACCTGATGGTGTTTGGCAACACCGCCGGCACCGGCACGCCGCTCGCGCGCGGCCTGAGCCTTTCGAATGTGCCCGCGGACAGCTGCTGCACCTGGCAGGCAGCGGGCGCCAACCCGCTCATCACCACGGTGACCGTGCGCATCAGCAGCTACACCTTCCATTCGCTCTTTCCGTCGGTGATGGGCGTGGTGTTTGCCGATGCGAACGGCAACATCGTCTTCAGCGACATCACCGCCACCATGAGGGCTCCATCATGAGACACCGCACATCGGGGGCGACCACCGTGGAGTTTGCGCTGGGCCTGCTCATCTTTCTCATGCTGCTGCTGGGCATCGTGGACTTTTCGCGCATGCTGTTCACATGGAGCATGGCCAGCGAGGCCACGCGTGCCGGCGCGCGCTATGCGGTGGTCTGCGACGATACCGCCCAGCAGGCGCTGGTGCTGGCCCGCATGCAGGCCTTGCTGCCGCAGATCACCGCGGTGAGCGTGGCCTGGACACCGGCCAGCTGCACGGCCGCCACCTGCCAGGGCGTCACGGTGGGCATCACCGGGCTCAACTACCAATGGATCTCGCCCATCGTCGGTGCCGCTGCGCCGCTCATCCCGATGCCGAGCTTTTCCACCTTCCTGCCGCGCGAAGTGATGCGCAAGGACCCCCACAGCCCGACCATTTGCTCGTAGAGACGAAACGGAACCCGCCATGAAGATCTCCATCATCTCCCCCAATGCCGGCCATCTGCAGGACATGCGCAAGGTGCTCGAGGCCCGCTCCCATGTGGTCTCGCCGTTCGAAGGCGGCAAGAGCCGCATGCAATGGGTGGTCGAACGATCGGCGCCCGAGCTCCTGCTGGTGGACGGCATGTGCTGCGACCCTCATGAGCTGGCGATGGTGGAGCAGCTCACCATGCGCCATCCCGCGATTGCGGTGGTGCTGCTGTGCGCCATGCAGACGCCGGAGTTCCTGATTCTTGCCATGCGTTCGGGCGTGCGCGAAGTGCTGCCTTCGCCGCCCGAGCCCGCGGCGCTGGAGGCGGCCGTGGAGCGCATTGCGCTCAAGATGGCCGGCACGCAGGCGCGCGAGCCGGGGCAGGTGGTGGCGTTCATGCCGTGCAAGGGCGGCAGCGGCGCCACCTTTCTTGCGACCAACATCGGGCATCAGCTCTCGATGCGCCGCTCGGTGCTGCTGATCGACCTGAACCTGCAGTTCGGCGATGCGCTTTCCTATGTGTCCGACCTGCGGCCCACTTCCACGGTGGCCGACGTGGCGCGCGACATCGGCCGGCTCGATGCGTCCTTGCTTGCCGCAAGCGCGGTGAAGGTGGCGCCGGGCTTCAGCATTCTTGCCGCGCCTGAAGACCTTTCCCGCGCCCTCGAGGTCAAGGCCGAGCACATCGATGCCATCCTGCAGGTGGCCGTGGCGCAGTACGACTTCGTGCTGTTCGACCTCGGCCTGCGCGTCGATCCGCTCGCCATTCGCGTGATGGACCGCGCGGACCGTATCTTTCCCGTGCTCCAGCCCAGCCTCCCGCACATCCGCAACGTGACGCGTCTCATGCAGATGTTCAAGTCGCTCGGCTACCCGGCCGGCAAGGTCGAGCTGCTGGTCAACCGCAGCGCGGGCGGCACGGAGATCGGCTTGTCCGATATGCGCCGTTCACTCGGCGGGGCCACGCTGGTCAGCGTGCCCGACGGCGGCAAGGACGTGGACGCCTCGATAAACCGCGGCGTGCCGCTGGCGGAGATGTCGCGCGGCAGTGCGCTCTGCAAGCGGCTGGTTGAAATTGCCCACACGCTCAGTCCGCGCCAGAAAGAAGCGCCGGGCTTCATCGGCCGGCTCTTTCGCCGCGCCTGACGCCCGCTTTGCATCGCCGCGAATCTTCTTCCTCCAACAGCAAGGCAGGTCCACATGTCATTCAGAGAACAGCTCAATGCGATCGAAGCCGAGCCGGTCGCGCGCCCCACGGTTTTACCCGTGGCCGATGCCGCGCTTTCATCCTTTGCCTCGGACTCCTACAAGCTCCTGAAGGAGCGAATGCACCTGAAGCTGCTGGACCGCTTCGACCTGGCGGTGCTCGAAACCCTGAAGCCCGAGGTGCTGCGCCACGAGATCTCCACGATGGTTGCGCGGCTGCTGCAGGAAGAACCCGAGGCGCTGAACGATATCGAGCGGCGCACGCTCATCCGCGACATCCAGCACGAGATGCTCGGCTTCGGGCCGATCGAGCTGCTGATGGCGGACCCCACCGTGTCGGACATCCTGGTCAACTCGCACGACCAGATCTATGTCGAGCGCAAGGGCCGGCTGGAACTGACGGACGTGAGCTTCACCGACGAGAAGCACCTGCTGCGCATCATCGACAAGATCGTTTCGCTGGTGGGGCGGCGCATCGACGAATCCAGCCCCATGGTCGATGCCAGGCTGCCGGACGGGTCGCGTGTCAATGCGGTGGTGGCGCCGGTGGCGCTGGACGGCCCGATGATGTCGATTCGCCGCTTCGCGAAGATCCCGCTGAAGATGGAAAACCTGGTGGACGACCTCAAGACGCTTACGCCGCAGATGGCGCTGATGCTCGAGGGGCTGGCCAGCTCGAAGATCAACATGCTGATCTCCGGCGGCACCGGCGCCGGCAAGACGACGCTGCTGAACATTTTGTCGGGCTTCATTCCCGTCACCGAACGCATCATCACCATCGAGGACGCGGCCGAGCTCCAGTTGCAGCAGCCGCACGTCGCCCGCATGGAAACCCGGCCAATGAACATCGAAGGCAAGGGCGAGATCACGCAGCGTGCGCTGGTGCGCAACGCGCTGCGCATGCGGCCCGACCGCATCGTCATCGGCGAAGTGCGCGGCGCAGAGGCGGTCGACATGCTGCAGGCCATGAACACCGGCCATGAAGGCTCGCTGACCACCATCCACGCCAACAGCCCGCGCGATGCGCTGGCGCGGCTGGAGAACATGATCAGCATGGCCAACCTGAACCTTCCGCATCATTCCGTGCGCCAGCAGATCGCATCGGCCATCACCGTCGTGATCCAGGTCCTGCGCATGGTCGACGGCCGGCGCAAGGTCACCAGCATCCAGGAGATCACCGGTATGGAGGGCGAGGTGGTCACCATGCAGGAGATCTTCGCGTTCCGCCAGACCGGCATGGGCCCCGATGGCCGCGTGCGCGGCTACTTCCATGCCACCGGCGTGCGGCCGAAATTCGTCGAGCGCCTGCACTCCTTCGGCGTGGTGCTGCCCGACACCATGTTCGATCCCGACAAGCACTACGAATAAGGAGCCTCTCATGTTCCAGAACCTGGTTGGCGACACGCTCATTACCCTGTCGGTGCTGGTCTTCGTGACGGTGCTGCTGGTGATCGAGGGCCTCTACATGCTCTGGCGCGCATACCGCGGCCCCGATGCGCAGAAGATCGGCAAGCGGCTGCAGGCGCTGTCGGCCGCCAGCGACCGCGTTGCGCAAACCCGGCTCGTGAAGGACCGGGTGCTCAGCGACGCACCGTGGATGCAACGCGTTCTGCTGAAGCTTCCGCGGGCCCACCGCCTGGACCGCTTCATTCTCCAGGCCGGGCTGGAGTGGACGGTATCCCACGTGCTGTTGGCCTGCGCGCTGTCGGGCATGGTCGTTTTCGCGGCGATGGTGTCGCTCGCAAACCAGCCCGCCTGGATCGCCTTGCTCGTGAGCGCAGCCGGCGCGGCGGTGCCGCTGCTCTACCTGAATCACCGACGCAGCCGCCGCCTGGCCCAGCTGGAGCGGCAATTGCCGGACGCGCTGGACCTGGTGACGCGCGCACTGCGCGCGGGCCATTCGTTCGCGAGCAGCGTGCAGATGATCGGAGAGGAAATGTCCGAGCCCATTGCGGGGGAGTTCCGCATGGTGGCCGACGAGGTCGGCTTCGGCGTTTCGCTGCAGCAGGCGCTCACGAACATGAGCGAGCGCGTTCCGCTTACCGATCTGCGCTACTTCGTGGTGTCGGTGCTGATCCAGCGCGACTCCGGCGGCAACCTGACCGAGGTACTCGGGAACCTGAGCAAGCTCATCCGCGACCGCCTCAAGCTGCTGGCGCGGGTGCGGGTGCTGTCGTCGGAAGGGCGCCTGTCGGCCTGGATCCTCGGGCTTATGCCCTTCGCCCTTGCAGTGCTCATGAACACCTTCAATCCGGAGTTCATGTCGCCGCTGTGGACCGATCCGATCGGCATCACGGCAGTGAAGTACATGCTGGGCTTGATGGTGATCGGCGTGCTGATCCTGCGCAAGATCGTGAAGATTCGTGTCTGAAGGAGAAATGCCATGCTGCTTCCCATCCTCGTTTTCGTGACCGTGTCTCTTGCCATCGGCGGATTCGCGGTCTGGATGCTGCCCACGCGCACCGAGCAGCGCCTGAGGGCGGTGGCGCCTTCTTCGGGCAAGTCGGCCTGGACCGAAACCGCCGTCAAGATCGTCGGCCCTTTCGCCCAGCTGTCTTCGCCCACGGGCGATGGCGAGACGTCTCCGCTGCGGCTGAAGTTCCTGAACGCGGGCATCCGCCACCCGGACGCGAGCCTTTTCTACTTCGGCTTGAAGACGCTGCTGCCGCTGGGCTTTGCGGGGCTCGCCTTTGTGGCGGTACGCGCGGCAGGCGCGGACGACGGAGTCACGACCTTGCTGTGGCTGGCGGTGGTGGCGTTGTTCGGCTGCTATCTGCCCAACATCGTGCTGCGCATGATGATCAAGGAGCGACAACGCGACATCTTCGAGAATTTCCCCGATGCCGCCGACCTGATGCTGGTGTGCGTCGAGGCAGGCCTGGGGCTGGACGCCGCGCTGGTCAAGGTCACCGAGGAAATCCGCGTCAAGAGCGAGGCCCTGGCGCAGGAGCTGCACTGGACCAATCTCGAGATGCGCGCCGGCGGCACACGCGAGAAGTCACTGCACAACCTTGCGCTTCGCACCGGCGTGGAAGAAATCGGAACCTTCGCGACCATGCTGACCCAGGCCGACCGCTTCGGCACCAGCGTGGGCGAGTCGCTGCGCGTGTTCTCGGACGACCTGCGCCACAAGCGCCAGGTTCGCGCGGAAGAGCTTGCCGCGAAGGTCCCGACCAAGATGCTGCTGCCGCTGGTGCTGTGCATCTTTCCGTGCATCTCGATGGTCATCCTGACGCCCGCGGCCATCCGGGTGATTCGCATCATCTCGCCGATGCTCAGTGGCGGGCTTTGAAGCCCCGACGCCCCGTTCAGTGGGGCGCGGCGGCGTCGAGCTGGTGCTTGATGGCGTAGATGTACAGCTCGAGCCGGTTCGCCACGCCCAGCTTCTGGTAGATCGACGTGAGATGGTTGCGGAACGTGTGCTCGGTCACGAAGAGCCGCGAAGCCAGCGTCTTGTTGGGGGCGCCGCTGCCCTGGACGACCGCCTGGATGACCTGCCGCTCTTTCTGCGTGAGGCTGGCCAGCCTGGCTGCTTCGGGGTTGACCTTCGCGGGCTTCCTGGGCGCGGTCAGTTCCGAGAAAACACGGCTCATGGCCTGCGGGTCGACGCACAGCTCGCCCTTGTGCACGCGCTCGATCGCGTCGAGCACCTGCTCCGCGGAAGCGTCCTTGTGCAGCACGCCCCTTGCGCCGCGCAGCACGGCAAGATCCAGCGTCTGCTGGCTGCGCTCCCCGGTGAGGATGAGCGCACGCGACACCTCGTTCGACAGCAACATCGGAAGAATGTCCAGCGCAGACCGGCCGCCCAGGTCCAGGTCGAGCACGATCACGTCGGGCGCGAATTGCCCGGTTCGCTCCAGCGCGTCTTCGCAGCAGTTGGCGGTGGCAACGACCTTCATGCGCGGCTGCTCGCCGTCGATCAGTCTCGACAGGCCCCACAGCATGGTCTGGTGGTCGTCCACCAGCATGACGCCGATGGGCTGGGTGGTGGTAGCGGGTTGCATGGTTGCACCTCTTCCTTCTTCATCAGATGGGTATTTCGACCAAAACGGCCGTGGCGCCGCCCGCGCCCTGGGTGACTTGCGCGCGGCCGCCAAGGGCCGCCGCGCGTTCGCTGATGGAGCGGGGGCGGAAGTTCGCGAACTCCGTGCCGCAGCTCTCGTTTTCGATCCGGATGTGCAGCTTGCCGTTCGTGCAGCCGATACGGATGCAGCCGCGATGTGCGTGCGTGTGCTTGCAGATGTTGTTCAGCCCCTCGCGCACCAGCTGAAGCACTTCGGCCGTCATCCGGTCGTCCAGGTGGACGTCGCTTTCGAGCAGGATCGCAATGTCGATCCCATAGAGCGTCTTGATGCGCGCCGCCTGCTTGTGCAGGTGCGGAAGAATGAATTCGCAGCGCGCGTCGCCGCCGTGCTTGACGGCGCCGGCATAGCGCCGCAGGTCCGTCACCACGCTCTCGGCCATGCTGGCCAGCTTTTCAAGGTCGTCGATCAGCGGGTTGTCGGCGGCCGCCTTTTTGCGCAGGGCGCTCAGCCCCAGCTTGAGGCCGATGTAGGGCTGGATTGCCGTGTCGTGCAGGTCCAGCGAGATCTTCAGGCGCTCCTTCGAAGCTGCTTCCGAAGCCATCCGGTCCAGCACCTCGATGGTTTCGATCACCGGGAAGACGTGTCCCATGATGTGCGCCAGGAACAGCGCATCGGACTTGCGGAATTGCCCGTCGCGAGACGACACGAAGACCCGGCCCTCGCCCAGCCGCATCGGCAGCGGTGCGCTCATGAAGGAGCGGGCCTCCAGCATTGCGGCAACGGCCGAACTGCGGCGTGCTCCGTGTTCGTCCAGCGCAAACCAGCGGTGGTTGCGCGGCTCGCAGGCATGGCCCTCGGCCCGCAGCCAGTTCAGCGGCCAGGGCCGGCGGTTGTTCAGCACGATGCGTTCTCCGGACAGCGCCATGAGCGGCGAGTCGGAAATGCGGTTGATCGTCTCGACGCTGACGGCGTCCGCCGCATCGCCTTCCTTGAGCGTGCGCATGACCCAGCTGCCGGTTTCCGAATCCCGCATCAGCAGGATGCAGTGGCTCGCCTTGAAGAAGTCGAGCGTTCTTTCCATGGTGCTGGCAATCGTGCGGTTCACGCCGAACCGGGGGTTCGACAGCCGGCTTACCTGGCCCAGCAGCGAGAGGCGCCGCCGCAGCTCGACCTTCGATCCGCCCCAGTGGCCGATCATGTGCCCCAGCGCCAGCAGGAACGTGGTGCGCATGAGCAACTGCGGCGTGTAGGTGTCGGTACCGGTGGCCAGGCTGCAGGCGGCGAACGACGCCACGGAGGCCATCGTCACCCTGGCACCTTCTTCATAGCCCCAGCGGAACGACGAAGTGAGGATGACGAAGAAGTAGAAGAGAAAGTAAAGGCTCGGAAGACCGCCCGTTACGAATATGAGCACCGTGAACCACAGCACATCGAACCAGTGGATCGCCTTGCCCCGGAAATAGCGCTGTCCTGTGCGTGTGCAGATGTAAACACTGACGCTGTAGAGCAGGTAGCTGGCGAATGCCAGCCACATGGGGCTGCTGATGTGCCTTTGTGCCTCGCCTGCGTCAACCGCAACCGCCAGCACGGCGGAGATCGACAGCACCAGCCGCATCCTTGCGACCATGACCGCGTCGGCGGTAAGGTTGAAGTCGGTCCCGCAGTCCGGGTCGAAGGAGGTGGCTGGCACGGCGTTGTTCCAGTACGTTGAGCAATCTCATGCTCCGCTGGTGTGTCCGGAGGGCCGCCAGCCTTGGCGTTCCGGAAAATTGAGTACTGGGCCCGCTCTGTTCACGTTTGATACCAAAGGTTTAATGTGAAGATTTCACAATACTACTTTGGTAGTCAAATGCAATACTTTGTTTCTGTGGTTACGCGGGTAATTTTGTTACCAAATGAAAACTTTCGTCTTCTTTTATGTAACTGTAACCGGCGGCTGGTGAAGGGCGCAACAGCGATAAACCGGAGTCAACGCCAGTGCAAGAAAAAAGGGCTCGGAAGAAATCCGAGCCCTTTTTGCATGGGTGTTGGTGGAGAGGATGAGGATCGAACTCACGACCTCCGCATTGCGAACGCGGCGCTCTCCCAGCTGAGCTACCCCCCCAACGCAGGCCGGATTTTAACCAGAACACCCCTGCAAGCGCATGCGGCAAACCCAGGATGCGCCAAGATGCACGGTCTCCAAAAAAGAAGGAAGCAGGAACCGCATGGCATCGCACGACCCCGCCTGGCTGGAAGGCATGTACAACAACCTCGCGAGGGTGAAAGACCACCCGGCGTACTTCAAGCGATGGGCGGGCGATTCCGTTGCCGCGCGCGAGGCCCTCGCCGGCCGGATCGACGTGCCCTACGGCCAGGGCATCAACGAAACGCTCGACATATTTCCCGCTCCCGTGCCCGGTGCGCCGGTGCTGGTGTTCATTCACGGCGGCTATTGGCGTGCGATGGACAAGCGCGATCATTCCTTCATTGCGCCCGCATTCAACGACCGCGGCGTGTGCGTGGTCATGCCCAACTACGCGCTGTGCCCCGGAACGGCGGAGCAGCCCGTGACCGTGCCGGGCATCCTCATGCAGATAGTGCGTGCGCTCGAGTGGACCTGGCGGAACGCCGCGAGCTTTGGCGCGGACCCGTCGCGCATTACCGTGGCCGGGCATTCGGCCGGCGGCCACATGGCGGCCGCGCTGCTCGCCTGCAACTGGAAGGCGCTTGCGCCCGATCTTCCGGCGCAAGTGGTGCGCAATGCGTTGTCGATCTCGGGCCTTTACGACCTTCGGCCGCTGCAGCGCACGCCGTTCCTCGCGAACGTGCTCAAGCTCAGCGATGCGGACGCGTTGCGCGCCAGCCCGGCGCTGTGGCCGGCCCCGGCGCGCGGCCAGCTGCATGCGGTGGTGGGCGGCGATGAGAGCGAGGAGTTCCTGCGCCACAACGAGTTGATCCGCGAGGCATGGGGCCGCAACACCGTGCCCGTGTGCGAAACGCTGCCGGGCCTGAACCACTTCAGCGTCGTCGATGCGCTGGCCGATCCCGCCCACAGCTTGCATCGGCAAGCGGTGCAACTCCTGGAGGCTTGACCATCGAGCCGGGCAGGGCGCCTACATCAGCAGGTGCTCGCCCGCGTTGTCGCCGCCCAGCGTGACGTAGTTGACCTTCCGGATGTCCATCAGCGCACGGCCGCCGGCGTAGCTGATGGAGCTCTGCACATCCTGCTCCATCTCTACCAGCGTGTCGGCCAGCTTGCCCTTGATGGGCTCGAGGATGCGCTTGCCCTCGACGTGCTTGTATTCGCCCTTGTTGAAGTCGCTGGCCGAGCCGTAGTACTCCTTGAAGAGCACGCCGTCGACTTCGACCGTCTTGCCCGGCGATTCCTCATGGCCCGCGAAGAGCGAGCCGATCATCACCATCGACGCACCGAAACGCACGCTCTTGGCAATGTCGCCGTGGTCGCGAATGCCGCCGTCGGCAATGATCGGCTTGGCGGCCACGCGCGCACACCACTTGAGCGCGCTGAGCTGCCAGCCACCCGTGCCGAAACCTGTCTTGAGCTTGGTGATGCACACCTTGCCCGGGCCGATGCCGACCTTGGTGGCATCTGCGCCCCAGTTCTCCAGGTCGATCACGGCTTCGGGCGTGCCAACGTTGCCGGCAATCACGAAGGAACCCGGCAGCTTCTGCTTCAGGTAGCCGATCATGTTCTTCACGCTGTCGGCATGGCCGTGCGCAATGTCGATGGTGATGTATTCGGGCACCAGGCCCTCGGCCGCCAGCTGGTCGACCGTGTCGTAGTCGGGTTTCTTCACGCCCAGCGAGATGGAGGCGAACACGCCCTTGCCCTGCATCTCCTTGACGAACTTGACGTTGTCCAGGTCGAAGCGGTGCATCACGTAGAAGTAGCCGTTCTGCGCAAGCCAGAAGCAGATCGACTCGTCGACCACCGTCTTCATGTTGGCCGGCACCACCGGCAGGCGGAAGCTGCGCGCGCCCAGCGTCACGCTGGTGTCGCACTCCGAGCGGCTTTCCACGCGGCACTTGCGCGGAAGCAAAAGGATGTTGTCGTAATCGAAAATCTGCATGACCAGGCTCCTGAAAAGGAATCGTTGAAACGAACGAATGAGCGCTTGGTCCGGCCGGTTTCCGGGGCGTTTCGGAAAAGAAACGCCCACAAAAAACCGGACGCAAGAAACTTGGGCCCGGTGATTGATTTTACGCAGGGTGTCGAAGGCAGGTCTTCCAGTTCTTCGTATAACCCGCATACGAGTTGGTTTCTACAATCGACGGATGTTGTTTAACGAACCTGCGGCTGATGCCAACCCCTCGGAACTGCCATTGCTGCAGAACCTGAACCCGGAGCAGCGCGCCGCGGTCACCCTTCCCGCGGGCAATGCCCTCATTCTTGCCGGTGCCGGCTCGGGCAAGACGCGGGTGCTGACCACCCGCATCGCCTGGCTGCTGCAGACCGGCCAGGTTTCCGCCGGCGGCATCCTGGCCGTGACCTTCACCAACAAGGCCGCCAAGGAAATGATGACGCGGCTCACGGCCATGCTGCCGGTCAATGTGCGGGGCATGTGGATCGGCACCTTCCACGGCCTGTGCAACCGCCTTTTGCGCGCGCACTGGAAGCTGGCCAACCTGCCTTCCATCTTCCAGATCCTCGACACGCAAGACCAGCTTTCGGCCATCAAGCGGCTGATGAAGCAGTTCAACGTGGACGACGAGCGTTTTCCGGCCAAGCAGACGCAGTGGTTCATTGCGGGCGCCAAGGAAGACGGACTGCGCCCGCGCGACGTGGAGATCCGCAGCGACGACGACCGAAAGAAGGTCGAGCTGTACCAGCTCTACGAAGAACAGTGCCAGCGCGAAGGCGTGGTCGACTTCGGCGAGCTCATGCTGCGCAGCTACGAACTGCTGCGCGACAACGACCCGGTGCGCGAGCACTACCAGCGGCGCTTCCGCCACATCCTGATCGACGAGTTCCAGGACACCAACCGGCTGCAGTACGCGTGGATCAAGATGCTTTCGGGCAACACGGTGGCGGGCCAGTTCACGCCCGGCCAGAACAGCGTGATTGCGGTGGGCGACGACGACCAGAGCATCTACGCCTTTCGCGGCGCGCGCGTGGGCAACATGGCCGACTTTGTGCGCGAGTTCGACGTGCAGCACCAGATCAAGCTCGAGCAGAACTACCGCAGCTACAGCAACATTCTCGATTCGGCCAACGAGCTCATCAGCCACAACAAGAAGCGCCTGGGCAAGAACCTGCGCACCGACCAAGGCCCCGGCGAGCCGGTGCGTGTGTACGAGTCGCCCACCGACCTGGCCGAGGCGCAGTGGATGGTCGAGGAAATGCGCCAGCTCGTGCGCGATGGCTTCGACCGCAAGGAAATGGCGGTGCTCTACCGCAGCAATGCACAGAGCCGGGTGATCGAAACGGCGCTTTTCAACGCCTCGGTGCCGTACCGCGTGTACGGCGGCCTGCGCTTCTTCGAGCGGGCTGAAATCAAGCACGCGCTGGCCTATCTGCGCCTGCTCGAGAACAAGGACGACGACACCAGCTTCCTGCGCGTGGTCAACTTTCCGCCGCGCGGCATCGGCGCGCGCACGCTCGAGCAGCTGCAGGACGCGGCGCGCACGGCCGGCCGCTCGCTGCACGATGCGGTGAGCGTTGTCGGCGGCAAGGCGGGGGCGAACCTTACGGGCTTCGTCGCCAAGATCGACGTGCTGCGCGAGCAGACGCAGGGCGTCAGCCTGCGCGAGATCATCGAGCTGGTGCTCGACCACAGCGGCCTTGTCGAACACTACAAGGCCGACCGCGAAGGCGCCGACCGCATCGAGAATCTGGAAGAACTGGTGAACGCGGCCGAGAGCTTCGTCACTCAGGAAGGCTTCGGCCGCGATGCGGTGGCACTGCCCATCGACGAACTGCGGCAGTCGCCCGCCAGCCAGGGCATTGACCTGACCCGCCCCGTGGTCGACGAGCCGCTGGCGCCCGACGCCGAAACCGGCGAAACGCTGAGCCCGCTGGCCGCGTTCCTCACGCACGCGGCGCTCGAATCGGGCGACAACCAGGCACAGGCCGGGCAGGACGCCGTCCAGCTGATGACCGTTCACGCGGCCAAGGGCCTGGAGTTCGACTGTGTGTTCATCACCGGCATGGAAGAGGGCCTGTTCCCGCACGAAAACTCGATGAGCGATTTCGAAAGCCTCGAGGAAGAGCGCCGCCTGATGTACGTGGCGATCACGCGGGCACGCAAGCGCCTGTACCTGAGCCATTCGCAAACGCGCATGCTGCACGGCCAGACGCGCTACAACGTGAAGAGCCGCTTCTTCGAAGAGCTGCCCGAAGGCGCGCTCAAGTGGCTCACGCCCAAGAACCAGGCCTTTACGCCCTCGGCCTTCGGCTACGGCGGCGGCTATGCGAGCACGCGCGGCGGTGGCGGCAGCTACAGCAGCGGCAGCGGGTACGGCAGCAGCAAGGACACATTCGCGAGCCCGCCGGTGCCGCCGCAGAAAACCGCACCGTCGCACGGCCTGCGGTCGGGCATGCAGGTGTTCCACAACAAGTTCGGCGAAGGCACCGTGCTGTCGCTCGAAGGCACGGGCGACGATGCGCGCGCGCAGGTCAAGTTCACGCGGCATGGCGTCAAGTGGCTTGCGCTGTCGGTCGCCAAGCTCACGCCGGTGTAAGCGCCGCCAAGTTTGCTATTAAACAAATAGCTGACCGTGCAATAGCCACGGGCGTTTGCGGCGGTTTTTAAAGAAGCAATCGCCGTACACTCCATGCTCGCCAAAACAAGGGGAGCTGGGGATGTGGTTCATTGGCATGATTGCCGGCCTTTTCATAGGGGCCATCGCAGAGTCGGTTCCGGCTGCGCTGATATTGGCCGTCGTCGGAGCTTTCGCGCTGTCGAAAATCGTCGGCAAGAAGAGCACCGCCGAGCCTGAGCGTACCGAGGCCGAGCGCGCGCAGCCTCCCGGCATTGCATCCGCGTCCGGCACCGCTGCGTCAACGGCCCCGGCGGGCGGCATGCTGAAGCTGCAGCAACGCGTGGCCGAACTCGAACAGCGCGTGAGCATGCTCGAGCGGCGGCTCACGCAGGGCGCTGGCGAAGCGGCGCCTGCCGATGAACAACCCATGTCGGCAGCGAGTGCCCCCGCGACGCTCGTGGCGCAGCCGGTTCCCCAAGCCGCGCCGGCGACGCCGATCCCACCAGCTACGCCGAGCCCCCTCGCGCGGCCTGCGCAAGCGGCCGCAGCCGCAGCCGCCGCAGCGCGTGCCTCGATGCCGGCCACGCCGTCCGCAGCCGCCGAACCAACTCCCGCACCGGCACCAGCCAAGCCGCCGGTTGCCGCGCCAGCACTCCAACGGCGCCTGCCTCCACCGCCGCCCCCGCCAGCAATTCCGCTGCGCGACCGCCTGCCCGCACCCATCGCCAACCTGATCTTCGGCGGCAACATGCTGGTGAAGCTCGGCGTGCTGATCCTGTTCCTGGGGCTGGCCTTTTTGCTGCGCTACACGGCCGAGCGGGTGACGGTGCCTGTCGAGCTGCGCTATGCCGCCGTGGCGCTGGTGGGCGCGGGCCTGCTGGCACTGGGCTGGTTCCTGCGCCGCAAGCGCACCAGCTATGCGCTGATCCTGCAGGGCGCCGGCATCGGCGTCTTCTATCTGACGACGCTCGCGGCGATGAAGGTGCACGAGCTGCTGCCACCGACGGCCGGCTTCGCTTTCCTGTTCGGCGTGGCCGCGCTGAGCGCGGTGCTGGCGGTGCTGCAGAACGCACCGCTGCTGGCCATTGTTGCGGCGCTCGAAGGCTTTGCAGCGCCGGTGCTTGCCTCCACCGGGCAGAACCGGCCCGTGGGCCTCTTCACCTACCTGCTGGTGCTCGACGTCGGCATTGTGCTCATCGCCTGGTTCAAGGCCTGGCGGGTGCTCAACCTGATCGGCTTTGTCGGCACCTTCACGCTGGCTGCGGGCTGGGCGCAGAAGTACTACACAGACGACCAGTACGGCATCGTGCAGCCGTTCCTGTTGGTGTTCTTCCTGATGTTCGTCGCGGTGGGCCTGCTGTTCGCGCGCCGCACGCTGTTCGACGCACCCGTGCAGCCCGCACAGCCGCTGGCCACCCGCGCGCTCGACACGCTGCGGCGCGCGGGCCGGGTCGACAGCTCGCTGGTGTTCGGCACGCCGATGGTCGCATTCGGCATGCAGTACCTGCTCATGCAGCCGTGGGAATACGGCGCCGCCTTCTCGGCGATGGCGCTCGCGGCCTTTTACCTGGTGCTGGGGCGGCTGGTGTTCGCCACACAGCCCAAGGGCCTGGCGCTGCTTGCGGAGGCCTACGCCATCGTGGGCGTGATCTTCGGCACGTTGGCCATTCCGCTCGGCCTCGAAGGCCGCTGGACGGGCGCGGCCTGGGCGGTCGAGGCAGCTGGCATGTACTGGCTGGGCGCGCGGCAAGGGCGCGTGTATGCGCGGGCGTTCTCGTTCCTGGTGTTCGCCGGTGCGGTGTGGAAGCTGCTCGAAGCCACGCAACTCGATGCGGCGCCGGGGCATCCGCTGCTGCAGGGTTCGGTGATCGGCCCGATGCTGGTGGCGGTGAGCGCGTTCGCGATGTGGGCCATTCACCGGCGCGCCAAGCTCGACGAGGGCAACGGCTGGGAAGCGCTGGTGGGCACCGCCTTGCCGTGGCTCGGCATGGGCGCGCTCACGCTGCTGCTGTGGCAGTGGTTCACGCCGCCGTGGGCGGCGGCTGCGACGGCTTTGCTCGCCTCCGCCGCTTTTGCGGTGGCGGTGCGCTTCAAGCTCCGGCCCCTGGCTTTCGTGACCTACGGCATGCAGGCGCTGGCGGTGGCTGGCTTCATCGCCACCCTGCATCGCGCGGCCGATGTGCGCGGCAGCGCCGACGAGGTGCTGGCAAGCGGCTGGCAGGGCGCGGTGGTGGCAAGCCTCATTGCGCTGAGCCTGCTCGGCAGCGCCGCATGGTCGATGCTGCAGGCGCACCGCGCCGCATTGGCACGCGGCATTCAGCCGGTGTGGTCGCTCGGCAATGCCGTCGCGGTGATCGCCGGCGTGGGCCTGCTGCACCTCGCAATGCTGTTCCAGGTGAGCCTGGCGCAGGCCGCGCTGCTGTGGCCGCTCACGGCCACGGTCGTGCTTTGGGTGGCGCTGCGCATTGCGCACAAGCCGCTCGCCGCGTTGGCGGGCGTATTGCAGGCCGTTTCGGCGGTGCTGTACGTCTTCGGCCAGATCTGGATCTTCGACGGCAATACCCCGCCGTCGGCCTTCGCGCACCTCGGCTTCTGGACACCGGTGGTGCTGGGGCTCGCAGCCCTGCTGGCCGGCGCGTGGATGAGCGGCGAGGCATGGCGGCGCGCCACCGAAGGCACCACCACGGCCAAACGCACGCGCTGGATCAACGACTGGTGCGCCAACCCGGCCGTGCTGTGGGCACCGGTGATCTGGGGGCTGGGCTGGTGGCTCTTCGGCTGGCTTGCCGAAACCGCCGCAGTGCTGCAGCGCAACGCAATGGCCGGCCATGTGGCCGCGGCTGCTTTCGCCGTCGTGCTGGTCACTTCGGCGCTGTCGGCCGTGGTGGCGCACCGGCGCGGCTGGCCGCAGTTGGGCCAGGCCACGTTGGCCACGCTGCCGGGCCTGGTGCTGATCGCGGCCTACGGTGTGGCCTTGGCTGCGCCGCTGGTCTACGTGCCTTCGAGCGCGCTGGGCTGGGCGGCCTGGCCGCTGGCGCTGCTGTGGCACCTGTGGCTGCTGCATGCGCAAAAACGCTGGCTTGCTCCGGCGGCGCTGGCGCCTTTCCACGTGGCGGGTTTCTGGTTCTTCCTGCTGCTGGCGGCGCGCGAATGCCAATGGCAGCTGGGGCGCATCGGCGCGGAATGGTCGAGCTGGCAGCTGCTGGGCTGGGCCATGGTGCCCGCCGTCGCGCTCTGGCTGCTGCGCTCGCGCGCACTGCTGCAACGCTGGCCGCTCTCCGAGTACCGCGCCGCGTATATCGAGTTCGCGGCAATGCCGGTGGCTGCCTACCTGCTCGCATGGGTGTGGGTGACCAACGGCACGAGCCCGGGCAATGCCGCGCCGCTGCCCTATGTGCCGCTGCTGAACCCGCTGGAACTGGCGCAGTGGCTGGTGCTGTTTGCGCTGGTGCTCTGGTGGCGGGCCTTGCCGCAAGGGTCGTTCGCGCGCGTGCAGCCGATGGTGGCAAAGGGCGTGCTCGGCGTTACCGGCCTGGCACTGCTGAGCGGCGCGGTGCTGCGCACCTGCCACCACTATGCGGGCGTGGAATGGCGCTTCGATGCGCTCTATGCATCGTGGCTCACGCAGGCGGCGCTCTCGATCACCTGGGCGATCTGCGGCGTGATCGCGATGGTGCTCGGCCACTCCCGCGGCGTGCGCACGCTGTGGGTCGGCGGCGCCGCGCTGCTGGGCGTTGTGGTGTTGAAACTGTTCTTCGTCGAGTTGGCGGACCGGGGCGGCCTGTTCCGCATCGTGTCGTTCATTGCGGTGGGTGCATTGCTGCTGCTTGTAGGTTATTTCGCCCCGGTGCCGCCGAAGAAAAACGAAATGGAGAAAGATGTGTTGGCTGAAGGAGGTGCAGCATGAAGCTGGGTAATGAACCCTCGCACTGCGTGGTGCGAATTGGTCTGGCCGTGGCGTTGGCAACGGCCGGGTTCGGTGCTGCCTGGGCGCAGCCTCCCGCCACCGCGCCCATCGCCTTGCAAGGCAGCGGCCCGTACTACCGGCTCACGCTGCCGCTCGGCATCTACGCCCACGCCGCCTACGGCGATCTGCGCGACCTTCGGGTGCGCAATGCGGCCGGCAACGCGGTGCCCTACGCATGGCTGCGCAACGACGCGGCGGAGCCTCGCCTTGCGTCCAAAGAGGTGCCGGTCTTCGCGCTGCCTGCAAGTGCCGCGGATGCATCTGAAGACGCGGCGCTGAGCTTCAAGGTGCGCCCCGACGGCTCCCTGGCGCTCGCCCGCAGGCCCGCGCGCAAGCAAGCCGAGGCCGCGCAATGGCTCATCGATGCGAGCCAGCTCAAGGGCAGCCTGCTGCAGGCGCGTTTCGAAATGGCGCCCGAGGCGCGCGGCCTGTTCGCCTTCAGGCTCGAGGCCAGCGACGACCTGCGGAACTGGCGGCCCGTCGGGGGCGAAGAGCAACTGGTGCGGCTGGCCCATGGCGGACAGACCATCGAGCGGCTGGCCGTCGACCTGGACAACGTGCAAGCACGGTTCCTGCGCCTGCGCTGGAGCGATCCGAAGAACGGCGCGCCGCTGACCAGCGTGGCGATCGACAGCGTGCAAGAGGTGGAACCCGTCGCGCCGCTCGAATGGTCGGGCGCGCTGAGGCCGGAGCGCTGCGGCACCGACCATTGCGACTACGCGTTGCCGCGCGGCGTTCCGGTCGAAAGCCTCCGCGTCGACCTGGCCGACGTCAACACGCTGGCGCAGGTCGGGATTTCAGGACTGCCTGCTGCCGTTCCGTCGGCTGCCTCCGAGCCGCCGCGCGCGTCGCGCAATCCGCTGTATGCCTTGCGGCACCAGCAGCGCCGGCCGGTATCCTCTTCTTCAGGCACGCCGGGCGAAGTCCCGCTGCTCGACACCGTGGTGTATCGCCTCGCGCAGGCCGGCGGCGAAGCGCGCTCGCCGCTGCTGGCGCTCGACGGCACGAGCTATTCGCACCTGCGGCTTCGCACCTCGGGCCCGGTGAGCCTGCTGGGCGCAACGCCCCCGACGATTTCGGTGGCCGCCACGCCGCGCACGCTGGTGTTCCTGGCACAAGGCGCCGCGCCGTTCTCGCTCACGTGGAGTACGGCACCCGAAAAGAACGCAGTGCAGGGTAGCGCGCCGGGCGCGGCCCTGGCGCTGGCCACGCTGGTGCCGGGCTACAACCCGAACAAGCCCGTGGCGGCAGACCAGGCCACCGTTGCGTTGCCGCCGCCGCCGGTGGCGGCCGTCGATGCCGTGGTGGCAGCTACGGCGCAGCTGCCGGTGCCCACGCAGCCGGATCCCTCGCGCAAGTGGTGGCTGTGGGGAGCGCTGGGCGTCGGCTTTCTGCTGCTGGCCGGCATGGCGTGGTCGCTTTTCGCCAGCCTGCGCAAGGACCGAGCCCCGGCTTGATGACGAGATTCCGGCCGCGGGCCGGGGGCTCGCCTCAGTTCGGGTCGAAGCTGTCGCGGAAGGTGAACCAGGTCGAGCTCATCGACATGGCCGCGAGCACCAGGGCAGAGCCCACGATCAATATGTTTCCCATGGCCGCGGCGGCGCCGCCTCCGCCAACGCCGATCAGCACCGTGGCCACCAGGCCCATGCCGATGCCCGCGAGCAGGAACACGCCGAGCCATGCGAGGCCGAACAGTGCATAGGCGCCGAAGTTGCGAAACACCGCGACCACGCTGAAGAAGATGCTCTTCACCGGCTCCACGCCATGCCAGTGCACCAGTGCCGGCGCATGCCACATGGCGAGCGACAGCGGCAGGTTCAGGCACATCAGGAACATGCGCGCCACGTGGAAGTCGCTGCTCGCCATGATCTCGGGCGTCAGCGCTTCGTCCAGCAGGTAGGCCTTGGCCAGCTGCCCGCCGTCGATGAACGAGGTCAGCAGCACCGCGAACACGAAGTACACCGCGGAGATCACACCCAGCTTGACCAGCGAGCGCCATTCGGTGCGCATGGCGGTAATTACCGCCACGAACATGGCGGAGCCGGTGGGGCGCTGTGCGTGGCCGGTGGTGCCGATGCCCTCGGCGTTGTCGGTGTAGGCGATCGACGTGGCAACCATCAGCCCCAGCGTCATGAAGGGCAGGAGCACCGGCGCCAGCACGCTACCGAGCAGCGGCAGCAGCGACGCCGTCGAGATCAGCGCCATCAGCAGGAAGAACAGCGAAATGAAGGCAAGCGGCTGCCGCCAGAAGGTCTTGAGTCCGAGGCGGACCCATGTAGCGCCGGTTCGCGCCGGCACGAGGTTGAGTTTCATTTTTAAGGGTCAGGCGGCCAGCGGCTCGAGCGATTGCGCCATGGCATGCGGATGGGAGGCGCGCCCGCGCAGCACGCGCTCGAAGTGCGCGGGATCGTGCGGCTTCAGCATGCTGGCTTCGCGCGGAAGATGAAAGTCCCAGAGCCGCGAAATCCAGAAGCGCAATGCCGCGGCGCGCAGCATGGCGGGCAGCAGGGCGCGTTCGGAGGCATTCAGCGGACGCACGGTTTCGTAGGCGGACAGCAGCGAGTCCGCGCGTTCGGCGTCGTGCTCGCCGGTGGGCAGGTCGATGGCCCAGTCGTTCAGGCACACCGCGAGGTCGAACAGCCAGGTGTCGGTGCCTGCAAAGTAGAAGTCGAACACGCCGGTCAGGCGCGGCGCCGCGGCGGCGTCGTCGCCGGTTGCGAACATCACGTTGTCGCGGAACATGTCGGCATGCACCGGGCCGCGCGGCAGTGCGGCATAGGCCGAAGTATCGGCCACATGGTTCTGGTAGGCCAGTTCGGCGCGCAGCAGTGCGGCTTGGGACTCGTCGATGTAGGGGAGCACCACGGGAACGGTCTCGTTCCACCACGCCAGGCCGCGCAGGTTCGGCTGGATGCGCGGAAAGTCGCGCGCCGCCAGGTGCATGCGCGCCAGCATTTCGCCCAGCTGGGCGCAATGCGCAGTGCCCGGCGCCAGTTCGCTGCGGCCCGAGAGCCGTTGCACCAGTGCGGCCGGCTTGCCCGCCACCTTGAGCAGCAGCTCGCAAGGCGCGTTCGCGGGAATCGTCAGCGCATGGCCCGACGGCGGCGCGATGGCCGGGTCGGCCACGGGTTCCGGCACCGGCAGGCCGCGGCCTGCCAGGTGCTTCATGAGACAAAGGTAGTAGGGGAGCTGCTCGGCGCTGAGGCGCTCGAACAGGGTCAGCACGAACTCACCGGTTTCGGTGGTGGCGAAGTAGTTGGTGTTCTCGATGCCGCCCTCGATGCCGCGCAACTCGCGCAGCGGGCCCAGGCCCAGGCGCTGCACGAGCGCGTCTGCCTCGCCGAATTCGACTTCGGTAAAAACTGCCATGGCGGTGCTCAGCGCTGCGCTGACGATTGAACGCGCAGCACGGTCAGAACTTCATCACGTTCCAGACGCGCGGGCCGTTGCCGTTCGAGTCGGCCGAGCCCGGGCGTGCGGTGCCTGCGTCGTTGGGCAGCACTTCATAGCCGGGCACGTTGGCCTTGGGCTTCACGTTGATGCTTTGCGTGCGTCCGCCGTAGCGGACCTCGTCGACCGAAGCGCCGCTGTCTTCGGTGTGGATGTGCTCGACCTTCTGGTTGCGTCGGCCGTCGGGTTGCTCCTGATTTTGTAGCGGCTCGGCCGGTGCAGGCACCCGGGCGGGTGCGGACTGCGCCTGAACGGCGGCAAAAGGAGCGGCAAAGGCCAGCGCCAGCAGAATGCGGCGGGCGACCAGGAGTGTGGGGCTAGGCATGCAAGGATTGTAGGCTTGGCGCCGCTTTCGAGGTGTCGGTCGCCAGCGTACGCCGCCGTGGTTCAGGGCGCCGCGCCGGGCACGGCAAAATGGCCTGATGACCGACAAGAAAACGCTGCTGCTCGTCGATGGCTCGAGCTATCTCTACCGCGCCTTCCATGCCATGCCCGACCTGCGGGCCGTGCCCGGCGACCCGAAGAGCCCGGCCACCGGTGCCATCCGCGGAATGATCAACATGATGACGGCGCTGCGCCGCGAGGTTCGCGCGGACTACGCGGCCTGCATCTTCGACGCGCCGGGCAAGACGTTTCGCGACGACCTGTATCCCGAATACAAGGCCAACCGCTCGCCGATGCCCGACGACCTGCGCAGCCAGATCGATCCCATCCACCAGGTGGTGAAGCTCATGGGCTGGCCCGTGCTCTGCGTGCCCGACATCGAGGCCGACGACGTGATCGGCACGCTCGCCAAGACGGCCGCGGCGCAGGGCGTCGAAGTGATCGTGTCCAGCGGCGATAAGGACCTGAGCCAACTGGTGGACGAGCACATCACCATCATCGACACGATGAACGGCAAGAAGCGCGACGTGGCCGGTGTCACGGCGGAATTCGGTGTGCCGCCCAACCTGATGATCGACTACCAGACGCTGGTGGGCGACGCGGTCGACAACGTGCCCGGCGTCGAGAAGGTCGGCCCCAAGACAGCGGCCAAATGGCTGCTCGAATACGGTTCGCTCGATGCGCTGATCCAGCGCGCCGCCGAGGTGAAAGGCCAGGCCGGCGAGAACCTCCGCAAGGCCTTGGACAAGCTGCCGCTGAGCCGCCAGTTGGTCACCATCCGCACCGATTGCGACCTGGCCGGGCACGTCACAGGCCTGCCTTCGCTCGAAGGCCTGCCCGTCGGCGCCCCGCAAACGGCCGAGCTCAAGCCCTTCTACGAAAAGTTCGGCTTCAAGAGCCTCGTCAAGTCGCTCGAGGCCATGGAAGTGCCGCCCGAGCTGATCGAGGAAAACATCAAGAAGCAGCAGGCCCGTGGCGGCGCTGCGAGTGCCGACCAGGGCGGCCTGTTCGATGAATCGTCGAACCTGGGCGCCATCGAAGCTGCATCGCCCGCGAGCAACCTGAAGTACGAAACCATCACGACCTGGGAGCAGTTCGACGCGTGGCTCGCAAGGCTGGAGGCCGCCGACCTGGCCGCCATCGACACCGAGACCACGTCGCTCGATGAAATGGTTGCGCAGATCGTCGGCGTGAGCTTCAGCGTGGAGCCCGGCGAAGCGGCCTACGTGCCGCTCGCGCACAACTACGGCGATGCGCCCGCACAGTTGCCCATCGACGAAGTGCTCGCCAGGCTGAAGCCGTGGCTCGAAAACCCCGAGAAGAAAAAGCTCGGCCAGCACATCAAGTACGACCGCCACGTGTTCGCCAACCATGGCATCGAAGTGCAGGGCTATGCGCACGACACCATGCTGCAGAGCTATGTGCTCGAAGCGCACCGGCCGCACGGGCTCGCGAGCCTGGCCGAGCGGCACCTGGGGCGCAGCGGCATTTCGTACGAAGACCTGTGCGGCAAGGGCGCGCACCAGATTCCGTTCAGCCAGGTCGAAATTGCCAAGGCCGCCGAGTATTCATGCGAGGACAGCGACCAGACGCTTGACGTTCACCTGGCGCTGTGGCCTCAGATCGAGCGCGACGAAAAGCTGCGCTTCATCTATCAGCTCGAAATGGATTCGAGCGAGGCACTCTACCGCATCGAGCGCAACGGCGTGCTGATCGATGCGCCCACGCTCGCCGCGCAAAGCCATGAGCTCGGCACGCGCATCATGGCGCTGGAGCAAGAGGCCTACGAGATCGCCGGGCAACCGTTCAACCTGGGTTCGCCCAAGCAGATCGGCGAGATCTTCTTCACCAAGCTGGGCCTGCCGGTGGTCAAGAAAACGCCGAGCGGCGCGCCGAGCACCGACGAAGAAGTGCTCGAGAAGCTGGCCGAGGACTACCCACTGCCGGCCAAGATCCTGGAGCACCGCGGCCTGTCCAAGCTCAAGGGCACGTACACCGACAAGCTCGGCCAGCTGGCCAACCCGCGCACCGGCCGCGTGCACACGCACTATGCGCAGGCAGTGGCGGTTACCGGGCGGCTGTCGAGCAACGATCCCAACCTGCAGAACATTCCGATCCGCACGCCCGAAGGCCGCCGCGTGCGCGAAGCTTTCATTGCGCCGCCCGGCAGCGTGATTGCAAGCGCGGACTACTCGCAGATCGAGCTGCGCATCATGGCGCACATCAGTGGCGACGAGTCGCTGTTGCGCGCGTTCCGCGAAGGCATCGACGTGCACCGCGCCACTGCGGCCGAGGTGTTCGGCTCCACGCCTGACCAGGTGTCGAGCGAGCAGCGCCGCTATGCCAAGGTGATCAACTTCGGGCTCATCTACGGCATGAGCAGCTTCGGGCTGGCGCGCAACCTGGGCATCGAGACCAAGGCCGCGGCTTCGTACATCGAGCGCTACTTTGCGCGCTATCCGGGCGTGAAGGCCTACATGGACGAGACCAAGGCGCTTGCGAAGGAAAACGGCTATGTCGAGACCGTGTTCGGCCGGCGCCTTTACCTGCCCGAGATCAATTCGCCCAACGGCCCGCGCCGCGGCGGCGCCGAGCGCGCGGCCATCAACGCGCCGATGCAGGGCACGGCGGCCGACCTGATCAAGCTCAGCATGATCAAGGTGCAGGACGTGCTCGACGCCGAGAAGCGCGCCACCAAAATGATCATGCAGGTGCACGACGAACTGGTGTTCGAAGTGCCCGAGGCCGAGGTCGAATGGGTGCGCACCGAAATCCCGCGCCTGATGGCCGGCGTGGCCGAGCTGAAGGTGCCGCTGCTAGCCGAGATCGGCATCGGCCCCAACTGGGACAAGGCTCACTGAGCGACGGCCGCGCCTGAAGAAGGCGTGGCTCGCAAGCGCCAGCAATCCCACGCCGACGCCGGCGTAAAGCATCACGTCGCCGAACCCCTGGCGCAGGGCGGCCTGCGCGAGCGCCGGCGCAACCGCATCCGGCACGACGTCCAGCTTGCCCGCTGCCACGCCCTGCGCCAGTTGCAGCAGTTCGCCGGCACCTGCGCGCAGGCCGGCTTCGCTCAGGTGGCGCGCAATGCCGCTCACCAGCACGAAGCCCATCAGCGCGATGTTCAATGCGAGCGTGATCAGCCGCGCGCTGAAGTCGATGCCCGAGGCCATGCCCGCGCGCGCGGCCGATACCGCGCCGGTGCTCGTGTTGGTAACGGGCGAGTTCGTGAGGCCGAGCCCGACGCCCGCGGCAAGGCAGGCGGCGATCACCACCGCATCGATGCCGCGCGCATTGCCCGCGGCCATGAGCAGGAAGGCCACGGCCATCAGGCCGAGGCCGCCGGGAATCACCCGCTCGGCGCCATGGCGCAGCGCCAGCCGCTCGGCCAGCGGCGGCACCAGCAGCGTGGGCAGTGTGTAGGCCAGCAGGGCCCAGCCGGCGTGCATCAGGTCATGGCCCAGCGCCGACTGGAAGTGGATCGGCAGGTAGATCATGAAGGGCCAGAAGCTGAGGTTCATGCCGACCGAACCCATCATTGCGCCGTTGAAGCGATGGATGCGAAAGACCGAAAAGTCGAACATGGGGTGCGCACTGCGCCGCTCGGCCGCGACGAACAGCGCGAGGAGCGCCAGCGCGCCCGCCAGCAGCGCCAGCCCCACGCGGTTGCCGAAGCCCTGCACCGTGCCCAGCGTGATGAAGTAGACCAGCGCGAACACCGCAAGCGTGAGCGTGAGCATGCCCGCCACGTCGAGGCGGTGCGCGTCGGGGTCGCGCGACTCCTGCACGCTGGCGCGCACCAGGCCCAGCGTGAGCAGCGCCAGCGGCGCGTGCACCAGAAAGACCCAGCGCCAATCGGCCAACGCCACGATGGCGGCGCCCACCAGCGGACCGAAGCCCAGCCCGATGCCCGCAACCACGCCCCACACTGCAAAGGCGCGCGAGCGCGCCGCCGGTTCACGGAACTGCTGCGACAGGATGGCGAACTGGCAGATCATCATGGTGCCGGCGCCCACGCCCTGCACGAAACGCGCGGCAATCAGGAGCGGCGCGCTCGTCGCCCAGCCGCACGCCAGCGACGCCATGCCGAACAGCCAGAGGCTCGCCACCAGCACGCGGCGGCGGCCATACCGGTCGGCCAGGGTGCCGGCCGCCATCAGCACCGAGGTGCAGGCCAGCGTGTAGGCATTCATGATCCATTGCGCGTCCTGGAAGTCCGCGTGCAGCACGCGCTCGAGCTCCGGAAGGATCACCGGCACGCTGGAGATTTCGAGGCCGAACATGAGTGCGACGAGGCAGATGGCCGTGAGCGCGGCAGCATCGCGGCGGGGGGTGGAAGTAGAAGACGGTGTCATGCCGTCATCTTGTCGGGAAACAGGTTCTTCATTGAGGACATCGATTCGGCAGATTCGGGAACCAAAAGGCACAATCCCAAGCCATGACCGATCGTTTCGATGGCATCCAGACTTTTCTCGAGGTGGTCGAAAGCGGCAGCCTCACGTTCGCGGCCGAGCGGCTGAACCTCACGCGTTCGGCCGTGGGCAAGGCACTCGCGCGGCTGGAGGCGCGGCTCGGCGTGCGCCTGCTCCAGCGCACCACCCGCAGCCAGACCCTGACCGAAGAGGGGCAGGCCTATTACGAACACTGCCTTCGCGCGCGGGCCGAACTGGAGGCGGCGGAGTCCGGACTCGAAAGCGGCCGGCGCGAGCCGCGCGGCCGACTGCGCGCCAGCGTGCCGCTGGCCTTCGGCCACCACTACGCGGCGCCGGCGCTGCTGGGCCTGATCGAACGCTATCCGCAACTGCAGGTAGACATTGCCATCAGCGACCGCGTGGTCGACCTGGTGCAGGAGGGCTACGACCTGGCGGTGCGCATCGGCGAACTGCCCGACACCGACCGGCTGGTGGCCCGCCGGCTCGGCGAGCAGACCATGAGGCTCGCGGCCGCGCCGGCCTACCTGGCGCGCTTCGGGCGGCCGGCTGACGTGGCCGCGCTGGCGCAGCACCGGGGCATCGACTATTGCGGTCCTGGTCAGTCGCAGCGCTGGGAACTGCGCGATCCGCAAGGCCGCGCGCACACCGTGCATCTGCCCTGGCATGCGCGGCTGAACGACCTGCAGGCGGTGGCCGACGCGGCCATTGCAGGTGCCGGGCTCGCCTGGTTGCCGAACTGGCTGCTGGCACGCTACGTGCAATCCGGACAGCTCGAGCCCGTGCTGGCCGACCACCGCGCCGCGGCCATGCCCATTCACGTGCTGTGGCCGCGCTCGCGCCACATGCCCGCCAAGACGCGCTGCGCTGTCGATGCGCTGGTCGCCGCGATGCCGGCCTGCATGGAAGAATGCCGAACCCGCCCGGTGTACACCGTGCGGACCAGAAAAACACAAGGAAGCCGTTCATGACCCTGTTCCCCGTTCGTTCCTGGTGCCGCGCAGGCGGCGCACTCCTGATGGCCGCAGCCTGCCAGGCCGCGCTGGCCGCACCCGATGCGCGCATCGCCTCGCTGGCGGCCGAGCAGAAGCAGCCGCTGCTCGATTCGCTGTCGCAGCTCGTGGGCATCGAGTCCGGCAGCCGCGATCTTGAGGGCCTGGAGAAGATCTCCGACCTCATCGCCGGCAAGCTCAAGGCGCTGGGCGGCGAGGTCGAGCTCATCGACACCAGCGCCGAGGCCTACCGCATGGAGGACACGCCCGAGAAGATGGGCCGCGTGGTGCGGGCCACCTTCAAGGGCACGGGCAAGAAGAAGATCATGCTCATTGCGCACATGGACACGGTCTACACCGTGGGCATGCTCGGCAAGCAGCCGTTCCGCGTCGAAGGCGACAAGGCCTACGGCCTCGGCATTGCCGACGACAAGCAGGGCGTGGCGGTCATCATCCACACAGTAGCAATGCTGCAGGCGCTCAAGTTCAAGGAATACGGCACGCTTACCGTGCTGATCAACGGCGATGAGGAAATCAGTTCGCCGGCGTCGCGCGGGCTCATCACACGGCTCGGCGGCGAGCACGACGCGGTGCTGTCGTTCGAGGGCGCCTCGGTCAAGGAAGACAAGCTTTCGCTTGCCACGGCGGGCATTGCCTCGGTCACGCTCAACGTCACGGGCAAGGCATCGCATGCGGGCTCAGCGCCCGAGCTGGGTGTGAACGCGCTCTACGAACTCTCGCACCAGGTGCTGCAGATGCGCGACCTGTCCGACCCGGCAACGGGCCTGAAGATGAACTGGACCATCTCCAAGTCAGGCAGCAACCGCAACGTGATTCCGGCCAGTGCCACCGCCAGCGCCGACGTGCGCGTGCTGAAGGTGAGCGACTACGACCGCATCGAGCAGCAGGTGCAGGAGCGCGTGAAGAAGCAGCTGATCCCCGAGGCCAAGGTCGAGCTGAAGTTCGAGCGCCGCCGTCCGCCGCTCGAAGCCACCGACGCCTCGCGCGCGCTGGCCGCGCACGCGCAGCGCATCTACAAGGACGAGATCGGCAAGCCGCTGGGCGCCGACGACAAGGCCGCCGGCGGCGGTACCGATGCGGCGTTTGCCGCGCTCAAGACCAAGGCCCCGGTGGTCGAGCGCTTCGGCCTGCAGGGCTTTGGCGCGCACTCGGCCGACGCCGAATACGTGCTGATCGATTCCATCGAACCGCGGCTCTATCTTGCGACCCGCATGGTGATGGACCTCTCGCGCAACAAGATCGGCAACTGACCGATGCGGCTGCGCCATATCGAGGTCTTCAACGCCATCATGCTCACGGGCAGCGTGAGCGCGGCGGCGCGGCTCATCAACATCACGCAGCCGGCGGTGAGCCGCACGCTGCAGCATGCCGAGCTGCAACTGGGCTTTCCGCTGTTCCAGCGCGCCAAGGGCCGGCTCACACCGACCACCGAGGCGCTCACGCTGTATCCGCACATCGAGCGGCTGTTCGCGCAACTCGACGAGGTGCAGCGCCTGGCGGCCAACCTGCGTGCGGGCAGCGATACCGGCGAGCTGCGCATCCTGAGCGTGCTGGCATTGAGCTACGAGGTGCTGCCGCGCGCGCTCAAGGCCTTTCGCGAAAAGCATCCGGGTTATTCGATCACCGTCGAGTCGCTGCATTCGCCGCAGATCATGTCGGCGCTGCTGCTGCAAGAGGCCGACGTGGGCTTTGTCTTCAGCCCCGCGGTGCACCCCTCGCTCACGCAGGAAACGCTTGCGGACACGCGCATGGTGTGCATCGCGCCGAAGGGCATGCTTCCGCGCGCACTGGTGCGCAATGGGTCGGTGGCGCTGCATGACCTGGTCGACCGGCCCGTCATCGGGCTGGACAGCCGAGACCCGGTGGGCACCAGCCTGAGCCAGGCCTGCCGCCAGGCCGGCGTGGGCTTTCAGCAGGCGGTGGTCACGGTGCAGACCTATCACGCCGCGCTGTCGATGGCCCACCACGGGCTGGGCGTGGCGCTGGTCGATGGCTGCACGGCGCGCTCGGCCGACGGCACCAAGGTCGACGTGCTGGCGCTGGAGCCGCACATTCCGGTGCCGGTGCGCGCATTGCGGTTTGCGGGAAAGCCCGATTCAGTGGCGGTACGCGGCATTACCCGCTGCATGCGCGAGGCGATAGAGCAGGCGGCCTGAACCTCGTGGCGTGGCTCAGGCTGCGGCGGGCTCCAGCGCATCGGCAATCCGCCGCGCCGAGCCGAAGGCCAGCGTGAAGCCCAGCGCGCCGTGCCCGGTGTTGAACAGCATGTTCGAAGGCGCGCTCGGCAGCCGCCCGATGATCGGCAGGCCCTTCGGCGTGGCCGGGCGCATGCCCGTCCACGGATGCAGTTCTTCGAGCGGGCTCGCATGCGGGAACACGGCGCGTGTCGCGGCTGCCAGCGTTTCGATGCGCGTCGCCGGAATGCTCGCGTCGTGCCCCACGAGTTCCGCCATACCCGCCACGCGCAGCCGTGAGCCGATGCGCGCGAACACCACCTTGCGTGCACTGTCGGTCACGTTCACGCTGGGCGCTGCACCGGGCGAAGGATCGACATCGACCGTGATGCTGTAGCCCTTGAGCGGGTACACCGGCAGGTAGGCGCCCAGCGCGCGCCCGAGCTTGTGCGAGGCCGATCCCAGTGCCATGACGAAGGCGTCGGCCTCCACGTCGCCATCGCTCGTTTTCACGGCGGCCACGCGGCCGTCGCTGCGCGCGAAGCCGTGCACGTCGGCGCCGAGCAGAAAGTGCACGCCGCGCCCGCTGAGCACGCGCATCAGTTCGGCGCAAACCTTCAGGCAGTCGGCTGCGCACTCGCTGGGCGTGTAGACGGCCCCGGCCATCTGGCCGCGATAGCCGGCGAGCGCGGGCTCGATGGCGGCGCATTCGTCAGGCGACACGATGCGCTGCTCGCTGCCCATGGCGCGCTGCAATTCGAGCTGCGCGCGTGCGCCTTCGAGCGATTCGGGGCTGGCACAGAGCACCAGCTTGCCGGTGGCGGAAAAATCGCAATCGGGCGCAACGTCGGCCTGCATGGCCTCGAACCCGCTGCGGCTCAGCGCGGCCAACGCCAACAGCTGCGCCGTGGTGTCGCGCGAGGTCTGCGCATTGCAGGCCGCAAGAAAGGCCAGGCCCCAGCGCCACTGCAGCGGATCGAGTTGCGGGCGTAGCTTGAGCGGGGAGGAGGGCGAGAGCAGCAGCTTGGGCAACTGCTTCCAGATCGAAGGATCGGCCAGCGGCTGCACGTACGAGTAGCTGAGCTGCGCGCCGTTGCCGCCGCTCGCGCCCGCACCAGGGGCCGCGCGGTCGATCACCGTGACTTGATGGCCCAGGCGTTCGAGTTGCCAGGCGGTGGCCAGGCCCACGATGCCGGCGCCGAGCACACACACATGCATGGAGGCAACTTTCCGAAAGAGGGGAGCAAAGAGAGGGGAGTGCTGAATGTAGGCGCGCGCACGCCAGCCCGGAAATGCCAAAAGCGCGGTGGCCCATAGCCAAAGCGCATGCCTTGGTGCCCGGTCTTCCTAACCCATAACCTTTGGGTATGGCCTAGGGTTCATTTGGAATTGTCGCCATGTGTCACTCCTTCTTACACTGGTCGCTCTGTTCAACCAACTGAAGAAGGCTCGCATGAAACTCTCCGCATTGGTGGCCGCTGCTGCCGTGGTGCTGCTTACCGCCACCGGCGTCCAGGCCGCCGACACGCTGGCCAAGATCGCCGAGTCCGGCAAGATCACGCTCGCCTACCGCGAGTCGTCGGTGCCCTTCAGCTACCTGGACGGCCCCAACAAGCCAATCGGTTTCTCGGTCGAACTCTCCAACGCCGTGGTCGAGGCGGTGAAGAAAAAGCTCAACAAGCCCAACCTGCAGGTACAGCTGATGCCGGTGACCTCGCAGAACCGCATTCCGCTGATCACCAACGGCACGGTGGACCTGGAGTGCGGCTCCACCACCAACAACACCGCGCGCGGCAAGGACGTGGCCTTTGCCGTCAATCACTTCTACACCGGCACGCGCCTCTTGACCAAGAAGTCCTCCAAGATCAAGGACTACGCCGACCTGGCCAAGAAGACGGTGGCCAGCACCACCGGCACCACCAACGCGCTGGTCATGCGCAAGTACAACACCGAGAAGAACCTCGACATGGACATCGTGCTCGGCAAGGACCACGCCGACGCCTTCCTGCTGGTGGAAAGCGACCGCGCCGTGGCGTTTGCCATGGACGACATCCTGCTGTTCGGCCTGATTGCCAACGCCAAGAACCCGGCCGACTACGAAGTGGTGGGCGAGGCGCTGCAGGTCGAGCCCTATGCCTGCATGCTGCCCAAGGACGACCCGGTCTTCAAGAAGCTGGTGGACGACACCTTCACCGGCATGATGAAGAGCGGCGAGTTCGAGAAGCTCTATACCAAGTGGTTCATGTCGCCGATCCCGCCGAAGAACGTGCCGCTGAATCTGCCCATGAGCCAGCAGCTCAAGGACAACCTCAAGACGCCGTCCGACAAACCGGCGACCTGACGCGAGTGGACGTACGCAATGGCTTCGACGAACGTAGTGGGCATTCTGGGCGGCATGGGCCCTGCGGCGGGGGCGGACTTCGTCCGGCTCTTCGTGCAGGCCTGCGCCCAGCAGATGCGCGCTCGCGGGGAGCCGGTGCGGGACCAGTCCTTTCCGGAGCACTGGCTGGCGCAGGTGCCGGTGCCTGACCGAACCGACGCGCTGGGTTCGGCAGAAACCGGCGCGCACCAGCCGCTCGAGCCGATGCTGCAGGCACTGGGGCGGCTGGCCGCGCTGGGCAGCCGGGCCGTGGCCATTGCCTGCAACACCGCGCATGCCTGGCATTCGCGGCTGCAGGAACGTTTTCCGCAGGTGGAACTGCTGCACATGGCGCGCGAGGTGGCGCAGCATCTTGCCGCGCAAGGGGCAGGCAATGTGGCGCTGATGGCCACCGAGGGCACCTACCGCGTGCGCCTCTATGAACATGCGCTGGCCGAAGCGGGGCTCGATTGCCTTGTGCCGCTGCAGGAAGAACGCCGCATCATCACGCGCGGCATCTTCGACGGCGTGAAGGCCGGAAACATGCGGCTGGCCGAAGAATGTTTTTCGCAGGTGGCGCTGCGGCTCGCGGAACGCCACGGGCCGGTCACCATCATCATGGGCTGCACCGAGGTGCCGCTCGGCCTGCAGGGCTCGACCGCGGTCGCCGGGCTGAACCTGGTCGATCCGGCGCAGGTACTGGCCGCCGCATTGGCGCGCCGCGCCTATCGCGACTGAAGACTTTAGGCCGCACTGCAACCCTGTTGACATCCGGGCCCTTGGGATACGGACCGCGCTGAATTCGCCTACATTGCGGCGTGCGTTTTCACGCATGTCCCTTGTCCGACGATTCAACTGGAGCCCTTCCCATGTCCCTTCGCGACGACAGCCGTTCCGATTTCGATTCGCTTCGCCCCGGCGAGAGCACAGAGCAGGGCGCCACGCGCCGCACCGCACTCAAGGCCGCCATCGGCGTGGGCTATGCGGCCGCCGTGATGCCGGTCGTGGCACAGACCGCCGTCAGCACCTCGGCCGAGGGCCTGAAGGCCGGGCCGATCAAATACACCGTCAACGGCTTCGAGGTGCCCGGCTATGCGGCCGCGCCGGCCGGCAAGACCGGCCTGCCGGTGATCCTGGTGATCCAGGAAATCTTCGGCGTGCACGAATACATTGCCGACACCTGCCGCCGCTTTGCGCAGCTCGGCTACCTGGCCATTGCCCCCGAGCTCTATGCGCGCCAGGGCGATCCGCGCGGCTACACCGACATTCCCAAGCTGCAGGCCGACATCGTGACCAAGGTGCCCGATGCGCAGGTCATGGCCGACCTGGACGGCGCGCTCGCGTATGCCGCGGCCAACGGCGGCAATGTTGCCAAGGCAGGCATCACCGGCTTCTGCTGGGGCGGCCGCATCGTGTGGCTCTATGCCGCCACCGGCAAGGTCAAGGCCGGCGTAGCCTGGTACGGCCGCCTGGTCGGCCAGCCGAGCGAATTGACGCCCAGGCACCCCGTCGATGTGGCGGCCAGCCTGCAGGCGCCGGTGCTCGGCTTGTACGGCGGAAAAGACCAGGGCATCCCGCTTGACACGGTTGATAAGATGAAAGCAGCGTTGGCAAATGGAACCCCGGCTGCCAAGGCTTCGAGCTTCGTCGTGTATCCCGAAGCAGGCCACGCGTTCCATGCCGACTACCGCCCGAGCTATGTGAAGAGCTCGGCCGATGACGGATGGCAGCGAGCCACGGCCTGGTTCAAAGCCAATGGCGTCGTCTGACGACGGCCTGTAGCCACTCACCGCCGAAGGCCGTCCACGTGACGGCCTTTCTCTTTTTATGAACGTTGTCGGGCGTCGGTGCCCATCGAAATTGCGCAAGCAGCTATGAATTTGATAGTGATCATCGCGGCGACCCTGGTTGCCGGCATCGGAAGCGTGTGGCTCGCGGCCTTGCTCTTGCGCGTGGGCGTGCGCAGCGGCTCGGGCGGAGTGAATTCGCAGCACCTGCTGAGCCTGGCTGCGGGGGCGCTGCTTGCCACCGCGTTCATGCACCTGTTGCCCGAGGCCTTCGAAAGCCGCATTCAGCCCGCGCTGCTGTTCGGCGTGCTGCTGTTCGGCCTGGTGTTCTTCTTTCTGCTCGACAAGGCCGAGCTCTGGCACCACGGGCACGAGCATCACCATGGCAGCCCCGCGCCAGGGCCGGTCGGCGCAGGGCACCAAGCGAATCACGCCGCGCACGATCATGCGCACGGCCACGCCCACGACCATGACCACGCCGACCACGGCCATTCGCACAGCCACGCGCCTCGCGCGGGCGGCGGCTGGGCCGTGCTCACCGGCGACAGCGTGCACTGCTTCGGCGACGGCATCCTGATTGCGTCGGCCTTCATCGCGGACATCCGCCTTGGCCTGGTGGCCGCCATTGCGGTGCTCGCGCACGAGGTGCCGCACCACATCGGCGACCTTGTCGTGCTGCGCCAGAGCTCGGCCAACCAGCGCGCGGCGCTGGTCAAGGTGTCGCTCGCCGGCACCATGACCATGCTGGGCGGCATCGTCGGATGGTGGCTGGTCGACCAGCTGCACGGCTGGTTGCCTTACTTCCTGGTGCTGGCCAGCAGCAGCTTCGTCTACGTGGCGCTGGCCGACCTGATTCCACAATTGCAAAAGCGCCTGCCCGCACGGCAGACCGCGGCGCAGATCGTGTGGCTGGTGGTGGGCATTGCACTCGTCACGCTCGTGAGCCGGCTTGCGCACGGCGAGCACGATCATGGCCACTCGGAACACGGTCACGCCGAGCACGGCCACTCGGAGCACGGCCATTCTCACGAAGGCGAAGGAGCCCCGGCGCACAAGGACTGACCTACAGCGCCGGCTCGATGGATACGTTCCGAAACCGACGCTGTTCCGGGGAATTGACGCACGGCACCTGAAAGAGGTGCAACATTGGGGGTCTGACGAATGTCTCGCTCATCCCATCGCCGAGGAACCGATCATGAACAACGTCGACGCCAAGAAGCGCCCCGCTCCGCCATCGCCCGAAGATGACGACGACGATTCGCCTGTCGACGACTTCGAGGAATCGGAATCGGAAGCCGCGGACGACCTGTCGGATGCAACCGGCATCGACCTGACCGATGCCAGCGAACTCGACGCCGACAACGTGCCGGCGGACGAAGAGTTTGCCCGCGTGATGAACGCGCCCGACTAAGCCGCTTTCGACGAGCTCTCTCGAGCTATCCAGCTGTTGCCGCAGCCGCTGCTGCCGCTGCTGCACGCAAGCGCTGCGGGCCGAGCATTTCGGCCGTAAGACCGAAGCCCGCAATGCGCTGCGGCACAGGCAGGCCCCGCGCGAGTGCCGCACATGCCTCGCCCATGGCTGCCGAAGTCTGGATGCCATAGCCACCCTGCGCCGCAAGCCAGAAGAAGCCGGGCGCCTCTGGCTCGAAGCCGCCCACCAGGTCGCCGTCGGCCACGAAGGAACGCAGGCCCGCCCAGGTGCGGGTGGGGCGGCGAATGGTGAGCGTGGTGGCTTCCTCGATGCGGTGGATGGCGAAGGCGACGTCCAGCTCTTCGGGCTGCACGTCCTGCGGTTCGACCGGATCGGCATTGGCCGGAGAACCGAGCAGCATGCCGGCGTCGGGCTTGATGTACCAGCCTTCATCGGCGCTGAACACCATGGGCCAGTGCGCCACGTTGCTGCCTTCGGGCGGCGCGAAGATGAAGGCCGAGCGCCGCCGCGGCTCGATGCCGATGGGCCGCACGCCCGCCAGTTGCGCAATGGTGTCGACCCACGCGCCCGCCGCGTTGATGACCACCGGCGCTTCGTAGACGACGTCGCCTGCCGTCACGCGCCAGCGGTCGTCCACGCGCTCGAGCGCGGTCACGCCGGCGTCGCACACTAGCTTGCCGCCGGCCTGCCGCATGCCGCGCAGATAGCCCTGGTGGATGGCGTGCACGTCCATGTCGGACGCATCGGGCTCATAGACGCCGCCCGCCACCTGTTCGGGCCGCAGCGCCGGCACCATCTCGATGGCTTCTTCGCTGCTGAGCCGCTGTGCGCCGGTGTTCATGGCGCGCAGCACCTCCCAGTGGGCTTCGAGCTCGGCCACATGATCGGCGTCGGCCACCATCAACGCGCCGCGCGGCGTGAGCAGCGGGTGCTCGGCAAAGCCCTCTGGCGGATGTTCGAGAAACGCGCGGCTTGCCATGGTGAGCGCGCGCACCTGCGCCGTGCCGTAGCTTTCCATGAAAAGCGCGGCCGAGCGGCCGGTGGAGTGGTAGCCGGGCTGGGCCTCGCGTTCGAGCAGGATCACGCGGGCATGCGGCGCGAGCCAGTATGCCACCGAGGCACCGGCAATGCCGCCGCCAATCACGAGATAGTCGGCCGCAACGGGCGCTGGTGTGTTGGAAGTCATTGGCGGAGTGTAGGTAGAAATTTGCGTATACGCAAATTTGCCCCGGGCCTGCTGAGAGGAGGTGGGACGCACCATGGTGGTGAAATTTGCGTCTCCGCAATTTGCGCATACGCAATTTCCGTGCATCGGCTGCGGGTACCGTGGCACGGATTCGGGCACTGGACTGGCAGAATCGTGCTGCACTACAAGAGAAAGCCAAGCGTGAATCCACACACGGGCAACAAGCCGCGAGCCAAGCCGGGGACAAAGCCGAAGGACGAACAGCCGGCGCTGGACCGCACCACCTTCGGCAACCGCCTGCGCACCGCGCGCAAGCGCTTCGGCTGGACGCTGGCGCAGCTGGCCGAGCGCTCGGGCGTGTCGATCACCACCATCTCGCGCGCGGAACGCGGGCAACTCGCGCTCGGGTACGAGAACTTCACCGCGCTGGGCCGCGCGCTCGAGATGGACATGAACGCGATGTTCGCGGGTGCCGGCGTCAAGCCCGCGCAGCTCGACGGGCCGGTGGTCACGCGCGCGGGCAAGGGCGTGGTGTACCGCGGCCTTTCAATCGCCTACGAGTTCCTGGGCACCACGGCCGCAGGCAAGCAGATGAGCCCGATCGTCGGCACCGTGCACGCGCGGCGCATTCACGGGCCCGAGGACTTCGTGAGGCATGCGGGAGAAGAGTTCGCCTATGTGCTTTCAGGCGAGATCGAAGTGCATTTCGACAACGGCAAGGTGGTGCGCCTTGCGCGCGGCGATTCGCTGTATTTCGACAGCCGCATCGGCCACGCCTACGTGAGCGTCAGCCGGCAGCTTGCAAAGATCGTGGGCATGACCACGGCGGAAAGCGGGCACATGAAGTCGGCGCGCGAGGCGCCTGAGGCGCCCGCTCCAAAGCCGGTACGCAAGGCCCGCTGAGGCGTCGCGCCACTGGGCCGGTCTACTTGGCGCCGCCCGAATACTTGGTGACGCTCGTCGCGTTCACGTGATAGCCGCTCACGCCCATCATCGAGTCGTTGCGCATGGTCTGCAGCTTGCCGGTGACCCACACGGTGTCCATGGCGCGGAACTTGGCGCCCTTTGACGTGACCACGTGCAGGATCTGGTTGGCCGGCGGCGGCGGCGTGTGAATGCAGGCGCCGAAGTAGGGCACGAGCAGGAACTCGGTCACTTCGCCCTTGGCTTCTTCGAGCGGCACGATGAAGCCCGGGATCTTGATCTCGGCGCCGTTCATCGCGGGATTGGTCGGCGCGTTGTTCGACACTTCCTGCATCTTCATGAGCAGCTCGTTGGCGCGCGGGTCGCCGTCGTTGAGCGAGCTCAGGTCCATGCCTTTGAACTCCTTGGCCGGGTCCCAGTCTTTCGGCACCAGTTCTTCCCAGGTGATCTGGCGCGGCTGGCCCGGCGTGCCCTTGGCTGCAGCAGCAGGTGCGGCCTTGCCGCCGAGTGGGTTCGATGCGGTCGTGTCCTTGGGCGCGGGGTCGGCGGCCCATGTCGCGGCTGCGAGGCCCGCACCGGCGAGCAGCATCGAAAGCCGGGTGAAAGCTCGGAACGTGGGGGTCTTCTTTGCAATGCGCATGGTTTCAAATCCTGGGTGAGAGACCGTCGGCAAGAGAGAGCCGGTAGGCACGAACGCCGGGCAGCAAGCTGGCAAGCCAGCCGGCCACCAGCAGGCTCGCCATCAGCAGCCATTCGTTCAGTGTAGGTTCTGAAAGGCTCAGTGTCAGCCCGAACTGCGACTGCAGCCATGGCGCGAGCAGGGCAATGCCCAGCACCGCCATGACCACACCCAGCGCCACGCCCAGCACGGTGACCATGGCGCCCTCGAGTGCAAGCAGCGCCAGCACCTGGCGCAGGCCGGCGCCCACGGCGCGCAGCACGGCAAGTTCGCGCCGCCGCTCGTTCAGGCTCGCCATCACCACTGAGACAAGGCCCGCAAGGCTCACCAGTGCGACCAGTGCCGACATCAGCAGCAATGCGTTTTCGCCGATGCCGATCACGCTCCACAGTTCGTCGAGCGCCACGCCCGGCAGGATGGCCATCAGCGGTTCGCCGTTGTAGGTGGAAATCCAGCGCTGCACGCCGAACACGGCGGAGCGGCTCTTCAGGCCCACGAGCGCGGCCGTCACGTTCTTGGGCGTGAGGTCGAACTTGCGCACCTGCTCGGCCGGGATCTTGACGCCGGGCATCGGCGCGCCGCCCACCCATTCGAGATGAATGGCCTCCATGGCCTCGAGTCCGATGTGCACCGTGCGGTCGACCGGCGTGCCGGTGCGGGCGAGCACGCCCACCACCGTGAAGGGCTTGTCGGCATGTTCGGCCGAATTGAGCTCGCCGCTGCCGTGGGCAAGGGTGATCTTCTGGCCGACGTGGTAGCCGAGCTTGTCGGCCACTTCGGCGCCCACCACCGCATCGAACAGCGCGCTGAAGGGCTTGCCCTCGCGCAGCTGCAGCGACTGGCGGTTGCCGTAGCGAAAGCGGGTGAAGTATTCGGGCGAGGTGGCCAGCACCGAGAAGCCGCGGTGCGAATCGCCGAGCGAAAGCGGCACCACCCAGTCGACGCCCTGGTGCGCGGCCAACGCCTGCACGCTCTTCCACGAGATGTTGTTGGTGGCCGCGCCGATGCGAAACACCGAATACAGCAGCAGCTGCGTGGAGCCCGTGCGCGCACCCACGATCAGGTCGGTGCCCGAGACGGAGGACGCGAAGTTCTCGCGCAGCTCGGTGCGGATGCGCTCCACACCCAGCAGCAGAAAGGTCGACAGCGCAATCGAGAACACGGTGAGCGCGAGCGTGAAGCGCCGGTTCCAGGCGCTGCGCCAGGCAATGGAAAAAAGGGCGCTCATCGGCGTGCCTTCATGCGTCCGCCGCCATTGCCGCGGTTGCTGCGCGATTGATGTCGGGCAGCAGCACATGCCGTGCAAAGCGCTGCGCAATGCGCTGGTCATGGCTCACGAACACCAGCGCGCTCTGGTTGGTTGCGCAGGCCGTCAGCAGCACGTCGAGAAAGGCCTCGCGCCGGTCTTCGTCGAGTGCGGAAGTGGGCTCGTCGGCAATCACCACCTCGGGATGGCCGATGAGCGCGCGCGCGGCCGCCACGCGCTGCTGCTGGCCGACCGACAACTGCATGGCCTGGCGCTTCCACAGGTTGTGGTCGAGACCCATCTGGTCGAGCAGGTGTTCGGCCTGTTCACGGGAGCTGCCACCGCGAGCGGCCTGCGCCTCGCGCCGCTGCGAGAAGCGGCAGGGCAGCAGCACGTTGTCGAGCACGCTCAGGTACGGCAGCAGGTTGAACTGCTGAAAGATATAGCCCACGTGCGCAACACGGCAGCGGTCGCGCGCGGCGCCGGAGAGCTGCGACCAGTCGTGCCCCAGCAGCGTGACGCGGCCTTCGTCCGCCACCAGCACGCCGGCCAGGAGCGACAGCAGCGTGCTCTTGCCGCAGCCGCTCGGGCCGTGCAAGAAGACCAGTTCCCCGGCCGTGATGCGCAAGGCCTCGATGTCGATGCAGGGCGTTTTCATGCCAGGCCACGCAAAGCACAGCGCTTCGGCGGCGAGCACAACGCGCAGCGGCGCCGACTCGGCCTCGGGGGCGATGCTCACGGTGTCACTTGCCCCAGCCAAGGCGCACGGGCTGGCTCGCCTGCGCACCGGCCGGGCGCTTGAGCTGGCGCTTGAACTGCCCTTGGGCCGAAGCAATCTGCGAATCGATCTGGCGCGTGCCCTTGAAGGCGGTGAACAGATTCACGTCGATGAACTTGGCCGCGGCCGCGTTGGTGCAGTTGAAAGAAAAGGTGGCGTCCAGGTCCGCATGGCCGGGTGGCTCGTTCGGGTCGGGGTTGCCGAGGCCCAGCGCGCTGGAGCGCAGGTCGACCGGGCCGAGCTTGCAGTTGGCGGCGGGGTCGACAACAAAGAGCTTGTCCGCTGCGCGCAATTGCGCGATGGCGTCTTCGGCGGTTTTCTTCTCGGCAGCCGTCTTGGGCGCGCGCTCGAAGCCAACGATGTTGTCGAGCGGCGACTCCATGTCGATCACCACCGTGGGGCCGTCGATGGCCACGTCGAGCTTGATCTGGCCGTGCACATGCGCGTGCTGCTGCTGGGCCTGCGCGGAAATCGAAAGAAAGGGTGCTGCAAACAGTGCAGCTGCTGCGAATGCGAGTCCGGATGAAATGCGTCGAAGTCGGATGTGTTTCATGGTTCTGCGCCTTGCCGGGTCGGCAGCCCCGGCGTGTTGCTCCATTCGCTCCAGCTGCCGGCATAGAGCGCGGTCGTCCCAAGCCCTGCGATCTGCATCGCAAGCAGGTTGGGCACCGCGCTCACGCCGCTGCCGCATTGGTGGACAACCGTCGCCGGATCGCGTTCCGCGAGCAGCGCTTCGAACTCGGCACGCAATTGCGATGCCGGCTTGAACTTGCCGTCGGGGCCGAGGTTTTCGGCGAAGGGCCGGTTCAGAGCCCCGGGGATGTGACCCGCAATCGGGTCCAGAGGTTCCATCTCTCCGCGATAACGCGCGGCGGCACGCGCGTCGATCAGCTGCTGGTCAGGCTGGCCGAGCCGGCGCGCTACCGTTTCGGTCGTCACGAGTTGCGCGAGCGGCTCGCCCGGCACAAAGTTCGACTGGAAGCGCGCAGGCTCCTCGCGGCTTGTGACTTCGCCGCCCGCGGCTTGCCATGCCTGCAGGCCGCCGTCGAGCACGGCCACTGCGTCGTGGCCCATCCACTTCAGCATCCACCAGAGCCGGCCGCAATAGTTGGCGCCGTTGCGGTCGTACACCACGGCCTGCATTTCGTTCGAAAAACCGATGCTCGACAGCCAGGCCGCGAACTTCTCGCGGCTCGGCAGCGGGTGGCGTCCGCCCGAGGCCGGCACGCCGTCTTCCTGGGCCACCACCACGTCGCCGTGCGCACCGGGCACACCGTGCTTCGCGCTGAGATCGGTGTCGAGGTTCGCAAACACGGCGCCCGGAATGTGGGCGGCGGCATATTGCTGCGCGCCGGCGTCGGGCTTCATGAGGTCGAAGCTGCAGTCGAAAACCATGAGCGGCGTACCGCCGGCTTGCAGCTGCTGGAGTTGTTCGACGCTGATGAGGGTGGTGTACATGGCGGGCTCCTTCGTTGTCGATGGGGTTCGATGCGATTCAGTGTTCTTCGGCCGGCGCCTTGGGCACTGCCCGCTGGCGAAGCACGGTGGCTGCGATGCCGCTCACGATGATGAGCGCCATGCCGGCCCAGCCGGCGGCATCGATGCGGTCGTCGAACAGCACCACGCTGTAGAACGCCGCGAAGACGATGCCGGAGTACTGCAGGTTGGCCACCACCAGCGTGCCGGCCTGCGTCTTGGCCGTGGCATAGGCGCGCGTCATGCAAAGTTGCCCGAGCGCGGCCAAAAGGCCGATCGGCAGCAGCCACAGCGCATGCTGCCACGTCCAAGAATTGCCACCCGAAAACCCGGTCGTGGCCGTGGCAAAGGCGCCGGCCACGGCCGAACCGACCGCGAAATAGAACACCGTGCGCAGTTCGGGTTCGCCGATGCGCGACAGCGCCACCACCTGCATGTACGCGAATGCGGCTGTGAGGCCGGACAGCAGGCCGAGCAGTCCCGCAAAGCCCTGGCTCGCATCCACGCTGGGCTTGAGCATGAGCACCACGCCCACAAAGCCGGCCAGCACGGTCAGCGCGAGCGTGCCCTGCAGCGGCGGGCGCTCGACACGGCCATCGCGCCCGGGCACCGGCACCCAGGCCAGCAGCGTGCCGCCGACCAGGAAGGCCGCAATCCACACGCTGCTCATGTAGTTGAGCGTGACGGCCGTGGCCAGCGGCATGTGGGCAATGGCATAGAACCACGCGCCGAGCGACACCACGCCGATGATGCTGCGCCAGGCATGCATGCCGGGATAACGGGTGCCGAGGGAAACGCCGCGGTTGCGCGCCAGCAGCCACAGGAACACGATGCCGATCAGGCCGCGGCCGAGCACCATTTCGCCGCTGTTGAACCAGGCCGAGGCGATCTTGACGACCACGCTCATGGTGGCGAACAAGAAGGCGCCGAGCACCATCCAGAGTGCTTGCACTATGGACTCAGGCGTTGTTCTGCATTGCGCCGCGGTACCACTCGTGGAACTGCTGCATGCCGTCTTCCATCGGGCTCTGGTAGGGGCCGCTCTCGTCGTCGCCGCGCAGCATCAGCGCGCGGCGGCCGGCATCCATGCGCTCGGCAATCTCGTCGTCTTCCACGCAGGTTTCCATGTAGGCGGCCTGCTGGGCCTCGACGAATTCGCGCTCGAAGGCGACGATTTCCTCGGGGTAGAAGAATTCCACCATGTTGAGGGTCTTGGTGGGGCTCACCGGGTGCAGTGTCGACACCGTGAGCACGTGCGGATACCACTCGATCATCACGTGCGGATAGTAGGTGAGCCAGATCGCGCCGTACTTCGGCGGCTTGCCCTCGCGGTACTTGAGCAGCTGCTCTTGCCACTTTTGATAGATGGGGCTGCCCGCGCGGCCGAGCCGGTTGGCCACGCCTACGGTTTGCACCGAGAAGTTGCGGTTGAACTCCCAGCGCAGGTCGTCGCAGGTCACGAAGCTGCCGAGGCCGGGGTGGAACGGACCGACGTGGTAGTCCTCGAGGTAGACCTCGATGAAGGTCTTCCAGTTGTAGTTGCACTCGTGCAGCTCGACGCGATCGAGCGCGTAGCCGGTGAAGTCAAGGTCGGCGCGCGGGCCGAGCTCGGCCATGTCGGCTGCCACGTCGCGCCCCACGCCGTTTGCGCCGCGCTCGAACAGGAGGCCGTTCCACTCCGTGAGCGGATAGTTGTGCAGGTTGAGGCAGGGGTCCTGGTCGAAATGCGGCGCGCCGATCAGCGTGCCCGTGGTGCGCGGGTCGCTCGCGGCGTAGGTCCAGCGATGCAGCGGGCAGACGATGTTGCCGCCGGTCTGGTTGTCGAGCTGGCCGCGGCCCTGCAGGATGAGCGCCTGCCGGTGGCGGCACACGTTGGAAATGAGTTCCACCCCCTTGGGCGTGTGCACCAGCGCGCGGCCCTGGTGCTCTTGCGGCAGCGTGTGGAAGTCGCCCAGTTCGGGCACCGCCAGGCGATGGCCCACGTAGCGCGGACCTTGCGCGAACAGCGTTTGCATTTCGCGCGCGTAAAGCGACTCGTCGAAGTACGCGGAAACTGGAAGTTGGCTCGTGGCCTGCTGCAGTTGAAGACTTAAATCAGACATGGAGGACCTGACCAAGCTCCCCACAGGGAGAAAAAAGAGAAAAACGGAAGGCGCCGTCTGGGAGGGCAACGGCCCGAAGAGTTGTGCCGGCGCGGCCGGCAGGGGAACACGCGATTGTACCCAAGGGGGCACCGCAGTGCCCGCAGCCTTTCGTATGCCATTGCGGCAGATCCGGAACCGCGGCGTCCGCTCATCGGTGCGCCCTTTGCCGGGCGCTCCGGGAAGACCGGCGGCCATTCGGTTCCCCGCCCTAAAATGCCCGATTTCATACTTGTTCTCTCGCATGCCCAAGGTCCCTTCTTCCGCCGCCTCCAGCCCGGCGCCCACGCCCGACACCGGGCCGCTGCCGGCCAGCTACGAAGCCGGGCTCCAGGAGTTGGAACAATTGGTTGCAGAGCTCGAGTCGGGCCAACTGCCGCTCGACCAGTTGCTTGGCAGCTACCAGCGCGGTGCCGCGCTGCTCGCTTTTTGCCGCGAGAAGCTCCAGGCTGTCGAAGACCAGATCAAGGTGCTGGACGCGGGCAGCCTCAAGCCCTGGACGGCCGAATGAGCGCCGCGGTAGTGGACTGGGACGCCGCGCGGCTCACCAACTGGAGTGAACCGCATCTGGCGCGTGTAGAAGCCGCGCTGTCGCGCTGGGTCGGCGTCGATGCACCGGTGCTGCTCGGCGACGCGATGCGCTATGCCGTGCTCGACGGCGGCAAGCGGCTGCGGCCTTTGCTGGTGCTGGCCGCGAGCGAAGCGGTGGGCGGCAATGTGGCCGCGGCGCTGCGCGCGGCCTGCGCAACCGAACTCATCCATGCCTATTCACTTGTGCACGACGACCTGCCCTGCATGGACAACGACGTTCTGCGCCGGGGCAAGCCCACCGTGCATGTGAAATTCGGCGAGGCCGATGCGCTGCTGGCCGGCGATGCCTTGCAGGCCTTGGCCTTCGAACTGCTGACGCCCGAAGGCGACGAGATTCCCGCAGCCACCCAGGCCACGCTGTGCCGCCTGCTAGCGCGTGCCGCAGGCAGCCAGGGCATGGCCGGCGGGCAGGCGATCGACCTGGCCAGCGTCGGCCTGGCGCTGAATGAAGCGCAGTTGCGTGAAATGCACCGCCTGAAAACCGGCGCGCTGCTGCAGGGCAGCGTCGAGATGGGTGCCGCCTGCGCCGCCAACGTGGCGCCCACCGCGCTGGCCTCGCTGCGCGACTACGGCGCCGCCATTGGTCTGGCGTTCCAGGTGGTCGACGACATCCTCGACGTGACCGCCGATTCGCAAACCCTTGGCAAGACGGCCGGCAAGGACGCGGCCGCGGACAAGCCCACTTATGTCTCGCTGTGGGGCCTCGACGGCGCGCGTGCGCAGGCAAAACAGCTGCTCGCCGAATCGCTCGCGGCACTCGAGCGCAGCGGCCTCGCCGATACCGCGGCACTGCGTGCGCTGGCCCACATGGTCGTCGACCGCGACCGATGAACTGCTGAACAGATGGACAAGAAGAACCACGACGCTCCCATGGCCCCGCTGCTTCCCACGCTCCACGATCCCTCGCCCATCCGCCAGTTCGACCGGGCCCAGCTCAAGCAGCTGTCCGACGAAGTGCGCGCCTGCGTGCTCGACAACGTCTCGCGCACCGGCGGGCACCTGAGTTCCAACCTTGGAACGGTAGAGCTCACGGTCGCGCTGCACCATGTGTTCAACACGCCGCACGACCGCCTGGTGTGGGACGTGGGCCACCAGACCTATCCGCACAAGATTCTCACGGGCCGGCGCGAGCGCATGCCCACGCTGCGGCAGATCGGCGGCATCTCGGGCTTTCCGCAGCGCAGCGAGAGCGAATACGACACCTTCGGCACCGCGCACTCGTCGACCAGCATCTCGGCCGCGCTCGGCATGGCCATGGCCGCCAAGCAGAAGGGCGAAGACCGCCATGCGGTCGCGATCATCGGCGACGGCGCGCTCACGGCCGGCATGGCCTTCGAGGCGCTCAACAACGCCGGCGTGTGCGACTGCAAGCTGCTGGTGATCCTGAACGACAACGACATGTCGATCAGCCCGCCAGTGGGCGCGCTCAACCGCTACCTTGCGCAGCTGATGAGCGGCAACTTCTACGCCGCCGCCAAGAACGTGGGCAAGAGCGTGCTGCGCGCCGCGCCGCCGCTGTTCGAGTTGGCCAAGCGCTTCGAGCAGCATGCCAAGGGCATGGTGGTTCCGGCCACGCTGTTCGAGCAGTTCGGCTTCAACTACGTGGGCCCCATCGACGGGCACGACATCGATTCGCTGGTGCCCACGCTCGAAAACCTCAAGCACCTGGACGGCCCGCAGTTCCTGCACGTGGTCACCAAGAAGGGGCAGGGCTACAAGCTGGCCGAGGCCGACCCCGTGGCCTATCACGGCCCCGGCAAGTTCGATCCTCAGGTGGGGCTGGTCAAGCCCGTCGCCGTGGCCAAGCAGACCTTCACGCAGGTCTTCGGCCAGTGGCTCTGCGACATGGCAGCGCATGACGGCCGCCTGGTGGGCATCACGCCGGCCATGCGCGAAGGCTCGGGGCTGGTCGAGTTCGAGCAGCGCTTTCCCGATCGCTACTACGACGTCGGCATTGCCGAGCAGCATGCCGTGACCTTCGCGGCCGGCCTTGCATGCGAAGGCCTGAAGCCGGTGGTTGCCATCTATTCGACCTTTCTGCAGCGCGCCTACGACCAGCTGATTCACGACGTTGCCATCCAGAACCTGCCCGTGGTGTTTGCGCTCGACCGCGCGGGCCTGGTGGGTGCCGACGGCGCCACGCATGCGGGCGCCTACGACATTCCGTTCCTGCGCTGCATTCCCAACATGAGCATTGCGTGCCCGGCCGACGAGCGCGAATGCCGCCAGCTGCTGTCGAGCGCCTACGAACAGAACCATCCGGTGGCCGTGCGCTATCCGCGCGGGGCCGGTGCCGGCGTTACGCCGCACCTGGCGCTCGATGCATTGCCGTTCGGCAAGGGCGAAGTGCGCCGCGAAGGCAAGCGCATTGCGATCCTCGCGTTCGGCACCTTGCTGTACCCCGCGCTCACCGCGGCCGAATCGCTCGACGCGACGGTGGTCAACATGCGCTGGGCCAAGCCGCTCGACGTCGAGCTGCTGCTGCAGGTGGCGGGCACGCACGACGCCATCGTCACGCTCGAAGAAGGCGCGGTGATGGGCGGCGCGGGCAGTGCGGTGCTCGAGGCGTTGCAGGCGGCCAACGTTCAGAAGCCGGTGCTGCAGCTGGGCCTGCCCGACCGCTTCATCGAGCATGGCGATCCGGCCAAGCTGCTCGCGTCCATCGGCCTCGACGCGACGGGCATCGAAGCCTCCATCGCTCGGCGCTTCGGCTCCGTCGCAGGGTAAACCCCGGCGGGTTGCCTGTAAGCAGGTTTTTACAATCGCCACGACTTACGAAAGTCGTCGACGCGGCCACAAGCCGCGTTTCGTTTTTTCCAATGCACTCGGAGTGAATTCAATGGATCGTCGTTCCCTCATTAAAAACGCCGGCATCGCTGGCGTTCTGGCCGCCGGCATTGCGCCCGCAGTTCATGCGCAGGCCGCCGTCCGCTGGCGCCTGGCCTCCAGCTTTCCCAAGTCGCTGGACACCATCTACGGCGGCGCGGAAGTGTTTGCCAAGGCGGTCAAGGCCATGTCGGGCGGCAAGTTCGAGATCTCGGTTCACGCCGGCGGCGAGCTGATGCCTCCCTTCGGCGTGGTGGACGGCGTGCAAAACGGTTCGGTCGAGATGTGCCACACCGTGCCTTACTACTTCTACGGCAAGAACCCCGCATTCGCGCTGGGCTCGGCCATTCCGTTCGGCCTGAACTCGCGCCAGATGAACGCGTGGATGATGCACGGCAACGGCCGCAAGCTCATGAACGAGTTCTACGCCAAGTACAACATGCTGAGCCTTGCCGGCGGCAACACGGGCTGCCAGATGGGCGGCTGGTACCGCAAGGAAATCAAGTCGCCGGCCGACTTCAAGGGCATGAAGATGCGCCTGGGCGGCGGCCTCATCGGTGACGTGATGACCAAGCTCGGCGCGGTGCCGCAAAGCATTCCCGGCGGCGAGATCTACCAGTCGCTCGAAAAGGGCACACTGGATGCGGCCGAATGGGTCGGTCCTTACGACGACCAGAAGCTCGGCTTCAACAAGGTTGCGCCGTTCTACTACTACCCCGGCTGGTGGGAAGGCGGTCCTGAAGTGGACTTCTTCATCAACCAGAAGGCGTTCGACGGCCTCTCGGCAGAGAACAAGGCCATCGTGGAAGCCGCCGCGGCCGTCGCTTCGTCCGACATGCTCGCCAAGTACGACGCGCTGAACCCCACGGCGCTGAAGCAACTGGTGGCGTCCAAGACCAAGGTGCTGCCGTTCTCGCAGGCCGTGCTCGACGCGTCCTTCAAGGCTTCGATGGAAGTGTTCGCAGAGAACGACGCCAAGAGCCCCGAGTGGAAGAAGATCTACGCCGACCTGCGCACGTTCCAGCGCGACCAGGTGCTGTGGTTCCGCTTCGCCGAATCGGCTTTCGACAACTTCATGTCCAAGCAGAAGCTCTGATACGCGGCTTCGGCCCGGCAAAGAAAAAGCCCGCATCGCGCGGGCTTTTTTTCGTCTGGGGCCTGCGCGCGGTGCGCAGGCCCTGGAGCACGGGTGAGGGGGCTTACTTCTTTTCCCGCTCCATCGATTCCAGCATGGCCTTCATCGGGTCGTCCTCGGCCGCGGGAGCCGCTGCACCGCCCGCGGGCGCGGAGGCTCCGGACTCCGGTGCGGGCGCGGTGCCCGCGTCGGGCGCCGGCACTTCGGGGGCGGGAATCTCGGGCGCAGAGCCCGGCATGTTGGCTTCCATCTCGCGCATGACCTTGTCGAGGTCGTAGACCTCTTTTTCGTCCAGCCCGCTCGACACGATGCCCGGGAACGCAATGATCAGGCCCACCATCGTCAGCTGGATCAGCAGGAACGGCACGGCACCCCAGTAGATCTGCATCGTGGTGACGGGCTCGATCATCTGGCCCGTGACGCGGTCCTTGTAGGCCTTGGTGGGTGCCACGCTGCGCAGGTAGAAGAGCGCAAAGCCGAACGGCGGATGCATGAACGAGGTCTGCATGTTCACAGCCAGCAGCACGCCGAACCAGATCAGGTCGATGCCCAGCTTGTCGGCCACCGGGGCCAGGAGCGGCACCACGATGAACGACAACTCGAAGAAGTCGAGGAAGAACGCCAGGAAGAACACCATGACGTTCACCACGATCAGGAAGCCCAGCTGGCCGCCCGGCACCTTGGCCAGCAGGTGCTCGACCCAGCGCGGTCCGTCCACGCCCTGGAACACCAGGCCGAAGATCGTTGCGCCGATCAGGATGAACACCACGAAGCACGACAGCTTGGTGGTGGTGTTGAGCGCCTGCTTGAGCAGCGACATGCTCATGCGCCCGCGCACCATGGCCATGATGAGTGCGCCAATGGCACCCATGGCGCCGCCTTCGGTGGGCGTTGCAACGCCAAGGAAGATGGTGCCGAGCACCAGGAAGATCAGCAGCAGCGGCGGAATGAGCACGAAGGTCACGCGCTCGGCCATGCGCGAGAGCAGGCCCAGGCGCGTGACGCGGTTGATGACCGCGATGACCAGCGCCAGCAGCACGCCGGCACACATGGAGACGACGATGGTCTCGTCGGTGGCCACGCGCGTGACTTCTTCGCCCTTCCACCACGTGTGGATGTCGGCAATGTGCCGTGCGAACCACACCGACGCAACCACGCAGACCGCGGTGAGCACCAGCAGCGAGGGGCCGCCGCTCTTGCCGTTGTCTTCGCGCATCGTACGTGCTTCCGGCGGCAGCGCCGGCACCCATGCCGGCTTGAACACCGCGAGCAGGATGACGTAGAGCGCGTACATGCCCATCAGCAGGAAGCCGGGCAGGAAGGCGCCCTTGTACATGTCGCCGACGCTGCGGCCGAGCTGGTCGGCCAGGATGATCAGCACCAGCGAAGGCGGAATGATCTGCGCCAGCGTGCCCGAGGCCGCGATCACGCCCGTCGCCAGGCGCCGGTCGTAGCCGTAGCGCATCATGATCGGCAGCGAGATCAGGCCCATCGAGATCACCGATGCAGCCACCACGCCGGTGGTTGCCGCGAGTAGCGCGCCCACGAACACCACGGCCAGCGCCAGGCCGCCGCGAATCGGGCCGAACAGCTGGCCGATGGTCTCGAGCAGGTCTTCGGCCATGCCGCTGCGCTCGAGGATCAGCCCCATGAGGGTGAAGAACGGAATGGCCAGCAGCGTGTCGTTCTGCATGATGCCGAAGAGCCGCAGCGGCATGGCCTGCAGCAGCGCTTCGGGCAACAGCCCGAGTTCGATGCCGACGAAGCCGAAGAACAGCCCGCAGGCGCCCAGGCTGAATGCAACGGGGAAACCGACCAGCAGAAAGCAGATCAGGCCCGCGAACATCAGCGGGGCGTAGTTCTGAATGATGAATTCCATGATGGTCCGATTCAGCTGGATTTGGTTTGGGCTTCGGCCAGCCGGCGGATCGACTCGGCGAGCTCTTCTTCAGCCGTTTTTTCGCCACGCTTGGCCGTCGGATCCTCGATGCGGCCCTGCAGGAAGGCAATGCGCTTGATCAGCTCGGACCACCCCTGCAGCATCAGCAAGCCGAAGCCGAGCGGAATCATTGCGTAGATCGGCCAGCGGATCAGGCCGCCCGCGTTGTTCGACATTTCGCCCGAGCGGTAGCCCTGCATGAAGAACGGAATGCCGTACCAGAGCACGGCCAGGCAGAACGGGGTGAGAAAGAAGACAAAGCCGATGATGTCGATCCAGATCTGCCCGCGCTTGGACAGCTTGCCGGCGAGTACGTCGACCTTCACGTGCTCCTGGTTCAGCAGCGTGTAGCCCGCGGCAATCAGGAACGATGCCGCGAACAGGTACCACTGAACCTCGAGATAAGCGTTGGAGCTGATGTTGAAGGCCTTGCGGACTACCGCGTTCAGGGCGCTGATGACCGTGGACGCAAGGATGAGCCAGATCACGTACTTGCCGATCTGGCCGTTCAGCCAATCGACCGCGCGCGAAAATCTGAGCAGGAAATTCATGCTCTTCTCCAGAAGAATGGATGCTTGGATGCAGAAGCGGCCCGGACTCGGCCGGCAGGCGGCGGTCGGAGCTTTTGCGGACGCGCGATTTTATCGGCGCGGGAAGCCGTTTTCAGGCGGGGCCGGGCGGTGTATTCCCGTAGACGCGCCCGCCGTGCGCCACGCTGGTGCCGCGGCTCGCCATAATGAAACATGCCATCGTCGCCGCCCCTGCTGCCCACGGGCCTGCCGCACTCCATCGATTCGCCCGACATGCGGCGAGCCGGCCGCGAGCTGCTGTCGCTGGCCCTCATGGACGCGCGCAACCACACGCTTCACCTGCTGTCGCTTTATGAAGAGGCGCTGGGTTCGCCCGATCTTGCGGTGCCACGCACCGAAGACGCGGGCGTGGTGCCGCCGGTCTGGCTGGCCGGGCACATCGGCTGGTTTGCCGAATGGTGGATCGGCCGCAACACGCAGCGTGCCTTCGGCGCCGATTGCCCGGTGCGCCCGACGCGGCTGGCCGCCATCGATCCGCATGCCGACAGCTGGTGGGACCCCGCCCAGGCCACGCGGGAGCGGATCTGGGCGCCCGGCCTGCCGGACCTCGGCCAGACCAAGGCCTACCTGCTCGAAACGCTGGAAAGCACGCTCGAGCTGCTCGAGCATGCGGCCGAGACCGACCCGGGCCTGTACTTCTATCGCCTCGCGCTTTTCCATGAGGACCTGCGCGGCGAGCAGTTCATCGTGATGGCGCAGACGCTGGGGCTCTCTCTCGGCATCGAGCCGCTGCCGGTTTCGGTCACGCGCGAGCCGCTGGTGCTGCCTTCCACGCAATGGGAGCTCGGCCTGCCGGCCGGCGGCGGATTCGCCTTTGCGCAGGAGCAGGGTGCGCACCGCGTCGACGTGCCCGAATTCGAGATCGATGCCCAGCCCGTGACCTGGAACCAGTTCATCGAGTTCGTCGACGAAGGCGGCTATGACCGCGAGGAGCTCTGGCACCCCGAAGGCTGGCGCTGGCTCTCCGCGCAGATCGATGGACGGCGCGGGCCGCGGCATGTCGAGCAGATCGGCGCTGCGCGCAACGGCACCGGCGGCTCGGTGCTTCAGCACCGTTTCGGTGCAACCGTGCGTGCGGCCGGCCACCACGGCGCCGTTCACCTGAGCTGGTGGGAGGCCGACGCCTGGGCGCGCTGGGCCGGCCGGCGCATCGCAACCGAGGTCGAATGGGAGATTGCGGCGCACACCGCCGCGCGGCGCGGCTTTCGTTGGGCCGACGTGCACGAATGGACGGCGGGTACGCTGCGGCCATGGCCCGGCTTCAGGGCCGACCCGTGGAGCGGGGGCGGAGAGTTCGACCCGACCCCTGCGTTCGGCCAGGCCCGCGTGCTGCGCGGCGCGTCTTTCGCGACCCGGGCACGCCTGCGCTCACCACGCCGCCGCGGGTTCGCCTTGCCGGGCCGCGACGACGGTTTCTTCGGCTTCCGGACCTGCAGTCTGTAACTCGCCCCGAGCCCTCGCGCATCTGCGCCGCTTCAATGGCCGCCGTCACCTGACGACAGCGGCGGCGCCACTTCCTCCAGCGGCTTGCGCTCCGCATCGGCCGCATAGCGCAGCGCCAGCAGGCCCGCCACGATGACCAGCGCGGCGCCGATGAGATAGCCCACCATCACGGCGCCCCGGCTGCTGGTTTCGATGAGCGCGCCGAACAGCACCGGCGCCACGAAGCCGCCCGCGCCCATGCCGATGGCGTAGAAGATGGCGATGGCCATCGCGCGCATCTCGAGCGGGAACACTTCGCTGACCGTGAGATAGGCCGAGCTCGCCGCCGCCGAGGCCAGGAAGAACACCGCCGACCAGCACAGCGCCTGGCTGCGCGCGTCGAGCCAGCCCATCATGAAGGCCCAACCGGTCAGCGCGAGCCCGACGCCGGCCAGCACATAGGTCAACGCAATCATCTTGCGCCGGCCCACGCTGTCGAACAGCGGGCCCAGGAGCAGCGGCCCCAGCACGTTGCCGAGCGCAAACGGAAAGATATACAGCGCCACGTTGTCATCGGCCACGCCGTAGAAGCGCGTGAGCACCAGCGCATAGGTGAAGAAGATCGCGTTGTAGAAGAAGGCCTGCGACACCATGAGCGCCACAGCGACCACGCTGCGTTCGCGGTAGCGGCGCAGCAGCACGTGCGCCACTTCGCGCATTGTCGGGCTCCGGCGATTGCCAACGTAGGCGACGCGGCCCTGCGCTTCAGGCAGCGGCCCATGCTGCGCCTGCACTTCGGCCTCGATGGCCTCGACGATGCGCAGCGCCTCGTCGGCGCGGCCGTGCGCCATCAGCCAGCGCGGGCTTTCGGGCACGTTGCGCCGTACCAGCAAGATGGCCACTGCCAGGACCGCACCCAGCGCAAAGCCCGCGCGCCAGCCCCATACCGGCCCGATCACGCGCGCATCGAGCAGCACTAGGCTGAGCGCGGCCCCCAGCCCTGCGCCAATCCAGAAGCTGCCGTTGATGGCAAGGTTCACGCGGCCGCGCACGCGGGCGGGAATGAGTTCGTCGATGGCCGAGTTGATGGCCGCGTATTCGCCGCCGATGCCCAGGCCCGTGATGAAGCGGCAGAGCACGAAGAAGGCGAAATCCGACGAGAACGCTGTGGCCAGCGTGCCCAGCGTGTAGACCACCAGCGTGACGAGAAAGAGTTTCTTGCGCCCGAGCCGGTCGGTAAGCCGGCCGAAAAGCAGGGCGCCGATGACCGCGCCGGCAATGTAGATCGAACCCGACCAGCCGATCTGGGCGGCGCTGAGGCCCAGTGTGTCGGGCCTCTCGAGCACGGCGCCTATGGAGCCGACCAGGGTCACTTCGAGGCCGTCGAGCACCCAGGCCACGCCGAGCGCGATCACCACGCGCCAGTGCCAGCGAGACCAGGGGAGGCGGTCGAGCCGGGCCGGAATGTCGCTGTGCACAGCATCCGTCATGGGCACAACCTTAACTTATTGGCCAACCGGCGTTGCCTTTGCCGGCAATTTCAGTGCTTGTGCGCCTTCTCGCGCTGGAAGGTCCACCACGGGAGCAACTCGCGCAGCGACTGCACTTCGCCGCTGCCCGCGGCTTGGTAGCCGAGCAGGGTGCCGAGCAGGTGCTGCCAGCTTGCACTCTGCAGCACCGCCACCAGCGCCCGCGTAGCGGGCTGATCGAGTGCCGACTTCAGACAGGCCAGGTGATAGCGCTCATGCACCAGCGGCACGAATCCGAGGCCTTCGGCGTGGGCGGCCGATTCAACCCCGAGTCCGGCATCGGCCTGGCCCGACGCCACCGCGTGCGCCACGGCGGCATGCGAGGTTTCGCAGCGTTCATAGCCCATGAGCGCAGCGGCATCGAGGCCCGCCTGCGACAGCAGTTCATCGAGCAGCACGCGCGTGCCAGTGCCGATCGTGCGGTTGACATAGCGTGCGCGCAGCCGCGCCACGTCCGCCAGCGAGCGCAGTCGCAGCGGATTGCCGGGCGCCACGAGCAGGCCCTGCGTGCGCCGCGCAAAGCCGATGAGCTTGTGCTGCCCGGGCTTGAGCAGCGGCTGGTAGGTGCGCTGTGCCAGCGAACCCTGCGGCGGATGCTCCAGCGTGTGAAAGCCCGCCATCACGCAGCGGCCCTGGTTCAGCGCGCGTATCGCGTCGACGCTGCCCGTGAAATGAATGTCCAGGTGCAACTGCGCCGTGCCCGCCGCATGCGTGCGCAGCAGCGCCAGAGCATCGTCGTGGCTTGCCTGCAGGCTCAGCACATGGGTGCGGTCATCGAAGGCGAGCGCGAAGGCACGCTCGAGTTCGGCATGCATTGCTTCGATCTGCGGTGCCAGTCGCGCCTGCGCCTGGCGCTCGGCCCACAGCAGCTTGTCGCCGAATTCGGAAAGCTGCGCCCGCTGGCCCTGCTCGCTCTGCACCAGTGCATGGCCGAGCGTCTGTTCCCAGTGCTTGAGCTCACCCCACACGTGGCGGTAGGAGAGGCCGAGCGCGCGCGCCGCGGCCGAGATGGAGCCGTGCTCGCGCACCGCCTGCAGCAGTTGCATCAGCGGATTGCGAATCTGCCGCGAACCGCTGCGGCGGGGACGGATCGCGTAGGAAAGGTCAATCTGTTGCACGGAGGCTGGCGGGAGGGAAATGAAGGCCGGCTCATTATGCAGAGCCGCCCATCGCCAACCGCCGCCGTGCGCTAGTTCGTTTCGGCCAGTGCGTCGGCCAGTGCGTTGACGAGGCGGTCGATCTCAGCTTTTTCGGCAATGAAGGGCGGCGCAAGCTGGATCGTGTCGCCGCCATAGCGCACGTAGAAGCCCTTCTTCCAGCAGTTCATCGCAATCTCATACGGCCGGCGCGCCGCCTCGCCCGCCAGGGCAGCGATGGTGATGCCCGCAGCCAGGCCGTAGTTGCGGATGTCGGTGACGTGCTTGCTGCCCTTGAGGCTGTGCACCGCATTCTCGAAATGCGGTGCAAGCGTTTTCACGCGGCCGATCATGTCTTCCTTCTGCAGCACGTCGAGCGCCGCAAGGCCGGCGGCGCAGGCCACCGGATGCGCGCCATAGGTGTAGCCGTGCGGGAACTCGAGCATGTAGTCGGGCCCGCCGGCTGCCATGAAGGTGTCGTAGATGTCCTTGTTGGCAACCACCGCGCCCATCGGCTGCGCGCCGTTGGTCACCTGCTTGGCAATGTTCATGATGTCGGGCGTCACGCCGAAAGCCTCGGCGCCCGTGAGCGCGCCGCAGCGGCCGAAACCGGTGATCACTTCATCGAAGATCAGCAGGATGTTGTTCGCCGTGCAGATGTCGCGCAGGCGCTTCAGGTAGCCCTTGGGCGGAATCACCACGCCGGCCGAACCCGCGAAGGGCTCCACGATCACGGCCGCAATGTTCGATGCGTCGTGCAGCGCAATCAGGTCGAGCAGGCGGTCGGCCAGCTCGGCGCCGTTTTCGGCCATACCGCGCGTGAAAACGTTGGCCGCAATCTGCGTGTGCGGCAGGTGGTCCGCTTCGACCCCTTGGCCGAAGAGCTTGCGGTTGGCCGCAATGCCGCCCACCGAAATGCCACCGAAGTTGACGCCGTGGTAGCCCTTTTCGCGCCCGATCAGGCGCGTCTTGCTGGCGAGGCCCTTGGTGCGCCAGTAGGCGCGCGCCATCTTCAGCGAAGTGTCGGCGGCTTCGGAGCCCGAGCCGGTGAAGAACACGTAGTCCAGGCCCGCTGGCGTCAGTTCCTTGATCTTGTTGGCCAGCTCGAAAGAGAGCGGATGGCCGAACTGGAACGCGGGCGAGTAGTCGAGCTTGGCGATCTGCCGGCTGACCGCCTCGGTGATTTCGGGGCGGCCATGGCCAAGGCCCGAGCACCACAAGCCCGAGAGGCCGTCGAAGATCTTGCGGCCGTCGCCGTCGGTGAAGTAGGCGCCCTTGGCCTCCACGATCATGCGCGGATCGGCCTTGAAGTTGCGGTTGCCGGTGTAGGGCATCCAGTGCGCGTCGAGCCAGGCGGCGTCGGTGCGCAGGGCGGGCGTCGGTTCGATGGCGGGCGTTGCAAGGGTCATGGCGCTTCCCGCGCAGGGCGGGCTCCAAAAGGTAATGAGGTGTGCAGATTGTTGGCACGGCATTCAGTGTGGAGAATGGCGCAATATCAATGTTCACTTGACGTTTCATGCAAGTAAAAGCCAAAGCCCAAAACAGTGCCCAGGGCACGCGCAACCGCGCCGTTCTGGGGCAACTCAGCGACATGGACCTGCGGCTGCTCAAGGTGTTCAAGAGCGTGGTGGACTGCGGCGGCATGGCGGCGGCGGAGCTGGAGCTGAACATCGGCACCTCCACCGTGAGCCGGCACGTGAAAGACCTGGAAACGCGGCTCGGGCTGGTGTTGTGCCGGCGTGGGCGAGCGGGCTTTGCGCTCACGGCCGAAGGCCAGCGGGTATACGACGAGACGCTGCGGCTGCTGGCCTCGGTCGACGCCTTTCGCGGCAGCATCGACGACATCCACAACCGCATGGGCGGGCAGCTGGAGGTGGCGCTGTTCGACAAGACGGCCACCAACCCGAAGGCGCGCATCGGCGAAGCCATTGCCCGCTTCACGGAACTCGCGCCAGAGGTGAACCTGGCGGTGCACGTAGGCTCGATCAACGCCATAGAGCAGGGCGTGCTGGAGGGCAATTTCCAGATCGGCATCATTCCGGCGCATCGCGCGTCGAAGAGCCTGGTGTACGCCGACCTGTTCGACGAGACGATGCTGCTTTATTGCGGCAAGGGACATCCGCTCTTCGAGAGCAACAACGCAAAGCTCACATGGGCCAAGTTGCGGGAGCATCACTTCGCGGGACTAGGCTATCACTCGCCGAACATGGAACTGAGTCATCGGGCCAAGCTGTCGCGCAAGGCGACGGGCTTCGACCAGGAGGCGATTGCGACGCTGATTCTTTCGGGGCGATTTCTCGGCTTCTTGCCCGACCACTATGCGCAGGTGTTCGAGGAGCGCGGGCTCATGAAGCCTGTGCTGCCGGCTCGGTTCAACTACGCGTGCCGGTTCGTGAGCTTGCTGCGGCGGTCGCCCAAGCCTTCGCGGGCTGTGCTGGCGTTTCAAGACTGCTTGGAGAAGGCGCACGCCTGAATTGCCGCTCTGGTTGGTTTGGCGTCGGTGTGATTCAGGGCGGCGCTCCCGCCGACGGGGTACCTTGCTCCGCGAATGTCCCCCGGCCTGCGGCCTCCTCCTTTATTTCGCTGCGCAAGGCACCCCATCGACGTGATCGTTGTTCAGGGCGGTGGTTGATCGCACGGAACAAGCGCGGCGCCCGGTGTGCACAGGGCATCGGGTGCTCCCCGCAGCGAAATAAAGGAGGAGGGCGAAGCCCGGGGGACATTCGCGGAGGGGAGTACCCGGTGGCCTTTGCACACGCCCTGAACAGCAGCGCCCTGAACAACAACCAGAAAAACAGCGCCCCGAATCAGCAGCGCTGAAGAATCACCGCTGCCCGCTAGGCAACAACAAATGCTTGGCCCCGATATGCGCCTCCATCTCATGCATGTGCGCCTCGGCATCGACCATGTGCTCGGCCATCAGCCGGCGCACCTCATCCGCATCTTCCCGCCGGTAGGCCAACAGCAACTGCGTGTGGTAGTCGACATTGGCCTCGCCAAAGTGGTGATGGTCCAGCGCCTTCTTGTAGACCACCAGGTCGCGCAGCAAGTCATTCAAGAAGCGGCACATGAATGAGAGCACCGGATTGGGGCAGGCCTCCGCCAGCATCGTGTGAAACGCGAGCTCGGCCTCACGCTGCGTGCGCAGTTCATCTTCGTTCGTGGGCTCCAGCGTGCAAAGGCGCACATTCGCTTCCAGCCGTTCGAAATGTTCGGGCGTCAGCTTGCCGATCACGCTCACCGCCAACTCGGGCTCCAGCACCTTGCGCAGCTGGTAGATGTGGTGGCCGTCCAAGTGATGAAAGTGCAGAAAGTTGCGTAGCGGCTCCGACGCGTGGTCGACCGACACCTGCTGCAGATACGCCCCGCCGCCCGGCCCCGTGCGGATGGAAATCAGCCCGCGCACTTCCAGCGCCTTCAACGCTTCGCGCACCGTGCTCTTCGAATAGCCGAAAAGCTCGATCAGCTCCTTCTCATTCGGCAGCCGGTCGCCCGGCTGCTTGCGCTCGGCAACGATCCAGCGCTTGACGTCCTCGACGATGACGTCCGAGAGCTTTTGCCGCTTGGGGCGGTTCTGCCCAAAGGCCATGGCGTCCTGCGTCGATTTCATGCGTGGCGAGTCATTTCTGGGAGTGATGGGGCATCTGGAGCAGGTATCGCGCCCGGCCTTGCCCGGATTTTGGCACGGGCATTGCTAGCGGGTTTTTACCAGCATATTAATCATATTTATCCGCTTAAATTCGCAGCCGACCTGAGCCGCACCTTTCTCTTTCCTCCCAACCACGTCCGGAGAATTCCATGCAACGCAGACACCTTCTTCAGCTTGCCGCCCTGTCGGCCGCTCCCGCCTCGCTCCTGGCCGGCCGCGCCGCCTTTGCCCAATCGGCCGAGGCCATTCGCTTCGGCTGCCCGGTGCCCATGTCGGGCGCCTTCGCGGCCAACGGCAAGTTCGCGGACCTCGGCATGAAGCTGGCCATCGAGCAATACGGCAGCGTGCTCAAGCGCCCGCTGGCCTACACGGTGCTCGACACCGAAGGCAAGCCGGCCACCGCCGTTCGCAAGGTGCAGGAAGCCTCGCAGCAGCAAGGCGCCAAGTTCTTCGCGGGCGGCATCCTGTCGTCTGAAGCACTGGCCATGGGCAAGGAGGCCGAAAAGGCCGGCGGCGTGTTCATCACCACCGCGGGCGCCGACGAAATCACGGGCAAGGACTGCAACCCCGCCACGTTCCGCTGGTCGGTGCCCACCTTCGGCGCCATCGAGCAGACAGTGCGCCCGCTGATCGCTTCCATGCCCAAGGCCAAGCGCTGGTACACCATCACGCCGCAGTACGTGTTCGGCGAAGGCCTCCTGGGCGCGGCCAAGAACATCTTCCAGGAGAAGGGCATCGAGCACGTGGGCAACAGCTACCACTCGCTCAACGAGAAAGAGTTCAGCGGCTACCTCACCAATGCGATGGCCGCGAAGCCCGACGTGCTGCTGCTCTTGAACTTCGGCGCGCAATCGTCGGCCGCGCTGCGCCAGGCGGTGAGCTTCGGCATGCACAAGAACATGACCATCCTCATGGCTTGGGCCTCGGGCCTGGAGCAGTTCGACGAACTCGGCGCCGACCTGTGCGACGGCGTGTACTTTGGCGCGCAGTACTGGCACACCGCAGACACAACGCTCAACAAGGACCTGGTGAAGCTCACGGCCGACAAGCTGAAGATCGTGCCCAACTACAGCCTCGCGGGTTCATACATCTGCACCAAGATCCTCATCGACGGGATCGTGAAGGCCGGCACCGTGGATCAGAAGGCAGTGATCGCCGCGCTTGAAGGCATGAAGTACGAGGGGCTCACCGGCACTGAAGAAATCCGCAAGGCCGACCACCAGGTCGTCAAGGACTACTACCTGCTCAAGGGCAAGGCCAAGTCGAAGATGAAGAACGCGGCCGACTATGTGGACGTGGTGAGTTCGGGCAAGTCTTTCCTGCCCGTCGACAAGACCGGCTGCAAGCTGGCCTGAGGCCGCAAAAGGACACCGACGCGCCCATGACCGTCTACCTGCTCCAGACCATCAACGGAATCGGCATTGGCATGCTGTATTTCCTGCTGGCCGTTGGCTTGTCCATCGTGTTCGGCCTGCTGCGCTTCGTGAATTTTGCGCACGGGGCTTTCTATCTGCTGGGCGCGTACCTGTGCTTCCAGGCCATGCAGTGGGGGCTCGACTTCTGGGCTGCGCTGGTGCTGGTGCCCTTGTTCGTGGGCGCGCTCGGCTGGCTGGCCGAAAAGCTGCTGCTGCGCCGCGTCTATGCCAAGGCACACGAGTTCCACATCCTCGTGACCGTGGGCCTTGCGCTGGCGGTACAGGAAATAGTCATCGTGTTCTGGGGACCGCTCGGCAACAGCGTGCCGACGCCCGACCTGCTGCAGGGCGTGGTGATGTGGGGCAGCTTCATCTATCCCAAGTACCGGTTGTTCGTGATCGGTTTCACCGCCGTGCTCGCGGTGCTGCTGTGGTGGGTGCTCGAAGGCACGCGCCTCGGTAGCGCGGTGCGCGCGGGGAGCGAATCGACCGAGATGGTGTCGCTGCTTGGCATCAACGTATTCCGCGTGTTCAGCCTGGTGTTTGCGCTGGGCGCAGCCACCGCGGCGCTGGCGGGTGTGCTGGCCGCGCCGATCCGCGGTGCGGAGCCTTTCATGGGTGTGGAGGCGCTCAGCGTCGCTTTCGTGGTGGTGGTGATCGGCGGGCTCGGCAGCTTTGGCGGGGCGCTGGTCGGCGGCCTGCTGATCGGCATCGTGCAAAGCCTCATGAGCACCATCTGGCCGCCGGGGGCGAGCCTGATGATCTACGTTGCAATGGGTGCGGTGCTGCTGCTGCGCCCGCATGGCTTGCTCGGCCGCAGAGGATGAACATCGCCATGCCAAGAAAAGTAACTTTCCTCCTGGCGCTCGTCGTTGCGCTGGGCCTTCCGCTGGTGCTGCGCTCGGGCTCGCTCGCGAGCGAGGTGCTCATTTATGCGCTTGCCGCGCTGGGCTGCAACCTGCTGCTGGGCTACACGGGCCTGCTGTCGTTCGGCCAGGGCATCTTCTTTGGGCTGGGCAGCTACACCATCGCAATTCTTCTCACGCGGCTGCAGCTGCCGATGCCGCTCGCGCTGCTGGCCGCCATTGCCATGGGCGCCCTCGGTGCGGCGGTGGTCGGCTGGGTGGCCATTCGCCAGCGCGGCACCTACTTCGTGATGCTCACGCTGGCCTTCGCGCAGATGTTCTACTTTGTGGCGTACACCGCTTCCGGCCTCACGGGTGGCGACAACGGCCTGCTCGACGTGCCGCGCCCGGCCTTCATGGACACGCCCTGGAAGTACTACGCCTTCGTGGCGGTGGTGTTCCTCATCGCCTTCGGCCTGCTGCTGCGCGTGACCGATTCGGTGTTCGGCCGCACGCTGCTTGCCATTCGCGACAACGAGGACCGCGCCGCCGCGGTGGGCTACGACCTCAAGCGCTTCAAGCTGCTGGCCTTCGTGATCTCGGGCGCCGTCACGGGCCTTGCGGGTGGGCTGCACGCGATGATGACCGGCATTGCGCCGCTCTCGAATGCCGAGTACCACACCAGCGAAATGATCCTGGTCATTACCGTGATCGGGGGCACCGGCAACCTGTTCGCCTCGGTGCTGGGATCTGCCTTCTACGTGCTGCTGGCCGACTGGCTCTCCACGCTGTGGCCGCGATGGTTGCTCTTGCTGGGCCTCCTGCTGATCGGCGTGAGCATCGGCATGCAACGCGGCCTTTGGGGCCTGGGTGAAAGCGTGTGGCGCCGCGTCTTCCGCAAGGAGCGGGCCGCCAAGAGCGCATTGCAAACAACTCCGGCGCAAGGGGAAAAGGCATGAGCGAAGAACCGGTACTCATCGAAGCCATCGGCGTCACCAAGCACTACGGCAAGTTCGCCGCGCTCGGCGGGGTCGACCTGAAGATCAGGCGAAACACGGTGCACTCGGTCATCGGCCCGAACGGCGCCGGCAAGACCACGCTGTTCCACATGCTCACAGGCACCGGCAGCACGACCGATGGCCGCATCCTGTTCGATGGCCACGATGTGACCCGCGAGCCCGACCACAAGCGCGTGCAGCGCGGCATGGCGCGCTCGTTCCAGGTGACCAGCCTGTTCGCGAGCTTGCCGGTGCGCGAGAACCTGCGCGTCGCGGCACAGGGCATCGCGCCGCGGCAGGCCATGAACTGCTGGCGCGCGCCGGTGGGCGAACGCGCCTGCGCCGAGACGGTGGCCGAGGTGCTGGAACGCGTGGGCCTCACGCGGCTGGCCGACGTGCCCGCCAGCGAGCTTTCGCACGGGCAGCAGCGCCGCCTCGAGGTGGGCATGGCGCTGGCCGCGAAGCCCAAGGCCATCTTCCTGGACGAGCCGACCTCGGGCATGGGCATCGACGATCTGGACGACATGAAGCGACTGATCCGCGGGCTGCGCGACGCGCACACCGTGGTGCTCATCGAGCACAACATGAACATCGTGATGGACATTTCCGACACCGTGACGGTGATGCAACTGGGCCGCGTGCTGGCCGAAGGCTTGCCCGGCGACATCCGGGCCGATGCGCGCGTGCGTACGGCCTACCTGGGCAACATGATCACCGGAGGCAAGGCATGAGCGGGAAGAACATCCTCGAAGTCGAGGCGCTGCACGCGCACTACGGCAAGAGCCATGTACTGCAGGGCGTGTCGATGACGGTGGGCGAGGCTGAACTGGTCACGCTGCTCGGCCGCAACGGCGCGGGCAAGTCGACCACGCTCAAGAGCATTGCCGGTGCGGTCACGCCAACCAGCGGCCGCGTGCGCTTTCAAGGGGCGGACATCGCGGGCATGCCGCCGCACCGCATTGCCACGCGCGGCGTGTGCCTGGTGCCCGAGCATCGCGGCGTCTTCAAGCTGCTGACGGTGGAAGAAAACCTGCTGCTCGGACAGCGGCGCGACTCGCCCTGGCAGCTCGACGACATCTACCGCATCTTTCCGCGCCTGAAGGAGCGACGCCGCAATGGCGGTGGCCAGCTTTCGGGCGGCGAGCAGCAGATGCTGGCCATTGGCCGCGCGCTGATGAACCACCCGCGCCTGCTGATTCTCGACGAGCCCGTGGAAGGCCTTGCACCGGTCATCGTGGAAGAAATCGTCGCGCAGCTCAAGCTCATCAAGGCGGCCGGCGTGGCCATCCTGCTGGTGGAGCAGAACCTGGAAGTCTGCGTGCAACTGGCCGACCGGCACTACATCCTGGAGCAGGGCGTGGTGGTGCACGAGGCCGGCAATGCCGCCTTCATGGCCGACCACGATGTGAAAGACCGCTACTTGGGCGTGGGCCTTGCTTGAGGCCTTCGAACCCCTTCATCTTTTTTGCAAAGCCATGAACTCACCCACCCAACTCCGCATCAACGGCGACCGCCTCTGGAACTCGCTGATGGACCTGGCGAAGCTCGGCGCGACCGAGAAGGGCGGCGTCTGCCGCATTGCACTGACCGACCTCGATCGGCAGGGCCGAGACCTCTTTACCCGCTGGGCGCGTGAAGCCGGCTGCGAAGTGCGTGTCGACCAGATCGGCAACATCTTCGCGCGCCGCGCGGGCCGCGACAACACGCTCCCGCCGGTGGTTACGGGCAGCCATATCGACACCCAGCCCACGGGCGGCAAGTTCGACGGCAACTATGGCGTGCTGGCGGGGCTGGAGGTGATCCGCAGCCTGAACGATGCCAAGATCGTGACCGAGGCCCCGCTGGAAATTGCGGTGTGGACCAACGAGGAAGGCTCGCGCTTCGTGCCCGTGATGATGGGCTCGGGCGTGTTCGTGGATGCCTTTGCGCTCGAGCACGCGCTGGCGCAGCGCGACACCGAGGGCATCAGCGTGGCCGAAGCGCTGGCTTCCATCGGCTACTCAGGCAGCGCGCCGGCTTCGGCCGCGGCATCGCCGGTGGGTGCGTATTTCGAGGCGCACATCGAACAGGGGCCGGTGCTCGAGGCGAATGAACGCGTCATCGGCGTGGTCGAGGGCGCACTGGGGCAACGCTGGTACGACGTGGTGGTGCAGGGCATGGAAGCCCACGCCGGCCCTACGCCCATGGAACTTCGCAAAGACGCATTGCTCGCGGCCTCCGAGCTGGTGATCGAAGTCAACCGCATCGCGCTGGCCCATGCGCCGCACGCGCGCGGCACGGTGGGTTGGATCGACAACTATCCGAACTCGCGCAACGTGATTCCAGGGCGCGTGAAGCTCAGCGTCGATCTGCGCGCGGCGGACGACGTGGTGCTCTCGGCCATGGATGCCGAACTGAAGGAGGCCGTGCAGCGCATTGCCGCCAAGGGCAAGGTCGAGGCCACGGTGGAGCAGGTCGTCTACTTTCCGCCGCAGCCCTTCACTCCCACGCTGGTGTCGGCCATTCGAGAGGCGGCGCAGGCGCAGGGCATGACCTGGATGAACGTGATCAGCGGCGCGGGGCACGACGCGGTGTACCTGGCCCGCGTGTGTCCCACGGCAATGATCTTCGTGCCTTGCCTCGACGGCATCAGCCACAACGAGATCGAGGATGCGCAGCCCGACCACCTCGAGGCCGGCTGCAATGTGCTGCTGCAGGCCATGCTGCAAAGCGCGGGAGTGGCGTCGCAATGAAGGTGCTGATCGCAAGGCTCAACCACGAGACCAATACCTTCTCGCCGGTGCCCACGCCACTCGCGGCCTTCGGGCCCGATGGCCCCACGTTCGGCGAGCAGGCCTACAGGGACAACAAGGGCATGCGCACCGCCATGTCGGCCTTCATCGACCTGGCCGAGCAGGCGGGAGCGACGCTGGTCACGCCGGTGTCGGCCTCGGCCAACCCCAGCGGGCCGGTCGATGCGAAGGCCTACACCACGCTCACGCAATGCATCGTCGATGGGGCGCCGGGCTGCGATGCGATCCTGCTCGACCTGCACGGCGCCATGGTGGCGCAGAACAGCGCCGATGGGGAGGGCGACCTGCTGGTGCGGCTGCGCGCCGCGGCACCTGGCGTGCCCATTGGCGTGGCGCTCGACCTGCACGCCAACGTCACGCCCGCGATGATCGGCAATGCCGATGTGGTCGTCGGCTTCAAGACCTATCCGCACATCGACATGTACGAGACGGGTGAGCATGCCGGCCGCCTGCTGTTCGACCTGCTCGCGGGACGCAGCAAGCCCGCAATGCGCTGGCACCCGCTGCCGTTGATGGCGCACACGCTGCGCAGCGCGTCGTTCACGGGCGCAATGCAGCGGGCCATCGAGGCGGCACGCGAAGCCGAGAAGTCGGAGTCGCTCGCGGTGTCGATCTTTGCCGGCTTCTCGTTGTCGGACATCGAGGCGCCCTGTATGAGCGTGGTGGCGGTCGATGCGCAATCTCCCGAGCGCGCGCAGGCCACGGCCGACCGCATCGCGGCGCGGATGTGGGAAGAGCGTGAGGCGTTCATCTACCGCAGCGAGCCTCTGACTGAATCGGTGGCCCGCGCGAAGGCAATCGCCGAGGGCGCGACGCGCCCGGTGCTGCTGCTCGACCATGGCGACAACTGCATGTCCGGCGGCAGCTGCGACACCATGGATGTGCTGCAGGAAGCGCTGGCGCAGGGACTCGAGGGCATCGGCGTGGGCCCGCTGTGCGACCCGGAAGCTGTGGCCGAACTCATTGCGGCAGGCGAGGGCGCCACGCTCACGGTCGCGCTCGGCAACAAGGTGTCGCTGGAAGGCATCGGCCTGTCGAAGAAGCCCGTCACGCTGACCGGCACGGTGCGCAGCGTCAGCAACGGCGAGTACGTGATTACCGGCCCCACCTACACCGGCCAGCGCAGCAACATGGGCCGCACCGTGCTGTTCGACATCGGCGCGGCGCGCATCGTGGTGACCGAGCGCACGCAGGAGCCCTGGGACATCGGCGTTTTCGAATGCGCTGGGCTCGATCCGCGCAAAGAGCGGTTCGTGCTGCTCAAGTCGCGCATGTACTGCCGGCCGGTGTTCGAGCCGATCTCGGCCGCCCTGGTCGAGTGCGACAGCCCGGGCGTGACCAGTTCGGACTACAGCCTGTTCCCGTTTTCCAAAGTGCGCCGGCCGGTGTTTCCGCTCGACGCGATCTGAGCGAATGAGGTATCCCGACTACCTATGCAAAAAGTTGCATAGGTAATTGGAGGTACACCCCGATACTGCGGCGCTTCCACCCATGAAGCCCACCGCGTGAACACTTTTGCACAGAGCGCCGTCGCCGCTTGGCAGCTGCTCGTGTCGGGCGATCCGGTGCTGCTGGCGATCGTCGGGCGGTCGCTCGCGGTCAGTGCCAGTGCGTGCGCGCTGGCTTGCGGGCTGGGCCTGCTGCTGGGGGCATGGCTTGGCGTGGCGCGCTTTCGCGGCCGCGCCGCGCTGCTCACGGTGCTGAACACGCTGCTGGCGCTGCCCTCGGTGGTGGTCGGGCTGGTCATCTACCTGCTGCTGTCGCGCTCCGGGCCGCTCGGGTTCCTGGGTTGGCTTTTCTCGTTCAAGGCCATGGTGCTCGCACAGACGGTGCTGGTGCTGCCGGTGGTTACGGCGCTCACGCGACAGACCATCGAAGACGCCGAGCGCGCACACGGCGAGCAGCTGCGCTCGCTGGGCGCCGGGCCGCTGGTGCGCGCGCTGCTGCTGGTGTGGGACGAGCGCTACGCGTTGCTCACCGTGCTCATCGCGGCTTTCGGTCGCGCCGTCTCGGAAGTGGGCGCGGTGATGGTGGTGGGCGGCAACATCGACGGCTTCACGCGCGTGATGACCACCGCCATCGCGCTCGAAACCAGCAAGGGCGACCTGCCGCTGGCGCTGGCGCTGGGCATCGTGCTGCTGGGTGTGGTGCTGGTGCTCAACCTGGCCATTGCCGCCGTTCGCGGCTGGCGCGAGCGCGTCGACGGCGGCGGGGGCGAAGGCAGCGGCCTTGCGGCCTGGCGCCGGCCGGAGGTGCGGCCGTGAACGAACAGGTGCAGATGGCGAGCGCCGACAACACCGTGTTCGCGCTGTACGGCGTCGATGTTCGCCTCGGGCGCGTGGCGGCGCTGCAGGGCGCCACGCTCACCATTGCAGCCGGCGAGCGCGTGGCGCTCATCGGCGCCAACGGCAGCGGCAAGACCACGCTGCTGCGGCTGCTGCACGGCCTGGTGCCGCATGCGGCCGGGAGCTTCACCAGCGCGGCGCCGCGGCGCCATCAGGCCATGTTGTTCCAGCGCCCGCACATGCTGCGCGCCTCGGTGGTCGTCAACGTGGCGATGGCGCTGTGGCTGCGGGGCACGCGCTGGCGCGATGCGCGCCGCGCCGCCATTCCGGCGCTGGCGCGCGTGGGGCTCGAAGACCTGGCTGACCGGAATGCCCGCGCCTTGTCGGGCGGCCAGCAGCAGCGGGTGGCGCTGGCACGTGCCTGGGCGCTGCATCCGGCGGTGCTGCTGCTCGACGAGCCCACCGCCAGCCTCGACCCCACCGCCAAGCGCGAGGTCGAAACGCTCATTGCCGAGGCCGCGGTCGGCCGCACGCTGGTGTTTGCAAGCCACAACCTCGGCCAGGTGAAGCGGCTGGCGAGCCGCGTGGTCTATCTGGAGCACGGCCGCGTGCTGGCCGATTTGCCTGTGCATGATTTTTTCCATGGGCCCCTGCCTGAAGAGGCCCGCCTGTTCGTCAAAGGAGAGTTGGCATGAATCCGTTCTTCAAGCGCCGCGGCAATGCGGGCATCCGGGCCTCGCTGGCGATGGCTGTTTTCTTCATGGCCGCGGGGGCCGTGCAGGCCGAGGCCATCACCATGGCCTCGACCACGTCCACCGAGCAGTCGGGCCTGTTCGCCCATCTGCTGCCGGCCTTCAAGAAGGCCAGCGACATCGACGTCAAGGTGGTGGCGGTGGGTACCGGCCAGGCCATCGACATGGCCAAGCGCGGCGATGCCGACGTGCTGTTCGTGCACGACACCGCGGCCGAGGAGAAGTTCGTGGCAGAGGGCTTCAGCGCCAAGCGTTATCCGGTGATGTACAACGACTTCGTGCTCGTGGGCCCGAAGGCCGACCCGGCCGGCGCGAGCGGCAAGGACATTGCCGCCGCGCTGAAGAAGATTGCCGCGGCCAACGCACCTTTTGTTTCGCGCGGCGACAAGAGCGGCACCGACGCCGCCGAGCGCCGCCTCTGGACGCAGGCCGGCGTGGCCGAAGCGGGCCAGCCCGTGCCCAACGACCGCAAGGGCTCGGGCTACAAGGAATGCGGCTGCGGCATGGGGCCGGCGCTCAACATCGCGGCGTCGTCGGGCGGTTACGTGCTGGCCGACCGCGGCACCTGGCTCAGCTTCAAGAACCGCGCCGATCTTGCGGTGCTGGTCGAGGGCGACAAGCGGCTCTTCAACCAGTACGGCGTGATGGTCGTGAGCCGGGCCAAATTCCCCTCGCTCAACAGCAAGGGCGCGCAGAAGTTCGTCGATTGGGTGATCTCGCCCGCGGGGCAGCAGAGCATTGCGGCCTACAAGATCGGCGGCGAGCAGCTGTTCTTTCCGAACGCGCTGGCGAACTAGTTCATTGGGTTCCGTCGAGCTCTGACGCTAGATTCCATTGAGTACTCACCCTTCCGCTGTGTGAGAGTCTCGGGTACTGTCTTGCAGTTCACCCCGCTATGGAGCAAACCCGTTGCTATGCCAGAAGAAAGCCAAGATGAGCGCTTGTACCAGCCACCATTGACCAACAAGAAGGCCGAAGCTGACACCAGCTAGTGGCCCACGCCTTACGCCCGTTTTTGCGAGGACGCGCGCCCCGAGAAGACAACACAGAACTCCGAGTGCCGCGAGATACCCTCGGTACCACTCTGTTGCCCACAGCGTGTGAGAAGCCACGATTGTGGTTATAGAGGCAGCGATGAAAGGCGCCCATATCACTAAAAACGCCGTAAGTCCTTCATTGCCTGCCTTTGAAGTAGTCATAGCTCACGCCTCCAAGGGTCAAGTCTCATCGAATCCGTGTAGCTCAACGGGTTCCGATAGCTGTAAGCGCCATCCAATTCGTGGGTGATTCTCGGCCTCACGGCGACAGCCAGTGCGACGTGGCAAGCACATGCCCATCATCCGCAAGCTCGAATGACCAAGCTTCGAACCCCCTTGGCTGCAGGCGGTTGTAGTACCACGCCCTGCGCACGCACGGCGATTTGCACGGGCTGCTCGCATAAAGCGAGTTGACCTTTTGACCGTAATCAAACTCATGGGGTGTGCCCATCAGTACGACGAGTTCACGTTCAGTCATGCTTGGAGAGACTTTTGCGAAGGCAGCTTCTATGCGAGAGTGATTGAAGGCGCAACCACCGAGATACAGAACAGCGACCGCACAGCTCACCAAAGCCAGTCGCCCCAGCAGTCCACGGGCGGTCATGGCGAGCCTCCATTGAAGCTCGGCAAACAGAGTAAGCCTACAGGCCTCATCGCATCATTTCGTCGCATGAGCATTTAAATAGTCCTGAACCTCTTGGCTCAAGACGACCTGTTTGGCAACGTCGGCTACTTGACTTGGAGTGACAGTAAACAGTGCATCCTCGGGCAGCACCTTGACATCTGGCAGTGTGTCGCTGTTGGCAATGATCCACACGTAACCGTGATCGCTCCCCTTCGAGGGCAGTCCAACCGCGTCGTACTCCGAACCCAGCGCATGTTTGCGAACCAAGGGCGCGCCGGCATGCACCCGGCTTCTTTCTTGCGATTCAACTCCTTCGAGCACGGAGTATTCGCGCTTGGTCGCCATCTCGCCCGACCGCGTGGGATGCGGTTGATCGCCCTGACGATCCGAACACCCGACTACCATCGCCGCCACCGACAGCAGAACATGCACCAGTTTTTTCATTTGCGGTCAAACGCCTTCAGGGCGGCCGGAACAGGATTGCTTTTTTTAATAGACAGTTCGCTCTTGCCGTAGGGGCCAGCGATGACGCAGGTGCTGTATGGGAACGGATTGCCCGGCGGCTGGATGCAGCTGCGTATACCTCCCGCGTTCAGCGCTTGATTTGTCCGAGTGGCGCAGGTGTCATTGGCTGCTTGCCCGGGGGACCTGAGCGGATCAGGCAGCGGAACACCTTCCCATGATTTGAGCGACTCGATCATCTTGGCTTCCTGCTCAGGCGTCGTGGGAATGATGATCACAGTGGTATCGCGGTAGCCCGCTTGCTTGCCGAGATAGTCGGTCAAACTGGACTCTCGCGACGTTCCCGTGCCATAGCTATAGACCCCTTGTCCCGTGAAGCCGATGGCAACGTGACCTGCCGGATTGCCCGATGTTGGGCCGCCGATCATGACGGCTGTGTCCAGTCCTTTGGGATCCGTGAAGTTGAGTGGATTGGCACCCACATAGATGCCTCTGAGCCACCCGCGAGCCCAATGGGATCGGACTGCATATACCGCCCGGTGACCGGATCGTAGAACCTGTTGTGGTTGTAGAGCAGCCCTGACTCTTGATCCTCTACTTGCCCCGGATACCGCAGGTCGAAGTTCGCCAGCGTCGTAGTGCCTGTTATGGCCGGGTTCACCTTCGGGCTCACGAATCGTGTTTTTCCTGTCGTGGACGCCACCTCTCCAAACGCACCCGTCACCCACTGCCACGCCACCTTGCCATCCGTCTGCGTCAGCCTTCTGGGCGTGTTCAGGTGGTCGCTGTGGATGGCGTATTGGGTTCCTTTCACCAGTGCGGCCAGTGGCATCGGCCCGCTGGCCGTAGGCAGGTAGATGATCTCCGTCGCCCCGGTGGCAGCTTGGCTGTTGTACAGGCCCAGGGCCATACTTTCCATGCCTTGCTCTGCCTCGCTGTACAGGGTGATGGTGTTCTGACTGGCATCGAGTTTACGCACGCGCTGGCCCAGCAGGTTGTGCTGGTCGCTGGTGGTGAAGCCCACGCCGGTGCCGAGGTCCTGGATCTCGCTCAGGAAGCCGCGGCTGGCGTTGGGTGCGCAGTTTTTAAGACGAAATTGGGCTCTTGCACTTGTTCTGCGGGCGCAAGCAGCTGTTGATTTCATAGTGAAACTGCGAGAGTGCATGCGTCAGAGATTTTAGGTGGTCTGAATGAGAGCGGTATTGCACTTTCGAGTTGAGACCACCCCAACAGGCAGAAGACAAGACTTGACCCCAGCGGCCGGTAGTGTGGATGGCAGCCTCGAATTAATTTGAGCCTTTAATCACGAGCCCCTTTTTCCGTTCCGCCTGCTGTCACTATCGCCATTCCTAAATCGACTCATCCCAAAGCGAGAGACCGTGAACGTCAAACTCCACCGCATCACCTTCGCTCGGCCTTAAATTACCGAGATCAGCTAGAGACAGCGTAAATGCGGCATCACCAGCAACAACATAGGTAGTTCGATTCCCCATCGGCTCAGAGTGATGGGAAATCATTTTTACCTCGCCACGCACGTGATAACTAAACGCTTCAGCAAGCGGCACTATCTGATGCTGTCGATCTGCCCCAGTGCGCAGGCAGCTTATGCTCTCGTGGGCAATTTCAACGTCGATCTCATTGTCAAGATAGGCTTGAACATTTTCATCGGCAGGAACAAATCTCGCCCACCCATGAAACATGGTGCATCTAAAATGCGCCGGATAACCAATCATGTTCGTACATCCGAGTGGCTTAAGGTCGAGCGGATCAATTTCATCTATAAATATTTTCACAGTTCCTCACATTGGTTTTATGAAACGATTTAGTAGGTGGGCCAGTGGGCGGCACTCGAATTAGAAGGGACTGGGTTACCAAAAATATCTGTCGAACTACCTTGGCCACTGCGCCCCGTTCCAGTCCCGGGCAGATGGCCATGACCATGGGGAGTCGTATTTGGCCCATGACCCTGCGGATTATTACGCATGTAATTCGACCCATTGGGATAATAGGTATGCGTGTCAGGACTATTGAGCCGATGCGGTGGATATGGCCCAGTACTTCCCCCAACAGGCTCTAGCATCACATTGCCGTTTGAATCCGTGATGAACCTACCTATGGGGACGCCGGCCCTTGTACACGCCTGTGCGTTCTGGTAGCCACGAAGTATCCCTATCAATGAAGCAACATCTCCATTGTTGTATGCACTGCCACGCCCCGTACTTGGCTGAACCGTTGGGTACGAGTAGCTGGGGTTGTATTGCCTAATTTGGCTCAACAAAGTTTGCACGCGTGAAGCCGCGAGACCACCCGAATAGGTGACGGATGGCGGCGGTGCCTGCCGCACTTGCAGCCCCTCAGGATCAACAAAACTCAGCGGATTCCCCCCCACATACCCAAACCGGTTCCACCCGCCCTCCAGCCCGATGGGATCACTCTGCATGTAGCGCCCGGTGGTCGGTGAGTAAGAGCGGAAGTAGTTGTAGCTCAGCCCGCTCTCCGCATCGGCATACTGCCCCGGATACCGCAGGTTGAAGGTCACCGGCGTTGCGGTGGTCGTTCCGGTCGTCGGCACGGTCTCCGGCCCCGCGAACCTCTTTGCCGCAGTTGTGGGTGCGGTCTCCCCAAACGCCGAGTAAGCCCACTGCCACATCACTTGCCCGCTGCCGCTGGTGATACGCCGCGGCGTATTCAGGTGGTCGCTGTGCACCGCATACATCACACCGTTGATCACCGCCGCCACCGGCATCGGTCCGCTGGCCGTAGGCAGGTACACGTACTGCGTGTTGCCCCCGCTGCTGGCCCCGCCCATGCCCGTCTCGGCCAGAAGCGTGCCGTCCTCGTCGTAGACGAAGGCGTAGCCCAGCTTCTCCGCATCCACCGTTGATGGCGTCCAGCCCTTGGCGAAGAACGCCTCCAGCGCGCTGCCCGTCGTGCCCTGCGCCGGATACACCGGCTCGGTCTTGAAGACTCGCTGACCCAGCGCGTTGTGCGCATACCGCGTGGTCGGGCTGCTGTCGGTGCGGCCCACGGTGGCGTTGGAGAAGCGCCCCTCGGCGTCGTAGCTGAAGCCGTTGAGTCCGTCGCTTGTCAGGTCGCGGTTCGCGTTGAAGGCATAGTTGACGCTGGTGGTCGTGCTTCCTACCGTTTGACTGAAGCCCATGGCCTGGTTGGAGTCAGACGACGACAGCGCGTAGCTTCTGTTCGTGCTTTGCGTTCCAATCCCTCTCGTGCTGGTCTTGCGGTTGCCATTGGCGTCGTAAGTGAAGCCGGCCGTGTTCGCTGGATTCGTCGCAGTGGCCGGGGTAATGACGTTGAAGCCAGTCACGCGTCCCGTGGGGTCATTGGTCACGCTCCAACTGATGTTGGCATTGGTCACCGTGCTGTTGGTGGCGACCGTGTCCGCAGGCCCGAAAAGATTCTGCGTAAGACTCGTGATCCGCCCGGCGGCGTCGTAGGCATAGCTGCTGAACTCGGTGGCGGTCATGCGCCCTGCCGTGTCGTAGGCGCGCAGGGCGTACAAGGTCGTGGCGGCATCGCTGTCGGCAAAAGCCCACCCCCACTTGAACGGCTGACCCAGCGGGTTCCAGAAGATGTTGGTGACCAGGGGTTGACCCCCCCAGTTCATCTGGATGATGCGCCCGACCGCGTCGTACGCATACGTGAGCACGGCGCCACCCGGATAAGTGACGCTGCCGGGCAGCCCGTTGGCCAGGTAGCTGTAGCTGACCTGCTGCACCGCGCCGTTGGCCAGGGTCTGCTTCTTGAGGGTGACGCGCCCGAAGGCGTCCCGGGTGTAGAGCGTGGTGGCGCTGCGGTCGGCGATGCTGGCGAGGTAGCCTTTGTTCACGCCAGTGGTGCCATAGGTGAGTGTGGTGGATTTGCCGTCCGCGAAAGTGATCACGGTCGGGCGTCCCAGCAGGTCGCGCGTCACGGTGGTGGACTGGCCGAGCGCATCGACGATGGTCTTGGGCAGGCCCAGGGCGTCGTAGGCGACTACGCGCTGGCCTGTGTCGGCGCTGTTCTCGACCGTGGCGTTGCCCTGGGCATCGCGGCCGTAGTGGGTGGTAACGCCCTTGAAATCTCTTGCTGCGGTGACGTCGTCCAGCGCGTTGTAGGCCAGGGTGGCGCTGGCATTGGCCGGGTCGGTGATGGTGGTGACGCGGCGCAGGCCATCCAGGCCGAGCTGGGTGCTCTGGTTCAGGCCATTGGCAGTCGTGATGCGTTCGCCATTGGCGTCATAAGCGAAGCTCACGCTCTGATTCACGCCCTCCGTGGCGGTGCTGACGCGGTTGATGGCGTTGACGCTTTTCACCGTGGTCCAGGCGATGTTGCCGCCGCTGGTCTTAATCTGTTCGACCGTCCGGTTGCCCATGGCATCCAGGGTGAAGGTACCGGATTCGCCTTGCTTGTTGCGCCAGCCCGTCAGGCGATGGGCGGCGTCGTAGGTGTAGCTGAACGCCTGGCCGGTGGGCAGCGTCAATGTGGCGAGGGTGCCGGTGGGGTTGTAAGTGAGCTGGGTGGTCAGTTGCCCGCCGACGGTCTGGGTCAACAGGCGGTCGCGGGCGTCCCATGCGTAGGTGGTGACCAAGCCGTTGGGCGCGGTCTGGCTGAGCACGCGGTTCGCGCTGTCGTAGGTGTAGGAGGTGACGTGGCTCAGCGGGCGCACAACGGTGAGCACGTTGCCTGACGTGTCATAGGTGTAGCTGGTGACGCCGCCGTTGGGGGCGGTCTCCGTCGCCAAGAGGCCTTGCGGGTTGTAGGTCCAACTTCGGGTCTTGGTGGTGCTGGGGCTGACCAGGGTGTCGGTGACGGCTTCGCTGAGCTTGTTGCCCTGGGCGTCGTAGGTGAAGGCGGTGCTTCGGCCGGCTTCGGTGATGAGCACGGGCAAGGCGAAGGTGGGGTGCCATTGCGTGGTGGTGGTCTGGGCTTCGGGGGTGCCGGCTGCGCGCACCACGGTGAGCGGCAGGCGGCGTGCGGTGTCCCAGGTGGTGGTGGTTTGAACGCCCTTGAAATCGGTCTCACTGGTGATGAGGCCGTTCGCATCCTGCACGCGGCTGGCGGCGTCGGCTTCGCCTTCGCCCGAGGGCAAGGAGCCGGATGTCACTGCGAGCTTGCCGGCGGTGGTGGCATAGCTGTAGGTGCGGCTGGTGCCCAGTGCGTCGGTCAGGGTCGATGTGTTTGCCGCCGGATAGCCGACATTGACGCGATCGGCGCCGCCGGCGAGTTCACTCATGGTGGCCCGGCCTTGGCTGTCGTAGCCGAAGCTACCCCAGCGCGCACCGTTTTCGTCGGTGATGCCGGTGAGGGCCTTGGGGAAGGCAGCGTTTTCGTAGAAGAAGCTGCGGGTCTTGCTGTCGGGGTAGGTGACTGTGGACAGACGGCCTGCCGCGTCGTAGCTGTAGCCTAAGACTTTGCCGCCCGGGGCGCTGACGCTGGTGAGCTGGCCGGCGCTGTTGTAGGCCAGGGTCAGCGTGCGGCCGAAGGGATTGGTGACGGTGGTCAGCTGGCCCGCGCCGTTATAGGTATAGCTGCTGACCCAACCATTGCGTTCGGTGCGCGACAGCAGTTTGCCGGCGGCATCGAAGGCGAAGCTGCTGTTGTCGTCGGCACGCTTGTAGGTCCAGTTGGCACCGTTGGGATTGAAGGTATCTGTACCGCCGGTATCGGGTGTCCAGGGTCCCGCGACCTCGGCTTGGGTGAAGCGACGAAGGCTGCCGTCGGGGCTCACGATGCTGGCCGTAGCTGGGGTCGTTGTGGTTTTGGCGATGAGGGCCAGCCGCAGGGCGTGGATGTGGGTCCAATGGGTGCCCAGTGCAGCGCCGGGCTCGGTGCCGGCCGCCCAGATGCTGCGGTAGATGCGCGCAAAGCTCAGCGCGGCGGGGCCGCTGTCGCTCCAGTCGATTTCGTCGCGGGTTTTGATGCCGCTGGCGGGAATGATGGGGTTGCGCGTGCATTGGCCTGCGACCGGAAAACCACCTGAATTAGCATCGCCAGCCGGTTCCGCGGTTGCGGGATCGGTGCCAGGGCCACCGCATTGGCCGGGCGAGGTTTCGGTGGTGTTGGGCGGACACTGGGTTGTTGTTTTAACTCCACCGGTAACGGTGAGTAACGTAGCACCAGTGGTTGAGTTGACGTAGCTGAAAACACACGCTGGTGGGTTGCTTTGTACGCCGTCCGACCTTACGCGGAGGGCTGTTCCGATTGAACTGTAGTAATTGGTCATTGCAGCCGCCCAATCACTGCAAACCGTGGCGAGGTTCGTGCTTTGTACGACGCCTCCTCCGGGGACATCCAGGGAATAGATCACTTGTCCCGGCATGTCCGCACGCGCAGCCGAGAGGCAAAAGATCAGGAGAGCCAAAGTGGCCAGCACTTGGCCTAACCAGCAGGTCACTCTTCTGCGGCAATCGCCGATACCCAAGTCACGACGCACGGTGGCGCCAACAATCTCTGTTGTCATGGTTTTATTCCCCCTGAAATTTCTTGTCGCCGGTCGCTTGGCGCGCGGCTTCTTCTCATCGCTTCAAGCAGGCCTCAGGTCCGTTCACCCGGGCTGCAAGCGCAAGCTTTGACGTCGGAGCCTAGCCAGTTAATGGCGGCAGCTCAAATTAGGTTTCCTGGCAGTTGACATTGATCGCCGCTCGTCGCTTTTCGAGCGGAGTGCCGGCTACTCTGTTATCCGAGCGCGCCATGACCTCCCAGGTCATCGACGCCTGAATCGCCCGGCGCGACCATTCCTTCACCCCGCGATGTTGCGGGTCGAGAACTTCGAAAGGAATCGTCATCATGAACACCGCCGCACACGACGCCACTGCCATCGCCCAACGCTACATCGCCGTCTGGAACGAGACCGATGCCGCACGCCGGGCCGAGCTGATCGAAGCCCATTGGGCCGCCGACGCGCGCTATGTCGACCCGATGGCGCAGGCCAGCGGCCGCGAGCAGATCAGCGCGCTGGTCGGCGCGGTGCACCAGCGCTATCCGGGCTTTCGTTTCAACCTGTTCGGCAAGGCCGAGGCGCATGGCGACAACCTGCGCTTTTCGTGGACCCTGGGGCCAAGCGGTGCCGAAGACCTGATCCAGGGCACCGACTTCGCCCAGCTCGACTCTGGCAAGCTGCGCTCGGTGACCGGCTTTCTCGACAAGGTGCCGGTCGGCGCCTGAACGCCGGGGCTCTTAGTCGACAGATCCGGCGGGCCGCCCGCGCCACAGCTTGCGGTAGACCGTGGCGCGGCTGATGCCGAGGGTGCGTGCGGCTTCGGCCACGTTGCCGCGGGCGTCGGTCACGGCCTTGCGGATCAGGGCGGTTTCAACGTCGCGCAGCCGGGGCTGGGCTTCGGGCGCCGCGCCCCGCGAGCCCTTGCCGCCGCGCCGGGGCTGAACCTGCACGCGCAGGCTCGACCAGAGCGGCACTTCGAGCACGGCGTCGCCGCGCCGGGCGGCGTCGAACAGCATGTTCAGCGGCAGCGCGAACAGGTCGTTGCAATGCAGGGCATGCCGGCTGCGCGCCAGCGGCTGGTGCAGCATCTGCCGCGCTGCAGCATTGGCGCCCGTGACGTTGCCGTTGGCATCCACGCACAGCAGGCCTTCGGTGGCTTCACTGCTCGGGCAACCCGGCCACGAGAGGTGCAGCCGCAGTTCGCAGGGTTCGTTCAGCACCAGCATGTTCTCGATGCTGCGCGCCGAAAGCATGGCCAGGTGACGCAGTTCCGGCCGCTCCACCACCTGCACGCCCGTCAGGTCGAGCATGCCGATGCAGTTGCCCTGCGGACCGAAGAGCGGCGCCCCGGCGCAGCTGTAAACGCTGGTGTCCTCGAAGAAATGTTCGCCGCGGTGCAGCCACACCGACTCCTGTTCGGCCAGCGCGGTGCTGATGGCGCTGGTGCCGACCGCGCGCTCCGACAGATCGACCCCCACGCGCGCGATGTTGCGGGCATGGCGGCTGGCGGTGTCGGTGCCATCGGGAAGCGGGCCCACGTCGACCACCACGCCGTCGGCATCGGTCAAGACCGCGAAATAGCGCGTGTCGGCAATGGCGCGGGACACCCGCTCGATCACCGGCCGGGCCGCTGCCACCAGCGCCCGGTTGCGTTCGGCCACTTCGCGAATGGCCGACTGGGCCACGGGGTTGAAGCTCACGCGCTGCTGCGGTTGCCGCCCTGCTTCGATGCAGCGCTGCCACGAGCGGACGATCCACGGTTCGATGCGCGTGGCGGCCCGCGATCGGGCGGCCTCGCCGTGAATCAGCTCCCGCCGGGCTTGCGCAATGGCGAGGGCGCGCTCGGGAAGGGGCGAAACGGTGGAGGCGGACATCGGGTCGGGGTTCGCTCGGATGGAAGGCGTTTTTTTATGAAGCTTGCCGGACCGCAAGTTGTTCCATTTTGAGAATTTCGTGCGCGCTGCGCAAGCTGCGAGGGTTTTGCCTAGGATAGTGCACGGGGCCGGCATCCAAGATGCCATTCGCTGAACCAGCCATCACCTTCAACGGAGACAGCCAAATGCAGGTAGCTTTTACGGTCAACGGCCGACCGGCCACGGTCGACGCTCCCCCCAACACTTTTCTGGTGCACGCGATCCGCGAGCATCTTCATCTCACCGGCACCCATGTGGGCTGCGACACCGCCCAATGCGGCGCATGCACCGTGCACCTGAACGGGCGCGCGGTGAAGTCGTGCAACATCCTGGTCGGGCAAGTGGCCGGCGCAGAGATCACCACCATCGAGGGCGTGGCCCAACCCGACGGCACCATGCACCCGATGCAGGCTGCCTTCAAGGAGTGCCACGGCCTGCAATGCGGCTTTTGCACCCCCGGCATGGTCATGAGCGCCATCGACCTGTGCACCCACCATCCCAAGTCGAGCGAATCCGAGATCCGCGAGCTGCTCGACGGCAACCTGTGCCGCTGCACGGGCTACCAGAACATCGTCAAGGCCGTGAAGATGGGCGGCGAGGCCATGGCTTCGGGCACCCCGGTCAAAACCACGGCCACGGCCTGAACGGAGCGGCATCATGGGTGCTTCCGACTTCTCGAACCTGCCCCACATCGGCGAGGCGCTGCGGCGCAAGGAAGACTATCGCTTCCTGACCGGCGCGGGCAACTACACCGACGACATCACGCTGGCCAACCAGAGCCATGCGGTCTTCGTGCGCTCGCCGCACGCCCACGCCGTCGTCAATTCTGTCGACACGGCCGAGGCGCTCAAGATGCCCGGCGTGGTCGGCATCTTCAGCGGCAAGGACATCGAAGGAAAAATGGGTGGCCTCCCTTGCGGCTGGCTCATCAACAACCCCGACGGCACCCCCATGAAGGAGCCGATGCACCCGATCCTTGCGATCAACAAGGTGCGCTACGTGGGCGACCATGTGGCCATGGTGGTGGCCGAAACGGTCGAGCAGGCCAAGAACGCGGCCGAGGCGGTGGTGGTCGACTACGACGTGCTGCCCGCGCTGGTGAGCGTGGCCGACGCGGCAAAGACGGCGAGCGGCGTTACCTTGCATGACGAGGCCCCCGACAACCGATGCTACAAGTGGGCGCTGGGCGACAAGGACGCGGTGGATGCGGTGTTTGCCAATGCCGCGCACGTGACCAAGCTCGACCTGGTCAACAACCGGCTGGTGCCCAACCCGATCGAGCCGCGCGTGGCCATCGGCAGCTATAGCCGCGGCACCGACGACTACACGCTGTATGTGTCCAACCAGAACCCGCACGTCGAGCGCCTGCTGATGACGGCCTTTGTGCTCGGCCTGCCCGAGCACAAGGTGCGCGTGATCGCACCCGACGTGGGCGGCGGCTTCGGTTCCAAGATCTTCTTGTACGCCGAAGACGTGTGCCTGACCTGGGCCGCCAAGCAGCTCAACCGCAACATCAAGTGGACGGCCGAGCGCTCGGAGTGCTTCTTGTCCGATGCACATGGACGCGACCATGTGAGCCACGCCGAAATGGCGATGGACAAGGACGGCAAGTTCCTGGCGATGCGCGTGCACACCGACGCCAACCTGGGCGCCTACCTGTCAACCTTCTCGACCGCGGTGCCGACCATCCTCTACGCCACGCTGCTCGCGGGCCAGTACACCACGCCGCAGATCTACGTCGAGGTCGATGCGTGGTTCACCAACACGGCGCCAGTCGATGCCTACCGCGGCGCGGGGCGGCCCGAAGCCACCTACCTGCTGGAGCGGCTGGTGTCGCGCTGCGCCTGGGAAATGAACCTGGGCCAGGACGAGATCCGCAAGCGCAACTTCATCACCACCTTTCCGTACCAGACGCCGGTGGCGCTGCAGTACGACACGGGCGACTTCCATGCCTGCATGGACAAGGCAAAGGTGCTGGCCGAGGTCGAAGGCTATGCGCAGCGCAAGTCGGCGAGCGAAGCCCAGGGCAAGCTGCGCGGCATCGGCTACTCGAGCTACATCGAGGCCTGCGGCATCGCGCCCTCGAACATCGCCGGGGCGCTCGGCGCGCGGGCCGGCTTGTTCGAATGCGGTGAAATCCGCGTGCACCCGACCGGCAGCGTGACGGTGTTCACCGGCTCGCACAGCCATGGGCAGGGCCACGAGACCACCTTTGCACAGGTGGTTGCGGCGCGGCTGGGCATTCCGGTCGACAACGTCGATGTGGTGCACGGCGACACCGGTCGCGTGCCCTTCGGCATGGGCACGTATGGCTCGCGCTCCATTTCGGTGGGCGGTGCGGCCATCATGAAGGCGCTCGACAAGATCGAGACCAAGGCCAAGAAGATTGCCGCGCACCTGATGGAGGCGAGCGATGCCGACATCGAGTTTGCCAACGGCGAGTTCACGGTCAAGGGCACCGACAAGAAGATTCCGTTCGGCCAGGTGGCGCTCACGGCCTATGTGCCGCACAACTACCCGCTCGACAAGCTCGAGCCCGGGCTGAACGAAACCGCCTTCTACGATCCGACGAACTTCACCTTTCCGGGCGGCACCTACATCTGCGAGGTCGAGGTGGACAAGCAGACCGGCGAGGTTCGCGTCGACCGCTTCACCGCCGTGGACGACTTCGGCACCATCATCAATCCGATGATCGTCGAGGGCCAGGTGCACGGCGGGCTGGTGCAGGGCATTGGCCAGGCGCTGCTCGAAAACTGCGTGTACGACAACGAGACCGGCCAGCTGCTCACCGGCAGCTTCATGGACTACGCCATGCCCCGGGCCGCCGACTTTCCGCAGTTCAAGCTCGACACCGTGTGCACGCCCTGCACGCACAACCCGCTGGGCACCAAAGGCTGCGGCGAGGCGGGCGCGATCGGCTCGCCGCCCGCCGTGATCAATGCCGTGCTCGACGCGCTGGCGCCGCTCGGCATCAAGGACCTCGACATGCCTGCCTCGGCCAGCCGCGTGTGGGAGGCGATGCAAAAAGGCAGCGGAAGCGCGGCGGCGGATGCACAGCCGCAGGAGCCCGCACTCTCCGCAAGCACCCAAGGCCGCCCGGCTCCCTGAACATATAAGAAGGAATCACACCATGTACGCCTTCACACTCGAACGGCCCTCTACCGTGGCCGATGCGGCCAAGCTGGTGACCGCCGGCGCCAAGCCGCTGGCCGGCGGGCAAACGCTGCTTGCTTCCATGAAGCTCAGGCTTTCCGCGCCCGAGCGGCTGGTGGACCTTGGCGGCGTCAAGGAACTCACCGGCATCAAGAAAGACGGCAGCGCGATCACCATCGGTGCCATGTCGCGCCACCTCGACGTGGCCAACAACCCCGACGTGAAAGCCGCCTTCCCGGCGCTTGCGGACCTGGCCTCGCGCATCGGCGACCGGCAGGTGCGCGCGATGGGCACCATTGGCGGGTCGGTGGCCAACAACGATCCGGCCGCGTGCTATCCCAGCGCGGTACTGGGCTCCGGCGCCACGGTCATCACCACGAAGCGCGAGATCGCGGCGGACGATTTCTTCCTGGGCCTGTTCACCACGGCACTCGAAGAAGACGAGCTGATCACCGCGATCCGCTTTCCGGTTCCCAAGCGTGCCGTGTACGAAAAGCTGCGCCAGAAGGCATCGAACTTTCCATTGGTCGGCGTGTTCCTCGCGCAGTACGACAGCGGGGTGCGGGTTGCCATTACCGGCGCGGGCAACGGCGTGTTCCGGCATGCGGGGCTCGAAGACGCGCTCAATAAGAGCTTCACGGCGGCGGCCGCCGCAGCCGTGAAGATCGATGCGAGCGAGCTCAACGGCGACCTGCATGCTTCTGCGGCCTACCGCGCCAACCTGATCAGCGTGCTCACGCAGCGCGCGGTGACCAAGGCGCTGGGCTGAAGCAGCCAGGCGAGAAACGGAAGGCGCGACGACATCTCGCGTCTTCCGCTACGCTTTGCCATGATCTTCCCGACCATCGATTCTCTTTCGGACGGCTTGATGAAGGCCGGCTACTTTGCCGACCGACGCCTGGCGACGGCCGTGTTCCTTGCGCTCAAGCTGCAGCGCCCGCTGCTGCTCGAGGGTGAGCCCGGCGTCGGCAAGACCGAGCTGGCCAAGGCGCTGTCGACCGCACTCGGCCGCGAGTTGCTGCGCCTTCAGTGCTACGACGGGCTGGAACAGCGCGAGGCACTTTATGAATGGAACTACGCCGCACAACTGCTGCACATGCGCGCGGCCGAAGCCACCGGCGCGGCGTGCGATGTGGAAGCCGAGGTGTACCAGCCGCATTACCTGATTCGCCGCCCGCTGCTGCAGGCGCTGCAAACTCCGGCGCCCGGCGCCGTGCTGCTGATCGACGAGGTCGACCGGGCCGACGAGCCCTTCGAGGCCTTCCTGCTCGAATACCTTGGCGAATACCAGGTCAGCATTCCCGAGCTTGGCACGGTGCGCGCCGTGGTGCCGCCGGTCACCATTCTTACCAGCAACCGCACGCGCGAGCTCAACGATGCGGTCAAGCGGCGCTGCCTGTATCACTGGCTCGACTACCCCGAGCGCGAACGCGAGCTGGCGATTGTGCGAGCACAGGTGCCGCAGGCCGGTGAGCAGCTTTCGGCCCAGGTGGCCGCTTTCGTCGCCCGGCTGCGCGATGCGCCTTTCGTCAACGCGTTCCAGCGCGCGCCCGGCATTGCCGAAAGCGTCGAATGGGCGAGGGCGCTGATTGCGCTCGATACGGTCGAGCTCGACCCTGAAGTGGTCGTCGACACCGCGGGCATCCTGTTCAAGCAGCGCGACGATGTGGCCGCACTCACGCACGAGCTGGCGTCCGACCTGCTGAAGCCCGAGGAGCCGGTCGCGCCCTGAGCGTGGCTTGCCAAGGCAGCCCGCATGACAGGTATCCAGCAACTAGGCGATGTACGCAGTGGCAAGCTGGCCGGCAACATCACCGCTTTTGGCCGCGCGCTGCGCCGCGCCGGTGTGCGCACCGATGCCATGCGAATCTCCCTCGCCGCCGAAGCGGCCACGCTCGTGGGCGTGGAAAGCCGGCTCGACCTGAGCGCCGCCATGGAAGCCGTCATGGTGAGCCGCGAACAAGACCGCATGGTGTTCCGCGAACTGTTCGATGCGTGGTTTCGCGATCCCGAACTCGCCAACAAGCTGCTCGCGCAGATGCTGCCGAGCGCCGAGGGCAAGGCCGAACCTTCCAAGCGCCGACCGCGCGTGCGCGAGGCACTCACCGCGCCGCGCGACCCGGCCAAGCCTGCCGTAGCCGCCAAGCCCGATAAGGAGGTCGAGTTCGATGCCGCCATGACGTCGAGCGACCGCCAGCGTTTGCAGCATGCAGACTTCAATGCGCTCGGTGCTTCGGAATACCGGCTGGTCGAACGCCTGGCGCGCGATATCTCCTTGCCCATTCCTTCGCTGCCGTCGCGCCGGCTGCGCCCGGCCAACGATGCGGGCTCGCAGCATGCGCGCATGCACTGGCCCGGCGTGCTGCACGAGGCGGCGCGCACGGGCGGCGAAATACTTCGCCTGCCGAAGCTGAGCCGCCGCGAACAGCCGTTGCCGCTCCTGGTGCTGGTCGATGTGTCCGGCTCGATGGAACGCTATGCGCGGCTGCTGCTCGCGTTTCTGCATGCAGCCACCCGCCGCGCCGGGCGCCGCGATGTGTTCGCCTTCGGCACGCGCCTGACCGACCTGACGCCTGCTTTCCGGCTGGCCGATACCGACGCCATGCTGGGCGCGGCCAGCCTTGCCATTGATGATTTCGCGGGCGGCACGCGGCTGGGCAGTTCGCTGGCCGAGCTTCGCCGCGCGCATGCGCGCCGGCTCACGGGCCGCCGCACGCTGGTGCTGGTGATCAGCGACGGGCTCGACACCGGAGAGCCCGCGCTGCTGGAAAGTGAGCTGCTCTGGCTCAAGCGCCATTCGCGCCGGCTGCTGTGGCTCAATCCGCTGCTGCGCTTCGAGGGCTACGCCCCTTTGGCGCGTGGGGCCGGCGTGCTGCACCGGCATGCAGATGCGATGCTGGCAGTCCACAATCTCGGTGCCCTCGAACAGTTGGCCGCCAGCATCGCCGCACTGATGCGATCCGGCCGCTAGGCCTTACAGGAAACAAGAAGGAAACCCACCATGGAAATGCTCGGCAACCGCCGCCTCGGCATCACGCAACAGCAGGCGTGGGAAGCGCTGAATGATCCCGAGACGCTCAAGAAGTGCATTCCCGGCTGCGACAAGTTCGAGCTCACGGGCGACAACCAGTACAGCGTGGCGCTGGCCGTCAAGATCGGCCCGGTGTCGGCCAAGTTCAACGGCAAGGTGATGCTTTCGGACATCGTGGCGCCTGACGGCTACAAGCTCACGTTCGAAGGGCAGGGCGGTGTTGCGGGCTTTGCCAAGGGATCGTCCAGCGTGACGCTCAGGCCGCTGGACGGCGCCGCAGCCGAGCCGGCGCCGGCCGGCTGCGAACTCGACTACACCGTGCAGGCGCAGGTCGGCGGCAAGATCGCCCAGCTCGGGCAGCGCCTGATCGACGGCGCGGCCAAGTCGACCGCTGACGACTTTTTCAAGCGTTTCGAGGCCGAGATGCAGAGCCGTTACGGACCGCCCCCCGCGGCCGCCGAAGAAACGACGGAGGCACCCGCGGAAAAAGCAGGCGTCATGTCCGGTCTCATGAAGAAAATGGGCCTCGGCAAGAAGGACGACAAGGACGCGTCCGCCGCGCCGGGGAACGAAAGCTGAGGGCTGGCGACGCCATGGAAAATCTCGATGTGATGGTGCTGCGCACGCTGCGCGACTGGCGTGAGGCCGGCAAGCGCGCGCTGCTGACCACGGTGGTGCGCACCTGGGGCTCGTCGCCGCGGCCGGTCGGCTCGATCATGGCGCTGGCGGACGACGGCGCGGTGGTCGGCTCGGTTTCGGGCGGCTGTATCGAGGACGACCTGATCGCCCGCTACAGCCACGCCCACGCGAACAACGGTCAGGGCGAAGAGGTGCCGCCGGGTGCGCCGCCCAAGCTCGTGAAGTACGGCATCACGGCCGACGAGGCCCATCGCTTTGGCCTGCCCTGCGGTGGCACGCTGGAGCTTCTGCTCGAATACGACCCCGACGCCGCCTTGCTCGCCGACCTTGTGGCCGAACTCGAGCAGGGCAAGCTCATGCAGCGCACGGTCACGCTCGCCAACGGTGCCGTGCGGCTGAACGAAGCCGAGGCGCCGGACGAGCTCAAGGTAAACGACGCGGAGCTCACCAACACCTTCGGGCCCGAATACCGCATGTTGCTCATCGGCGCGGGGCAGCTGGCCGAATACTTGGCCACGATGGCCAAGTTCAGCGGCTTTGCCGTGACGCTGTGCGACCCGCGCGCGGAGTACCGCACCGCATGGTCGCTGCCCGGCGTGGAAATCACCACCGAAATGCCCGACGATGCGGTGCTCGCCTTCAGGCCCGACCGGCGCAGCTGCGTGGTCGCGCTCACGCACGACCCCAAGCTCGACGACCTGGCGCTGCTTGAAGCCCTGCAGAGCGAGGCTTTCTACGTAGGTGCGATCGGCTCGCGCCGCAATGCCGATGCGCGGCGCGACCGCATGATCGAGCACTTCGACCAGACGGCCGAATCGCTCGCGCGGCTGCGCGGCCCAATCGGCATCTACATCGGCAGCAAGACGCCGCCGGAAATCGCCGTGAGCGTGATGGCGGAGATTCTCGCGGTGAAGAACGGCGTGACGCTGCCGCGCGAAATGGAAGTGGCGCGCGCCAAGGGCCTGCAGCAGCTCGCGATGAGCTGAGGCCCCGGCCGGCTTTTCTGCTCAGTTCAATTCAGCGGGCCCGACTTTGCCGCGGGTGGCACGTCGCCGCCTTTTTGCCGCTCGCGAAAGAGTGCCGCGCGCATCAGGAAGATGGTGGTGATGGGAGCCGTGAGCGCAATGAAGAGAACGATCAGCACGGCGTGCAGGAACAGGCTGTAGCCCTGCACCGAGAAATAGACGATGGTGGCAATCGTCATGCACCACACGCCCACCGTGGCGCCGAGCGTTGGCGCATGAATGCGGCGGAAAAAAGTGGGCAGGCGCACGAGGCCGAAGGAGCCGATGGCGGCGAAGGCTGCGCCGAGCACCGCGAACACGGCGGTGACGATTTCGGCCCACAGCGGCAAAGGCCCAATGATGAAGTCGTTCATTCGATGACCTCCCCGCGCAAGAGAAACTTGGCCATGGCCGTCGAGCCGACAAAGCCGAACAGCGCCGTCAGCATGGCCGCTTCGAAGTACACATTGCTCGCATAGACGATGCCGAGCACCAGCATCATCAGCATGCCGTTGATGTAGAGGCAGTCCAGCGCCATCACGCGGTCTTGGGCGGTCGGCCCGGCCAGGAGGCGGGTAAGCGCGCAGAGCATGGCCACGGCCAACAACAGGAGCGCCAGCTTCAGGGCCCAGAAGAGTACAGGCGTCATGATTCGAAGATCTCCATCAGGGGGTGTTCGTAGCGCTGCTTGATCATGGCGACGAAGGCGGCTTCGTCGTCGACGTCGAACACGTGGATCAGCAGCACGCTGCTGTCGAACGAGATTTCGCCCCAGGCGGTGCCGGGCGTGAGGCACATGATCATGGCCAGCACCGCAAGCCCGTTCGGGTCGCGCAGATCGAGCGGCACATTCACGAACTTCGATTCGATGCGCGATGTGCGGCGCGTGAGCAGCCGGCGTGCCACGAAGAGAGCCGATTGCAGCATGTCGGCCACCGCCCGGCCTGTGAGCCGCAATGCAACCCAGGGCTTGCGCATGCGCACGGCGGCCGGCCGGAGGCCCTTGGTGAGCAGCGGCACCGCAATGGCCAGCACCGCGGCCGATGCCAGCGTGGCGGCCTCCAGCGACTGGTTGAGCAGGAGCCAGACCGCGAACAGCGCAATCGACAGCGGCGGCGAAGGAATCCAGCGCTTCATGGTGCCGTGCCCTTCTGCGCAGGCACGGGGTTGGGCACCTGCCGTGCATTGAGCACGGCATCGCGATACGCAGTCGGCGTGCGCAGTCCTTCGGCGGTGATGAGTGCGTGGCGCATGACAGGGCCGGCCCATATCGTCAACGCCACGCAGGCCGCAAGCAGGCCGGCCACCGGCAGCACCTCGAGGGCGGGCAGCGCGGGCATGGTGGGATGCGGCTGGGTCCAGAAATGGCGGATGCCGGTGCGGCTCAGCGCAATCAGCGCCAGGAAGCCCGACACGAGCAGCAGCGCCAGAAAGATCCATGCCGGCGTGGAGGTGCCGCTGGTCACGAAGGCGCCGGAGAGCATGGCGAACTTGCCCACGAAGCCCGAGAGCGGCGGCAGGCCCGCGAGCAGCAAGGTGCAGCCGATGAAGCTCAGGCCGAGGAACGCCACGCCGGCGGGAATTGCGCGGCCATAGAGCGCCTGCGCCTCGTCGTCGAGGTTCACGTCGTCGAGCACGCGCAGGTCTTCCGCCAGGAAGGGCGCGTTGCCCGCCGCTTCGTGTGGCGCAACGCTCATGCCGGCGTTGCGCCAGCGTTCGATCATGTCGATCAGCAGGAAGAAGGCGCTGACCGCGAGCGTGGAGCTCAGCAGGTAGTAAAGGGCGCCGGCCCATACGGCAGGCTCCCCGAGCCCGATGGCGGCCAGCAGCGTGCCGGCCGACACCAGCACGCTGAAGCCCGCCAGGTTGGAGAGCCGCTGCGTGCCGACGATGCCCATGGCACCCGCGAACAGCGTGGCAAGCCCGATGGCGATGAGTGCGGACTGGCCGAACGCGGCCGAGGCGCCGGCGTCCGGTGCAAAGAGCAGCGTCCACAGCCGCAGCAGCGTGTAGATGCCGAGCTTAGTCAGCAGCGCAAAAACCGCGCCCACCGGCGACACCGCCGCGCTGTAGGCCGGCACCAGCCAGAAGTTGAGCGGCCATGCGCCGGCCTTGGCGAAGAACGCGGTCGCGAGGATGGCGGCCGCCGCATGCACCAGGCCGCGATCGGCCGGCGCGAGCTCGGCGATGCGCACGCTCAGGTCCGCCATGTTGAGCGTGCCCGTCACGCCGTAGAGCAGCGCCGCGCCGATGAGGAAGAGAGACGACGCGGCCAGGTTGATGGCGATGTAGTGCAGCCCCGCCTGCACGCGCAGCCGGCCCGAACCATGCAGCAGCAGGCCGTAGGAGGCAGCGAGCATCACCTCGAAGAAGACGAACAGGTTGAACAGGTCGCCGGTGAGAAAGGCGCCGTTCAGGCCCATGAGCTGCAGCTGCAGCAGCGGATGGAAATGCACGCCGGCACGGTCCCAGCGCGAAGTGGAATAGATCGAGGCCGCGAAGGCGACCACGCCCGTGAGCGCCACCATCATGGTCGACAGGCGGTCCGCCACCAGCACGATGCCGAAGGGCGCTTGCCAGTTGCCGGGCAGGTAGACGCCGATAGAGCCCGGGCCGTCGCCGGTATCGGGCGCATTCACCCAGCGCAGCAGCGCCAGCGCCGCCAGCAGGCCCACCAGCCCCGAGACCACGCTCAGGGCCGACTTGGCGCGGCGCCGGTTTTCTCCCAGCAGCAGCATCAAGGCCGCGGTAAGCAGGGGCACGAGGATCGGCACCGCCACCAGATGCGGCATGCTGAAGTCGAGCAGGCGGTCGAGCAGGTGAACCGGTTCCATCACTCGGCCGCCTCCTGCCGTTCTTCACCGTCCACATGGTCGGTGCCGGCCAGGCCGCGCGAGGCCAGCAGCACCACGAGGAACAGCGCCGTCATCGCAAAGCCAATCACGATGGCTGTCAGCACCAGCGCCTGCGGCATCGGATCTGCGGTGTTGGCCAGCGTGGACGTGAAGCCCTTGACGAGCACGGGCTCGCTGTCGAGTTTGAGCCGCCCCATGCTGAAGATGAAGAGGTTGACCGCGTACGAGATGAGCGTGAGGCCCATGATCACCTGGAAGGTGCGGGGGCGCAGCAGCAGGTACACGCCCGAGCCGGTGAGCACGCCGATGGCGAGTGCGAGCACGATTTCCATCAGTGCACCCCCTCCACGGCTTCGGATCGGGCCTGTGCTTCCTTTTCGGCCTGCTCGTCGGCCCAGCGGTGGCTGCGTATGGACTGGTGGGCCAGCGCGGTAAGAATGAGCATGGTGGCGCCGAGCACCAGCGCGAACACGCCGATGTCGAAGAAGAGGGCGCTCGGCACGTGCAGCTCGCCCAGCACCGGAAGATGCAGGTGAGCCGTGTGCGTGGTCATGAACGGATAGCCGAAGATCACCGCGCCGCTGCCCGTAACCAGCGCCAGCAGCAGGCCGACGGCGATCCAGCGGCGCGGATAGATGCGCAGGTGCTCTTCCACCCATTCGGTGCCCGAGACGATGAACTGCAGCAGCAGCGCCACCGACATCACCAGCCCCGCCACGAAGCCGCCGCCCGGCGAGTTGTGGCCGCGCATGAAGAAGTAGACCGCGACCAGCACCGCGAGCGGCAGCAGCAGCCGCACCAGCACGGCCGGCACCATCAGGTAGCCCACGGCGGTGTCCTTGGCGAGGCGCGGGTTCAGCAGGTCGCTGCTGCCGTCATCGGCCTGCAGGCGCTGCTGCACCGGCAAGGCCATCGATTCGCGTGCCGGACGGAAGCGGCGCAGCAGCGCATACACGGTGAGCGCCACCACGCCAAGCACCGTGATCTCTCCGAAGGTGTCGAAAGCGCGGAAGTCGACCAGCATCACGTTGACCACGTTGGTGCCGCCGCCTTCGGTGAGTGCGCGCTCCAGGAAGAAAGGCGAGATGCTCTGCGGAAACGGCCGCGTCATCATCACCCAGGCCAGCGCCGACATGCCGCCGCCCGCGGCAGCCGCCACCAGCAGGTCGCGCCCGCGCCGGCCCCATGGGCGCAGCCTGGCGCGCGCGGGCTGGATCGCGTCCTTGCTGCGCATCGGCAGCCAGCGAAGCCCCAGCAGGATCAGCACCGTGGTGACGGCTTCGACCACGAGCTGCGTCAGCGCAAGGTCGGGCGCCGAGAACCAGATGTAGGTGACCGAGCACACCAGGCCCGCGCCCGAGGCCAGCATCAGCGCGGCGAGCCTGTGGAACTTGGCCTGCCATGCCGCGGCCAGCGCGCAGGTGCCGCCGATGAGCCAGGTCATTGCGAACATGGTCGAGAAAGGCAGCAGTTCGCGGGTGCCGCGCGCCACGGGCGCGGTCCAGAGCGAAACGGCGGCGCCCGCAGCGGCTACTGCAATCAGCAGCAGCAATTGCGTTTGCAGGCGCCGGGTGCCCAGCACGCGCCGGCTGCGACGGCCGGCTTCGCTGAGTTGCGCGAGCAGATGTTCGAAGATGACCTGTCCGTCAAAGCGGTGCAGCAGCGGCGTGTGCTCGAGGTCGCCTTTCGCACGGCGTCGGCGCTGCGAGAGGTAGAGCGCCATGCCGCCGGCCAACGCCACGAAGCTCATCGCCAGCGGCAGGTTGAAACCGTGCCACACGGCCAGGCTGTATTCAGGCAGCACGCCGCCGACCACCGGCGTGGCGGCAGCGGCCAGCAGCGGGCCGATGGACCACGCCGGCGCCACGCCGACCACCAGGCACACGAGCACCAGCAGCTCGACCGGCACGCGCATCCAGTGCGGAGGCTCGTGCGGCTGCCGCGGCACGTCGGGCCCGCAGGGTGGCCCGAAGAACACGTCGAACACGAAGCGCGCCGAATAGGCCACGCTGAAGACGCCCGCAACGGTCGCGATGATCGGCAGGCTCACGTTGATCCACGGCGTTGCCTGGATGAACACCGTCTCGGCGAAGAACATCTCCTTCGAGAGAAAGCCGTTGAGCAGCGGCACGCCGGCCATCGAAGCGCTGGCAATTACCGCCAGCGTGCCCGTGATCGGCATCAGCCGCATCAGGCCGCTGAGCTTGCGGATGTCTCGCGTGCCGCTCTCGTGGTCGATGATGCCGGCCGCCATGAAAAGCGACGCCTTGAAGGTCGCGTGGTTCATGACGTGGAACACCGCCGCCACCGCTGCCAGGGGGCTGTTGAGCCCGAGCAGCAGCGTGATGAGCCCCAGGTGCGAGATGGTCGAATAGGCCAGTAGCGCCTTCAGGTCGCGCTGGAACATGGCAACAAAGCCGCCGAGCAGCAGGGTGATGGCGCCCGCGCCGCCCACCAGCCAGAACCACATCTCGGTGCCCGAGAGCACGGGCCATAGCCGCGCCATCAGGAACACACCCAGCTTCACCATGGTGGCCGAATGCAGGTAGGCCGAAACGGGCGTGGGCGCCGCCATGGCGCGCGGCAGCCAGAAGTGGAACGGGAACTGCGCGCTCTTGGTAAAGGCGCCGAGCAGTATCAGCACCAGTGCGGCCGGATAGAGCGCGTGCGCACGAACTGCGTTGCCGGAAGCGAGCACCACGTCGAGCTCGTAGCTGCCCGCAATGCGGCCCAGCACCAGCACACCGGCCAACAGGCAGAGTCCGCCGGCACCGGTAACGGTCAGCGCCATGCGTGCGCCGCGCCGCGCATCGCGACGGTGATGCCAGTAGCCGATCAGCAGGAACGAGAAAAGGCTGGTGAGCTCCCAGAACAGCACCATCTGGATGAGGTTGCCCGAGAGCACCACGCCCACCATCGCGCCCATGAACGCGAGAAAGAACGAGAAGAAGCGCGGCACCGGGTCGGAGGCCGACATGTAGTAGCGCGCATAGAGCACCACCAGCGCGCCGATGCCGAGCACCAGCATGCAGAACAGCCACGCAAAGCCGTCCATGCGAAACACGAGGTTGAGGCCGAGCTCCGGCAGCCACGCGATTTCCTGCCGCAGCACATTGCCGTGCGCGATCTGTGGAAAGAGCCATGCGGCCTGCACCGCGCAACCCAGCGCAACGAGCCCCGCCAGCGTCGACTCCCGGTTGCGCGCGTTCGACGGCATCAACGCGGCCAGCACGCTGGCAATGAAGGGGAGTGCGACGAGAAAGACCAGGGGCATTGCGGTCGATTCTATCGACCGGCCCTCTGGAGGGACCTTCTAGAAACCCGGGAACTCCGCGCGATTTAGGCGCGGGCGCGGCGTCAGGCGGCCAGGGCCTGAACGCTGCGGATGCCCAGCCAGGTGAAGAACAGCGAGCCGCCGAGATGTGCTGTTGCCGTGAGCAGGGCTACGCCCAGCCGGCCTTCGAGAAGCATGGTCACCACTTCGGCCGAAAAGCTCGAGAACGTCGTGAGCCCGCCGAGGAAGCCGGTCACCAATGCGAGCCGCCAGACGGGATCGAGATCGGGCAGCAACTGGAACGAGGCAATGGCCACGCCGATGAGATAGCCCCCGATCAGGTTGGCGGCCAGGGTGCCCCACGGCATGAGCCCCCCGGCCCCGAACCAGAGCGCGAGGCCCCAGCGCGCCAGCGCGCCGACGGAGGCGCCGACGCAGATGGCGAGAATCGGAAGCAGCATCGGCCTATTGTCGGGGACGCTTGTCCCTGTTCATGGCGCCATTTGCTGAGGCAGCCAGGTGACCAGTTGCGGCACGAAGTAGATGATGAGCACGGCCGCCACCATCAGGAAGAACATCGGCAGCGTGACGCGGGCGATGTAGAGCAGGTCTTTTCCCGTCATGCCTTGCAGCACGAACAGGTTGAAGCCCACGGGCGGCGTGATCTGCGCCATCTCGACCACCAGCACGATGAAGATGCCGAACCAGATCGGATCGATGCCGGCGGCGGTAACCGTCGGCATGATGACGCCCATGGTGAGCACCACCATCGAGATGCCGTCGAGAAAACATCCCAGTACCACGTAGAACGCCGCCAGCATCACGATCAGCTGGAACTTCGAGAGCCCGAGCGAGCCAATCCATTCGGCCAGGTGGCGCGGCAGACCGATGTAGCCCATGGCGAGCGTGAGAAAGGCCGCGCCCGCGAGAATCAGCGCCATCATGCAGTAGAGCCGCGTGGCGCCGAGCAGCGCTTCCTTGAAGCTGTGCCAGCTCAGCGAACCCTGCGCGGCCGAGATGATCATGGCGCCCACCACGCCCACCGCCGCCGCTTCGGTGGCAGTGGCAATGCCTGCATAGATGGAGCCGAGCACCGACAGGATCAGCAGCGCAACCGGGATCAGCGACAGCGAGGCCCGCAACTTCTCGACGAAGGGCAGCTTGGCATCGGCCGGCGGAATGCGGTCGGGATGGCGCAGCGACCAGAAAACGATGTACCCCGAGAACAGCAGCGCGAGCAGGATGCCGGGGATCACGCCTGCGATGAACAGGCGTGCGATGGACACATCGGCGCTGACGCCGTAGACGATCATGATGATCGAGGGCGGGATCAAGAGCCCCAGCGTGCCGGCCCCGGCCAGCGTGCCGATGACCATGTCGTCGGGGTAGCCGCGGCGCTTGAGCTCGGGCAGGCTCATCTTGCCGATGGTGGCGCAGGTGGCGGCGCTCGAGCCCGACACCGCTGCGAACACGGCGCAGCCCACCACGTTGGTATGCAGCAACCGGCCCGGCAGGCTTTGCATCCAGGGTGCGAGACCCTTGAACATGTCCTGCGAGAGCCGCGTGCGGAACAGGATCTCGCCCATCCATATGAAAAGCGGCAGCGCGGTGAGTGTCCAGCTCGAGGCCGAACCCCAGATGGTTACCGCCATGGCATCGCCCGCGGCGCGCGATGAGAAAACCTGCATGGCGATCCATGCCACGCCGGAGAGCGTGAGGCCGATCCACACACCGCTGCCAAGGATCAGGAAGAGCGCGGCAATCAGCAGGCCTGCAACGGCAATGTCACTCATGGCGCAGGGCCTCCGTTTCGACCGGCTTGGCCGGTCTTCCGCGCCACTCGATCACGAACTCGTCGAAGGCTGCAATGGCGAACACCAGCGCGCCGACTGCCATCGAGAGCTGCGGCAGCCACAGCGGGGTGGCGTCGTTGCCGGTGGAAATGTCGTGAAAGTCGTGGGACTGATACACCAGCCGCACGCTGTACCACGCGAACAGCAACGCGAGCAGGGCGCCCGCGCCCATGGCCCAGCGTTCGAGCCAGCGCTGTGCGGACGGAGGCAGGTTCTGCAGCACCAGGGTCACGCGAATATGCTCGCCGCGCTTGAGCGTGTGCGCGAGTGCAAGAAAACCGGCGCCGGCCATCAGGTACCCCGCATAGGCATCGATGCCCGGAATGTTGAAATGAAGCTGCCGGCCGATGATGGAGAGCAGCACCATCACCAGCAGGCCGATCATGAAAAGCGCCGCCAGGGCGGCGGCGCTGTTGTAGAGGAAATCGAGTGTCTTTCGCATCGCAAGCTGTTCGGCGATGCGTCACATCTTCTTGTAGGCGTCGACCACCGCCTGGCCGTCGGGGCCGGCCTTTTCGATCCACTCCTTGAGCATGGTGTCGCCGACCTTCTTCATGTCGGACTTGAGCGCGGCGGAAGGTACGTGAACCGTCATGCCGTTCTTCTTGAGCAGGTCGAGGTACTCGATGTTCTTCTTCTTCGAAACTTCCCAGCCGCGCTTCTCTGCATCGGCGGCCGCCTTCAATACGGCGTCCTGCGTGGGCTTGTCGAGCGCGTCGAAGGCCTTCTTGTTCATGAGCAGCGCGTTCTTCGGCAGCCAGGCCTGCGTGTCGTAGAAGTTCTTGATGTACTCGTAGGTCTTGGTGTCATAGCCGGTGGAGCCGGACGACATGTACGACTCGATCACGCCGGTGGCCATGGCTTGCGACAGTTCAGCCTGCTGCACGGTGACCGGCTGTGCGCCGACGAGTTCGCCGATGCGCGCGGTGGCGGGGCTGTAGGCGCGCCACTTCACGCCCTTGAGATCGGCGGCCGAGGCGATTTCCTTTTTCACGAAGATGCCTTGTGGCGGCCAGGCCACTGCGTAGAGCAGCACGATGCCCTGTTCGGCCAGCTTCTTCTCGAGCACGGGCTTCTGCGCCTGGTACAGCTTCCAGGCGGCGTCGTAGCTGTCGGCAAGGAACGGGATGCCATCGGCACCGAACATCTGCCATTCGTTCTGGTAGTTGACCAGCAGGATCTCGCCGAGTTGCGCCTGGCCTCCTTGGACCGCGCGCTTGATTTCGGGCGCCTTGAACAGCGAGGCGTTGGCGTGCACCGTGATCTTGAGCTTGCCGCCGCTGGCCTTGTCGACGTCGCTGGCGAACTGCACGTTGTTCTCGGTGTGGAAGTTGCTCGCCGGGTAGGCGGTGGGCAGATCCCACTTGGTCTGCGCGAAGGCTGCGGCGCCGAGGGTGAGACCAGCGAGGGCAATACCGAACTTGTGATTCATGAGCGCTCCGGAACGTATGAAAGTGAAAACGAAAGCGAGCATACGTGCAAATTCCGGGCCACCGCTGAGGCATTTCCCTGCCACGCGGCCGCGCGCGACGGTCGCTTGTTCCCTTTGCAGCGCGCACAAAAAAAGCCGCCTTGCGGCGGCTTCGGTTATCGCGTTGCCGAGGTGCCACGAGGGGCGGCACCGACCGGTAGACGGTGGGTGTGCGATCAGGGCTTGGCGGGCTTCGCGTCGGCGGCGGTGGCCTTCACGGGCTTTGCTGCCGTTTCCGCCTTGGCGGCCTTGGCGGGGGGCGGTGCACTGGCTTGGCCACCGAAGGCCTGGCCGTTGACCGTAAGGCCTTCGGCTGACAACTTTTCTGCCTTCTTTTCCTTCACGCCCTTGATGCGCTGCATGAAGTCGGGCCAGTCCTTGAACTCGCCTTCCTTGCGGGCGTCGAGGATGCGCTTGGACATTGCGGGGCCCACGCCCTTGATGCCGTCGAGATCGGCCGCAGTGCCCTTGTTGACGTCGACAGCGGCGAACGAGGCAACCGCAAACAGCATGGCCATGGTGGCCAGGATTTTCTTGAACATGATCGAACTCCCTGATTTGTTGATTTGAGTGTTTGCCGACGGAGGTGCCGGCTCGCGTTCAACGAATGCAGGGAAGGGGCGTTGACGGCCTTGCGTGCCGCAAGGCCCCTGGTGACCATTGTTCCGAACCATGTTCGGAACGTTGCTCAGAGTTCTTCGACGCGGCGCGGCGGATAGCTGTCCCAGGCCTGGCAACCGGGGCAGTGCCAGAAGTACTGGTGCGCCTCGAAGCCGCATGCGGCACAGCGGTAGCGCATGAGCGGACGGGTGGCCTGGTCGAGCGCGCGCTGCACTTGGGGGTGGAACTGCTCGTGCTCGAAGCGCTCGCCGGCCAGCCAGCGCGATGCGGCGACCAGAGAGGGTTGCTGGGCGAGATGCGCGATGTAGCCGTCGCGCGGCGCGAGCGGTTGGCCATCGGCCGCCGGAACGGCCGCGGTCGGCGAACCGCCGAGTGCCATCAGCGCCTCGAGAACGTCGATCGACGGCGAATCGGCATAGCGCCGTTGCAGCAGCGCGAGCGCTTCGCCTTCGCGGTGCGCGGCAACGGCGGCTTGCTGCAGCGCCGGCGCATACAGCGGCAGCGCGAGCGGGGCGGTGTCGCTCAGGGCAAGCAGGGTGTCGAAGGCTGCGGTTGCCTCGCCGTTGCGCAACTGCAGCGTGGCCGAATCGATGGCCGGGCGCGGTGCCTGCGGCGCCAGTGCCACGGCTTCGGAAAGCAGCCGGCTGGCCGTGGCCAGGTCGCCGGCCGCGACCTGCTCGGCGGCCTGTTCGCACAGATGGTGCGCCCGGCGCGTGCTGTAGCTTGCCTGGTCGGACTCATCGAGCTTCTGCGCCACGTCAGCGGCCTGGGTCCATTCGCGCGAGCGTTCGTAGATGGCCAGCAGCGCCAGCCGTGCTTCGTTCTCGTAGCGCGTGCCTTCGAGCTTCTGAAGCGCGGCTTCGGCGCGATCGAGCAGGCCGGCGCGCAGGAAGTCTTGCGCGAGTGCGTGCTGCGCGCGCTCCCGGTCGGCGCGGCTCAGGTCGCCGCGGCCCAGCAGGTGCTCGTGCACACGCACGGCGCGCTGGTATTCGCCGCGGCGGCGGAACAGGTTGCCGAGCGCAAAGTGCAGTTCCTGCGTGTCGGGGTCGTTCTGCACGGCCTCTATGAACGCGTCGATGGCCTGGTCCTGCTGCTCGTTGAGCAGGAAGTTGAGGCCGCGGAAATAGGCCTTCGGGGCTTGCCTGTTTTCGAGCTTGAGCTGCCGGATGTCGAAGCGCGATGCGAGCCAGCCCAGCACAAAGGCGACGGGCAGGCTGATCAGCAGCCAGCTGGGATCAAAGTCCATGTTGACGTACGGCGGGAAGGTCGGTGGCGGAGATGGCGGGAGCCGGCGCTGGCGCGGTGGCGATCGCCGACCCCGCGGTTGCGGGGGGGTGCTGCGGCGCGGAGGGCTGCTGGGCTGCCGCGGCGGCGCGGTGCTTCCACCATCCGGGCAGCATGCCGAGCGCGCCCACCACGAGTCCGCCGGCGAAGGCTGCGAGCACGACGAGCACCAGCGGCGCGCGCCAGTGGGTGCCGAAGAAGAAATAGACGGTCGCGTCGTGCTGGTTGTTCAGCGCGAAGGCGAAAAGCGTAAAAAAAATGGCTGCCTTGAGCAGCCACAGGAGGTATTTCATAGCCATTCCCGTTGCCGGGAGCATTCTACGTTTGCATCATCCATGCGGATCAGGGCTTGCTGCTCCTGGCTTCCTTGCCGCCACCGAGTTCGGCGGTCTTGGCATCGACCGCTTCGCGCAGCGCCTTGCCCGGCTTGAAGTGCGGCACCCGCTTTTCGGGAATCTGAACGCTTTCGCCCGAACGCGGGTTGCGGCCGATGCGCGGCGGACGCCGGCTGACCGAAAAGCTGCCGAAACCGCGGATCTCGATGCGATGCCCGCGCACCAGCGCGTCGCTCATCGCGTCGAGGATGGTCTTGACGGCGTATTCGGCATCGCGGTGCGTCAGCTGCGCAAAGCGCGCTGCGAGTTCTTCGACGAGGTCAGAGCGGGTCATAGGCCAAACAAAAACGTGGACGAAAAAAAAGACAGAGCGGCCCCAGGGCCTGCTCTGTCTTCTGGCTCAGCTTACTTGCTGTCGTTGTTGTCGAGCTTGGCGCGCAGCAGGGCGCCCAGGCTCGTCGTGCCCGCGTTTTCGCGTGCCGACTGCTGGCTCAGGTTGGCCATGGCGCCTTGTTCGTCGACCATGTCCTTCTGCTTGATCGACAGCTGGATGTTGCGGGTCTTGCGATCCACATTCAGCACGATGGCAGTGACTTCGTCGCCTTCCTTCAGCACGTTGCGGGCATCTTCCACGCGGTCGCGCGAGATTTCCGAAGCACGCAGGTAGCCGAGGATGTCTTCGCCGAGGTCGATTTCAGCGCCGCGGGCGTCAACCGTCTTGACCTTGCCGGTCACGATCTGGCCCTTGTCGTTCACCGTGGTGAACGTGGTGAACGGGTCGCTATCGAGCTGCTTGATGCCCAGGCTGATGCGCTCGCGGTCGACGTCGACTGCCAGCACGATGGCTTCGACTTCCTGGCCCTTCTTGTAGTTGCGAACGGCGGTTTCGCCAGCTTCGTTCCACGAGAGGTCCGAGAGGTGAACCAGGCCGTCGATGCCGGCAGCCAGACCCACGAACACGCCGAAGTCGGTGATGGACTTGATCGGGCCCTTGACGCGGTCGCCGCGCTTGGTGTTTTGCGCGAACTCTTGCCACGGGTTGGCCTTGCACTGCTTCATGCCCAGGCTGATGCGGCGCTTGTCTTCGTCGATTTCGAGGACCATGACTTCGACTTCGTCGCCCAGCGAGACGATCTTGTTCGGAGCGATGTTCTTGTTGGTCCAGTCCATTTCGGAAACGTGCACCAGGCCTTCGATGCCGGGTTCGAGTTCGACGAACGCGCCGTAGTCGGCAATGTTCGTGACCTTGCCGAACAGGCGGGTCGATTGCGGGTAGCGGCGCGAAACGCCCATCCATGGGTCGTCGCCCATTTGCTTGAGACCCAGCGAGACACGGTTCTTCTCGGTGTCGAACTTAAGGATCTTGGCGGTGATTTCCTGGCCGGCCTGAACGACTTCGCTCGGGTGGCGGACGCGGCGCCATGCCATGTCGGTGATGTGCAGCAGGCCGTCGATGCCGCCGAGGTCGACGAACGCACCGTATTCGGTGATGTTCTTGACGACACCGCGCACGACTGCGCCTTCCTTCAGGGTTTCCATCAGCTTGGCGCGCTCTTCGCCCATGCTGGCTTCGACCACGGCACGGCGCGACAACACGACATTGTTGCGCTTGCGGTCGAGCTTGATGACCTTGAATTCCATGGTCTTGTTTTCGTACGGCGTCAGATCCTTGATCGGACGCGTATCGATCAGCGAGCCCGGCAGGAATGCGCGGATGCCGTTGACGAGCACCGTGAGGCCGCCCTTGACCTTGCCGCTGGTGGTGCCGGTGACGAAGTCGCCGGATTCCAGGGCCTTCTCGAGCGCGAGCCACGAGGCCAGACGCTTGGCGGTGTCGCGCGAGAGGATGGTGTCGCCGTAGCCGTTTTCAACGCTGCCGATGGCAACGGAAACGAAATCGCCGGCCTGGACTTCGAGTTCGCCCTTGTCGTTCTTGAACTCCTCGATCGGCACGTACGCTTCGGACTTGAGGCCGGCGTTGACGACGACGTGGTTGTGTTCGACACGCACGACTTCGGCCGTGATGACCTCGCCGGTGCGCATTTCGGAACGCTTCAGGGACTCTTCGAATAGGTCGGCAAAAGATTCAGACATTTATGGTTCCTTCCGTCAGGCAGGGTTGGCAGGCGCTCATGCGAAATTGCGTGCGGCTGCTGTAGGTCTGGAGACGGCGGTTTTGTGGGCTTTTTGGATATAAACCCGGGTTGGTTGAACAACCAGCCGGCCGGTGCGCTGTCGCGCGAGAAGAGCCTGCTGGAGCGGTATGCGCCACCCGGAACACCCGGCTGGCGCGAGCCTTCAAGCGGACTTGAAAGGCTGTACTTGCTGCCACCAGTTCAACACCGTATCGATCGATTGTTCGATGGACAGCTGGGAGTTGTCGAGGTGGCGCGCATCCTGCGCCGGCTTGAGAGGTGCAACGCTGCGGGACGAGTCCCTGGCGTCGCGCGCTTCCAAGTCGGAGCGAAGACTGTCAAGTGTAGTCGAAATACCCTTTGAAATCAACTGCTTATGCCGGCGCTCGGCCCGCTGGGCGGCGCTGGCCGTCAGGAACACCTTGAGCTCTGCATCGGGGAAGATCACGGTGCCCATGTCGCGCCCGTCGGCCACTAGGCCGGGAAGCTGCCGAAACCGCTGCTGCAGGGCCAAAAGTGCCTCGCGCACCGCGGGAAGCGTGGAAACGCGCGAGGCGTCCATGCCCGCGGCTTCGGTGCGGATTTCATCGCTCACATCTTCGCCGGCCAGCAAGACCTTGCCCTCGGCAAAGTGCAGGGGCAGGGTGCGCGCCATGGCGGCAATCTGCGCTTCGTGCTGCGAATCGGCGCTGAGCCCGGCGCGCCGCATGGCCAGTCCGGTGACGCGATAGAGCGAGCCGGAATCCAGGTAGTGGTAGCCCAGCAGGCGCGCCACCTCGGCGGCGAGGGTGCCCTTGCCCGAGGCGGTGGGACCGTCGATGCAGATCACGGGTATTTCCGTGGCCTCGGCAACCGAGAACAGGGTTTCGAAGTAGTCCGGAAAGGTCTTGGCGACGCAATGCGGCTCGAGAATGCGCACCGGTACCCGGGCCGGGTTGAACGCCGCGAGCGAGAAGCACATCGCCACGCGATGGTCGTCGTAGGTGCGGATAGCGGCAGCCTGCCAATCGGCCGGCGCGAGCGGATGCACCCGGATGAAATCGGGGCCGGATTCAACGGTGCCGCCAAGCTTTCTCAGCTCGTTGGCCATGGCGTCGATGCGATCGGTTTCCTTGACCCGCCAGCTCGCAATGTTGCGCAAGGTGCTCGGGCCGTCGGCATAGAGCGCCATCACGGCCAGCGTCATCGCGGCATCGGGAATATGGTTCGCGTCCAGGTCGATGGCCTTGAGCGGCCAGGCGCCGCGGCGCACTTCGAGCCAGTTGGGCCCGCTGTCGACCTGCGCGCCCATTTGCCGGGCCGCGTCGATGAAGCGGATGTCGCCCTGGATCGAATCTGCGCCGACGCCTTCGATCCGGAGGCCGTCGCCGCCCGAACTGCCGGCGGCAATGGCCCCGAGCGCTATGAAATAGCTGGCGGAGGACGCGTCGGCCTCGACGTGGATATCGCCCGGCGAGCTGTAGCTGCTGCCGGCCGGAATGGTGAAGCGCTCCCAGCCGTCGCGCCGCACCGTGATGCCGAAGCGCGCGAGCAGGTTCAGCGTGATCTCGATGTACGGCTTGGAGATGAGTTCGCCCACCACCTCGATGACGATGTCCTTGCGGGCGGCGAGCGGCAGTGCCAGCAGCAGGGCGGTGAGAAACTGGCTCGACACGTCGCCCCGTACGCGAATGGGCACATCGAGCACCAGCGCGCCGTGATCGACCGGGCTGATGCGCAGCGGCGGGTAGCCAGGGTTGCCGAGGTAATCGATGCGGCAGCCGAGCTGGGTCAGCGCATCGACCAGATCGCCGATCGGCCGCTCATGCATGCGCGGGACGCCGCTCAGTTCGAAATCACCGCCGAGCAGCGACAGGGCCGCGGTCAGCGGGCGCATCGCGGTGCCGGCGTTGCCGAGGAAAAGCGGAAGCAGCTTGCCCTTGGACTTCAGTTGCCCGCCGATGCCGGTCACACGCAGCGTGCTGCCCGCGGCGTCGATGCCGCAGCCGAGCGCGCGCAGCGCATCGAGCATCACGCGGGTGTCGTCGGAGTCGAGCAGGTCGTGGATGGTGGTGGTGCCGCTCGCGAGCGCGGCCAACAGCAGCACGCGGTTCGTAATGCTCTTGGAGCCCGGCAGCTGAACGGTGCCCGCAGCCGCGGCCAGCGGGGGAATGTCGAGGAATGCCGTCGAGAACATGTCAGGAGTCCTGGGAGGCGTCGGTGTTGGGCTGCCAGGCGGCGCGCGCCTTTTTCGCGGCGGCAATCGACTGTTCCAGCGCCTGGGCGTCGGCGGCGCCCATCAGCGCTTCGAGGTCGAGCAGTGCCTTGCGGAAGGCCTGCGACTGCAGCAGCACCTGCTCGCGGTTGGCGAGCAGCACGTCGCGCCACATCACCGGGTCGCTGGCCGCAATGCGAGAAAAATCGCGAAAACCCGGCCCGGCAAGGCTCAGGAAGCGGTCGCCCTGCGGCTGCGCGATAAGGGCGTTGACATAGGCAAAGGCCAGCAGGTGCGGCAAATGACTCACGGCGGCGAAGGCACTGTCGTGCTCTTCGTGCGTCATGGTGACCACGTTGGCGCCGATGCCGCTCCAGAGCTGCGAAGCCCGTTGCACGTTGGAACGCAGCGTAGCCTTGACGGGCGTCAGCACGACCTTGCGACCGGTGTAAAGCGAGGCCTCGGCATGTTCGATGCCCGACACCTCCTTGCCGGCGATCGGGTGGGCCGGAACGAAGTTGGCGAACTGGCTTTGCAGGCCATTGCGCGCGGCTTCGATCACGTCGCCCTTGGTCGAACCGACGTCCATGACCAGCGTATCGCTCGACATCCCGTGGCGGATGGCCCTGAAGGTGGCTTCCGACGCAGCCACCGGCACCGCGAGCAGCACCAGGTCTGCCCCTGAGACCGCGAGCAGCGCCGAGGGCGCCACCACGTCGATCACGCCGAGCTGGCGGGCCCGCTCGGTGGTGGAAGGCGACTTGCTGTAGCCGACGACCCGTTTCACAAGCTTTGCGCGCTTGAGCGCAAGCGCAAAGGAGCCGCCCATGAGGCCGCAGCCGATCAATCCCAATTGCTCGAACATGGTGCGCGTCCGGCTCAGGCTTTGACGGGATAGGCGCCAAGCACCTTGTAGAAGGCGCAGAGGCCGCGCAGTTCGGCCAGTGCCGCAGCCACATTGGGCTGCGAAGGATGGCCGTCGAGGTCGATGTAGAAGTAGTACTCCCACTGGCCGGTGCGCGCGGGGCGCGACTCGAAACGGGTCATGGACACGTTGTTGAGCTTCAGCGGCACCAGCAGGTCATGCACGGCGCCGGGGCGGTTGGGTACGGAAACGATCAGGCTCGTGCAATCGCGCCCCGATGCCGGCGGCATGGCGAGCGTCTGGGGCAGGCAGATCACGGAGAAGCGGGTGCGGTTGTACGAGTCGTCCTGGATGGCGTGCGCAACGATGTGCAGGCCGAAGCGGGTGGCGGCGCGTTCACCGGCCAGCGCAGCCCAGGCCGGGTTCGTCGCCGCGAGCCGCGCGCCTTCGGCGTTGCTTGAGACCGCCCGCCGCTCGGCGTTGGGCAGGTGCTTCGAAAGCCAGGTCTGGCACTGCGCAAGCGCTTGCGGATGGGCGAGCACCGCTTCCACCCCGTCGAGCGTGTTGCTGCTGCGCAAAAGATGGTGCCGCACCAGCAGGCTGACCTCGCCGACCACGTGGGTGGGCGAATGCAGGAACAGGTCGAGCGAACGTGTGACCACGCCTTCGGTCGAGTTTTCGACGCCCACCACGCCGTATTGGGCGCTGCCGGCCGCCGTGGCATGAAACACCTCGTCGAAGCTGGCGCAATAGATGAGGTCGGCGGCACCGCCGAAGTATTCGATGGCGGCCTGCTCGCAGAAGGTGCCCTCGGGGCCCAGCACGGCAACGCGCTGCGGCGATTCGAGCGCCAGGCAGGCCGACATGATCTCGCGCCAGATGGCAGCCACATGCAGGTCCTTGAGCGGGCCTGCATTGCTCTTTTGCATCTTCTCGATGACTTGCGCCACGCGATCGGGGCGGAAAAACGGCGTGCCTTCGCGCTTCTTGACCTCGCCGACCAGCTCTGCCACATGGGCCCGCTCGTTGAGCAGGCTGAGCAGTTGCTGGTCGAGCGAATCGATCTGCACGCGCAGACCGGCAAGGCTTTCGGAGTTGTCGGGAGAAGAGGGCGGTGTTGGAGCGGAGGCGGTCATCGGTGCGAGCAGCTGGGCATGCGCCTAGGCATGCGATCGCTCGAATTCTCGCATGTAGCTCACAAGTGCCTGTACGCCTTCCAGCGGCATGGCGTTGTAGATGCTCGCACGCATGCCGCCGACCGACTTGTGGCCCTTGAGCTGCAGCAGGCCGGCTTCCCGGGCGCCCGCCAGAAAGGCGTCGTTGCGGCTTTCATCGGCCAGGAAAAAGGGCACGTTCATGCGCGAGCGGCAACTCGGGTCGATCTTGTTCACGTAGAACGAAGACGCGTCGATGAACCCGTACAGCAGGCTCGCCTTGGCGATGTTGCGCTGTTCGATGGCGGCCACGCCCGTGAGCGCGCCTTCGGTCTGCTGCAGCAGCCACTGGAAAGTGAGCCCGGCCATGTAGATGCCCCACGTCGGCGGGGTGTTGTACATGGACTTGTTGTCGGCCACGATCTTGTAGTTGAACGCACTCGGGCAGATTTCGAGCGCATGGCCGAGCAGGTCGTCGCGCACGATGACGAGCGTGAGGCCGGCCGGCCCGAGGTTCTTTTGCGCGCCGCCGAATGCAAGGCCGACGCGGCTCCAGTCGACGCTGCGCGAGGCCACGTGAGACGAAAAATCGATGACCAGCGGCGCGTTGCTGCCAAGGGCCGCAAGATCGGGCAGCTGCTGGAACTCGATGCCGTTGATCGTCTCGTTGGTGCACAGGTGCACGTACGAGGCGTCTTGGCTCAGCTGCCAGGTCGAGGGATCTGGCAGCCTGGTGTGATGGTCGCCTGCGTTACTTGCGGCGACGTGCGCAGTGCAATAGCGCTGCGCTTCTTTCTGGGACTTGATGCTCCAACTGCCGGTGATCACGAAGTCGGCGGTTTTACCGCGCGACAGGTTCATCGGCACGATGGCGTTTTCGCCCAGCCCGCCACCCTGCATGAACAGGATGTGGAAGTTCTCGGGTACAGCCAGCAGCGTGCGGATGTCGGCTTCGGCCTGGGTGCAGATCGCACCGAACTCCTTGCCGCGATGGCTCATTTCCATCACGCTCATGCCGCTGCCCTGCCAGTCGAGCATTTCGGAGGCGGCGCGTTGCAGCACCGCCTCCGGCATGGCGGCCGGACCTGCGGAAAAATTGAATGGACGCGTGCCGACCGGCTTGGGCTGCTGCTGAGTCACGTCACTTCTTGGCGGGAGCCTTGGCCGGGGCCTTGGCGGGAGCGGCGCCTTGCTGGCCGCCGGTGGGTGCACCCAGTGCCTTGGCCACGTTTTCGTCGAGCGCGCGCATCTTCGGTTCGATGGTGGCGCGCGTTTCGGTCACGAGCTTTTCGGTCAGCGCGGTCTGCATCTTGGGGTTGAGTTCCTGATACTTCTTGCTGAGCGGCGAGTTGATCCAGGCCAGCAGCTGCTTGAGTTCGTCTTCGGTGAAGTTCTGCTCGAGCAGCGGGGTCAGGGCAACGGGTGCCAGTTGCACGGCCTTGTCGCGCACGATCGGGTAGGCGTCGTCGAAGTACTTCTTGAGTTCGGCGTCGGCGGCCTTGGCAGCCGATTCACGCTTGGCTTCGGGCACCTGCGTTTGCAGGTACTGGGAGCCGGCTTGCGCAATTGGAGAGCTCGATTGCTCGACCAGGCCGCGTGCCAACGACTCGATGCCGGGGCGCTGCACGTCGATGAACTGCTTGATGAGCGCAGCTTTGTCCTGGGCCATGGCGGCCATCGAGCTGCCAGCCAGGGCGACAGTCAGAAGTGCGAGCTTGAATTTTTTCACTGAGGGTTCTCCGTTGAAGATATGGAAGTATCGTCTGCGCCCGGCTCGATCTCGCCGTTGGCGTCGTTCTCGACGATACGCTGTAGCCCGCTTAGTTTGGCGCCTTCGTCGAGCCCGATCAGCGTGACGCCTTGCGTTGCGCGACCTAGTTCACGAATCTCGGCAACCCGGGTGCGCACAAGCACGCCCTTGTCGGTGATGAGCATGATCTCATCGTCCGCATGCACGAGGGTGGCGGCAACGACCTTGCCGTTGCGCTCACTCTGTTGAATCGCAATCATGCCTTTGGTTCCGCGGCCATGACGCGTGTACTCGGTAATGCTTGTACGCTTTCCGTAACCATTTTCGGTGGCGGTGAGCACGCTTTGCTGCTCGTCCTCGGCCACCAGCATGGCGATGACGCCTTGTCCAGGGTCGAGCGACATGCCGCGCACGCCGCGCGCGTTGCGGCCCAGCGGACGCACGTCTTCTTCGTCGAAGCGCACGGCCTTGCCGCCGTCGCTGAACAGCATCACGTCGTGCTTGCCGTCGGTGAGCGCCGCGCCGATGAGGTAGTCGCCTTCATCGAGGTTCACGGCAATGATGCCGCCCTTGCGGGGGTTGTTGAATTCGTCGAGCGTGGTCTTCTTGACCGTACCCATCGAGGTGGCCATGAACACGTACTGGTCGGCCGGGAAGTTGCGCTTTTCGCCGGTGAGCGCGAGCGCCACGTTGATCTTCTCGCCCTCTTGCAGCGGAAACATGTTGACGATGGGCCGCCCGCGCGATCCGCGGGAGCCCGCGGGCACTTCCCACACCTTGAGCCAGTACAGCCGGCCGCGGTTGGAGAAGCACAGGATGTAGTCGTGCGTATTGGCGATGAAGAGCTGGTCGATCCAGTCGTCTTCCTTGGTCACGGTGGCCTGCTTGCCGCGCCCGCCGCGCTTTTGCGCGCGGTACTCGTTCAACGGCTGGCTCTTGATGTAGCCGCTGTGTGAAAGCGTGACCACCATGTCGGTGGGCGTGATCAGGTCTTCGGTCGAGAGATCGTAGGCGCTGTGCTCGACCAGGCTGCGGCGCGCGCCGAGCTTCGATTGGCCGAACTCCTGCTTGATGGTGCCAAGCTCTTCACCAATGATGACCGAGACGCGTTCAGGCTTGGCAAGGATGTCGAGCAGGTCGTCGATCTCGGCCATGACCTCCTTGTATTCGGCAACGATCTTGTCCTGCTCGAGGCCGGTGAGGCGTTGCAGGCGCATTTGCAGGATTTCTTGCGCCTGGGTTTCCGACAGGCGATAGAGGCCGTCGGAGCCCATGCCGAATTCGCGCTCGAGGCCTTCCGGCCGGTAGTCGTCGGCATTGACCACGCCGCCGTCGGCGCGTGAACGCGTGAGCATCTCGCGCACCAGCTTGCTGTCCCAGCTGCGGGTCATGAGCTCGGCCTTGGCAACGGGCGGCGTCGGCGCGTTGCGGATGATCGAGATGAACTCGTCGATGTTGGCCAGCGCCACCGCCAGGCCTTCGAGCACGTGGCCGCGTTCGCGGGCCTTGCGCAGCGTGAACACGGTGCGGCGCGTGACCACTTCGCGGCGGTGCTGCAGGAAGACCTCGATCAGGTCCTTCAGGTTGCACAGCTTGGGCTGGCCGTCGACCAGCGCCACCATGTTGATGCCGAAGGTGTCCTGCAGCTGCGTCTGCTTGTAGAGGTTGTTGAGCACCACTTCGGGTACTTCGCCGCGCTTGAGCTCGATGACAAGGCGCATGCCCGACTTGTCGGACTCGTCCTGGATGTGGCTGATGCCTTCGATCTTCTTCTCGTGCACCAGCTCGGCCATGCGCTCCTGCAGCGTCTTCTTGTTGACCTGGTAGGGGAGCTCGTCGACGATGATCGCCTGGCGTTGGCCGCGGTCGATGTCCTCGAAGTGGCACTTGGCGCGCATGACCACCTTGCCGCGGCCGGTGCGGTAGCCGTCTCTCACGCCATTGATGCCGTAGATGATGCCGGCGGTGGGGAAGTCGGGCGCCGGCACGATTTCCATCAGCTCGTCGATGGTGGCCTGCGGATTGCGCAGCATGTGCAGGCAGGCGTCCACCACCTCATTGAGATTGTGCGGCGGAATATTGGTGGCCATGCCCACCGCAATACCGCCGGAGCCATTCACCAGCAAATTAGGCAGTTTGCTCGGCAGGACCTTGGGTTCTTTTTCGGAACCGTCGTAATTGTCTTGAAAATCGACCGTTTCCTTGTCGATATCGGCCAGCATTTCGTGCGCAATTTTGGCAAGCCGGATTTCCGTATACCGCATTGCGGCCGCGTTGTCTCCGTCGACCGAGCCGAAGTTACCTTGTCCGTCCACCAGCATATGGCGCATGGAAAAGTCCTGCGCCAGCCGCACGATGGTGTCGTAGACCGACTGGTCGCCGTGCGGGTGGTACTTACCGATCACGTCGCCCACGATGCGGGCGGACTTCTTATATGCACGGTTCCAGTCGTTGTTGAGCTCGTGCATGGCGTACAGCACGCGCCGGTGCACGGGCTTGAGGCCGTCGCGGGCGTCGGGAAGCGCTCGGCCCACGATCACGCTCATGGCGTAATCGAGATAGCTGCTGCGCATTTCCTCTTCAAGACTGATGGGCAGGGTTTCTTTGGCGAAGGAGGTCATGAGCGAGAGGCTGGCGGCAGAAGGCGGAATTTTACGCTGTGAGGGGTGTCGTACCGCCGCAACACAAGGCCGCTATTCCGCCTCCGTCCTACGCTTCCGGGAGGCGCTGCGGGCTGTTTGCCAAAGACCCTATGGCACAATCGCCTCAACGTTTTGGGTGGTGGTCACTTAAAGCGTCCTTGATTCGCAGCGCGGCTGCGGCTTTTTCCCCAAGAGGAGAACCATGAAGAAACTGAATAAAGTGGCGATGATGTTTGCAGTCGCTGCGCTCGCCACTGCCGCCGGCGCGCAGACCCGTGTCACCGCTGCGAATGGCGGTCCTACGATCGACAACTGGCAAAACGGCACCGGCGAACTGGTTTGGAAGAACGGCACGAACGAACTGTGCTGGCGTGATGCCAACTGGACGCCGGCTACCGCCGCCGCCGGTTGCGACGGTGCTCTGGTTCCGGCAGCTCCCGCTGCAGTGGCTCCCACCCCGGGCGCACCGGCTCCTACGCCTGCTCCGCAAGTCGCTGCTTCGAAGGTTACCTTCGCTGCTGACGCATTCTTCGACTTCGACAAGTCGGTTCTCAAGCCTGAAGGTCGCGCCAAGCTGACCGACCTGGTCTCGAAGATCCGTGACGTCAACCTGGAAGTGATCATTGCCGTGGGTCATACCGACTCGATCGGTTCTGACTCCTACAACCAGCGTCTGTCGGTGCGTCGCGCCGAAGCCGTCAAGGCCTTCCTGGTCTCGCGCGGCATCGAACGCAACCGCGTCTACACCGAAGGCAAGGGCGAGAAGCAGCCTGTTGCGGACAACCGCACCAAGGAAGGCCGCGCCAAGAACCGCCGCGTGGAAATCGAAGTGGTCGGCACCCGCGCCACCCGCTGATTCGATTGAATCGCTAAAAGAAAACCCCGCCTCGGCGGGGTTTTTTTATGCCTGTCGAATTCCTCGGGGCGGTCCCAACCGTCTTTCCAGTGCTCGCGGCGCAATCTCCGTTTCATAATCGGGGCATGACAGATAACGTGAATGCCGATCCGGCGGAACTTGCCAAGTTTTCCGAACTTGCTCATCGCTGGTGGGATTTGGACAGCGAATTCCGTCCGCTCCACGAAATCAATCCGCTTCGCCTGGAATGGATTGACGGTATTGCGCCGATTTCGCAGCGCAAGGTGCTCGATATTGGCTGCGGCGGAGGAATCCTCGCCGATTCGATGGCCCGAAAAGGCGCCGATGTGCTCGGCATCGACCTGGCGAGCAAAGCGCTCAAGGTTGCCAAGCTGCACGCGCTCGAGGCCGAAACCAAGGGCGTCAAATACCGCGAGATCAGCGCCGAGGCATTGGCCGCGGAGCAACCGGGCAGTTTCGACGTCGTGACCTGCATGGAAATGCTCGAACACGTGCCGGAGCCCGCTTCGATCGTTCAGGCCTGCGCCACCTTGGTCAAACCGGGCGGTTGGGTGTTCTTTTCCACCATCAACCGCAATCTGAAGTCTTTCATGCTGGCGATCGTCGGCGCCGAATATGTCCTGGGCATGTTGCCGCGCGGCACGCACGAGTATGCAAAGCTGATCCGGCCCAGCGAGCTTGCAGCCCATTGCCGCGCCGCCGGGCTCGACTTGCGCCATACGCGGGGCATGGAGCACAACCCGTTGACGCGGCGCTACTGGCTCAGCGGCGACACCAGCGTCAACTATATGTTCGCAACGCAAAAACCGGCCTCGGCGACGGGATCCCAAGCGTGAGCGGCGCAGCAGTGCAAGCCGTGCTGTTCGACCTGGACGGCACGCTGATCGACAGCGCGCCCGATCTCGGCGCCGCGGCCGACAAGATGCGTACTGACCGGGGCCTCGAGTCGTACCCGCTGGAGCGCTACCGCTACATGGCGGGCGCTGGTGCGCGGGGCATGCTCGGCGTGGCCTTCGGCATCACACCCGACGCGCCGGAATTTCCGCAGTTGAGGGAAGAGTTCTTCGTTGCCTACGAAAACCGCATGCTGCTCAACACGCATGTGTTCGACGGCGTACAGGCGCTCATCGACGCCATCCGCGCGCGCGGGCTGGCGTGGGGCGTGGTCACCAACAAGTCGGCAAGATTTACCGATCCGCTGACCCGCGCGATTCCTCTTTTCGAGAGCGCGGGCGCTATCGTGAGCGGGGATACGACGCCGTTCTCCAAGCCGCACCCCGAGCCCTTGCATGAAGCGGCACGCCGGCTTGGAATCCCGTCGAGTGCCTGCATCTATGTGGGAGACGACGAGCGCGACATCATCGCGGGCCGCGCCGCCGGCATGAAAACCGTGGCGGCAACCTACGGCTACATGGGGCCGCAGGCCGACGCCACGCTCTGGGAAGCGGACGCCGCAATATCTTCGCCCATGGAGCTCTTGCAGTTTCTCAACCCGGCCTAAAATACGGGTCTTGGGGCTGCACTGGTTTCGACGTGGGTTCGGAGTCGCAGCGGGGCATGTCGAGCTGAATGCGCTCGTAAAACAGATTCAAACAAACTAACTGCAAACGACGAACGTTTCGCACTCGCTGCTTAATTGCCAGTGAGCCTTGCAACAGTTGGCCGATGGGCTGGGCAAGGGGGTCTGGAGCAATCCTGACCTCCCGGCTGCAAGGATAATTACATGGGCTGGCTCCGATCCGGGTACCTTGGGTCGGGGCGAGAAAATAGGGTGCTGGCGTCCGGTTTAGCGTGTGACTGCGCGACTCCGGATGCGAGACTTAAATCAGATCACTAAACATGTAGAACTGCGCGATGAAGGCTTGCGGACGGGGGTTCAAATCCCCCCAGCTCCACCATTCATCACAAAAAAGCCAACCTTCGACAGGTTGGCTTTTTTTTGCCTGGGCGCAAGGCTATAGTCAGCGGGCGCTGTCACGCCGCCATCGCTGTCTGCTCCTCGCAAAGGGCATCGCTGCCCGTCTGACCCAAAAAAGGACGCCGTGCCCGATTCACTGACTTCGACTCTCACCAGCTACTACGACGAGGTGCCCTACGAGTCGCATCCGTTCCCGCAAACCGCTGTCGAGCACCTGGAAGCCCTGGCTTTCCTGTTCGGTCTCGAAGCGCCGCCGCCGGCCAAGGCGCGAGTGCTCGAACTCGGCTGCGCGGCAGGCGGCAACCTGATTCCGTTTGCGGCGCGCCATCCTGAATCAAGCGCCCTGGGCCTCGATTTGTCGAAGGTGCAGGTGGAGCAGGGCCTCACGGCCATTTCGCGCGCCGGATTGCCGAACGTGGAGCTGCGGGCATTCAATCTCGCGGAGGTCGATGCCTCGTTCGGCCAGTTCGACTACATCATCTGCCACGGTGTCTACAGCTGGGTGCCCGGGCCGGTGCAGTATGCGATCCTGCGCGTGTGCTCCGAGAACCTTGCGCCCAATGGCGTGGCTTATGTCAGCTACAACGTGTACCCGGGCTGGAAGGCGAGGGAGATCGTGCGCGACGCGATGATCCTGCGCGGCGCTCCGCGCGACACGCCCGAAGAAAAGCTGTCTTATGCGCGCGGCATGCTCGAATTTCTCGAGCAGTCGGCGCGGCCGGACAGCGTTCTGAAGAAAACGCTCGAGGAGACGATGCCCATCGTGCGCGGCTCCAGCGGCTATTACCTGCTGCATGAATTTCTCGAACCTTGCAATGCGCCGTGCTACTTCAAGGAGTTTGTGGCGCGTGCCGAGGCGAACGGCCTGAGCTACCTGGCAGACGCGGAGCCTTCCACGATGTTCGTGCAGAACTACGGAGAGAAGGTACGAGAGCCGCTGCTGCGCGAATGCGGCGGCAGCCAGATTCTCATGGAGCAGTATCTCGACTTCCTGGTCAACCGCACTTTTCGCCAGACCTTGCTGGTGAAACAGGGCCGCGCCGCCGATATCCGCTACCGGCTCGACCCGGTCCGGATCCGCAGTCTTGAATTCGCGGGCGTGTTCGCCGCCGAGGACGGCACTGCATTGACGCTCGATGCACGCGAGCAGTCTTGTAATGCGCTGCGCAACCTGAAGGTCACGCTGCGCCTTCCGGTGCACAAAGCCGCGGCCCAGGCGCTCGATTCGAACTATCCGGCCAGCCTGTCGCTCGAGGCGCTGGTTGCCTCGGTTCTCGCCGCAACGGGCGAGCCCCGTACCTCGGTCGAACCCATCGTGATGTCGATGCTCGAGGAATTGCTGATCCTCGGCGCGGTTCGGATCCGGCGTACACCGGTGCGGGCCGCAACGCAGGTGTCCGCGCTGCCGCTGGCGTTGCCGTCCGTACGCACCGCGCCGGGCCTGGCGCTGTCCGCTGCGAACTCAGCCACTGTCTGCAACCAATGGCATGAATCCATGGGCCTCTCCGCGCTGGAGCGCTGCCTTTTGCCGCTGCTCGATGGCGCGCATTCGCACGGCATGCTGGCCGACTATCTCGCGGCCGAGGTGGAGGCCGGCCGCCTGCGCTTCGTTCACAACGACAAGCCGCTGACCGATCCCTCCCTGCTGAAGGAATTTGCGCTCAAACAAGTGGAGCTCGGCTTGAGCGACCTGCGGCGCAAGGCGCTGCTCGTTGCCTGACGGCCTGGTGCTTGCCGTTTCTCACTACAAGATTCAAGAAGGGATTTTCTCCATGCAGCAATTCCAATGGACTCCGACATTGCGCGCCGCCGTCGCGGCCGCGCTCGTGCTCACCGGCGCGGGCGCTTCGCACGCCGCATCGCAGGCGCCCGTTGCGGCCGAGCACGGCATGGTCGTGAGCGCGCAGCATCTGGCCACCAAGGTGGGCGTCGACGTTCTCAAGCGCGGCGGCAACGCCGTCGATGCCGCGGTGGCCGTGGGCTATGCGCTGGCGGTGGTGTATCCGGCGGCCGGCAACCTCGGCGGCGGCGGTTTCATGACCGTGCAACTGGCCGACGGCCGCAAGACCTTTCTCGATTTCCGCGAGAAAGCGCCCCTGGCCGCGACGCCCAACATGTACCTCGACAAGGACGGCAACGTCATCAAGGGCCTGAGCACCAACGGCCACCTGGCCGTGGGCGTGCCGGGCACCGTTTCGGGCATGGAATACGCGCGCGAGAAATACGGCACCATGAAGCGCGCCGACCTGATCGCGCCTTCGATCCAGCTGGCCGACCAGGGCTTTGCGCTGGAGCAGGGCGACATCGACATGCTGCGCACCTCCACCAACGACTTCAAGAAAGACCCGGTCTCCGGCGCCATCTTCCTGAACAAGGGCGAGCCTTTCGCGGTCGGCCAGAAGCTGGTGCAGAAAGACCTTGCCAAGACGCTGCGCGCAGTCAGCGCCAAGGGTGTCGACGGCTTCTACAAGGGCTGGGTGGGGCAGGCGATCGTCGCCTCCAGCCAGGCCGGCAAGGGCATCATCACCCAGGCCGACCTCGACCAGTACAAGACGCGCGAGCTGGCGCCGGTCGAGTGCGACTACCGCGGCTACCGTGTAGTGTCGGCGCCGCCGCCGAGCTCGGGCGGCGTGATCATCTGCGAGATGCTCAACATCCTCGAGGGCTACCCGCTCAAGGACCTGGGCTTCCGCTCGGCCGAAGCCGTGCACTACCAGATCGAGGCCATGCGCCATGCCTATGTGGACCGCAACAGCTACCTGGGCGACCCGGACTTCGTGAAGAACCCGCTCGACCGCCTGCTTGACAAGGGCTATGCCGAGAAGATCCGCGCGGCCATCGACCCCAAGAAGGCCGGTGTCTCCAAGGACCTCAAGCCCGGCGTTGCGCCGCACGAAGGCAGCAACACCACGCACTATTCCATCACTGACCAGCAGGGCAATGCGGTGTCGGTCACCTACACGCTGAACGACTGGTTCGGCGCCAAGGTCACTGCCGACAAGACCGGCGTGCTGCTGAACAACGAGATGGACGACTTCACCGCCAAGATCGGCGTGCCCAACATGTACGGCCTAGTGCAGGGTGAGGCCAATGCCATCGCCCCGGGCAAGCGCCCGCTGAGTTCGATGAGCCCGACCATCGTCTCGAAGGACGGCAAGCCGGTGTTCGTGGTCGGTACGCCGGGCGGCAGCCGCATCATCACGGCCGTGCTCCACACCATCCTGAACGTGGTCGACTACGGCATGAACGTGCAGGAAGCCGTCGATGCGCCGCGCTTCCACCAGCAATGGCTGCCTGACGTGACCAACGTCGAAACCTTTGCCATCAGCCCCGACACCCGCAAGATCCTGACCGACATGGGCCACAACCTGGGCGTTCCCCAGCCGGCCAACCACATGGCGGCGATCATCGTCGGCGCGCCGTCGCTGGGCGGCAAGCCGGTGGGCGCCAACCGCTTCTACGGCGCCAACGACCCGCGCCGCAACACCGGCCTTGCCGCCGGCTACTGACCCTGCAAACCAAAGGCGGTCGTGCCATGCCGGCGCGGCCGCTTTTTTTCATTTCCATGCACCTGCAAGACATCCTCTATTCCCAAGGCTTCGGCACGCGGCGCGTGTGCGCGGGGCTGATCCAGCAAGGCCACGTGACCATCGGCGGCAAAACCACCGACGACCCCTTCGACGACCTCGATCCGGAGGGCCTGCTTTTCACCGTGCAGGGCACCGAATGGGCGTATCACGAGAAGGCCTACCTGATGCTGCACAAGCCGGCCGGAACCGAGTGCTCGCAAAAGCCTTCCACCTATCCGAGCATCTACACGCTGCTGCCGTCGCCGCTGCGTCTTCGGCCCAACAAGGGCGCGGTGCAGGGCGTGCAGGCCATCGGCAGGCTCGATCAGGACACGACCGGGCTGCTGTTGCTGACGGACGACGGCCAGTTCATCCACAAGATGGGCTCGCCCAAGCACCATGTTCCGAAGGTCTACGAGGTCACGGCCAAGCACCCGGTGGACGCTGCGCAAATCGAAAAACTGCTGGCCGGCGTGGTGCTCGACGACGATCCGAAGCCGGTGCGCGCCGCCGCCTGCGAGTCGGACAGCCCGCTGCACCTGCGGCTGACGCTCACCGAAGGCAAATACCACCAGGTCAAGCGCATGCTGGCGGCCGTGGGCAACCGGGTCGAAGGGCTGCACCGCTCGCGCATCGGGCAACTGGCGCTGCCCGAAGACCTGGCACCGGGCCAATGGCGATGGCTCACGGCCGAACAGGTCGCGGCATTGCGTGCAAAAACAACGGTATAGGCGTTGCAAACACTGCCGGTCAGCCGCCGGTCGGGTCGGGCCGTTGATAATCGAAAGCACTCTTTCGGAACTTCCCCTTGCGATTCCTTGCCCGACCGAATGGCCGCCTTGCGGCCTTCCTGTTTTCTTGCCTGACGGTCTGGGCGGCACAATCCGCCGCCGCTGCGCCCCCCGAACCCCCGCCGATCTTCGTGCTCAATTCGCTCGACGCCAGCGTCAGCGTGATCAATCCGGTCGACTGGACTGAAAAGCAGCGCATCGCCACCGGCAAGGAACCGCACCACATCTACATGACGCCCGACGAAAAGTCGGTCATCGTGGCCAATTCGGCGGGCGACTCGCTGACTTTTCTCAACCCGAGAACGGCCGAAGTGCAGCGGGTGGTCTACGGCATCATCGATCCGTACCAGCTGCAGTTCTCGCGCGACATGAAGTGGTTCGTCACGGCGGCCAACCGGCTCAATCACGTCGACGTCTACCGCTGGGACGGCAAGGACCTGAAGCTCGTCAAGCGCATTGCCACCGGCAAGACGCCCAGCCACATCTGGATCGACCACACCAGCACCGTCGCCTACGTGACCATGCAGGACAGCGACGAGCTCATCGCCGTCGACCTGGCGACGCAGACCATCCGCTGGCGCACCACCACCGGCGCCATGCCGGCCGACATCTACGGCGTGCACAACGACAGGACCCTGCTCGTGGGCCTGACCGGCAGCGACGGCGTGCAGGTGTTCGACGTGGCGGGCGCCGAGCCCAAGCTGGTCGGCAAGATCCTGACAGGCAAGGGTGCCCACGCCTTCCGTTCGGCCGGCGACGGCAAGAGCGTCTTCGTGAGCAACCGCGTGGCCAACACCATCAGCCGCATCGACCTGGCGACGCTCAAGGTCAGCGCCACCTACGCGGTTCCGGGCGGCCCCGACTGCATGGATGTGTCCGCCGACGGCAAGACGCTGTACGTCACCTCGCGCTGGGCCAAGAAGCTCAGCGTGATCGACCTGGACAGCCAGAAGGTCGTGCGCCAGGTCAATGTCGGCCGTTCGCCGCACGGCGTCTGGACCCTGGCCCATGCGAAAAGAATCTGAACGGGTTCCGTCGGCAAGCCGGCAAGGCCGGTTCCGCGGTGTTCCAGGAGTTGTCTTCGCCGTCGCCTGTGCCGCCATGCCGGCTGCCTGGGCGCAGGGCGCCTCGTGCGAAAAGCCGGTCTACCTGACCTTCGACACCGGCCACATGGGCGTTGCTCCGCTGGTGGCCGACGTGCTCAAGCGCCAGAACGTACGCGTTACCTTCTTTGCCGCCGCCGAGCGCACCCAGACCGATGGCGACAGCCTCGACAGCCACTGGGCGCCATGGTGGAAGGCGAGGGCGGCCGAAGGCCATGAATTCGCCTCGCACACCTACGACCACGCGTACTGGCGCGGCGATCTCAAGGGCGTGGCGCCGAGCTTCCGCATCAAGCCCTCGTCGGGAGCGTTCGCGGGCCGCGAGTTCACCTGGAGCGCGGCCGAGTACTGCGCCAACATCGGCAAGGCGTCCGAGCGGCTGGCTTTCATCACCGGCAAGAAGCCGCTGCCGCTGTACCGCGCGCCGGGCGGCAAGACCTCGCCCCGCCTGCTCGCCGCGGCCAAGGCCTGCGGCTTCGAGCATGTGGGCTGGTCGCCGGCCGGCTTCCTGGGCGACGAGCTGCCGAGCGAGAAGTTCAGCAACGAAAAGCTCCTGGCGCAGGCGCTGGATACCATCCGCCCCGGCGACATCCTGCTCGCGCACCTGGGCATCTGGTCGCGCAAGGACCCGTGGGCGCCGGCCAATCTCGAGCCGCTGATCGTCGGCCTCAAGGCCAAGGGCTTCTGCTTCGAAACGTTGCGCCAGCATCCGCAATACCGCGCCTGGATCGCATCCCACCCTTGAGGCTGTCGTCGTGATCGATTGGTTGACGGACTCTTTTTCCGCGCTGCAGGGCTGGTTCTTCGAGACGCTGATCCAGCCGCTGGTGTTCGCGGTCGGCCTCGGCGGCTGGACCGAAGACGCCTTCGACGCCACCGGCTGGCTGCTGGTCGGGTTCATTCAAGTCGCGGTGCTGCTCATGGTCATCGGACCGCTGCAGCGCTGGCGCGCCGTCGAACCGGTCACCGACCGCCGCGCCATCCGCATCGACATTCTCTACACGCTGATCCATCGCCTCGGCCTGTTCCGGCTGACCATGTTCTTCACGCTCGAGCCGCTGTTCGACGAAGCCATCGGGAGCCTGCGCATCGCGGGCTGGGGCACGTTTCACCTCGATGAAGCCTGGCCCGGCGTCACCGACGTGCCGTGGGTCGCCTTTGCGATCTATCTGGTGGTGCTCGACTTCGTGGGTTACTGGATCCATCGTGGCCAGCACCAGCTCAACTGGTGGTGGGGCCTGCATTCGCTGCACCATTCGCAGCGCCAGATGACCATGTGGAGCGACGACCGCAACCACTTGCTCGACGACATCGTGCATGACACGCTCATCGTCATCGTGGCGCAGCTCATCGGCGTGGCGCCCGGCCAGTTCATTGCGTTCGTCGCGTTCACGCAGCTCAGCGAAAGCCTGCAGCACGCCAACCTGAAGCTCGGATTTGGCGCCATCGGCGAGCGGCTGTGGATCAGCCCGCGCTTTCACCGGCTGCACCACAGCATCGGGCTGGGCCACGAGTCGCGCGGCGCCCATACGCTGGGCGGCCACAATTTCGGCGTGCTGCTGCCCTGGTGGGACATGCTTTTTCGCACGGCCAACTTCGAGAAGCGCTACGACCCGACCGGCATCCGCGACCAGGTCGAGCCCGCCGCCGATGGCCGGGTGCGCGACTACGGCAGCGGCTTCTGGGCCCAGCAGTGGCTCGGGCTGAAGCGGATGGTCGGCCGCGGCTGACCGCCCGGGCGGCGCCCAGGCGTTATCCTTCGCACCCAATGCGTCTGCTTCTCGACTCTTTCTGGCGTGCCGTTGCCTATTGCATGCTGCCGCGCGTGATCGTGCTGTCTTTGCTGCCGCTCGCCCTGATGGTGCTGCTGGCCGCAGGCTTCGGCTATTTCTACTGGGACGCGACGGTGGCATGGACGCGCGAGGCGCTCGAGGCCTGGCCCCTGCTGGCGAGCTTCTGGGGCTGGATCGGGCGGCTCTTTTCGGGCGATGTCACGGCCATGCTGGCACCGCTCGTGGTGGTGTTTGCCGCCACGCCGCTGATCGTGGTGGTTTCGCTGGTCATCGTGGCCGGTTTGATGGCGCCTCCGTTGACCGCACTGGTGGCGCACCGCCGCTTCCCCACCCTCGAGCGTAAGAAGGGCGCATCGTTTTTCGGCAGCGTGGCGCGGTCGCTGGGCCTGACGGTGCTGGCGCTGGTGGCGCTCGTCGTCTCGATGCCGCTCTGGCTCATTCCGCCGCTGGTGCTCATCCTGCCGCCGCTGATCTGGGGCTGGCTCACCTACCGCGTGATGAGCTTCGACGCGCTGGCCGAACACGCAAGCCCCGAAGAGCGGGCCACGCTCCTGCGCGCGCACCGCCTGCCGCTGCTGTGCATCGGCGTGCTGTGCGGCTACCTGGGCGCCGCGCCCAGCATCGTCTGGGCATCGGGCCTGCTGTTCGCCGCTGCCTTCTTCGTGCTGGTGCCGCTCGCGATCTGGATCTATACGCTGGTATTCGCCTTCTCATCGCTCTGGTTCGGCCACTACTGCCTCGATGCCCTGGCGCAGCTGCGGGCGCAGCGTGCGGCAGCCGTGGCTTCGTCCGGCGGCGCACCGGCCATCGAAGCCGACCAGGCCGTTCTTTCTCAATGGAAATCCCCATGACCCGCGCATTCGGCCTGATCGTCGTCGGAGACGAAATTCTTTCGGGCAAACGTGCCGACAAGCACATGCCCAAGGTCATCGAACTGCTCGCCGCCCGCGGCCTGCAGCTTGGCTGGGCCGAATACGTTGGCGACGAACCCACGCGCATCACGGCCGCGCTCGGCCGGGCCTTTGCTTCGGGCGACATCGTTTTCTCGACCGGCGGCATTGGCGCCACGCCGGACGACCACACCCGCCAATGCGCCGCTCAGGCGCTGCGGGTGCCGCTCGAACTGCACCCCGAGGCCGAACTGCTGATTCGCGAACGCATGCAGGACACGGCGCGCGAGCAGGGCATTGCCTACGAGCCCGACCGGCCCGACAACATTCACCGCCTCAACATGGGCGTGTTTCCCAAGGGCGCGACGATCATCCGCAACCCCTACAACAAGATTCCGGGCTTCAGCGTCGATCACGTCCATTTCGTGCCCGGCTTTCCCGTCATGGCCTGGCCGATGATCGAATCGGTGCTCGACAGCCGCTACGCCGACATGTTCACCAGCGGCCAGTCGGCGGAAAAGTCGGTCATCGTTTTTGGTGCGATGGAGGCAACCCTCACACCGCTGATGCAAGCCATCGAAGCCACGCATGCCGGCGTCAAGGTGTTCAGCCTGCCGAGCGTCGACCATCCCCAATATGGCCGGCACATCGAACTCGGCGTCAAAGGCGACCCGGTGCTGCTCGATGCCGCCTATTCCCAGCTGATCGAAGGGTTGCACGCCTTTGATGCCAAGCTTGGCCCAGAATTGGTGCGCTGAAATCGAGAGCACCAAATTGGTGATTATTCGCCTTCTTTTGGGGTTTGTACCCGTCGCCGGAGCCTCTCCGCAAGGGGCGACAATGGCACAGAAACTGCATCCCCCGTCCCTGTATTCCTAACCACCATCCAACTCAGGAGAAACTGATGGCAAAGACCGTCGCCGATGTACTCAAGCTCGTCAAGGAAAACGAGGTCAAGTTCATCGACTTCCGCTTCACCGACACCCGTGGCAAAGAGCAGCACGTGACCGTGCCGGTCTCGGCATTCGATGAAGACAAATTCACCTCGGGCCACGCGTTCGACGGCTCGTCCATTGCTGGCTGGAAGGGAATCGAAGCTTCGGACATGCAGCTCATGCCCGACCCGAACACTGCCAACATCGACCCCTTCTTCGAAGAAACGACGCTGATCCTGACCTGCGACGTGATCGACCCGGCCGACGGCAAGGCCTACGAGCGCGACCCGCGTTCGCTCGCCAAGCGCGCCGAGGCGTACATGAAGGCTTCGGGCCTGGGCGACACCGCCTACTTCGGTCCGGAACCCGAATTCTTCGTGTTCGACGGCGTTCGCTGGAAGAACGACATGTCGGGCTGCTTCGTCAAGATCGAGTCCGAAGAAGCCTCGTGGAACACCGACAAGGAATACGAGCACGGCAACACCGGCCATCGCCCGGCAGTCAAGGGCGGCTACTTCCCGGTTCCCCCGGTCGACAGCTTCCAGGACATGCGCTCGGAAATGTGCCTGGTGCTCGAATCGCTGGGCATTCCGGTCGAAGTGCATCACCATGAAGTGGCCAACGCCGGCCAGATGGAGCTCGGCACCAAGTTCAGCACGCTGGTTCAGCGCGCCGACTGGGTCCAGCTGCAGAAGTACGTGATCCACAACGTGGCCCATGCCTACGGCAAGACCGCCACCTTCATGCCCAAGCCCATCGTCGGCGACAACGGCTCCGGCATGCACGTGCACCAGTCGGTCTGGAAGGACGGCAAGAACCTGTTCGCCGGCGACGGCTATGCAGGCCTCTCGGACTTCGCGCTGCACTACATCGGCGGCATCATCAAGCACGCCCGTGCCCTGAACGCCATCACGAACCCCGGCACCAACAGCTACAAGCGCCTGGTGCCCGGCTTCGAAGCCCCGGTGAAGCTGGCCTACTCGGCCAAGAACCGCTCGGCCTCGATCCGCATCCCGTTCGTGGCCAACCCGAAGGGCCGCCGCGTCGAAGCGCGTTTCCCCGATCCGCTGATGAACCCGTACCTCGGCTTTGCTGCACTGCTGATGGCCGGCCTCGACGGCGTGGAAAACAAGATCCATCCGGGCGAAGCCGCCAGCAAGGACCTGTACCACCTGCCGCCGGAAGAAGACGCGCTGATCCCGACCGTGTGCCACAGCCTCGACCAGGCTCTGGAATACCTCGACAAGGACCGTGCGTTCCTGACCAAGGGCGGCGTGTTCACCGACGCGTACATCGATGCGTACATCGAACTGAAGATGCAGGAAGTCACGCGCTTCCGCATGGCGACCCATCCGGTCGAGTTCGACATGTACTACTCGCTCTAAGTCGGCGGGCGCAAGCCCCTGACGGGTAAGTAAGACAGAAAGGACGGCTTCGGCCGTCCTTTTTGCTTGGCGCGGAACATCTTGTCACCGATGGAGTCGAATTGCAGGAAAATGCGCCTTTGTCGCGGCATCCACCGATTCACATGAAGACTGCTTCCCTCATTTTTCTGGCTGGTTCATTGTTGGCCCTCGCCCTGCCGGCGTCGGCCCAGGAGCGCGTGTGGCGCTGCGGCAATGAATACACCAACAACTCGACCATTGCGCAGCAAAAAGGCTGCAAGGTCATGGAAGGCGGCAACGTCACCGTCGTGCAGGGCTCCGGCATGCCGGCCCCGGCCGCCAGGTCGTCGAGCGGCGGCGGTGGCTCGTCTGCCGCGCGTGCGCCGGCCGGCAGTCCGCGTGTGGAAGGCGTCGACCAGCGCGCCCGCGACGGCGAGGCCCGTTCGGTGCTCGAAGCCGAGCTCAAGAAGGCCGAAGCTCGCCAGGCCGAGCTTCAAAAGGAATACAACAACGGCGAGCCCGAGAAGCAGGGCAGCGAAGGCCGCAACTACCAGAAGTACCTCGACCGGGTGGCTGAAATGAAGGCCGAACTCGCGCGCAACGAGAGCGACATTGCAGGCATTCGCCGCGAACTCGGCCGCCTGCCGGCCAAGCAGCAGTAAGCATCAGGACATTCAATGGCATTTGGGAAGAAGGCGGCCGGCGCCAATCCGCGCTTTCAGTCCTTCGACCTGCTGTCCACGCTCATTGCAGTGGTCAGCACCAACGGTTCGGTGCTGTTTGCCAACGCGGCCCTGGAAGACGCGCTGGGCACTTCGCGCCGCACGCTCGAAGGCTCTCAGTTCGGGGCCTGCTTTCATGAGCCGCACGTGCTGCGCACCGCCATCGACGGCGCTCGCAGCAACGACTTTGCCACCCTGCGCTACGAAGCCTTCCTGCGCCGCGTCAATCATGAATTGATGCCGGTGCAGGTCACGCTGGCGCAGGGCGACAAGTCGGGCGAGCTCATCATCGAGATGTCGCCGCTGGAGCAGCAGGTGCGGCAGGACCGCGAAGAGCGCTTGCTCGACCAGGCGCAGGCCAACAAGGAACTCATCCGCAATCTCGCGCATGAAATCAAGAACCCGCTGGGCGGCATTCGCGGCGCGGCGCAGTTGCTGCAGATGGAAGTCGAGTCGCGCGACCTCATCGAGTACACGCAAGTCATCATCCATGAAGCCGACCGGCTGCAAACGCTGGTCGACCGCCTGCTGGCCCCGCACCGTCGCCCGCACGTGGTGGGCGACGTCAATATCCACGAGGTGTGCGAGCGCGTGCGCTCGGTCATTCTTGCGGAGTTTCCGCGCGACCTGCACATCGAGCGCGACTTCGACGTCTCGATTCCGGAGTTTCGCGGCGACCGCGAACAACTCATCCAGGCCACGCTCAACATCGTGCACAACGCGGCGCAGGCCCTTGCCGAGCGCCGTGCGGCCGGCGACGCGCAGATCACTTTCAAGACGCGCATCGCCCGCCAGGTCATATTCAACAAGCAGTGGTATCGATTGGCACTGGAATTGCATGTCATCGACAACGGACCGGGTGTGCCGGACACGATCAAGGACCGCATCTTCTATCCGCTCGTATCGGGAAGAGAAGGCGGGACAGGGCTTGGATTGACGCTCGCACAAACTTTTGTGCAACAGCATCACGGCGTGATCGAGTGCGACAGTGTCCCGGGCCGAACCGATTTCAAGATACTGATTCCGCTGCCCTAGCAGCCACGGCAACAAGGAGATGCATGAAGCCGATCTGGATAGTTGATGACGACCAATCGATCCGCTTCGTGCTGGAGAAGGCCTTGTTGCGCGAAGACCTGCCCACGCGCAGCTTCACCAACACGCGCGAGGTGCTGGCCGCCCTCGAACTTGCCGCCGACGACGAACAGCAGGGCCCCCAGGTCCTGGTGAGCGACATCCGCATGCCCGGCGGCTCCGGGCTCGACCTGCTCGACAAGATCAAGGCCAAGCACCCCGGCCTGCCCGTCATCATCATGACGGCGTTCTCCGACCTGGACAGCGCCGTTTCGGCCTTCCAGGGCGGCGCCTTCGAATACCTGCCCAAGCCGTTCGACCTGCCGCGCGCTGTCGAGCTCATTCGCCGTGCCGTCGACGAAAGCCAGCGCGAGGAAGTGGCCGAAGAACGCATGGTGGCCGCGCCCGAAATGCTGGGCCAGGCGCCCGCCATGCAGGACGTGTTCCGCGCCATCGGCCGCCTTTCGCAGAGCAACGTCACGGTGCTCATCACCGGCGAATCGGGTTCGGGCAAGGAACTGGTCGCGCGTGCGCTGCACAAGCATTCGCCGCGCGCCAACGGCCCCTTCGTGGCCATCAACACCGCAGCCATTCCCAAGGACCTGCTCGAGAGCGAACTCTTCGGCCACGAGCGCGGCGCTTTCACCGGCGCGCAAACCATGCGCCGCGGCCGCTTCGAACAGGCCGAAGGCGGCACGCTCTTTCTCGACGAAATCGGCGACATGCCGTTCGACCTGCAGACGCGCCTCTTGCGCGTGCTGAGCGACGGACACTTCTATCGCGTGGGCGGCCACAACTCGGTCAAGGCCAACGTGCGCGTGATCGCGGCCACCCACCAGGACCTGGAGCAGCGCGTCAAGCTAGGGGGCTTCCGCGAAGACCTGTTCCACCGCCTCAACGTGATTCGCCTGCGCCTGCCCGCGCTGCGCGAGCGCGGCGAAGACGTGCCCGCACTCACGCGGCACTTCCTGCAGGTGAGTGCGCGCCAGCTCGGCGTCGAGCCCAAGCGCATCTCCGACGCCGCATTGGCCAAGCTCGCCGCCTTCAGCTTCCCGGGCAACGTACGCCAGCTCGAGAACATCTGCCACTGGCTCACCGTGATGGCGCCGGCCCAGCTCATCGAAGCCAAGGACCTGCCGCCCGAAGTCATGGCCGCTGGAACCGGCGCGGAAGCGCATGCGCACGCCGGTGAAGCTGCCGTTGCTGCAACCCAGACCGCCGTGCAGCCCGCACCGCTGCTGTCACCCAGCCCCGAGCGCGAATTCGCTACGCCAAGCGCCGCGCCCGAAGCCGCTGAAGGCCTGGTGGGCGCCAGCAGCTGGGAGAGCGGCCTCGAGGTCGAGGCACAGGCGCTGCTGGCCGCCGGCCGCACCGATGTCTGGGATGTACTGTCGCGCCGCTTCGAATCGCGGCTCATCCTCACCGCGCTGGCCAACACCCGCGGCCGCCGCATCGAAGCCGCTCAGAAACTGGGCATCGGCCGCAACACCATCACCCGGAAAATCCAGGAACTGGGCATCGAGTAGCTCGGCCCTGCCGGGCCTTGGCTAGCGGCTTCGTTGGCCAAGCGTCAACGAGTCGAGCTGGAAGTTTTCACTCTTGTCCCAGAGCCAGGTGTCCACATAGGTGTGGCCGCCCAGGCGCCCGGGGCTCGGCAGGGGTGATGCCGCCTTGATCAGAGCCGCGATCTTGCCCGGCACTTCGGGGGCATGGCTCGGCACGCGGCTGAACGTCACGTTCGTGACGTTGCCATTGGCATCGAGCTCCGTCTCGACCACCACCACCGCATACACCAGCGGCGGAATCTTTCCCTTGTAGATGCGCTGCGCGTAGGTCTTGTAGATCTGCCGCGCGCCGGTCTTGCGGTAGGCCCGCACGGCCGGCGTTTGCGCCGTGATCAGGCGCACGGTCGGCACGTCGGTCTTTGCGCCTGCCACTTCATCGGGCGCGGAGGTGGCGGACTTGTCATCGCCGGTTTTGTCCGCCGGCTTCAAGGCCGAGCAGGCGACAAGTGCCAGTGCGGCTGCAACGGTTGCCAGAGTGCGAAGAGTCATTTTCATCAGGTACCTTGGTCGAGATCGAGCACCACCGGTGCATGGTCGCTTGGCTTTTCCCACTTGCGCGGCACGCGGTCGATGATGCAACCCTTAACGCGCGGCACCAGCGGTTCGCTCACAAGAATGTGGTCGATGCGCAGCCCGCGGTTCTTCTGATAGCCGAGCATCCGGTAGTCCCACCACGAATAACTCTTCTCGGGTTGCTCGAAGAGGCGGAAGCTGTCCACCAGCCCAAGCTGCAGCAGCGCCTTGAACTGCTCGCGCTCCTCCGTCGTGTGATGAATCGTTTCCGCCAGCCCCACCGGGTCGTAGCTGTCCCGGTCTTCGGGTGTGATGTTGAAGTCGCCCAGCAGAACCAGGTTCGGATGCGTCGCCATTTCGGCCCGCAGCCATTCGCGCAGGGCGCGCAGCCAGCCCATCTTGTATTCGAACTTGTCGGTGCCCGGCGCCTGGCCGTTGACGAAGTAGCCGTTCACCACGCGCAGCGGGCCGGCCGCCGTGTCGATGGTGGCGGCGATCACCCGCGACTGGTCGTCGGTAAAGCCGCCGATGTTCTTTGCCACGTCCCGCATCGGCGCCAGGCTCAGGATGGCCACGCCGTTATAGGTTTTCTGGCCAAACACCGCGCATTCGTAACCGGCCGACTTGAGCACCTCGAGAGGGAACTTGTCGTCGCTCATCTTGAGCTCCTGCAGGCACAGCACGTCGACGGGGTTGGCAATCAGCCAGTCGAGCACATGCTGCAGGCGGGCGGTGAGGGAGTTGACGTTCCAGGTGGCTATTTTCATCAAACGCTACGTTGTTGATTCGGAGGGCAGCCTTGCGGCATGGCGTGGGTTTGCATTTTTACCCGACTGCACACCCTGCTTGGGGTCGCTGCGCCGTCGGCAGCGGGCTTGGCGCCGGGTGGGGCGAACTTTACCCCCGATATTTTGCGGATGGCCCGGCCCCAGCGCAGTGGGGATGGCCCGCAGACCGGCATGCATCGTCGAGGTGCATCTCGCGTTGCCCGGGTTGTCTGACAACAGTTGCGAATCCGCACATCTATGTGCCGAGATTGCGGAAAAGTTCTCAAAACTGACCGGTATTGGCCTTGTTACAGTTGTTAAGATTTAGCCATGCTTTCATTTTCTATTAACACCATTTTGGTGCAAGCAACAATTCGGACGACCGTGGTCGCGCGGTAACTCTGTATCTGCCGGCGAAAAGACTCGCCTGCAATCTCATTGAATATAAAAATCGCAAGCTGGTGGGGCAGCGGCGTTGGATGATTGCGCCTGAAAATATTTAATTCCAACAACGAATTGGATTGGAAAAAGTGGCGCAGATTGGATCGACCTGGGTCGGAGACAAATAAAGCGGAAGGTTTATTGAGTTTTGGAGGGCGCTGGCTAAAGCGGTTGCACGTCGGTGCAGTTGCTTGTTATCGCGGCCTGATCGGGGAAGAGCTTTTTTTGTCGAGCTGAACGACTCTTGTCCAACGTGGAGGTTGGACACGCGGGAGTTCCGCTCAGGTTCGGGGGGAATCATGGATCTGTTGATGTCGGATGTGCGGCTTTTCGTGAAGGCTGTGGAGGTAGGAGGGCTGACCCAGGCGGCCGACGCGCTGAGCGTGCCCAAGGCGTCTGCGTCCCGGCAGCTCAAGCGGCTGGAGGCCTTGGTCGGCCATACGCTGCTGCACCGGGGAGCGGGCCACTTCGGCCTGACGGGGGAGGGGCGAGAGTTCTTTTCCACGGCCAAGGAGGTTCTGGAGGCGGTCGACCAGGCCCTGTCGCAGCTCTCCAACACCAATGAAGCCCTCACGGGCCAACTGCGGATCTCGGTTCCCGGATATGTCGGCCGCGAGTTGCTCTCGGCCCATCTGTCGGGCTTCATGGCTGCGCACCCGCAGCTAAAGCTCACCGTCGACGTAGGCTCCGACCGGGTGGACCTGTTCCGCGAAGACACCGACGTGGTCATCCGGGTGGGGCTTGAAGGCTGCGAAGACCTCGTGGCAAGGCGCATCAAGAAGCAGCCCCTTGTGCTGTGCGCCACACCTTCATACCTCGAGCGTCATCCGCAGATCCAGACGGTCGACGACCTTGCGGGGCACTACTTTTTGACCAGCGGCCCGGAGCGGCACGCCATGGAAATGGTCATTCCGGGCGTCGATCGGGAGTACATCGTCAGGGCCGCGGGCGTGTTTCGCGCCAACGATCCGGAGTTGCTGCTGAGGCTTGCCTGCTCGGCCGGCGGCATCGCGCTGGTTCCGCTGCTCTGTGCCAAGTCGGCAATCCAGGGCGGCTCCCTGGTAACGGTGCTGCCGTCCTTCGAATTGACGCCGGAAGAGTTGAATCTGATGTATTTGCCCGCGCGGCGCAATACCCGAAAGATCAGAACCTTCGTCGATTTCATCTTCAAGGCTCTAGAGCAAGCCTGATTCGGCTTTTTTGCCACAGCTAAAGCCCTTCGCGGGCTTTGGCGGCTTTTTCACGTCCCTTCTTTTTGCGGCGCCTTCAGCCGGATTTATGCACGTCGATTGCAGGGATGGACTTGCGCGTTCCAAAGTCCTTCCACGTGGTCGTCGGAAAAATCACAGGCGAGTTGTCGAAAGTGGAACTGCCGATCTCATATTTGACATCCGGATTTGGCATTCGCCGCAGGCAAAATACTTGTTGGTTACAAGTGCAAGCAGGAGTATTTATTTTCAATAATTAATTTCTAAAAAATGATTGCCGGTATGAATCAATTTATTAGAAGTATTTCTGCCTAATTCTTGTCCTCGCCGGCAATTGCTGTCGGCCTGCCGTGTGTTCGTTGAACTGGAGCAACCATGCTTATACAAAAACTGACTCAAACTCTTCTGCGCAAGGCTGCCAGGCTGCCCGCGCTGGCTGCAACCTTCGGCGCAGGCATGCTCGCCGTGGCCACTCTGGCGGCGCCAGCTTCTGCGCAGCCTGCCGCTGCCCGGTCGGCCCCCGCTGCCGACAAGACCGTCTCCGTTGCCTTGACGCAGTTCAAGGTGGTGAAGGGCGCCGACGGCAAGGAGCAACTGCTGGACGCTTCTTCGGTCAAGCCCGGCGACGTTCTCGAATACCGCGCGACCTACACCAACAACACCGGCAAGACGGTGTCCGGCCTGGTTGCCGATCTGCCCATTCCTGAGGGGCTCGAGTACCTGCCGCGCAGCGCCAAGCCGGGCGCCGCACTGGTCAAGGCAGCCACCAAGGACGGCGTCTACGCCGCCGAGCCGCTGGTGCGCAAGGCCGCAAACAACAAGACCGAGCCCGTGCCCTACAGCGACTACCGCGCCCTGCGCTGGACGCTCGGCCAGTTGCCCGCCGGAGGCGAAGCCGCCGTAACCGCGCGCGCCAAGGTCGAAGTGGTGGTTCCGCCCGAGCCCAAGACCTCCGCCCTCGCTCCGCAGGCGCCACCCGTTGCCGTGCAGTCCGCTGCGGGCGCGGCCTCGCGCTGACCGGTCGGCGGTGGTTTGCCTCCTGGCTTTTCGTTTTTCTGTTTCCTTGATCCCTTTGCTATTGCGCGCAACCCGGCCGCTGTCTTCCGTTCGCGGAATGCCTGAGCCGGGTTTTTTTTGTTCCTTTTTTGACAACCGAGGAGAAACCACGTGAGTCCCACCTTGCCAACCCGGCGCATCGGCTTCAGGCCGAGAGCCACATGGGCTGGTGCCGCAGTTTTGTCGCTGGGCTTCCTGTTTGGAAGCTCGAGCGCACTTGCAGCGCCGCCGCCCGCCAACACCGTCATCGGTAACCAGGCTTCGGCCACCTATTCGGATTCGTCCGGCACCACGCAATTGGCCACCTCCAACCTGGTGCAAACCACGGTGCAGCAGGTCGGCTCGTTCACGCTGGACACGTTCAACCAGGTCACGACCACGATCGTCAACACCAAGCTCGGCGCCGCAGGCTCGGTGGTGTACGCACCGCACATCTTGACCAACACCGGCAACGGCTCGGACACCTTCACCATCACGGTGGATGCCGACAACGATGCCTTCTCGAAGGTCGAGGTCTATCCCGACGCCAATGGCGACGGCATGCCCGACAGCACCACGCCGCTGTGTACCGCAGCGCCCGCCGCAGTCTGCAGCGTGCCCGCGCAGACCGTGCCCGGCAACAACGGCACGTTCCAGTTCGTCGTGGCCTACACGATCCCCGGCACGGCCACCACGCCGACCACGCCGTTCGACACCGCCACCATCACGGCCACTCCGGGCACGCCGGCGCTGTACACGGCGCCGAACACCTCGGCAGCGGACAAGGACCAGGTCAACCTGACAACACAGGCCGCCTTCGGTGCCACCAAGTCGATCGGTGTTCCGGCAGTGGCGGCCCCTCCCGGCGCGGCCTGGCCGCTCGCGAGCACCGGCGGTCCGCGCTCGTCGTCGGCTTCGTGCTCGACGACCTGGGGCGCAGGTATCGCTTCCAGCGACAGCTGCAAGTACACGGTCTACACGCTCACCTTCAACAACACCGGCGGAGCGCCCGGCAAGTTCGCGCTGTCGGACACGTTGCCATCGGGCTTCACCTATGTCGCGGGTTCCGCCGTCTGGAGCAGCGCTCCGGGCGTGGCGCTCGGCGACGGTGCCGGTGGCGATCCGGCGGGTATCGATTTCCGGGTGGCTGGCAGCACGCTGAACGCCGTCGTGAACTCGCTCGGCCAGAACGTCACGCAGACGATCAGCTTCGTGGTGCTGGTGAACAACACGGCTGTGGTCGGTACCTCGACCACGACCAACGTGGGCCAGTACAACCCGACGGATTCTCCGACCGCCACCGCAACGGCGATCGGTACGCTGGGTTCGACCACCAACCCGGCGGCCTACACCGTCGTCGCCAGCTACGGCCTCGTCGTGGGTACCAACCCCTCGACGGCGGCAACGGCAGTCGACACGGTGGCTGGCACGCCCAACGGCACGGCGGCCGACACGACCACGCAGCCCTCGGTGGTTGCCGGCGGCAGCGTCAAGTTCCCGCAGACGGTGTTCAACACCGGCAGCGGCGTCGACAGCATCAACCTGAGCATTGCCAACGGTAGCTTCCCGGCCGGCACGACCTTCCTGCTGTTCGCGGCGGACGGCGTGACGCCGCTGCTCGACACCACCGGCGACGGCGTGCCCGACACTGGTCCGATTCCGGTCGGCGGCAGCGCCAACATCGTGGTGCAGGCCAACGTTCCGGCCAGCGCCACGGTGGGCTCGGGTCCGTTCAACGCGGTCCTGACCGGCCGCTCGGCGAACGACCCGACCAAGCTCGACGCCACGCTCGACCAGGTCACCATCGTCGTCGGTTCGCTCGTCGACCTGACCAACAGCGCAGCCGGTACCGGCTCGGGTTCGGTGGCAGGCGGTGACTTGGGCCCAGGCCCCAGCCCACAGCCGACCACGACCAACAGCACGCCTGCGGGCACCGGCACGATCTTCACGCTGTTCGTCAAGAACAACGATGCAGGCGGCCCGGCAACGCAGACCTACACGCTGGCGGCCAGCCAGTCCACCGGCTTCCCGGGCACGCTGCCGGCGGGCTGGACGGTGAAGTTCGTGGCAGCGGGCGGTACCTGTGCCGCAGCGGCCATCACCGACGTGACCGTGGCTCGCGGTGCGCAGCAGCAAGTCGATGCCTGTGTGACGCCTCCCGCGACGCAAACGCCTGTGACGGCCCAGCCGATCTACTTCCGCGTGCAGTCGACCGCAGTGGCATCGACCGGCGTGCTCGTGTCCGACGCCAAGCAGGACGCGGTGACCGTGACCACGGCAGCAACGCTGGGGGCCACGCTCACGCCCAACAACGTCGGCCAGGTCGCTCCGGGCGGCACCGTCGTGTATGCGCACACGCTGACCAACACCGGCAACCAGAGCTGCGGCGCGTACACGCTCACGGCCACCGTGCCAGCCGCCGACGCGGCGCTGGGCTGGACCACCGCGATCTACCTCGACGTCAATGGCGACGGGCAGATCGATGCGCTGGATACGCTGGTGACCGGCCCCATCGCCGGACCGCTGGCTGCGGGCACAACGCAGAAGCTGCTGGTGCGCGTGTTCGCACCGGGCGGCGCCAGCGCCGGTGCAACCGACACGACCACTGTGACGGCCACGTTCACGGACCCGGCGCCGAACTGCGGCACGCCTTCGGCCACCGACATCAGCACCGTGATTACCGGCCAGATCCGCGTCCTCAAGACGCAGGCTGCCGATATCGCCTGCGACGGCACGGCTGACGCCGCCTTCGCTGCAACGCCGCTGTCGCTGAAGCCCGGCCAGTGCATCGTGTACCGGGTCGTTGCGACCAACGAAGGCACTGCGCCGATCACCAACATCGCGATCAACGACGCAGCACCTGCGTTCACGAGCCTGACGGGTGCCACGCAGCCGCCGGCGCTCACGCAGTGCGTCTCGACCGGCGTGACCGGCACCGCGCTGGCCTATGCCCAGACGCCCACTGCGGTGAGCTGCGGCAGCGCGGCCAACACCGTGGCCCCGGGTGGCTCGGCCACGCTGACCTTCGCAGTGCGGATCAACCAGTAATGCGCGATTGAGTCGCCGGCAGGCCTCTCCAGGCCTGCCGGCTTTACGCGAGGCGCCGCCTTCACGGCTGCGCTTCGCCTTTTTCCCCTGCTGCTTTTCGGCGCGTGTGCCCTTGCACGCGCGCATGGCAGCGGCAGAGGAAAAAGACCCAGGTATTCACGGCCCCAGCAGGCGCCGACGGAAGGTAAGCGGAGTGCAATTCTTGTCTGACTCATTGATGGGCTGCCGCTCGCAGCGATGGCGCCAAGCCGGCGCCACGCTCGCGATCGGCCTGGCGCTGTTGCTGGCGCTCCTCCTGACGCTGTTCCTGGCGTCCACCGTGCATGCGGCCCCCGCGCCCGGTGGCAGCGTCATCCGCAACGTGGCCAAGGCCAGCTATGTGCCGGCCGGCTTTGCGCAGACCGAAACCTCCAGCTCCAACAGCGTGGTGGCGAACGTCCTCGCGGTCGAGGCGCTGGTGCTCACGCAGGACCAGGCCGTCAACCGTCCGCCGGCCACCGTGGTCACGCTGAACCACCTGCTCACCAACACCGGCAACGTGCCTTCGAGCTATGCGCTGGGCTTTGCCAACAACGTGGGCGGCTGCGCGGCCGACACGCTCGACCTTTCGACCCTGCGCGTCGTGCGCGACATCAACAACAACGGCGTGGCGGACCCGGGCGATCCGGTGCTGCCGCTCGGCGCACCCGGTACGCTGGCGCTGCGGCCCGGCGAAACGGCCTCGCTGCTCGTGCAGGGCACGGTTCCAGCCACCGGTGCCGGCGTTGCCTGCGCCGCGCTCACGGCGACCACCGCGTTGCAGAACCTGAGCGCCACCAACCGCGACACCGTGACGGTGGGCGACATGGCGGTGATCTCCATCACCAAGAGCGCGAGCTACCCGGGTGTCATCGTGTCGGGGCAGACCCGTATCGACTTTTCGGTCTCGGGCACCAACATCGGCGCGCGCGATGCGCAGCCCGCCAATGTTGCCGCGCCGACAGGCACGCCGGTGCTCGTGAACGGCGCGCCCACCAGCCTGGTGCTGGTGCGCGACCTCATTCCCGTCGGCACGCAGTACATCGCCGGCACGCTGCAGAGCACCGCCGCGGGCGCGGTGCGGCTGTTCCGCATGCCGGGCGATCCGGCCTTCAGCTACCGCACAGCGGACGACGCCGCGGCCGTCGAAGTAGCAATCGGCGTGCCCGCGGCCGTGTCGCGCAACGCCTCCATCGCCATGCAGTTCGCGGTGATTGTGCGCGCGGACCAGACCGGCGATATCCGCAACACCGCGCAGAGCTACTACAACGACGGTACCGCACCGGTGGTGTCGCCATCGAACACCGTGCTCATCACCACCAGCCAGAGCCGCATCGGCGTGGCCAAGACCGCGTCGACGCCGCGCGCCAACCGCGGCGCCGACGGCCTGCTCGACGGAACCGCGACCGTGCGCTTCAGCGTCGACGTGCGCAACTACGGGGCCGTGTGGCTCTACGGCGTGCAGGCGGCCGACCTGCTCGAAGGCAGCGGCGCCAGCCAGTTCGGCAGCTACACCAGCGCGGCCGTGCCCGGCCCCAATCAATACACCGTCGTGCCCGGCTCCATTGCCATTGCGGGCAACCAGGGCAACGGCACGAGCGGCACAGTGGCCGCGGCCAACAACTCGTTCACCGGCACCGCCGCCGCACAGAACCTGCTGGCGCCGGGCGCCGTGCTGCCGGTCGGCGCGCAAGTCACCGTGCAGTTCGACGTTCGCATCAACGTCAACGGCCGCACCGGCATGCTTCTCAACAGTGTGCGAGCGCAGGGTGCGCTCACGCCCGGCGGCGCGCCGGTGGCTTTCGACGATTCGGTCGACGGCACCAGCCCCGACCCGGACGGCGACGGCAACCCGAACAACAACACCGCACCCACGCCGGTGTCACTGCAGCTTCCTTCGCTGTCGCTCACCAAGAGCGCTTCGCTGCCGCGGCGCGTGGCGCAGGGCGTCTACGAAATCGACTACCGGCTGCTCGTCAACAACACCGGTGTCGCCCCCGCACCCCACGTGCGCGTGATCGACAACCTGAACTGCACCTTCGACATGGACAAGCCCGAGGGGCCGGTCGCCTCTTGGGAGCTGGTGGGTGCGCCCAAGGTCCGCAGCGGGCTGCTCAATCCCGCGGGCAGCTTTACCGGCCGCGCAGCCTGCGACCGCGAAGCGCTCGCGAGCGCCGACGCCTTCCGGCTGCCGACCGAGGCGGTGCTCAGCCTCACCGACGGCAGCCGCGGGCTGGAGCCCGGGCAAAGCGAGGAAATCAGCTTCACCGTTCGCCTGACCCAGAAGCCCGGCGCAGGCGACCGCCGCGTGGCCATCGACAACAAGGCCTGGGCGGCGGCGTTCGACCAGAACACCATCAACGTCACGCCCGCGATGCTGGTTGCGGCCACTGCCAACTCGGCGCAGTCGCTGCTGGCCGACCCGGCCGGCACGGTCTACAACGCCGTCACGCGGGCGCCTGTTCCCGGCGCGGTGGTCACGTTCACCCGGCAGTCGTGCAGCAGCGGTTCGGTCACGCCGATGACCGCGGCCGAAATCTACGGCGGCTCGTCGGACACCTACACCTTCAATGCCGACGGCAGCGTCTCGATGACGACCGGCGCGGACGGCAGCTACCAGTTCTACCTGCAGTCGCCGCCGGCCACGGGCCTGTGCACGTACTCGCTGCATGTGGTTCCGCCGGCCGGCAGCGGCTACGTCTATCCGTCGCAGCTGATTCCCGTGACGGCCGGCACCTTCGGCAGTTGCGGTCCGGTGGTGCCCAGCGCGCTGCCGCCCAAGGGCGCGGAGCCGACCACGCACTATTTCTCGGTCACGTCCGGCTTCAACGCTTCGAACGAAGCGTGCGACGTGGTGCACAACCACATCCCGCTCGACCCCGGCAATGTGCTCGGCCTGGTGCTGCGCAAGGAAGGCAGCAAGCGGCAGGTCGAGTTCGGCGACTTTCTGGACTACGCGCTGACGGTGACCAACAAGACGGGTACGCCGGTGACCGGCATCTCGATCAGCGACAGCCTGCCGCCGGGCTTTGCCTACGTGAGCAACAGCGCGCGCCTGAACGGAGCGGCCACCGCCAACCCGGTCGGCGGCGCGGGCCCGAAGCTGGTGTTCAACTACCCGACGCTGACGCTCGGCGTCGATCAGATGGCCATGGTGCGCTACCGCGTGCGCGTTGGCGTGGGCGCACCCACCAACGGAGACGCCATCAACCGCGCGCGTGCCTATTCGGGCCCGATGCAGTCCAACCTCGCGAACTGGACCGTGCGCGTCACGGGCGGTGTGTTTTCGGACGAGGCCTTCATGTTCGGCAAGGTCTACATGGACTGCAAGGCCGATGGCAAGCAAGAGGGCAGCGACGAGATCGGCGTGCCCGGCGTGCGCCTGTTCATGGAAGACGGCACCAACGTCGTCACCGACGTGGAGGGCAAGTGGAGCCTCTACGGACTCAAGCCGCTCACCCATGTGCTGCGCGTGGACCAGACCACGCTGCCGCCCGGCGCCCGGCTTGAAATACTCGACAACCGCAATGCCGGCCGCCCCGAGAGCCGCTTCGTCGACTTGAAGAAGGGCGAGTTCCACAAGGCCAACTTCATCATCGGCAACTGCGACAGCCCGGCAACGCTGGCCGACGTGGTCGCGCGCCGCGCCGCCATCGCCGCCATTCCGGACACCGAGGCCGAAGCCCAGGTACGCATGCGACTGAATCCCGAAGGGCAGATCGTTCCTGTGGGCGACTTGCGCTCGCTGCCCGCCAGCGGCCAGGCGCTCGCGAGCGGCAGCACCGGCTCGACCATGACCACCTCCGCACCGCTGATCATGATGCCCGATGCGCCGGCTAATGCCAGCAGCTTCGTCGGTGCCGCGTCGGGCAGCATGAGCGGCACGCTGGGTACCGCCGCATCGGCCGGATCGGCCTCATCGACGCCCGCCGGCAGCCTGTTCGCAGCGCTCAACGGCCTGCCGACCGCTGCGCAGGGAGCATCGGCCGCGGGCGGTGCGGCAAGCGGTGTCGGCGCGTTCGCGAGCCGGCCGGTCAATACCTCCGCCGCCATGCTGGAGCCGCGCAGCGCACCGCTGCTGCCCGAGGCAGTGCCCAGCCCCATCGAGCTGGAAGTGTTGCTGCCGCAGATCGAAAGCAATGCGCTCGGCTTTCTCGGCCTGAAGGACGGCGACACCGTTGCCGGCCAGTCGATCAACGTGCGCGTCAAGGGCGAGGCCGGCCTGGCGTTGCGCCTCACGGTCAACGGCCAGGCCATCGATGGGCGGCGCGTCGGCAAGAAGACCCAGCTGCCGTCGAAGAGCATCGGCGCCTGGGAATACATCGGTGTGGTGCTGCAGCCCGGAACCAATCGCCTGCAGCTCGACGCAGTGGACGATTTCGGCAACGTGCGCGGCAGCGAGCAGATCGGCATCGTCGCGCCCGACAAGCTGGGCGGCATCCAGGTCGACCTGCCCGAAACCGCTTACGCCGATTTGCGCACGCCGGTGGCCGTGAAGGTTCGGCTGGTCGACGCGGCCGGCGTGCCGGTGACCGCGCGCACCCAGCTCACGCTGGAGGCCGACCGCGGCCGCTGGTTCGACGAAGACCTGAACCCGGCCGAGCCCGGCACCCAAGTGTTCATGGAAGGCGGAGCCGCCGAGTTCCGGCTGCTGCCGCCGGGCGAGGCGGGCGATGCGCGGATTCGCGTGACCGCGGGCAGCTTCGTGAAGGAAGTGCGGCTTGCGCTGCTGCCCGAGATGCGCCCGATGATCGGCGTCGGCATCGTCGAAGGCGTGCTCGACTTCACCAAGCGCGGCAGCGTGCCGCTGGGCGCCATGCCCGCGGGCGCGGCCTTCGAGGCCGAGCTGACGGGGCTGACCGACGAGCGCGAGAACCGTCGCGCGGGGGCCCGCGCCGCCTTCTTCTTCAAGGGCACCGTCAAGGGCGAGTACCTGCTCACCGCCGCCTTCGATTCCGACAAGGCGCGCAAGGACCGCCTGTTCCGCGACATCCGACCCGACGAGTTCTACCCCGTGTACGGCGACTCGTCCGTCAAGGGCTTCGATGCGCAGAGCACGCAGAAGCTGTACGTGCGCATCGACAAGAACCGTTCGTTCCTGCTGTACGGCGATTTCACCACCAGCAGCAGCACCGAGGTGCGCAACCTCAGCCAGAGCAATCGCGCACTCACCGGCCTGAAGCACGTGTATGAGACGGCCAACGTGCGTGCCACCAGCTATGCGTCCCGCACCGCGCAGACGCAGCAAGTGGAGGAGTTTCGCGCCGTCGGCACCTCCGGCCCTTACTACCTGAGCGCGACCGGCGGGGAGTTTGTCGACAACAGCGAGCAGATCGAGGTGGTGGTGCGCGACCGCAACCAGCCCGACATCGTGCTGCAGCGCACGGCGGTCACGCGCTTCGTGGACTACACGGTCGAGCCGCTCACGCGCCGCGTGCTGTTCACGCGTGCCATCGCATCGGTCGACGCCAATCTCAACCCGCAATCGATCCGCGTCACCTACGAGGTCGACAGCGGCGGGCCCAAGTTCACCGTGGCCGGCACCGACGTGCAGGTCAAGGTGGGCGAGCGCCTGCAAGTTGGTGTGGTCGCCAGCACCGACCAGAACCCCGAAAACCACCGCAAGCTGCGCGCGCTCACGGCGGTGGCCCGCCTGGGCGACAACACCACGGCCGCGGCCGAACTGGTGCGCACCGAGTCCGACGAAAAGGGCAAGGGCGAGGGCGGCCGCATCGAAGTGCGCCATCAGGACGAGAAGCTCGCAGTGGTGGCGCTCGCCAGCAAGACCAGCACCGGCTTCGACAACCCGGGCGCGAGTTTCTCGGCGGGCCGCACCGAGATTTCGGGCCGTGCCGAATACAAGATCGACGACAACACCGCGGCACGCGCCGAAGTGCTCTACAGCAAGGACGCACTGCTCGAAGGCGACCGCAAGGGTGCGAGCGCGAGCCTGCGCAAGAAGCTGGACGACAACGTTGTGGCGGAAGTCGGCCTGCGCCACGGCCAGAGCAACAGCGGCCTGGCCTCGGGGTCCGGCTTCGACTACGGCGAGATCTCCACCTACAACGGCAACCTCGGCAGCCGCGTCGGTGCCGGCAACGTCACGGCGCTGGGCGCCGCCGCCACGGCCAACAGCAGCGCCGAAAGCGAGAGCCTCACCACCGTGCGCGCGCGCCTCTCGGCACAGGTGCCGGGTGTGCCGCTGGCCCAGGTGTTCGTGGAGGGCGAGCAGGACCTGAAGGATTCCGACCGCCGCACGCTGGCCATCGGCGGCAACTACGCGATCACCGACAAGACGCGTGCCTATGCGCGCTACGAGCTCATCTCCAGCCTGTATGGCGATGCGCAGCTGGACGCCACGCAGTCCAACAACGTCGGCATCCTCGGCATCGAGAGCAACTACATGGACGGCGGGCGCATCTACAACGAGTACCGGCTCGCCGACAGCGTTGATGGCCGCAGCGCGCAGGCAGCCATGGGCGTGCGCAACACATTCAAGCTCACCGACCGCTTCAGCCTGACCGGCGGCCTGGAGCACACCCGCCAGATGGGCGGCTACACCAACAGTGCCAACAGCGGCACCGGCTACGCGGGCGGGCTGGGCGAATCCACCGCCGTCACGGCCGGCGTCGAATACCTGACGGACAACTACAAGCTCAGCGGCGTCCTCGAAGGCCGCAAGGGCGACGACGCGAACACGCGCCTCTTTAGCGCCGGCTTCGGCTACAAGATCAGCCCCGCATGGAGCCTGCTGGCGCGCAGCGTGGTGAGCGACAGCGAAGGGCAGGGCACGAACGGCGGCAACGAGCGCCACCTGCAGCGACATCAGGTCGGCCTGGCCTACCGCCCGGTGGACAGCGACACCTGGAATGCGCTGATGCGCTACGAGCGCCGCTCGGAACGCATCGTGGGCAACGGCAACGCCGCCGGCGCGCTGACTGGCGGCAGCGCCTTCGGCAGCGGGTTCGGCAACGCCACCCTGCCGGGCAGCACCACTGCGGACATTCTCTCGGCACACCTGAACTACAACCCGGAGCGTGGCAGCGTGCTGAGCGCGCGCTACGCGGGAAAGATTTCGCGCGTCGACGACGGCTTTTTGGCCAGCACCTACTGGGCGCACCTGCTGCACGCGCGCTACACCCGCGACCTCAACAAGGACTGGGACTTCGGCATCCAGGCCGGCCTGCTCTACGGCAAGGGCGGCTCGCTGCAGAAGACCGCGGGCGTGGAGCTCGGCTACCAGATGGCGAAGGACCTGTGGATTTCCGCCGGCTACAACTTCGTCGGCCTGCACGACCGCGACCTGACGGCCAACGAATACACCAGCAAGGGTGCGTACATCCGGCTGCGCTTCAAGTTCGATGAAACGGGGCTCGGCTTTCCGTCGGCCGGTGCCGGTGCCGCTGCTGCGCCTGCACCGGCGCCGGCGCCCGCATCTCCAGAAGAAAAAACCAGTTCAGAAAAATGAACATGCAAAGACTCAAGAACACGCTGGGCTCCATTGCGGGCCCGGCACGGTGGTGGCTCCTGTGCGCGGCGTGGCTCGTGGCCGTGCCGCTTTCCGCGCATGCGCAGCAGGTGCTCAGGCCGCAGACCGGCACGCTGATCAACGGCACCATCGTGGGCGTCAATGCCGGCGGATCGTGGCGGACCTCCTGCATCACCGGTTTTCCAACCGGCCTGACGATGTGGGAGCGCTATCACGGCGCCACGGTCAACGGCACTTTCGCCAACCTCACCGGCGGCTTGCGCGCGTACGAACTGCGCTGCTCTCCGTTCACGGTGACCGAAGGCGCGGCCGCCGCGACCATCACCTGGGGCGCGCCGGCCCAGCGCGGGGTTGCAGGCCGTCCCATCGATGGCATGACGCGGCGCGGCCCGCAGGCCTGCCCGGCCGGCACGGTGATCGCGGTGCTCGGCGGCGTCGACCGCATGTTCAATGGCGGGTCGGGCAACATCTACCCGACGCAGATCACCTTCACCTGCCGGCCGGTCTCGGTGGTGGCGGGCGACTGGTTCCGCGTGGCGGCCACCGGGGGCGCAAGCTACACGCTGGGCATCACGACCAACGACGGCGGCACCGGGCCCGGCTCGGCGGTGCCTGGCCCCGTTCGCGCCCCGCGCACCGTTTGCGCATATTCGGCCACCAACACCTGCAACGGCCTGGAAGACCTTGGCGGCGGGGAACTGATCGACGGCTTCTCCGGCGTGCGAAGCGAGTTTCCGGACGCGCGCGTGTCGCAGCGCATCAGCTTCGTCAACTACGCATGGAGCCAGGCGCTCGGCCCCAGCACGAACACCGCCACCTGGCGCCCGACCGCGGGCCGCTTGCCGTTCTACCCGCCGACGGTGGCCAACAACATCGCCCGCTACCAGGACAACTACGAGACTTACGTGGCGGGCGGCAGCGCCTACAGCGGCAGCGCGGTGCCCCCGAGCGGTGTCAGCGTCTACAACTTCGTCAGGACCGGCACGTGCGCTACCTCGCACACGCTCGCGACGCAGGAGGACTACACCTGCACGAACATCATCACCGGCCGGCCCGACCTGCAGGTGCGAGTCACCGTGCCGCCGGACGCCTGGACCAGCCACGGGCAGGAACGCAACGTCAGGCTCACAGCCAAGAACTTCGGGCCCGGGCGCACCACGGCCACCGACAACTCGACCGCGATGCTGGTCCTTCCCGCCGGATGGAACACCGGCACCTTGCCCGCCAACTGCGCAAAGGCCGGCTCGCCGGTGGTGGTGACCTGCCAGCTCAACCCCACGCTGCTCGCGGGTTCGAGCGGACCGGGCATGACGGACGGTGGCGAAGCCAACTTCGACATTCCCGTGTTTCCGCAGCCCACCGTGGCGGCCGGCAGCTACCCGGTCGTCAATGGCGCACGGGTTTGCGTTCAAGCGGCATCCCCGGGCAACCCGCACTACTGCACGGTGCCCAATGATGCGACCGCGAACAACGACGACGGCATTGCGGTGGATGAAACCGACACCATCGTCCTCGCCTATCTCACGCCGCCGCTGATGCCGCCGCGCGTCACGACCACCGTGGTATCGAGCGGCGGCGTGGGTTCCTTCGCGTTCACCGGCACCAACGATGCGGCGCCTGTCAGCCCCATCGTCACGACGGTGGCCGGCCAGGGTGAATCGGGCCCGACCAGGGAACTGGCGGTCACGCGGAGCGCAACGTTCCTGCAGCAGGCCGTACCGCCCGCTGGCTTTGCGCTGCGCGCCATGTCGTGTACCGGCATGGCCCCGGGCGGCACCGCAACCTACGACCTCGCGCTGCGGCGCGTGACCCTGGATGCGGCCGCCACCGACTACGGCGCCAACATCTCCTGTACCTTCACCAACACCCGCGTGGTCGTGACCGTCAGCAAGGTGACCGAGGGCGGAACGGGCAGCTTCTCTTTCACCGGCTCCAACGGCTTCGCCGCGCAGAGCATCACCACCTCCGCGGCCAACACGCCGGAGGAGGGCGATCCATCGGGCCTGACCACCGTGGGCGCCGCAACCACCATCACCGAAGGCGTGCCGCCTGTCGGCTGGCGGCTCAAGGGCATCGCCTGTACGGGCATGGGCGCGGGCGGCACGGCCACCGTCAATCTTGCGGCACGTGCCGTCACGCTGAATGCGGCGGCCACGGCGGCCGGCAGCAACATTGCGTGTACCTTCACCAACACCAAGCTGCCGACGATGACGGTCAGCAAGGTGTCCATCGGCGGCACCGACAGCTTTGCCTTCACCGGCACCAACGGCTTCACCGCCACCAACGTGACGACGGAAGACGACGGCGTTGCCATTGCCGCAGCGGAACAGGTGCTCACGGCCGCGAACACCGCCACCAGCATCACCGAAAGCGTGCCGCCGCCGCCCTATGCCTTGACCGGCATCAGCTGCACGGGCATGGGCCCGGGAGGCACCGCCACGCCGAACCTGGCCACGCGCACCATTGCGCTGAACGCCGCGGCCACCGCACCGGGCAGCGACATCAACTGCACGTTCACCAACACGGTCCAGCCGCAGCTCAAGCTGGTGAAGACCGCCGGCGCTTCGAGCTTCGCGGTGGGCGTGCCGTCGAGCTACACGCTCACGCTGAACAACATCGGCCCGGTCGCAACCACCGCCCCTGCGACGATCAGCGACACCGTGCCCGCCACGCTGGCGCTCGGCACCATGCCCGCCGGCTGCAGTGCAAGCGGGCAGGTCGTGAGCTGCACCGTGCCTGCGGGGCTCGCCGGCACCACCGGCACTGCGGCCTTCGTCATTCCGGTCACGCCCTTGCCGGGCGCCTCGCCGAGCGTGGCCAACACCGCGACGGCCACCGGCGGTGGCGACCCGTTGTGCAATGCCACGGGCAACTGCACGAGCAGCGTGACCACGCCGGTGCTGGGCGAACCCCGCATCACCCTGCGCAAGACCAAGACCAACGTCACCGGCACCCACAACTTCGGCTTCACGCTGACCGGCGTTACCAACCCGACGGACAGCATTGCGGTGACCGCGCTGGCCACGCCGCAGCCCTCCGCCACGGTGCACGTGGGCAAGCCGGGCGTCGAGGCGACCGTGCAGGAGTCGAGCGTGCCCGCGGGCTGGCCGGCCAACCCGGTGTCGGTGTCCTGCCTGGACTCCGCAGCCGCGACGAGCGGCAACCCGACCACGCAGCTGGCCATACTCAACGGCAACACTGCAACCCTGCCCGCGAGCGTGATGCGGCCCGCGGCGGCCATTGCCTGTACCTTCACCAACACAGCCACTGCGCGCATCGCGGTGGACAAGACCGCTTCCGCGACCGCGGGAGCCGGCGGCAGCATCGTCTACGGCCTGAGCTTTGCCAACACCGGCCCGGTGGCCACCGGCACCACGCTGGTGGTGAGCGAGCAATTGCCGCCCGGCGTGGTGGCCAATTCGGTGGTGCCCGGCACCGGCGTCACGTCGGTGAGCTGCGGCACGCTGCCGAGCGCTCCCGGTGCGCTGCTCAACTGCACCATGACGCTGCCCGCGGGCGGCATTCCGGCTACCACCGGTGTGCGCGGCTTCACCCTCAACGCGACCGCGCCCATCGTCCCGACAGGTACCGTGCTGACCAACTACGCCAGCACCAACGTGAACGGCGCGGGCCTGCCGGTTACGGCAGCCGGCCCCGGTTGCGTCTCCAGCAGCGCGGTGAGCTGCGACAACGCGCAGACCACCATCGTGGTCGGCCCCGCGGCCGGCAGCCAGTCGGGTGTGCGCGTCGTCACCGACAACCAGCTGGCCAACGGCACCGCGCAGGACGTGCTCGAAGCGTTCATCCGCGACGAGTCCGGCAGCCCGGTCCAGGCCGGCACGGTGGTGACCTTCGGCGCCACGCCGAACGTCGCCTTCAACGGCGGCGCTGTCGGCGCGGCCGGAAGCTGCACCACCACCGCGGCAGGCCTTTGCCAGGTGAGGGCAACCAGCACCGTGCCCGCCGTCTACAGCACCACGCAGGTCACGGTCGGCGGCGCTGTGCTGAGCGGCAACTTCAGCGTCGGCGAAGACAGCTACCTGCCGAGCCCGCAGCCCTACCGCTTCGGCAGCCGGCCGACCGTGACCATCCGCAAGACCTCGCTCGGGGGAGTTGGCACCTTCAGCTTCACCGGAAGCAACGGCCTGGTGGCACGCAACATCACCACCACGGTGGCCGGTACGCCGGTCGCGACGGCGGTGCAGACGCTCACAGCGGCGAATATCGCCACCACCATCACCGAAGGCGCACCGCCGGCCGGCTATGCGCTGATCGATGCCTCGTGCACGGGCCTTGGCGCCGGCGGATCGGCCTCGCGCAACGGGCGCGTGCTCACGCTCGACGCGGCGGCCACCGCGCCCGGCAGCAACATCGTCTGTACCTTTACCAACGCATTCGACGCGAACCCGCCGCCGCCGCCCGTTGCGCCGACAGTGATGTGCTCGACCAACGCCGCGGTGTTCAACACCGGCTTCGACGGCCCCGTCGGCCCGCCGCTGACCACCGGGCGCGATCCGGTGTGGGAGTCGGGCGTTGGGACCGCCACCGGCGGGCCCGGCAGCGTTGCCACCTGGGCGCGTTCGTATATCGGGAACAAGGCGCCGGCCAGCTGGATCGCGTCTCCTTTCGGCAACGCGAACTGGATCTCGCAGTACCCGACGACGCATACAGGCAGTGTCGACGTCTACCACCGGTTCACCTTCAACATGGCGCCGTCGGTCAATCCGGCGAGCTTCGCGCTGAAGCTGGACTTCTATTCCGACAACTCGGTCGCGGGCGTCTACATCAACGGGGTGCTGCAGAGCCTGCCGGGCGTGCCGCAGGGCGGCGCCACGCCCTACACCTACGGAGGTTTCCAGGCAGGCACGGGAGCCAGCACCACGCTGGCCAACAACTGGCAGTCGGGTTCGAACACGGTGGTCGTCCACGTCAAGAGCGGCGCCCCCGCGCAGGGCTTCCTGGCCCAGGCCACCACCAGCGCGCTGTGCGCGCCCGCGACGGTCAACCTGCAGAAGAACACCCTCAACGGCGCCGGCGGTCCCTTCACCTTCAACCTGACCAACACCACGCAGGCCAGCGGCACGGTCAGCACCGTTGCCGCCGGTACGCCGGCGCAGGTGGACGGCAACACGGCCGCGGCGGGCGTGCAGACCTTCAGCGCCAGTGCGAGCAACAGGGTCATCAGCATCACCGAACCCGCGGTGCCCGGCTGGCATCTGACCGGTGCAAGCTGCACCGACGCGGGAGCACCGGTCGGCAGCCTCGGCACCGGCGCGAGCGGGCGCACCTACACCATTCCCGCGACCAGCGTGCAGTTGGGCAAGTCGCTGCAATGCGTGTTCACGAATTCCGCCTCGGCCACGGTGACCATCCGCAAGGTGTCCCTTGGCGCGACCGGAACCTTCGGCTTCAGCGGAAGCAACGGCCTCGCGGCGCAGAGCCTCACGACCACCGCACTCGGCACGCCGGTTGCCGGCGCCATCCAGACCCTGGCGGTGCCGAGCACGGTGACGACCATCACCGAAGACCCGCTGCCCACCGACTACGCGCTGACCGGCGTGAGCTGTACCGGCCTGGGCGCGGGCGGCACCGCCACGCCCGACCTGCCGAACCGCAGAGTGACGCTGGATGCGGCCGCCACGGCGCCGGGCAGCAACATTGCGTGTACCTTCACCAACACCTACACGCCGCCGTATCCACGGGTGCAGATCGTCAAGACCACCATCGGCGGCAGCGGCAGCGACCTGTTCCGCTTTGCGCTCAGCGGCCTTTCGGTGGCAAGCGACAGCATCACCGTGGTGGGTGACGACAGCGTGGAGGGCGCAGCCAATATCACCGGCACGGCCGGAGTCGGCGTCACGATCAGCGAAACCTCGCCTCAGGGCTGGCCGGCCAACCCGGTGAGCGCCAGCTGCGTGGACTTGAACAGTGCCACTCCGGCCGCCACGTTCGGCACGCTGACGGGCAATCAGCTGGCCATTCCCGCGATCAACATGGTCGCCGGGGCGGCCATCACCTGTACGTTCGTGAACGGCTATCCCAAGAACGTGACAGGCCGGGTGTTTCTCGACAACGGCACGGCGGGCGGCATTGCGAACGACGGACTCATCAATGGCGGCGAGACCGGGCTGAGCGGCATCGGCATGCGGCTGACCGATTGCGCGGCAACCACCTTCTCGACCGCCGTTACCGACGGCACCGGCAAGTACGCGCTGGCCGTGCCCTTCACCATCGGCACGGGCGACGCGCTGTGCGTGGAAGAAACCAACACGGTGTCGCGCATCTCCACCGGCGCCTCGCTGGGCGTCGTGCAGTTGCCCTCGGGCCAGGCCGTAACCAACACAGGCACCGCCTACACCTACACCCGCGATGGCACGCCGGACCGCATCGCCTTTACCTGGAACAGCAGCGGCCATGCGGACCTGAACTTCGGCGATGTCGACCGCAACACGCTGGCCACCGACGGCGCCAAGAACGGCCTTCCGGGCAGCACGGTGAGCTTTCCGCACACCTTCACCGCGCGCACCGGCGGCGAAGTGAGCTTCGACATTTCGAACTCCGTGGACACGCCGGCGCTCAGCGGCTGGAGCGGCAAGATCTTTGCCGACACCGGCTGCACCGGCGCGCTGCAGGCCGGCGCGGCGCTGCTCTACCCGCCGGCCGCGCCGATGACAGTGGTCGCGGGGCAAAACGTGTGCATCGTGATGCAGGAGTTCATTCCCGCCAATGCGATGAGCGGCTACAGCAACACCAGCACCGTGCAGGCCAGCTTCGTCTTCACCAACGCCAGCCCGGGCCTGAACGCCACCTACACGGTGACCGACATCACCACCGTGTCGACCAGCACGCTGGAGCTCCGGAAGGAAGTACGCAACGTGACGCAGGGCGGCAGCTTCGGCATCAACAACCAGGCCAAGCCGGGCGAGACGCTGGAGTACCGCATCACCTACACCAACAATGGCACGACGCCGATCAGCGGCTTGACGGTCAACGACACCACGCCGCAGTACACCGCGTTTGCCGGCGCGCAGGCGGACACCACGCCCGCCACGCTCGCAAGCTGCCAGAAACACACGCCCGCCAATCCGCCCCCGGCAGCTGCCGTGGATTGCGCCGCCACGCAAACGGAGGGGGGAACGGGCGCGCTGAGCTGGAAGTTCACGGGCCCGCTGGACCCCGGCGCCTCCGGAACCGTCCTCTTCACAGTCAAGGTGAACTGAACATGAGCAGTCCAATTTCAAACGTCGTGACCATGAACCCGGTGGATGCCCGAAGCGAATTCGCCAAGGGCTCCGTGTTGGCGGCCGAAGCCGTCAACGACAGCAGCGAGCCGGGTGCCCGCCCGACGGCGGCATGGCACCGCAGGGCCCTGCAACCGATGATGTTCGTGCGGCCCGAAGGCGCGCGTATCGCAGTGGTCGACCCCGAGCTGCGCACGCGCGAATACGCACGGCGCGCCGTCAGGAGATTCGGGCACCAGCCCACGGCCTTTGCGAGCACCGCCGAGATGGCCGGCGCAGGGGCTGCGCCCACGCTCAAATTCGACATGGTCTTTCTGGCGCTGGCAAACGACGCCGAGTCGTCCCTGCTGCAGCTGCAGGAGGTCAAGGCGCTGGTCGGGCACCGCACGCCGGTGCTGTGCCTTGCTTCGCGCAAGCAATTGCAGTCGCTTTCGGACCTGCACTGGAACGCGACCAACGAAGTGATCGTGAGCCCGACCTCGTTCGTCGAGTTCTGCTGCGTAGCTCGCATGTTCATGCGGCGCTTCGGCGTGAGCGTGCCCGACGCCGACCCGACGTGGGACTGCTATCGTTTTTCTCTCACGAGCGACGTGGTGGAGGTATCGGGCGAGAGGTCTCAACTGCGTGCGGTCGAATTCGACCTTGCGCTCGAGCTTTTCTGCCATGCGGGCCACACGCTCACGCGCGACTGGTTGTATTCGTCCGTGTGGGACAAGGGCGAAGACACGCAGTCGCGTTCTCTGGACGTCAGCATTTCCCGCCTGCGGCGCACCCTGGACCTGAAGAGCAACGGCTGGGACCTGCGGGCCGTGCAGGGTCTGGGATACCGGCTGGAGCGGCTCCATGGAAAGAACCGTGCCACTGACTCGCCCGGCGCGCGCGTGTAGAACTTGTCCTGCAAGAACCATGGAAGGCGACCGGCAAAGCGTGTTTTTCCGGCGGTGAAACTGCCGTCTCCAACAACCTGGAGAGCCCGATGCCGGACGATATGGAGATTCGCGTTCCGCAGAACGACGAGCACATCGACATCACCGACCTGAAAGAGGTCGACTACTGGACCAAGTGGTTCGGCGTCAGCGAAACGCGGCTCCGGTTGGCGGTGGCATCCGCGGGCACCTACAAGGACGACCTGCGGGTCTACCTTGGCCTTCCCTGAAGAGCAGCGGGGCCGCGGGCCGAGTTTGGGCCGCACCCCCTGATGGATGGCTGAATCCAAGGTTGCCATCTACGGCGCGATCGGCGCCAACGTGGCCATTGCCGCGACCAAGTTCGTGGTGGCCGGCATCACCGGCAGCTCGGCGATGCTGTCCGAAGGCATCCATTCCGCGGTCGATACCTTCAACGGCGTATTGCTGCTGGTGGGCATCAGGTTGAGCCAGCGGCCCGCAACGCCCGAGCATCCGTTCGGCCATGGCAAGGAGCTGTACTTCTGGAGCCTGATCGTCGCGGTGCTCATCTTCGGGCTGGGCGGGGGTGTGTCGTTCTACGAGGGCATCCAGCACATCCGCAAGCCGGAGCCGATGCGCGACCCCACCTGGAACTACGTCGTGCTGGCCCTGGCCTTCGTGTTCGAAGGCACCAGCTTTCTCATCGCGTTGCGGCAATTCCGGGCCCAGGCGCGGGGCGTGCCTTTCTGGCGCGCGCTCGGGCAAAGCAAGGACCCGACCACCTATACCGTGCTGGCCGAAGACTCCGCGGCGCTCATCGGCCTGGCCGTGGCCGCGCTCGGCATCTACCTGAGCCACCGCTTCGGCATGCCCGAACTCGACGGCGCCGCCTCGGTGGTGATCGGCCTGTTGCTGGCGGGCGTGGCGGTGCTGCTGATCGGCCAGGCGCGCGGGCTTCTCATCGGCGAGGGCATCCGCCCCGAGACGGCGCGCGCCATTCGCAGCCTGGCCATGGAGCAGCCCAGCGTCAGCGACGTCGGCCATGTGCTGTCGATGTACATCGGGCCCGACGAGGTGCTGGCCATCGTCGATGTGAACTTCAAGGAGGGCACGGCCACCGGCGAGGCGGCCGACGCCATCACGGCCATCGAAGGACAGGTGCGCGCGCGCTTTCCCATGATCCGGCGGCTTTTCATCGAGGCGAGCGAAGCGCCGGTGGAAGCCGTCGTGCCTGCCTGAGGCGCCGGGCCGCATCGTCGGCCTTGGCTGACCCGCGCTCACGTCTTTGCCTGAGCGCTCCGGCCCTGCGCTTGCGCCACTGTCGGGCCTCACTCAGGAGATAGCCGCATGAATACGCCTACACCGCCGCCGGCCTCGCGCCCGAAGCGCTCGCCAGACGAACCCGAGATCACGCAGGAAGAATCCGTGCCCACCGACGGCAGCGACACCGAGGGCGAGGAAATGATGAAGAAGGTCGAGAACAAGAAGCTCGAAGACCCGGGTTCGGCCGAGCACAAGACGCCCGAAAAGTCTTGAGTGGCGGGAGCTTTGTCTTCTCGCGAAAAAGGCGCCGCCCTACAGGTAAGGCTCTGCCCCTTAGCTAAAAATCATTCCTGCGGGCATCGACTTGCCCGGCCTGCGGAGTCATTTTCCCGCAGGCAGATCGCAAACAGACAACAGCGTAAAGAAGGACTGTCTGTCCATACGATGGAGGAAAAAATGAAGATCGACGCCGCGACGGGGGCCACGCAGGAACGCTTGATAAAGATCGGCGTGCCCGGCCTCGACGATGTTCTGGGAGGCGGCCTCACGGCCAATCGCCTCTACCTGGTCGAAGGCACGCCTGGCGCCGGCAAGACCACCATTGCGCTCCAGTTCCTGATCGAAGGGGCCAAGCGCGGCGAATCGGTGCTGTATGTCACCTTGTCCGAAACGGGGCATGAGCTCAGGGGTGTCGCAAATTCCCACGGATGGGACTTGAGCGGCATCGAGGTGCGCGAAATGCTCCCTTCGGAAGCCGCGCTCGAGCCCGACGAGCAATACACGATGTTCCATCCCTCGGAGGTCGAGCTCAGCGAAACCACGTTGAGGATCCTGTCGGATGTCGATGTGATCAAGCCCTCGCGGGTCGTGTTCGATTCGCTCTCCGAGTTGCGCCTGCTGGCCGGCAGTTCGCTGCGCTACAGGCGGCAGATCCTGGCGCTCAAGCAGTTCTTTGCGGGCCGGCAGTGCACCGTGCTGCTGCTCGACGACATGACCGCCATGAAGCACGACCTGCAGGTGCAGAGCATCGCCCATGCGGTGCTGCGGCTCGAGCAGATCAGCTCCGACTACGGCGCCGCGCGGCGCCGGCTGGTCGTCAGCAAGTACCGCGGCCAGCAGTTTCGCGGCGGCTATCACGACTACCGCATCGAGCGCGGCGGCCTGCGCGTGTTTCCGCGCCTGGTGGCTGCAGAACATTCGACCGCGCTCACGCAGGTGCGGATTCCGAGCGGCATCGAGTCGCTCGACGCCCTGCTGGGCGGCGGCATAGAGCGGGGAACGAGCACGCTGTTCGTCGGCGCACCGGGCACCGGCAAGTCGACCGTGGCGGTGCAGTTCGCGCTTGCCGCGGCACAGCGCGGCGAATGCGCGGCGCTCTTCGTTTTCGACGAGAGCATCAACACCTTGCGCACGCGCTGCGAAAGCATGGGAATGGACCTGGGGCCGCACATCGATGCCGGCCGCATCAAGGTAAGGCAGGTCGACCCCGCCGAGTTGTCGCCCGGCGAGTTCGTGCACCTGATCCGGCTGGCAGTGGTGGAGTCGGGTGCGGCGGTGGTAGTGATCGACAGCCTGAACGGCTATCTCAACGCCATGCCGGACGAGCGGTTTCTGATTGCGCAGCTGCACGAACTGCTCTCCTACCTGGGGCAGGCGGGCGTGGCCACGCTGCTGGTCGGCGCGCAGCACGGCCTTATCGGCATGCAGATGCAGACACCCGTGGATGCGAGCTACCTGGCCGATGCCGTGGTGCTGCTTCGCTACTTCGAGCTCGAGGGCGAAGTGCGCCAGGCGATCTCGGTGCTGAAGAAGCGCGGCGGGGCGCATGAGCGGAGCATCCGCGATTTCTCGATGACCGCCACGGGCCTGAAGATCGGCGAGCCGCTGCGTAACTTCAGGGGCATCCTGTCGGGCATTCCGGTTCCCATCGACGGCGTGCAGCCCCAATCGTGAGCGCAGCACCGGCACCCGTCGAGCAGCGCATCCTGTTGCGAACCGCGACCTCCAGGGACGCCGTCATGGCCAATGCCGTATTGGCTCGCGCTCAGATCGACACGCACTCCTGCGCGAACCTGTGCGAGCTGGTGCGGGAACTGCAGGTGGGCGCGGGCGCGGTCATGCTGGCGGAAGAGGTGCTGGCCGATCCGGCCGCGGCCGCGTTGAACGAGGTGCTGGGTTCGCAGGCGCCGTGGTCCGACGTGCCGGTGCTCATTCTTGCCCGCCAGGGCGCGGATTCGCGCGTCATTGCCGAGGCCATGGACAAGCTCGCCAACGTCACCGTCATCGAACGCCCGATGCGGGTGGCGTCGCTCATCAGCACAGTGCGCACGGCGCTGCGCGCGCGCAACCGCCAGTACCAGTTGCGCGACCTGCTCGACGGGCTGCGCGAAGCCGACCAGCGCAAGACGGAGTTTCTAGCCACGCTGGCGCACGAGCTGCGCAATCCGCTCGCACCCATGAGCACCGCGCTCACTCTCCTGATGCGAAAGCCGCATGAGGCCGCGGAAGCCCTGCGCTATTACGAGTTGATGGGCCGGCAGATCGACCACATGGTGCGGCTGGTGAACGACCTGATGGAGGTCTCGCGCATCACGCGCGGCAAGATCGAACTGCGCATGGAAGCAGTGGCGCTCGAATCGGTCATCAAGGACGCCATCGAACTGAGCCGCCCCTTGCTCGAAGGCTCGAGGCACGAACTGACCACGGAGCTGCTCGCCGAACCGCTGGTGGTGCGGGGCGACGGCGTTCGCCTGACGCAGGTCTTTTCGAACCTGCTCAACAACGCCGCCAAGTACACGGCCCCGGGCGGCAAGATCAGGATTGCGCTGCGCAAGGAGGGCCGCCAGGCCGTGGTCGAGGTCTGGGACAACGGCACCGGCATCGCATCCGAAATGCTGGAGTCGATCTTCGAGATGTTCGTTCAGGTCAGCGGCACTTCCAAGGCGGCGCAAGGCGGGCTGGGCATCGGGCTCACGCTGGTGAAGAGCCTGGTCGAACTGCACGGCGGCAGCGTCGAGGCCACCAGCGCGGGCCTCGGGCGGGGCGCGATGTTCTGCGTGCGCCTGCCGCTCACGCGCATCGGGGCGGACCTGCCGAGGCCGCAGGGGACGGCCATTCAAGGCTGGCCGGCTTCCTTGCCCGGCACGGTGCTGATCGTGGACGACAACCGCGATGCGGCCGACGCACTGAGCGACCTGCTGAAGTCGCTCGGAGCCTCGACCCATGTGGCCTACAGCGGCGACGCCGCATTGCGTGCGGTGGCCGAAGGCGTGCTGCCGGGCCTTGCAATCCTGGACATCGGCATGCCGGGCATGGACGGCTGCGAACTCGCCATCAAGCTGCGTGCCAATCCCGCGCTCAGGGGGCTGATCCTCGTCGCATTGACCGGCTGGGGCCAGCAGGGCGACAAGGACCGCATTGCCATGGCGGGGTTCAACCACCACCTGCTCAAGCCGCTCGATCTTGCGGCGCTCGTCTCCGCTCTGTAGCAACACCATGAACCACGACGCCACCACGCTCTCGGCGGCCGGCCCTTCGCCCATGAAGCCGTCGCTGTGGCGGCGCTGCCGCCGCTGGCTGCTGCCGCTGCTCGGGCTGGCAGTGCTGGGGCTGCTGCTTTCGCACGCGCACAAGGTCGACTGGGCGGGTGCATGGCATGCATTGCAGCGCTATCCGGCCATGCTGCTGCTCGGCGTGCTGGGCATCGCAACCGCGAGCCACGCGCTGTACGGATGCTTCGACCTCATCGGCCGGCGGCACACGCGCCACCGCGTGCCCCGCTGGCGCACCTGGGCCATCGCGGTCACGAGCTATGCCTTCAATCTCAACCTGGGGTCGCTGGTGGGCGGCATCGCGCTGCGTGCACGGCTCTATGCGCGCGCCGGGGTGGACGAAACCACCGTGGCGCAGATCGTCGGCATCAGCCTGGCAACCAACTGGCTGGGCTACGGGCTGCTGGCGGGCGGCCTGTTTGCGGCGGGTGCCATCACGCCGCCGCGCCAAGCCAACATCGGCACGGACGCACTGCGCGTGCTTGGCGTGGTGATGATCCTGCTGGCCGCCGCCTACGTGGTGGCATGTGCGTTCTCGCGCGGGCGCCAATGGCAGGTGAGGGGGCGGCGGCTGAAGCTTCCTTCGGCGCAACTCGCGCTGGTGCAGCTCACGCTTTCGACCGCCAACTGGGCGTTGATGGGCTGCGCCATGTACCTGCTGCTGGGCCGGCAGGTGCCGTATGCGACCACGCTGAGCGTGCTGCTCGCCGCTTCCATCGTCGGGGTGATCACGCCGATTCCGGCCGGGCTGGGCGTGCTGGAAGCCGTGTACCTGGCGCTGCTCTCGGGCACCGTGCGGCAGGGCGCGTTGATGGGCGCCGTGCTGGCGTACCGCGCGCTCTACTACCTGCTGCCGCTGGCCGGCGGCGTCGTGCTTTACCTTTTGCTCGAACGCTACGCGGCGAGCCATCCTCAGGACGCGGGGAGCGAGACACCATGGCGCGCGCAAACCCGCTGAAGCGCTACAAGGAAAAGCGCAACTTCGGCGTTACGCCGGAGCCGGAGGAAGGCGGCGCATCGGCACCCGGCACGCTGCAGTTCGTGGTGCAGAAGCACTGGGCGAGCCGCCTGCACTACGACTTTCGCATCGAGCTCGATGGTGCGATGAAGAGCTGGGCAGTGCCCAAGGGACCGAGCTACGACACGCATGACAAGCGCATGGCGGTGCACGTCGAGGACCATCCGATTTCGTACAACCAGTTCGAAGGCGTGATACCGCCCAAGCAGTACGGCGCGGGCAAGGTGATCATCTGGGACAAGGGCACCTGGACGCCCATTGGCGATGCGCGCAAGGGCTACAAGGCGGGGAACCTCAAGTTCGAACTGCATGGCTACAAGCTGCGCGGCAAGTGGGCGCTGGTGCGCATGCACAGCAGCAAGGACGACAAGCAGGATGCGTGGCTGCTGATCAAGGAGCACGACGACTACGCCCGCCCGGCCGCCGAGTTCAGCGTGGTCGACCAGTTTCCCGACAGCGTGGCGGAGATGCCGATGCCTACGCCCGGCGCCGCGGCGCCCGCGGCCAATGCGGCACCCGCACGTGCAAAACGCGGCAAGGCATCGGGCGGCGGCATGCCGGCCGATGCGGTGAAGGCCGCCATGCCCGCCAAGCTTTCGCCGCTGCTTGCCACGCTGGTCGACGGCCCGCCGCCCGACCCCGACAACTGGTTCTACGAAATCAAACTGATATAGGTACTGGAACCTGTTGCTTTTGCCAATACCCCGGGATTCGAATCAGCTGTTGCATTACGATTTGGCCCCGTTGCGATTGAGTGCAAGCGCCAAGCTCGTCAGTTCAATAACTACCGTTGCCTTTGCCGCTGCTACTATCCAAGCATAGCTCGTTAGCGCCGATCAGAGAACGTGAGCAAACCCATCTGGCAAGCAGTACCGCTAGATCCCACGAATTGGCACAAATTCTACTCAGAGATAGTCTGGCAGAGATCAGCGCCGTAACGCGTTAAAAATTCGACGACGACCGACGCGCTGGTATACGAAGCATATTTTTGATATTTATCGTCCTTCAAAAAGCTCGCATAATCGCAAACTGCCTTTGCACTAAAAAAAAGAGGCCGGGGGCGCGATGATTTTCTAACTGCGGAATAGATTCCATATGCCTCCATCTCAAGGCCGATCGTATTTCGATGCTGTTGCTTTCTAATGTCTGAAAACACGCCAGCATCTGCGATCACAGCAGGACCGGTTGCAGATGGACCAACAAAAATCTGGGGGCGAGCCCTCGGCTTATCTCCGGGCCAATTTGCATGTATCGCTGACAGAAAGCTATCGTCGCCGCTCATTTGATCAAATCTGGAGCTGATCTCCGACGCCACCTCTATATAATCAGGTGCATGGGTCACTGTCCGAGTGCCATCAGGCACAACGGTAATTTTTGAGCTCATGCTGTAATCCCAGCAGGGACTCGCGACGATTACGTCGCCGTAGCCGACCTTATCCTCATATCCGGCACAAATTCCCGCCATCGCCACGATTTTTGGGCGATAGCGTTCTATCAATTTTGCCGCTAACAGTGCCGCTTCCGTCGATCCCATTCGAAGACAAGTGCCTGCGACTAAAGCCAAAGTCCGTTCGCCGGATTTCAACGTGCCCTTCTGTATGTATGTCGAACTGTCCATTAGTGTTGGGTCATCAAAAACAACCCCAGTTCGGGTCAAAGCTTCGAATTCCGGCGTTTTAAGCGCGGTTATTAGACATACGTCAACCCCGAAACCTAACGCGTCTTGTGCGGCTTCACTATCAATTGCGTGAGTGATCATCGCTACCAAGCGGCGCTCCCATGCCACTCCGCCAGTTGTTCTAAGTAAAACCCAAGGCTTGTCCTGAAAAGCTACACTTGCTAAATCGTCTTCTTGACCAGAAGCTGTAATTCCGATAATGTATTTCGGAGTCTTTAACTCGTCGTCTTCCTCGAGGTGATCAAGCAGGCGTGATCCCCCATCTGCAATTGGTTCGCTCCACGGCACTTCGGGGAGAAACATATCCAGCACGAGTACGTCAAACTGCAGTTTTTGCAAGAGCACTAGGGCGTCTCGGATATTGCTCGCGACAGATACATCATCCGCCGTCAGCGAAGGCCGACCTACCAGCTGAACCAGTGCGGAGTATTTATTCGGATTGTCATCAACGATCAAAACCTTGGTCATAAGGCATCCACAAAATCTTTGATTCTTCTTGCCCACGCATCAGTGCTATGGGTGAAATGAATAAAACCCATATAAAGCCCAGGAAAATCCTTGGTTAGCGCCTCATCCAAATCTTTCAACTTTACCTCCTTGCCGATCTCTGTCTTGAAGCCAGGCAACTGGGTCACTAACATGACCCGTGATGATATTTCGAGTTCCCACATGTAAGTGAGAATCTGACGACCTCCGAAATCCTGCTGCCGTCCACTTGATGATGCATTAGCTCCTTCATTGAAGGTAGGCAAAGACATATCCAGCAGCACGCAGTCGAAGGTCGTCTCGTCAAGACGGCGGATTGCTTCGTTCACCGACTGCGCAAACGTAAGCTCAACCGAGGCGGCGCGAAGGGAGTCAATGATTTGGGTTTTTTTAGGCAGATCGTCCTCGACTAGTAGAATTCGCTTGGTCATTGCGACTTCCCAGTTAAGAAAAATTCTGGCACAGAAAAGAACACGCGGAAGGTTCTATTGTCAACAACGCCGAACTCTAAGGTCTTGTCGTCTGCTCGCTCATAGTTGAGCGTCGACGCTAGCCGTACCAAGCCCGTTTTGTTTTTCTTTTTTGCAACAGTATCGAATTGTCCTAATTCGATCTGCTTCAGAGCAGTAGCTACATTTTCTTCTATGGACCCAATATTTTTATCTTCGGCGATTGCACTTCTTACTTCCACCTCGACAAACCCAGGGTCGCTCCAGCCAATGCTAATCTGAACAGCGGGCGCGACACCGTCAGAACGAGAGCCCTCGAAATAGCCGGAATGCTTGATAATGTTTCCGAATATCAGAAATGATACATCGTTGATGATTTGAAATGCGGTAGGGTGCAACAGCACATTCGCTCGTTCCGTAACTACCCACTGTACCGCGGGCTCGAATCGCGGATGAAGATGGCGTAAGGAAGTAATTCCAATTTCAATTCCCGTCTTCAATAGGTAAGTGGAGCCCGCATTCGTAAATTGCGGTGGACTGAACCATTTTGAAACCTTTAGGGCTGCCTGCTCAATATCGCCTTTTGCGGCGTCAATAGTCGCGATTAATAGGGGCAGCTGCTTCGTTATATTTTGTATTTCTGTTGAGAGGCGTTCGAGTTCGGCGCGGACTTCTCCAGCCAATGTTTCCGTAACGTATTCGGCCGCCTCTGATAGTGATTGCTTAAGAGTTGGCCAAAAAAATGTCGTTGTGCAAAATTCCACGAACTGCTCAATGGTAGCAGTTGGAGATAAATTCAGTTTTGTTTGAATAAGCCAATACTTGAGAAGGTTCCTCTTCTTCAGCTCATCGGTCGGCCAAAGTGTTATTAAACCTTCATTGTTGTGAATCGTGCGGACATAGACAAATCTACTAATCGCCCCGTCGATAAGCGAGTCAATGCTTTTTGAGAAGTTGTTTAATACCTTATCGATGGCGTTCCTTTGTTCTTTGCTCTTGAATTCTACGTCGTTCAGCCAATGAATATTTGTTTCATACTGATTCGACGAAGAGTCAATCTTTGTAATTAGCCGTCGAGCTTCCAAAGGACTTCTGAAGCCACCCTCTAGTGAGCCGTGTCGAACTCTGGACCCTAGAAATGCGTCTAAACCGAACCGCGGGAGCGTGAGGAATGCGGTGGCGACAGCCTCGATGAGTTCGGCTAGTAGAGAGTCTGCGCTGATATCGTAGCCATCTAGAAAATTCACCACCTCAGCTTCAAAGCCGCTTTTCCTGAGAAGCGCCAGCAAGCTTCGTTCAAGTGCCTCCCCAGAGGCCTCTAAGCCCGCCCCCATATAGTCTAGGTATCGGAGGAAGAGTTCGTTTAGGTTCTGGTGACACCATCGTTGCAAGCCAAGTAGGTCGACGTAAACACGCGAGCTCTCCACTTGCTGAACACCATCCTCGATCGATAGTCGCCTTGTGAGCTCAATAATTTCGGAGTTATATTCAGTCGCGTGCTCTGGGTCCAATTCGGAAAGCGCGATGCAAATCAAAAGTCGCTCTTTTTCAAGATCTGCAGGGCTGTTAAATTCGGAACTCAGTTCCATGATTTCTTGGGTGCATACGTACCGAAGAAAGAAGAGTAGTTGGTTGGGCTCGAAGGCGGCTTTCAGATGAGGTAATTCTGATGGCTTTGCAACTCCGTGCGCTTTGTGAAATTGCTTCCAAGCGACTTTTAAAGCGACGTCTTTCGTGTTTTCCCGCGTTTGCGAGATATACAGAAAAAACCCGATCGAAAGGCAGATGTCGCGCTCTAGTTGCTTGAGATCTCTAAAGCCGCGGTTTTCAATTATTCTGGTTAAGGGTAGTGAGCGGAGCAGGGTTGGTTTTTTTATCGCCGTGCGGACGGTATGCAGTAGGGCATCAAAAATATTGCCCTCGTCTAGATTAAACCAAGCGCGCAGAATCGTGGCTTCTTGCTGCATATAAACATTGGCAGATTTTTCAATTCGAGAAATTTCTTCGAGTCCTCTAGAAAAATCTCCGGTCGATTTGCAATGTGTAACCGTCGCAAAACCGATTGCCTCTGGAGAGAGGCCGATCAAGACTGGCTCATGTTTTTTAGATCCGCGGGCTAAGCCTTCGTAAAGGAATGCTGGCGTGGAGGATTCATTTGCCTCAAGAAATTGAGTGCCCTGAGTTGGCCCCAATAAACTTAGAAGTACCGGCAAAGGCAGCGAACTCGCTCTCACTGCAGACGCCACTGCGATGTCGCCGAGCACGCTTGTGCTAATTTCATCAAGCAAGGCATTGATGCTTGCCGAAATGGGTAAGCAACGAAAATTGAGGGCTATGCGTTCGAGCGCCTGAGCAGCCTCGTTGTTTTCACTCTCTTGCGCGAGATAGTCGCCCATCAGAGTTATGATTTTCGCATTAAGTCCCTCGCTCACTATGTCGCAGTTGTGGCCCATGGCCAAAAGGCGGGCCGCAACAAGTATGGATGTGAAATCATCCGGGTGAGCACGAAGGCGTTGATAAGTTAGTTCTGCAGCGCCTTCATAGTTTCCTTGTAAGAACGCATCGATGTGCTCGCTTGGATCTACCTCAATTTCTGCGCCGACGGCTTGCGAGTAGAGGGTTGATAGGTTGGAGAGGCATGGGTCCTGTATGCCTGCAAGGGAGTTAATTGCTGAAAGAACTTCTTTTTCACTAGTTCCTGAGATATCTTTAAGCCATGATAGGATGTCTATCAAGGTGTCATAGAGATCTAGTGGAGAGCTAGAAGCTTCGAAGCTTAAAATTTCACAAGCCTGGATGAGCGTCCGAGGAGGATTGCCGATCAGCTTGTATAGAACATAAGCCTCGTGATCGGAGGATAGCTTCCATGATTTTATTTTCTCACGCAATCGGCTCTCGTAGCTTGCTTTGCTAACTCTTGATTCATTTCTTTCGCCGATATTGCTCGCGAAAAATCCCGCAAAAGTCCTTCTTCCTTCCTCAACGATTGAACCGATGTAAATCTTCGGGGACTCGAACCCTCCCGCCACCGCTTTGATCGCGATTCTATTTTCGATTGCCCAAAGTGACAGCCCGCAAGATTTATCTGACTCATCAAGCAAAGTTTCCGCCCTGACAAGGTCACCCGTCAACAAAGAGGTGATGAATTCTTGTCGGATTTTAACAAACTTGTTAATTAGAGCGGCATTCGATTTAATGATCGTTGCGGCCCACCGTATTTCTTTGTGAATGCTGGCTGCATCTAATGGAAGTACTGACTGCAATCGCCCATGTTTCTTGATGGGCTTGGCGGATGGAATTGCGACATCTTGGATCGGGCTGAGCATGCTGATTTTGTAAAGGCGCTCAAAGTTTTGCGCAGGACCATCGTTTTTGACGCTGTCAAGAGCACTCCGCATCGCCCCCCAGTTTTTCTTTTCTCCGACCGCACCTCTAAGACGGTTCAGAGGGGTCGTTGGCTTTGAGGCGCTCCTCGAGTCGTTTTTTCGTCGTTTTTGGCTTTGCATCTGACTGTTCATTTCCTGAAATGCATGTTACGAGTATGTACCGATTCGTCTACTGCATCTTGTATCGCTGAACTTGGGAAAAGGATCTTTTTGTGTCACAACGCGGCGAGGCGTCGCTACTTGGTTCTCTAGTGGAAGTCTCGGCCTTTGGTGCCGCGGCCAACGTCCAAGCTTGCATCAGCAGTGTTCGCCGGCAGACTGGTTTCTACTTTTCGACGTGATAGGCTGGCCTTGCATCTCGCAAGCCGGGTAGTCCGCCAAATCGCTCGGACTTTGCGCGAGCTAAGGCAGGCGTGGTCTCTGAGAGCTTCTCGATCTGCGATCTCAAGCTGCCACCTAGCTCGATAGCCCAAGGAGCGCCCTCAATTCGTTGCTTCGTTTCCAGGCGATGGGCTTTGAGCTCTCGGTGTCGAAGTGCCCACCGAATGCGCCCATCAAGGCCAAGATCATGCTGTGGGCCCGCGCAAATCGACCACCGTGGCTGTGCTCGTGACGCGTGGCGAGACCTTGGCGAGCTGCTCAGCGCAGGGCATGTTCTAGCCTAGACATTCTTTGTTCTTGAAGAACCATCGTGCGACGACATCCTAGGAGTTGGTCCACAGGGCCGGCGCCGATCCGTCGAGCACGTTGGTTGCCGATGACTGCCGAATACAGGTCAGCCGACACCTGGAAGAAATAGCGGACACTTCAGCCGAGCGGCGGGTCGCCTAGCTTCTTAGCTCAAAAGAGCTTCCGTATCCGGGAGACATATTTGGCAGTCAGCAACGAACTTCAGGTCCCCATTGGCGAGGAAGATTTCGAGGCAATGTGCCTCATGCTGTACAGCCTAGTATGGCGAACCCACGACCTGATGCGGGTTGGGCGCTCTGGACAGGGCCAGTTCGGCGTTGACATCCTCGGGCACGATGGCAGGCGCAGTGTCGGTATTCAGTGCAAGCACTACGTGCGGACCAAATTCACGCTGGCGACTGTCACCGACGACGTCGCGGCCGCCGACAAGGCAAGCCTCGACATTCAGCATCTCCTGTTTGCGACGACGGCGCCCGCCAAGGCCGAGCTCGTCAAGACTGTGCATGAACTAAGCAATCGCCGTCGTGCCGAGGGAAAATTCACCGTCTCCGTAGATTTCTGGAACGGGATTTCCGACCGAATCAAGCTGCATCCCGAAGTCGGGCGGGCGTTCATTCCTGGCTTTCCGGGCAGCACTCTGCTTACCATCGAAGAAACCGCAACGCAGACGCTGACCCTTGTGCAGGGATCCGCGGCGAAACAGGAGGTGTTTCATCAGCAGCTTATCGACGCGATGAGCAACGTGTCGACCAGTCGGGCGGCGCTGGCGCCCGACGCGCGGGGGGACGAAGCCGATCCTGGGGTGGTGGCGAGCCTTGACCATGTCAGAGACCGTCTGCGCGCGGGCGCGACCACAGACGCGAAGAACCTCCTGACAAGCCTTGGGGATCCATCGGCCTTCAGGGACGAATTCTCCAAGTTTCGCTGGCACACCAACGGGGCTGCCATCGCCATGCTGGAAGGCGACCAAGAGGGCGCTGCGCAAGGGTTTCTCGACGCGTTCAAATTTGCACCCGACGACGAGAAGGCGCACGTCAACCGGGTCCACGCATACTTCATCCGCAAACAGTTCGAAACCGCCGACGTCGCGTGTGACGAAGCTCTGGCGAAGTTCCCGGACAGCGCGCCATTGTGGGGAATGAGCGTGCATATGCGCCGCGCGAACAACCGCTCTGCCCCGGAGGTGCCGACCCACATTCTCGACCAAGCGGACTACCTGTTCTCGAAATCTCGGCTGCTGGGGGCGGAGGGCGATCATGAGGGTGCGGTCTCGATGCTGCGACGATGCATCGAGCTGGACGGAGGAAGTCTGGATGCGCGCCGGGCGCTGCTCGCCGAAGTGCTGGGCTGGGCCGCACTGGACCCCGTGGCATCGCTCATCGGGCAGCTTCCCGATCAGCAGCGCCTGGCACTGACAGACGCCTTGGAGCGCTTCGAGCCGCTGGAATCGGTTCTGGCAGGCCAGCAGGCCGACGTTATCTCGCAGGAGCTCGCAACGAACGCTGTTTCTGCCCTGGTCGTCTTGCGGCAGGTTGCGCGCGCGCAGCGCATCGGGCAACAGTTGCTCCCGCGACATCCGCAGTTGGAACAGCTGCTGCGTGTGCACATATCGGATCTCGCCAATAGGGAAGACATTGACGGGGTACACGCCCTCACCGATCACCGACTCGAAGAATTGCCGGCCTCGGTTCTTGCTCAGCTTGCCGAGATTGCCGCGCACCGGGGTGACGTTCCGTGGACCAGCGCGATTCTGGCAACTGCCAAGGCTCGGTTCGCTGGCGACGAAAGGGTTCAGCGGATCATCCCGTTGGAATATCTCGCGCAGTGGCATAGCGGTGAGCGCGATCAGGCACTTGCGGGAATCCGAGAGTTCGTGGCGCTCCATCCTGATGACGTTCTTGCCGCACTGCTTGAGGGGCGTTTCCTCCAGACCCTTGGCAAACGCACTGAAGCCATCGCCATTGCGCGTGCGAGTCTCAGGAGGTTGCTATCCAACGAAACCGGTATTAGCGTCGCTAGCGTCGCCATGGTGTCCGTGGCAGATATGTTTCTGAGTCTGCAGCTCTACGACGATGCGGCTGGGCTCTTTGAGCGACTGGTTCACGCGCCAGGCGCGGACGAGTTTTCGGAGAAGTTGCTGGTCTGTCTGATCCAGACAGACCAGCGCAGGAAAGCCCAGCGTCTGTTGGATGCACTGCCAGCAGAGGTGCGTTCGCTGCCTAGGATTAGACGCCTCGAGATCAGCCTTGCAGCGCGGATGGGGCACTGGCCCCACATGCGAGTCCTTCTCGAGCAGGAGCTCGCAGTAGATCCAGACGACGTTGAATTTCTTCTTGCGTATGCGGATGTCCTATTCCGACTCGGGGACCGTGCAGGCTCGCGTGCATTCGCGGTGCGTGATCCTTTGCTTAAGCACGCGAAGCCGGCGCAAGAGATCGCCTTCGCCCGATACCAAATGAACAGCGGCGCGGCGGAGCTTGCGGTGATGCGACTCTTCCGACTGTTTCGCGCCCACCCCGGCAACTCGGAGTTCGCCGGTCACTTCCTTGCGCAACTTTTGCTCGGCGAGCAAAGCGCCACGCTCACGGCCAACTCCACGATCGGGCCAGGATGCGCGGTTCAGCTCAAGCACGGAAGCGAACTGCTCACCGTCGCGATCGACTACCCAGATTCCACTGCAGCGGGTGCCTGGCCGGAACTGGTGTCCGCCAGTTCAGAGCTTGCGAGTCGCCTCACGGGGCTTCACGTTGGCGGCAAGGTGAACTTGCGGCGAAACATGTTCGAACAGGAATTCGAAGTTGTCGGCATTAACTCACTGATCAGTTTTGCAATCGCGAAAGCGCAAGAACTCATTGCGGCGCAGATCAACTCCAATGGACCCCTATGGAGCTTCCGGGTCCTCAAGGACGATGGAGAGGTTGACGTCGACTTGCTGCAGCAATCAGCACGCGAACGTCGACTGCAGATAGAGAGGAATTTTCAGCTCTACAGTCAGCACAGGCTGCCCACCTGCGTCTTGGCCGCGCTGTCCCAAACGGATCCGGTAACGTTACAGCTGGAATGGCCATCGAAGCTGGCTCCGCTGTACGTTGGCGTGGGAAGTGCCGAGGAACGCGATGCGGCTCTTGCGCAGATGGCCCACGGCGAGCGGCCGTTTGTGGTCGACCTGTTGACACTCGCCGAGCTTGTTCGTCTTGGGGCATCTGGGGCCATGGCGGCCCTGCCCAGAAGACCACTGATCGCCCAGACGCAGCGGGAGCGGCTGCTAGTTATCCTTGCTGCCATGCGCGAGCCGCGCACCGCCGCCAACATGAGCGAGCAGGGTGGGCGCCTGCAAATTGTGGACATACCACGCTGGTACTTCACCCGGCGCAAACGACTGTTGGCGAGCATTCTCAAGTTCATGGACACGTCGTGTGACGTCGTCCCGGTGTCCGGCCCGGAGACGTTGACCGAGGAGCATCGACGCTTGGCACAAGTCCTCGAACGAGATGCGGTGGACACGCTCTATCTGTGCCTTGAACGCAACGCCATGCTGCTGTCCGAGGACGGCGGATTGCGTGGGTTGGCGTCGAGCGTCGACGTGAAAACCTCAACGAGCCTTCAGCCCCTCTTGATGCGGGCGGTCGCACTCGGCCATCTCACGCGAAAGCTGTACGTCTCCGCGCTCGAGACCAAGCTGCTTGCAAATCACGACTTCGTCAGCGTCGGCGCCGAAGACTTATTGGCGATGGCGCTCAAAACTCCGCGCCGTATGTCCTCTGCAGTGATGAGCGCGCTGCAGAGCTTTCGGAGACCTTCATTGGACATCGCCTCCGGGGTCAACGTGAGCATTGCGTTTATCGACATTGCTTCGAAGCAGATGGATCCTGCGATTCTGGGCCGCTATTGCAGCCTATTCCTAGCGGTGCTGACCGATGGCCGTCCGCAGTTCACCCAAGGGCTCGTAAGGCTGATGGCGAAGCATCTCAGATCCCTTGTCGGGCGCAACGGCCGCCGCATTCCGTCACATGCACGGCGGGCCTTCGAGTGGAAGCTGTTGAAACGCAGGTGATTTCGTAAGCAGGCCTCACCGAAGTATGCGCACGGTTGCGCGGGTGCACTTGATGGTGTCGCCTAGCACTGGCGCCGCGTGACCGGCGTCGCCGACCGGTCACTTGTCGGTAGTCTCCGAAGCGGCACCCGCGCGACGGGTGATGGAGATCGAGTTTGTGAAATACGCGGGAATTCCGTCTTGAGAATCTTCACCTGTCACCTGCTTTCGGCAGATGACTTCGAAGGTCAATGCTGGGTCCATGATAAGCGTCGAACCATACACCTTCAAGCGCTTTTCGCAGCTGGTCTTAGAAGGGAACACGACGTGGCCGCCGCGCACAGCGTTCGTGCCTTTATTCAATCCAAAAAAATCTTGGAAGCGCTCGATCTCCTTCTTAATTTGTCCTTTAGCAGGATCGAATCCCTTTAGTTCGACCAAGTGTATTTGCTTCGCGGCGGTAGCGATGACGTCTACTTTCCCTTTTCGGAGGATGCTGCCGACCGCGTCTTTCCTAATGGCAAACCATTGTTTGTTGGTAACAAACCCTTCAAGGACTTGGTAGACAGCCTTATGGGTCGGACGTTCCAAACGGATCTCCACATCAAGGCCGTTCACGTTGTCGTACCCATCGGAGAGCGCGTCCGCAACGGCAATCGTCATTAGGTATTCGGGTTTGATGTCGAACATCTCCTTCGCGTAGCGCCAATGCCGTTTGACGCCGGCGTCGAGGCCAGAATGCAGTTGATCGATCAGTGGCATGCGTTGTAGATTTAGCTAATTGACAAAATTCAACGTCGGCGCCCCGAGCATTGCTTCGCGTACGCCGAAGTGCACATGCAATGGGTGCCACAAGGATCCCGAGCATGCCACACAGTCCAGGGAGCGGAGGCATCGGGGATGGGAGCCTGACGCGGCTCCGCCTAGCCTGATCGTCCGCAACCTGACTCATGGCGGCCGGTAGACCACACTTCACCAGCGTCGGCAATCGCCGCATTGCTGTCGGCGGCGTTGTCGGTGCGCGACCTTTTAGCTTTTGGAGAGGAGGACACACACGATCCGCCCTTTGCTGAGTTAAAACGCAGAAAGCATCAGTTCCCTCAACGGGGTCCGCTAGGATGTCATCCACAACGACCGAGGTGGCCATGGAAGAGGGATTCGGCAAAAGCCAAGCATGGGATGCGGCTAGGCATATCTTCGAAATTTTGTGGAATTGGGAGGATGGCGGCAGCTTGACGCGTTGGCTCTTGTTCATTGTCGTACTCCTCGTCTTCTGTGGGCTCGTGGCCGCGGTAGCCTTAAAGGCTGTCTCTAAGCTGCTGGAAGTAGTCGTAAAAGCCTCGGAGCTCTACAAAAGCAGCGGGCTACCGGTACCCATGTCCGCTGAGGACCGTCAGCTAGTGCGGCAGCGAGCGCAGTTTTGCACCGTGCTGAGCGCGGACCTCGCACAACTAGCAAAGTTCGAGAGCTGGAACGATCAGTGGTTCACGGACTTAGAGGCTGAGGTCGAGAGCGAAGGAGGTTACTACCCCACGGCACTGAGCCGGCTACTGCGAAAACCCGCAGACGGCCTGCGCAAAGAGAAATCGCTCGTTCGTGCGCTCACTAAGAGCACCGAACGAGCAGTTCAATTGGTAGGCGAGCCTGGGGCCGGCAAGAGCGTGGCTTTGCGCCACCTCGCGGCGCAAATCGCGAGAAAAGGTCAACGATCCAAGGCTCGCAAGACGCTGGTTCCGCTGTATATCAATCTTCGCGAAATGCCGACAGGCGACTTGGAGCGGGTCACTGCAGACGCCATCAAGGAGTTTGTTCTTGACAACATCCGACGCGGAGACTCGGACACTACCGCCTTCGTGCGCGACAACTGGGCGAAGTACCGCGACGACGGCGTGTGGTTCTTCCTATTCGACTCGTTCGACGAAATTCCGGCTGTGCTCCACGCTGAGAAAGGCAGCGCCGCCGCAAACGCCTATTCACAGGCCATCCGGCAGTTCCTCGAAGGCATGGGAACTTGCAAGGGAGTATTGGCATCACGCGAGTTCAAGGGGCCAGAAGCCCTAGCTTGGAAAAAGTTCAGGATCTTGCCCTTGAACGCAGAGCGGCAGCGAGCGCTAGTTAACAACGCGATCTTGCCGGCACGCCATGTCCAAATCGTGTTGCACCACTTGGCGCAGGGCGGCCAATTGGGCGCTACGCCGCTATTCCTAACGCTGCTGTGCCGTCACGTGAAACTCGAAGGCAAAGCCCCGACCAACGATCACGACCTGCTATCAATCCACCTCGATCGCTTGGCAGGAAAGGACGCAGACTACCTGCAGCGTCGCTACGGACTCCAACCAGCACAGTTGTTGATTGGTGCTGAGCATTTGGCCCGCTTGTTTGCAGAGCAGTCTGTTTTAGGGCTGGCCCCTAGTCTGGACCAGATCGCAGCGCTGGTCGACCCATCGGAGCTGCCGGGTCGCGACCTCCAAAAGCTGCTCGCAGCCTTGGTTGATTGCAAGATCGGTCGGGCAGACGTGCCTAACGCCCTACAGGGGGACCGACGCTTCGCGTTCGCCCATCGCCGCTACCAAGAGTCTCTGTTTGTCCGTTATCTGGTTGGACACCCCAATCACCTTCCACCTCGCGAGTTGCTTTCCGACCCACGTTGGCGCGAGTACGCCGTCACCCTGCTGCAGACCGAACCTATGCAGTCGTTGCGATCGTTGGTGTCCGAGGCAATATCCATCCTCGATGTGGCACCCAGCACCTGGACGATCGCTGTACCGCCTGTACCATCCGAATGTGGGTACTTCGAGTGGAGCGGCGAGCAGGCGGTGTACTTGCTGGAATTGCTTCAGGAGGGCTTGGCTCGCCGCATGGAGGACGTTCCTGATGCACTTCGTGCCGCCGTGGCACGCTACCTAGTTCTCCGATGGACTGCCGGAGACACCAAGGACCAATGCGAAGTTGTTCGTCTAGGTGCACTGTTGCCGCAAGTTGAGCTTACAACCTACCTCACAGAAAGCTTTGGGAACGGTACGCCCAATGCACAGGCTGCTGCATTCAAGCAAGCTCCCGCCGTTAGAGGCAACGCACCACGAGCGCTAACTGAAGCGGTGCTGCGCCGCCTGTCTAATGAAATCCTGGCAGCTTCCGACCTTTCGAAGCTCATCCAGATAGAAGCACTTGCATCTCGGTTGCCGAGTTCCTGGGGTGCCATGCACGTCTATCGACGCAATATTTTCCTGCGACGAGTGTTAGGGAGCGTGCGGAAGGCAACAAGGCTGGTATTTCCCTACCGCTTGTTTGCGCTTGGGCCCGAACTGGTGGCCCGAAGGCTATTTCCGTTCGCGGCAAAGCGGCAGTTCCGTGAGTCGGCGACACCGCTGCTCGTACTCGGAGCCGGGATAGCGATGGTGAGTGGTTGGGCAGTTGCAGCCACCGCGCGCTATCTGGGAAGCGCCAAAAGAGGTACTGCGAGAAATTACCAGGAGCCGCAAGTTGGCGAGTGGACGATGCGCTTTTCCACGCTGGACGGCATGCCGACATTGGGATTGATTCTCTGTCTGCTCGCCGTCTGTGCCTTCGTGCTTTTGCTGCTGATCTACAGCTTGCGCCATGAGGGTGATCGCTTGGGCGGGAAGTTCTTGTTCAGTTGGGCCGTACGAACGAAGACTTGGCAGACCCTTGGTGCCGTACTTGCTACTTTGCTCGCTATGGGCGCAGTCCTCGGCATTGTCGGCTGGATATTGGGAAGTGCGGCCTACATGATCTATGCGTCCATCGACAACAAGCCACCACCCCTTTCTAAAGGCGCACTAGGCGCCTTGCTGACAATATCTGCGATTTATGCGGCCGGGATCGCGGTACTCGCATTTCTCGCCTTGAGAGCCCACCGCCTTCGCCAGCTATTCGCTGCATTCCAGGGCAGTTACTCAAGCGAGCTCGACGCGATAGCCGCCTTCGCCGAAATCCGTTCGCTGCCGACCGTGTTGAGCCATTGGCCCAGCCTAGTTAGAGCTCCCCACCTCAACCGCTCACTGGCATCGTGGTTGGGCCATTCATTGCAAAATTCCGATGTAACTGCCCCACAGTCTGTGAAAGGCAAAGACGGGCGGCCTGCAGAATCCATAATTAAGACGTGCTTGGAACAGCTTGAATCACGACGCGATGCGCTCGACGACGATGCCGCGGTTCTTTCCCCTGCGCAGTGGCCGACGGCGCACAGAGGAACTTCGATGTGAATTTGACGCGCAACACGCGCGGTCGACAGCGACTGACGGCGGTCGCGGGCATCATTCTCGACGCCAGCGACTTAGTCGCGAACGCGCCCAAGTGCTATCAGTTTCGGGATCTGAGGCAGCATCGAATGCCTGAGTCGGTTCGAGTAGTCTTGCGCCTTCTTCTTGGCTGAGCGTCTGCACCGGGGTAGCGCAGATGCGTCGCCCGGATGTGTCGAGCGAGTCACGGAATGGCGCTCCCGGCTGTCGCTGTTGCGGATTCGGCCAGGCCTGCAAGCCTCGTCATCAGGAGACGACGCCAGGAGCCCTCAGGCACGCGACCATGGCTCGCAACCTGCGCCTCGGTCTTCTTCCTTCTCCGCATCAAGCGACACCTGCTTGATGTTTGAAGGCATCATGGAGATGTAGATTCGACCGAGTGTATCCGTCCACGATGGCAAGCGCCGCAAGGGGTTCGTGGAGTTCGCGCGCGGGAGCGAGCGATGCCGCAAGACGGAAAGTACTTCTTTGACGACACTGCGGTACCTGGGATTGAGAGATTCCAGTCCGCAGGAGCGCAGCACCGGCTGAGGACATCTCGCATCGCTCCTGCGTATTCTTGACACACGCGAATTTCGATTCTCAACGTAGTTAACTCGTCTAAGGTCCACCCGCCGCTTACAGCCATGCCCGGGGCGTAACGGACCTCTTAACTGTCGAACAAAATGACCACATGCAAGTGGCAGGGGCCGTGCGCACCAAGCACAAGGCTACCTTCGATGTCGGTGGTGCCGCTCGCGCCGGTAATGAGATTCACGTTGCGGTGCGGCGGGCTCTGCGGGTTCAGCGCGGCCGCTGCATAGTCGTCGAGATACATGACGATGCTGTGCGCCCGCACTAACACGATGTGATGCAGCGGCAGAAAGTGCGCAAGCACCGGTGTTTCAGGCCCTGATTCGAACACCAGCGAGCCGGTTTCCGCGATGCCCGCACGCGCGATGCCGACGCCCACGCATTCATCGACCTCGGGCGCGTCGTGCAGCGCAATGCTGTGCCAGTCGAGGGCCCGCAATTCGGCCACCGGCTGGAGGGCCACATTGCGCGGCAAGCCCTTGGCCAGGAGATAGCGTTCGACGGCGGTCGGCAGCTCGGCAAGATTGCCGATGCGGTCCAGCGAGGCGGCGACCTTTGGCGAGCTGATACGCGCCGCAAATATGTCGACGGGCACCATGCCGTCGAGGGCCGGTCGCGCCGCCGGTAGGTCATCGAGTAGGCGGTCTGCTTCTTCCTTCACCTGGTTCGCGTCAACCGAAAGGCGGCCCAGGGCATTGCGAACAGCAGCCAGGATATCTTCGCGTGCGTTCATCGTGGTGCTCCCGGGGTCGTCTTGCCGGACTGCGTGTCGCGGTACATCGCAAGAAAACTCCGTTCGGCCGGCGCGGGAAAGTCGCGGTGCCGCGTCCAGGCGCCCAACAGCGGCATGCGTTGAATCAGGCCGTTCTTGCGAAAGAGCCGCATCACGCGCAGCGCGAGCGCGGTGCCCAAGTGAAAGAGCCGGGGGCGTGTCGCTGCGAATGCGAAGAGGCCGATGCCGATGCGCGCTGCCGGCGGTTCCAGCCCTTCGCGCCACGAACGGTCGCGCCATCCGCGCATCAGCGTCGGCAGCGGTATGTCCACCGGGCATACCTCGCGGCAGCGGCCGTTGAGCGTGCAGGCGTGGGGCAGATCGCGCGCGGCCTCGAGCCCGTCGAACACCGGCGTCAGCACGGCGCCCATCGGCCCCGGGTACACGCCGCCATAGGCGTGGCCGCCGATCTGGCGGAACACCACGCAGTGGTTCATGCAGGCGCCGCAGCGAATGCAGCGCAGCATTTCCTTCAACCCTTCCTTCAGCATGCGCGTGCGGCCGTTGTCCACCAGCACGATGTGGAATTCTTCCGGTCCGTCGCGGTCGCCCGGCTGCCTTGGGCCCCGATGCAGCGTGGTGTATTGCGTGATGTCGCCGCCGGTTGCGGACCGCACCAGCAGCCGGAGCATCGCCATCGCATGGGAGGCGCTGGGCACCAGCTTCTCGATACCGGCGGTGACGATGTGCACGCGCGGCGGCGAGGTCGTGAGCTCGGCGTTGCCTTCGTTGGTCACGGTGCAGGTCGAACCGGTGTCGGCAATGAGAAAGTTCGCGCCCGAGATGGCCACGTCGGACGAGAAGAACTTGTCGCGCAGTTCGCGCCGGGCGCTGTCGACCATCGCCTCGATGGTCTCCTCGCCGTGCGGCACCCGGTGGGATGCGTGGAACATCGCCGACACCTGCTCGCGCGTTCGGTGCATCGAAGGCCAGATGATGTGCGAAGGCGTGTCGCCGCCAAGCTGGACGATGTGCTCCGCCAGGTCGGTCTCGACGCGGTCGATGCCCGCTTCGTCGAGCGCATGCGGCAGGCCGATTTCCTCGCCGAGCATCGACTTGCTGCGCGTCACGCGTTTTGCTCCGGCGTCGCGGCACAGCCCGATCACGATGCGCGATGCCTCGCCCGCGGTCGAGGCCCAGTGCACCTTGGCGCCCGACGCGATGGCATTGCGCTCGAACGCCAGCAGGTAGTGGTCGAGGTTGGCGATGACATGGTCCTTGATGCGCTTGCCCAGCACGCGCGCCTTGTCGAACTGCGGAAAACCTTCGACTGCGTCGGCGCGCTTGCGCTCCGCGGTGCCGGTGGTGCGCTCGATGGCGATCTGCAGCACCGGGTCGGCCAGCGCGGCCTCGGCGCGGGCCTGGAAGCGCAGCGGGTGAACGCGTGCGTGCCGCGCATCGGTTGTGGTGGTGGATGTGCTGCTCATCGGGGCTCGGCGATAGCGGGAGCATCGGCCATGCCGGCGAGCACCTCGACGGTGTGCAGCACGCGCACTTCGGATTTTCGGCGGCTGAGCTTGCCGGCCATGTTCATCAGGCAGCCAAGATCGCCGCCCAGCAGCAGCTGCGCACCGGTGCGCTCGACGGCGGCCGCCTTCTCCTCGACGATGGCATTGGAGATAGGCGCGTACTTGACGCAGAACGTGCCGCCGAAGCCGCAGCAGACGTCATGTCCTTCGAGCGGTCGCAGTTCCAGCCCGCGGATCTTGCCCAGCATTGCGCGAGGCTGCGCATGCACGCCGAGCTCGCGCAGGCCCGAGCAGCTGTCGTGGTAGGTGGCGCTGGCCTCGAGCGAGCGCCGCTGCGGCGCGTAGCCCATCACGTCGACCAGGAAGCTCATGATCTCGTGGGTGCGCGCCGCAAGGCGCCGGGCACGCTCGGCCCAGGCCGGGTCGTCGGCCAGCGCTTCCTCGTAGTGGGCCTTGACCATGCCGGCGCAGGAGCCCGAGGGAATCACGACGTGGTCGAAGGGCTCGAAGGTCTCGATGAACTGGCGCGCCAGCACCGCGGCGTCGCGGGTGTCGCCGCCGTTGAAGGCAGGTTGGCCGCAACAGGTCTGCTGCATCGGAACTTCGACGGTGCATCCCGCCTCTTCGAGCAGCTTGAGCGAGGCGAAACCCACGTTCGGCCGCATGGCGTTGACGAGGCAGGTGGCGAAAAAGCCGACACGGACGGCCGAGGGGGATGTGTTCATGAGTCTCGTGGGGTGGGGTATCGCATATCAAATGAAAGCTCGGTCGCGGCTCAGACCCCGAACCATCCGAGCAGCACGCTGAGCGTGGCGAGCGACGCGACTGTCGAGATGATCATCATCGACGAGGTCTCTTCCGCCAGCACGTCGAAGCGCTGCGCGATGACGAAGCAGGTCGAGGCCAGCGGCATTGCCGAAAGCACCACCAGAATCGCCAGCAACCGGCCTTCGATGCCGAAGAGATGGCGCGCAATCGCCCATCCGATCAGCGGCTGCACGATCAGCTTGATGAAGGTGAAGACCGAAGCCTGCGAATAGGCGATGCGGTGCGTGTGCCCCGCAAAGAAGAGCCCGGTGGCCACGAGCGAGCAGGGAATTGCGGCGCCGCCCAGCATGTCGCACAGGCTCGAGACCGCGGGCGGCGGCGCGCCGTACCAGGCGGCGCAGGCAAAGCCCAGCACGAAGCTGATCATCAGCGGGTTCTTTGCAAGCGACCAGGCAATGCGCCCGACCAGCTGGGCGCGGGACGCCGCCGTTTGCCGGCTGCTTTCGATGAACAGCACGGTCATGCTCACGCCGACAACCGCGTTCGCGATCGTGGCCAGTACGGCCAGCAGCGCGGCGTCCTTGCCGAAAGCCGCAACGCACAGCGGAATGCCGACCATCGACGTATTGCCGCAAGAGGTGTTGAAGCCGCGCACCGCCATGGCCGCGATGCCGTCGCGCTGCCATGCAAGGCTCACCGCGCCCGCGAGGAAGTAGCCCACCAAGAGCGCCACCGTCCAGGCGCCGAGGAACTCGGCCTTGAAGATTTCGGCCCGCGGCGTGCGCGCAATCACGATGAAGAGCAGCACCGGAAACGCGAGGTAATACACGAACCGGTTCAGCCCTTCGGCATAGGCGGGCTGCATCCAGCCCAGGCGCTTGACCGCATAGCCTGCGGCCAGCAGGGCGAACACCGGGAAGATGGTTTGCAACAGACTGGCAGTCGCCGACATGGGTTTCCTTTTCTCTCGTTCTCTGTTTTCTTCTTGTCTCCCCCGTCGGCGGGCGGTGGCGGGGCAGTGGAGCGGGCTGGTTCAGTGCAGCCTCCGCGGCGTCTCGAGCTTGCGCAGCTGCAGGCGCAGCAGGCCCATCGTTCCGGTGTGAAAGCCGATGGCCCAAAGGTGCAGGTATTTGTCGTAGCGTGTGACCGCTTCCTCGCCCACCAATGCCACCGCCTCGGCACGCCGCTGGAGCAGGCGGCGGCGCCATTCGAGCGAGGTGCGCGCATAGTGGTGGCGGTCGTTGCGCAGCGAAACGATTTCGAACAGGTGCTCGCTGGCGCCGGCAATTTCCGACAGGCGCGGCAGGTCCGATTCGGGAAAGATCTGGCTCGCAAAGAAGGGGCTGAAGTCTTCGCGGCTGGAGTTCTCGTAGGACATGGTCTGCAGCGACAGGCAGCCGCCCGGCGGCAGCCACTCGTGGCAGCGGCGGAAAAAGCCGCGGTAGCCCTCGATCTTTTCCTCGGGCGACTGGTCGAGCTTGGCAAAGTGCTCGAAGGCGCCGACCGAAATGATTGCGTCGTAGGGGATGGTCGGCGAATGGTCCGACCAGCTCTCGACGCGAACATCGACACCCGGCCATTCCTGCTGCGCGATGTGGGCGGCCTGTTGCGTGGCCAGCGTGAGGCCCGTGGCCTGCGCCACGCCCGCGGTCTGGACTAGGCGGTTGAGCGTCGCGCCCCAGCCGCAGCCGATGTCGAGCACGCGCTGCTGGCCGCGCGCACCCGACTTTTCGATGTGGTAGTCGATCTTGGCGATTTGCGCGGCTTCGAGCGTGTCCTGCCCGTCCCAGAGCGCGCAGGAGTACGTCAGGCTGCGGTCCAGCCACAGGTTGTAGAAGCTGTTGCCGATGTCGTAGTGAAACTGGATGGCCTGCGCCGAGGCGCCTGGGTTCGCCAGCGCGCTCATCGCTGTGCCTCTGCGGCAGCTTCGGCGGCCTTGGCGGTTTCGGCCAGGTGCTGCGACAGCTTGCGAATGGTGGGGTAGTCGTAGATGACGGTGGCGTCGAGCTCGCGCCCCAGGTGCTCGCCCAGCGCCACGCTCACGCTGACCGCGGCCACCGAGTCGAGTCCGTAGCGGTCGAAGCGCGCGGTACGGTCGACCTCCTGCGGAGGCATCTCCAGGATTTCACCGATCAGGTCGGCGAGCCAGTTCTCGATGTCTTGCTGCTGCTGTGTGCTCACGGGCATTTCTCCTTCGGTGGGTGGGTCGGTGCGTTGGGCCGTTCGTCGGTTTGTCAGTTGCTTTTGAGCTTCGCGTCGAGCGCGTGCTTGCCGGGCCGCCCGACGTCCCAGGCGAGGCCCGTCTTCTCCAGCGCTGCGACGAACAGGCCGCTGGGATCGAACTGGTACCAGCGAAAGCGCAGCACCGCGGCGGTGGGAAAGGCGTGATGGTTGTTGTGCCACGACTCGCCCAGTGTGAAGAGCGCGAGCCATCCGTTGTTGGTGCTGCGGTCGCGCGTGGCAAAGTCGCGCCGGCCGAAGATGTGGGTGAGCGACGTGATGCTCCAGATCATGTTGTGGCCCGCGTAGATGCGGATCAGCCCGCCCCAGGCCAGACCCTGCAGCGCGCCGATCCAGCTGCCGTGAATCCAGCCGCCGGCCAGCGCGGGCAACGCGAGACCCGCGGCAACCCAGACGAAGTAAAGGTCGTTGACGCGCGAGATCAGCCGGTCGCGCATCAGATCGCGCGCATAGAAGGCCGAGTTCGGTACCTCGTGGCCGAAGCTCCAGGCCATGTAGGAGTGCCAGAAGCCTGCGAACCCCGCGCGCAGCGGCGTGCCGTCTTCCAGCACATAGGGTGAATGCGGATCGCCCGGCGCATCCGAATGCTCGTGGTGGCGGCGATGCAGCGCGACCCAGAACTTGAGCGTTCCCTGCATCGCCATCGAACCCATGATGGCGAGCGCAACCCGCACCGGCGTCTTCGCCTTGAAGCTCTGGTGCGTGAACATCCGGTGATAACCCACCGAGATGCCGAGCCCGGCAATGGTGAAGAACACCAGGAAGATCGCCAGTTCGGCAAGCCCGGGTAGATGGCCCGCGACCGCGAGCCCGCCCGCGAGCAGAATGCCGGCCGCGCTCAGCACCACGACGGCAATGGCATGGCGGCGCTGCGAGCGCCGCATGCGGGGACTCTCGATCGTGCGGGCAATGACAGGACGGCGCGACTCAGCGATGCTGGACATGGCGTGCTCCCGAAGCCGGCTCGCTGCCGGCCAGCATGTTCGCGATCCGTTCGGCGGAGGCAGACCGCACGTTGCTCACCAGCCCGAGACGTGCCAGCAGCCGGATCAGGTAGCCGCCGATGTCGATCTGGCTGGCCTTGATGCCGAAATAGGCGGAGGCCGGAAAAGCGTGGTGGTTGTTGTGCCAGGCCTCGCCCAGGGTCGGCAGCACCAGCCACAGGTTGTTGCGGCTGCTGTCGGCCGTGCCGAAGGGCCGCGAGCCGAACATGTGCGTAACCGAGTTGATGCAGCTCGTGGCGTGAAAGCTCAGGAACAGCCGCACGAAGCCGCCCCACAGCAGCCCCTCGGCCGCGCCCCGCAGCGTGCCGGTGAAGGCCCAGCCCAGCAGCGCGGGCAGCACCAGCCCTGCGGCCACCAGGGCGTAGTAATGGCGGCTGACGCGTGAGACCACCGGATCGCGGATCAGGTCCTTGCAGTAGTGCAGCGCGTTGGAGAGTTCGTGCGTGAACATCCAGCCCACGTGCGCGTGCCAGAACGCGGCCATGCCGCGGATCGGCGCGCTGTCGTGAAAGAGCGGCGAGTGCGGGTCGCCGGGCGCGTCGCTGAACTGGTGGTGGCGCCGGTGGTTGGCAACCCAGTAGGTGGGCGAGCCTTGCGCCGCCATCGAACCCAGCACCGCGAGGCCGGCGCGCACCGCCGGCCTCGCTTCGAACGCACCGTGCGACAGCATGCGGTGAAAACCCACGGTCATGCCGAGCATCGTGAGCACGTACATGGCGGCCATCAGCCAGAGCGCTGCGGCGCTCACGCCGGATTGCACGGCGAGCACCACGGCCACGATGGTTCCGGCGAGCGAAAGGCCCGAGATCGCGAAGGCGTGCAATTGTTGCGCCTGGCGCAGGCCCTGGGCGGCGACCGTGGGGCTGCGCAGGGGATGGGTATGGCCGCGCGCCGGGGGACCGCCATCGCCGCGGTCGTCGTTTTCCGCCTTGCGCCGTTCGCGCCCCGCCAGCGGCAGCGTGCCGTCGAGAAAAGCCGCGCGGCAGGCGCGCCGCTGCACCTTGCCGCTCGAGGTCTTCGGGATGGCGCCCTGCACAATCAACGCGAGCGCATGCAGCCGCACCTGGTGCACCGCGGTGATCGCTTCCGTCACGTCGCCCAGGATCTGCGCTTCATCGAAGCTGTCGCGGAATTCGCGGTTCAGTTCCTGCACCACGACCAGCCGCTCTTCGCCGTTCACATCGACCGGAAAGGCCGCGCCGCAGCCGGGCCGCAGCGCCGGGTGACTGGCCCAGACCGTGCGTTCGATGTCCTCGGGATAGTGGTTGCGGCCATGGATGATGATCAGGTCCTTGAGGCGCCCCGTGAGGTAGAGCTCGCCGTCGTGCAGCAAGCCAAGATCGCCGGTGCGCAGGTAGCTGCCTTCGCCCACACCGTCGAGCGACGCAACGAAACTGCGCGCGCTCGCCGCCGGTTGGTGCCAGTAGCCCTTGGCCACGCTCGCACCCGAAACCCAGACCTCGCCCACCTGGCCCGGCGCGCACGGCGCCAGCCGGTCGGGGTCGACGATGTGGATCTGCTGCCCCGCCCAGGCATGGCCGCAGTTCACCAGCACGCGCGCCTCGGGGGCATCGCTGAGCACTGCATCTCGGCGCTCCAGCAGCGCCCGGTCGAAGCGCAGGCTCGCGGGCGCGACCGACCGGCCCCGGCCCGAAACGAACAGCGTGGCTTCGGCCAGGCCGTAGCAGGGATAGAAGGCTTCGCGGCGAAAGCCCTGCGGCGCGAAGCACTGGCTGAAGGCATCGATCACCTCGGCGCGCACCGGCTCGGAGCCGTTGAACGCAACCTCCCACGAAGAGAGATCGAGCGCCTCGCGCTGCGCCGCACTGATCCTGCGAACGCACAGCTCGTAGGCGAAGTTGGGCGCACCGCTGAAGGTGGCGCGGTAACGCTCGATGGCTTGCAGCCACGCCACGGGCCGCTTGAGAAAGGTGGTGGGCGAAAGCAGCACGCACGCCACGCCGAGATACATTGCTTCGAGCACATTGCCGATCAGGCCCATGTCGTGAAACAGCGGCAGCCAGGTCACGATGGTCGTGCGCTGCGGGTCGTGCCCGAAGGCTTCGGCCATCATCCGCAGGTTGTGCACGAGGTTGCCGTGGCTCACCATCACGCCCTTGGGCTCGCCCGTCGAGCCGGAGGAATATTGCAGGTAGGCGATCGAGTCGGCCGACAGCGCCGGCGCCTGCCAGGCCGCCGCCGATGCCTCGCCGTGCGGGATGTCTCCAACGCGCAGCCACGCCAGCGATCGCAATGCCTCGGGCATTGCGGCCAGCGCCGCGTCGCTGATCTCGTGCGTCAGGATCGTGCGCGCACCCGAGCTCGCCACGATGCCAGAGAGCCGCCCCACGTCGCGCGCCGTGTGGGGGCAGGGCACGCCGATCGCGCCGGCGTACACGCAGCCGAAGAACGCGGCCACGAAATCGAGCCCCGTCGGAAAGACGAGCAGCACCGGTTCGCCGGGCGCCACGGTGGCCTGCAGGCGCGCGGCGATCGCAATGGCGCGCCGGTGCAGTTCGCCGAAGCTTGTGCGCGCGCATTCCGCCGCGCTGCCGTCCAGCAGGATGTAGGCGGGCGCGTCGCCCCGGCGTTCGGCATGCGCGCCCAGAATGTCGACCAGCGTGGTGTGCTCCTGCATACCTACCTCGCCAGGATGCGGGCTGTCGCCGATGCCGTGGCCACCAGCTGGCCGGCCTCGGTGGTCAGCCTGGCCTCGACGAAGCACACGCCCGCTGCCTGGGAGCGGATCCAGCCCTCGCCGATGAACTTTCCAGGCTTGCCCGGCCGCATGAAGTTCGACTTGATCTCCAGCGTGGGGGCCATCTGCCCCGGCCCCAGCGTGCACATCACCGCCAGGCCGGCGGCGTTGTCCAGCATGGCGCACATCATTCCGCCCTGCAGCACGCCCGCGGGGTTCAGGAACTCCTCGCGCGCAAGCATCTCGCCGCGGATGTAGCCGTTTTCGCTGTCGAATTCGAGCGTATGCCATCCCAGCAGCACCGCCACCGGCGGGTGCGGCGCGCGGCCTTCGTGGATGTCGAGGAACGATGGCGCCAGCGCAAGGTCGCGCTTCATTGGCTGGCGCCCGCAGCGCGTTCGCCGGCAAGAGTGGTGCGGTGCATCACCCGCCGCAGTGCCTGCTCATTGAAGGGCTGGGCCCAGTGCATGAGCGAGCGGTTGTCCCACATCATCACGTCGCCGGGCCACCAGCGGTGCTTGTAGATGTACTTCTCCTGCACCGCAAGACCCACCAGCTCGTCGAGCAGCGCCTTGCTGTCGGCCGCGCTCAGCCCGACCACGTGCGAGATGTGGACCGGGCTCAGGAACAGCGAGCGGCGGCCGCTGTCAGGGTGGGTGCGCACCAGCGGATGCACGGCCACGGGGACGGCCGCTTTTTCTTCCGGCGACAACGGCGCAAGGTTGCCCACCGCGCGGCGAGACACCTCGAAGTCGTGCACCGCCTGCAGCCCGTCCACCCGCGTGCGAAGCGCGGCGGGCAAGTCTTCGTAGGCCTGCTCGAGATCGCAGAACCAGGTTTCTCCGCCCTGGCGGGTCAGCTCGATGCCGCGGAACACCGACCCCTTGCTTGGCACCGCACGGTAGCTGCTGTCGATGTGCCATTGCTGCGTGACATGAAGGTAGCGCACCGTGTTGTGGTCCGCGGGCAAGTGATTGCCCTCGGTGTCCACGTTCGATACGCGGAAGATCTCGCTGTGGGTGTTCGCGCGCACCGCCTTCATCGGAAACTCCTCGAGCGGGCCGAAGTATCTGGTGAAGGCAATCTGCTGGGCGTCGTCGACGTGCTGGTCGACAAAGATCAGTATCTTGTAGCGCACCCACGCGGCGTACAGCGTGCGAACGGTTTCGGCATCGAGCGGCTGCGAAAGATCGAGGCCGTGGACTTCGGCGCTCAGCCGGTTCCCGAACGGGTCAGGCCGGATCTCGAACGGCACGCCTTCTCCGGCGCTCCGGCCATCCCATGCATGCCGGTTGTCCGGCGAATGGGCGAAAGGAAAAACCTGTGCTGCGGCGTGCGCACCCTGGGCCTGCTTTTCCATCGTGGCGTCTCCATGACGAGGTGAACACCCCTCGCTTGGCGCAAAGTGTGGTCGGCGCATTCCGCGCCAAACTGAAAATTGGAGAGGCCCGATCTGAAAAAAATTCAGACCACCGACGGCTGAATCATTCGCTCAGTTGCGCAAAGCCTCGCGCAGCCAATTGACGAAGGTCGCGCATTCCCAGCGCTCCATGGCCCCGTGCCGCCAGCAGAGAAAGTAGGCGTTGGGTGAGGGCACACTCTCCGGCGAAAGCCGCACCAAGCGCCCACTATCCAGCCAAGCTCTGCCTAGCTTCAGGCGCAGCAGCGCAACGCCTAGGTCTTCTACAGCCGCGTCCAGCATCAACCCGAGATCATTGAACTGGTTGCCGACGGTTGGCTCCGGCAGGGTGATGTCGTAGGCCCTGAACCAAGTCCGCCAAGATTCAAGGGGTGTGCGCAGCAGGTGGGCGCGCGAAACGGCTCTAGCGGTAGCAAAGCCAAAAAAGGGCCCATGACTGCGCAAGTAGCTAGGACTGCAGACGGGGCTCACTTCATCGACCTGCAATTGGATGCACTCGCGGTCGTGGAACGGGCCCATGCCAAAACGAAGCTCTATATCGGCTTCTTCGGCTGTCATGTTCCGCACTGGCGTCGTCACCTGCAGCATCAGCTCGATATCGGGGTGCGTATGACAGAAGGCCGCTAGCCGCGGCAGCAGCAGTTGACGAGAAAAGGTCGGCGTCACCGCCACACGCAGTTGCCGCACCGCCGACCGCCCTTCGCGCCCGGGTATCTGCTGCAGTGCTTCTATCGCCTCGCGCACGCGTGCCAGATATGAGATTCCGTCGGCGCTGAGACTGAAGTCATGTCCTGCGAAGAAGCGCAGCGCGAGTCGCGATTCGAGTTGGCGGATGCGATGGCTCACGGCACTGGGAGTGACACTGAGCTCTTCGGCAGCGCGATTCACACTGCGCAGTCGCGCGACGGCCTCAAAGGCAAGAAGCCCTTGTGTCGAAGGAAGATGCATTGAACCACCTCATCCGAGTATGAATCTCGCCACGCGGCTGCGTAATTTTCCAGGGAAAGCAATGAAAATTACACCCTACTTCGGGCGGCTTGTGTATGACTCGGTGCTGGAGCCTAGGTCTGAGCGCCGTTACACACATTCATGTGAAGTTTCGTTCCTTAAATGAAACCGGCTTCCTGCCATTGGCAAATGAGCTAACTCGTCGAATGCTGGCCCACACGCCCTTGTAGTAGGGGATCACGTTCCGATCGGTCCAGTCAGTCGTGAGATTGCCTGCAACGCCGCTGAAATAGCCGAAGAGCATGAAAGTCTGACCAGCCTTGATGGATCTGGTCGGATACACCAGTGCGTACGTACCACCGTAGTCGTTGAAAACCTCTACAACGTCACCGGCGCCCAACCCTGAAGCTCTGGCGTCATCCTGGTTCATCTCGAGGTACGCCATGGGGTAGCGGTCTTTCACGTGCTCGTTGTACTGATCGTGATACGCGGTCTGCCACACCTCGTTAGCTCGGCCATTGTTGATCCAGAACCTATGCTTTTCTTTTTGATCCGCAACCGGCTTGGGGAGGCCGTTCCACACAGCAGGCTTGAACGCAGCTTTGCCATCCTTCGTGTCGAACTTGCCATCGGTATAGACCATCTCCGTGCCGATTAGCCTTCCGTTCTTGACTTCCTTGATGGGCAGCTGCACGCCGTTGTTGCCGGCCTTTCGCAGCAGCTCGTAGGTGGCCAGATAACCGGTATCGCCGCCTTGGCTTTCGATAACCGCAACGCCTGGCCTCCCGGCTTGCCTGAAGCCATCGTTGAAGGCGTCCTCCTCGGAATTCCAGTCGAAGCCCTCGAACTGAGCTGCCTTGCTTTTGTTGCCGGCTTGGGTGTAGAGAGTTTTCAACGCATTGGCGATATCTGCGGCGATGAGGCAGTCCGGCTTGGCGGATCCCGGAGGATCCATGAACTTCTCGGACAGCCGCAACCGGCGCTCACCATTCATCGACGTCAGGTTCATCTCCCCCGGATGCGCGGCCGGCATCAGCAGCTGAGCCGCTTCCGCGAGCTTTGTGGGGTACAGGTTGATTCCCACGACGAAGAGGCCGCCCTTGTTCTTGCACGCGTCGTAGATGATGTCGACCATGGTGGCTACATCGGCTCCACGCGCCCTGGCCATGGCTTCGCGAACGACGTTCGCTCTGCGGGTGAGCGCTTCGCGATGCCGTTCGGCGTTGTTGGTGCTCTGGAATGGGTTGGTACCCCAGATCGTGTACATGAGACCGCGGCCCTGGATGACCTCCTGGTCAATGTAGATCTTCTTGTCGCCAGGGTATTCGGGGCGCGTGTAGCCCTCCTGGTGGCCGCCCATGCGCACCACCCCCGTGCCGCGACGTCCGACGTTCTGCGTCGCAATGACTAGGCTGACCAGCGCACTCTGGATCACGTAGTTGTCGTTGCCCCAGATGATCCCTTTCTCGTAAGGATGCATCGTGCGCGGACGATGGCCAGAAGCCTTCGGCTTGTAGGCCCACTCGGCGGCTTGCTTGATCTTGTCGACCGATAGGCCGGTGATCTTGGATCCATCGACGAGCGACATGCGATTGGTCTTCAGCGCCTCCTCGAAGCCTGTGGTGCGTTGGGCGATGAACTCCTCGTCGTGCCATCCCTGGTCGACGACGTAAGTGAACAGCGTGTTGAACAGCGCGGTGTCGGTGCCGGGTTCTAGGTCCAGGTGCAGCACGTTTTCCTTGCCTGCCACTTGCTCGGCGATCGCAATGGTCGAGGTACGCCGGGGATCGACGACGATGAGCTTCGCCGCGGCCGCCGTCTCCCCCGGAAACCACTTCTTCTTTTTCTCGACCGTACCGCCAGACAGGTTGGGCACCCAGTGGTTCAGGAAGTAATTGGTCTGGGTTTCGTAGGAATTGCAGCCCGTGGCCAGGATGCAGTCCGCTAGCTCGGCGTCCTCGTAGCTATTGTTGAGCTCGCCGATGCCCATCTCGCGCGTGGCATGGCATTCGGAGTTGTAGGCAGGCCGGTTGTGGATGCGGACCATAGGCGTCTTCAGCGCAGAGAACATCAGCTTGCCAGTGCCCCAGGTGTTCTCGAAGCCACCGCCTGCACCGCCGTGGTCGAAGCAGTCGAACATCAGGCCTGACGGGCCATCGGCGTCCAGGATTTTCTTCGTCACCCCCGCGTAGATGGCCAGCGCCTCGTTCCAGTTGGTGTCGAGCCATTCATTGCCGCGGAAGATGCGTGGCGTCTTCAAGCGGTCCTTGCCGATGCCGTCCGCCGAGTACATGTACGAACCCATCCGGCCGCCACGCACCGACGAGAGACCGCTGTTGACCACGCACTCCTTGTCCGGAACGACCATGATGTTCCAGCGCTTGCCGGCCCGGTCGGTGATGGTGTTGGTCATCGCCGGCGTCATCGTGATCGCCATGGGTGGCAACTGCTTGCGAAAATCCATCCCGAGCGCGTTGTCGCCAGGGGCGCGCCCGCCTTCACGGCTCGCATCCCATTTGTAGACGTGATAGCCGCAACCGACGATGCAGAAGTGGCACGTCATGTTGGTTTTTTGGGCATCCTTGGCGGGCAAGGCAATGCGGTCTCGAATGTCGGTCATGGCCTTGCCCCCTTAAAGCACGTTGGACTGTCTGCCATACAGCAGGCCGTTGATGGAGATGGCCTGCACGCTGTCACTGCGCGGGTCGTACTCCAGCAACACCTGCGGGAGGTCTTCCGTTGCCTGTCCACAGACCATCTGGCCGCTTGCCTCGGGATCGAACACGGAGAAGTGGCAACCGCACTTGAATGTCCGGGTGCCCGCGTCGTAGGCGACAGGGCAGCCCATGTGCGAACACATACCGCTGTAAGCCACTATGTCTTGGTTGGGGCCGACGCCGCCGGGTACCGGCGAGCCCGTGCGAATGGCGTAGCACGGCGAACTCGGGTCGGGATAGGTGAAGCTGATTGCTTGGTTGACCGGCATAGCGGCGGCTTTACCGAGCGACCGCCTCGGGTAGCTCAAAGTCGTCGCTCCCGGAGGCGATGCTGCCACTGCCCCCTGAGCCGGCGTCAAAGTAGACGTTGCGAGTGCAGCGGCGCTGCCGCTGCTGGACAGCATAAAAATCCTGCGGCTGACTTTCGAGTCCTTCATTGTGTGTCTCCAAGTTCTATCCACGGAAAACTAGTACTTATCTATATAACTAGATAACCAGTTATATAGATGATAGCATCGCCCCGCCTTATTTAGGCGGTGAGTGGGTGCCGAGTTTTTGGCGATTCCGCGAACTCTCCTTTGCGCAGACGGCTTGCGCAATGAGATGGGACGCTCACGGCATTCACGTTTCTTCTGCCCTTAGTCGTCAATGAGGAGACTGAAATGAAACGTCGTGATATGTTGATCGCGTCTGCAAGCATTGCTCTGGCCAACAGAACAGCAATAGCAGCACCGGAATTCCCTAGGAGCGACACCCTGATCCGGTACGTGGTGCCCTTCGCGCCAGGGGGGCTCACGGACGTCATGGCGCGCACTGTCGCGCAGAAACTCGCCGAGGCCTGGAAAATCTCGATAGTTGTAGAAAACAAGGCAGGCGCGAGTGGCCAAATCGGCGCCGAACAGGTAGCTCGATCCGCATCGGATGGCAGTAATCTCCTCGCCATCACGTCTAACCATGCAGTGAACGTGGCGCTCTTTCCGAACGCTGCCTACAACCTCGTGAAAGATCTCCGTCCGGTTGCCTTGCTGGCGAACTCTCCGATGCTGGTCGTCGTCCCTGCGAGCAGCCCGCTCAATGACTTTAGGGATCTGATGGCCGCATCAAAAGCTCGGCTCCTCACCGCTGGGTCGAGCAGCAACGGGAGCGCAACACATCTCACAATGGCTCTCTTCAATGACCTGAACCAGACGCGGATGACCCATGTGCCCTATAAGGGCGGCGCACCTTCAATGCTTGATCTAATCAGCGGACGGCTTGACGTGATTTTTTCTAATTTCCCGGAGTCGATCGTGCACGTAAAGGCTGGGAAACTGAGAGCTCTCGCCATCTGCAGCGCTGCTCGTCACCATGTCGTCCCGGACGTCCCCACCACAAGTGAAGCGGGAATGCCCGAATTGAACGTCGAGAGCTGGACTGGCCTGATGCTTCCGGCTAAGACGCCCGATGGAGTCGTGGACCAGTATTCTCGTGAAATAAGCAGAATCATGCGCATGCCGGATGTCCAAGAACGAGTGAAAAGCCAGGGCTTTCGTCTCAACTTCCAAGGACCAGAAGAATTCGCTCAATTTCTGAACACCGAAATCAGTCGATGGGGTCGAATCATTAAAGTAGGAAACATCTCCCCAGAATAGATTGTCTCGGCGACGAGGCTGCACCCGCCAAAATGAATGCAAAAGTTCAAGACTTTCTGCGGCGAAATTGATCTTGCCAAAATGAAATATTTCAATTAGCGTTGAATAATGGATCAAAATCAGGCTGTAAAGTCGCTCGCAGCTTTGGCGCAGCCGCTGCGGCTCGAAATTTTTCGAGCACTGGTGGCGGCAGGGGAGGCAGGTGCGACACCGGGAGTTCTGGTTGAACAACTAGGGGTGCCCAGTACTTCATTGTCATTTCATCTAAAGGAGCTCACGCACGCCGGCCTGCTGAGCCAAGAGCGGTGCGGCCGACATCTTGTGTATCGGGTGATCTTTGGCCACATGTCGGCATTGATAGGCTACCTGGTCAAGAACTGCTGCGATGGGGCTGGCTGCGATCTGGACGTACCAGGCCCCGATGCATGTTGCGTCCAAGACCCGACAGAGAACATTGCCATACAACTAGTGCTATAGTGTAGTAATGGATAAGTGCACTCCCCCACGATTGTCTGTCGACCAAGCCGCTCCGATGCTCGCGGCCCTCGGAAGCCTGCCGCGCTTGGCCGTGTTCCGGTCGCTTTTGCGCGCCGGACATGAGGGCTTGAACGTCACTGCGCTTCAGTCCGTTACAGCCCTCCCAGCCTCAACGCTGAAACATCACTTGGCCGCCCTCGTTGACTCTGGCCTCGTCGCACAGCAACGGACTGGTCGCGAGGTCAATTGCACTGCTCGATTTGAAGAAATTCGACACCTCAGCGGATTCTTGCTGCGAGAGTGCTGCTTCGACGTGGGGGAGGCGCTTGAAGAGTCCAGTGAAATGAGTGGATAGGGTCCTTTTTTTTCTCCCGAAACAACTATTTCTCTAGTTATCTAGATTCATCCGAGAGGCATCAACATGACCGACTACGAAGCTGTAAGAACCTTGATTGTGTGGGCACCAATCGCTATCGCTGCGGTCCTTGCGACAGGACTGGTGCTCTTCGGAGCAGTCCAGTTATGGGCCCGGCGGCGCGCGGCTGGACGTCGCGCGCAGTTGGGCCCGAGATTTGTCGACACGAGGTACTAGCAGGCAAGCCTCATCGACGAGACAGCTGTCGCTGTCAAGAGGCGTTACACCTATCTATATATTTGGTTATCTAGATATATAGTTGTTTCAGCGTTCCGCATCGTGGACGCCGAGATCCAAAGGAGGCCAGGTGTGACGAAACTTTGCAGAGTCGTTCAGATGACGATTGGGGTGGCAGTTCTCGCTTGGCATGCGATTGCCGCTGCAGATCAAGCACCTACATCGGCGCGGATTACCGTCACCGGAGCGAGCACGCTCGCTCCCCTGATCTCGGATCTTGCGAAGTCCTTTGATGCGGCGAACCCGAACGTGCGTACAGACGTGCAGTCGGGCGGGTCTTCGCGCGCAATCACCGACGTTCGGAAAGGGACCGCCCAAGTGGGCATGGTTTCGAGGGCGCTGTACCCTGATGAATCTGATCTAAAGGCTTTGCTTATCGCGCGCGACGGTATCGCGATGGTTGTGAATGCGGCCAATCCACTTAAGGCATTGACCCGCGCTCAAGTCATAGATATCTACTCGGGAAAGATAAAGAACTGGTCGGCACTCGGTGGGCCTGATATGCCTATCACCGTGGTCAGCAAAGCAGAAGGTCGCTCAACCCTGGAAATCTTCTCGAGCTACTTCGGACTGCCATACCGTTCCATCAAGGCGCACGTCATCGTTGGAGACAACCAGCAGGAAATTATGACGATCTCCGGCGCCAAAGGGGCCATCGGGTATGTGTCGATTGGATCGGCGGAGTTTGAGCAAAAGAAGGGTTCACCCATCAAGTTGCTGCAACTCGATCAGTACGTTCCGTCCACAGGGAACGTCGCGAGCGGGGCGTACCCGATCAGCCGCGAACTTAACCTCGTATCCCGTGAGCCGCTGTCGCCAGAAGCTAAACGCCTTTTGGCATTCGTGAGCGCGCCTTCGGCCAAACCATTCATCCAGGCTCATTTCTTCGTGCCCATGCCATAGAGCGAGTTCGGTCGGAGCGTCGATCAACATCACTCATCAAAAGGGCAAGCAATGAACGTCTCGTGGTATGACCAGTCGAGATTCATCCCTAGTCACGGGCGAAATCTGGACAGGATGGTGTTCGTCGGAACATGCGTGGCTGCACTTGTTGCGTCATCGATTCTTGCACTGATAACGTTGTTCCTGATTAGCGAAAGCTGGCCTTTCTTATCGGATGTGGGCGCCTTGCGCCTCCTGTCGGATGAAGAATGGGCTCCCAAGGGCGACGTCTTCGGGCTCGCGCCAATGTTGGTATCAAGCGTTTTGCTCACCATCGGCGCTCTGCTGCTCACTACGCCGTTCAGCATCGGCTTTGCCGTGTACTGCTCGTTCTACTCCCGTAAACGCATCGCAGCCGGTTTGCTCAGGCTGGTGGATATCAGTGCGGGTATCCCAACCGTCATCTATGGCTTCTGGGGGCTTGTGGTGGTAGTGCCCATCATCAATTCGATTGCGCCACCTGGAGCAAGCATCCTTGCGGGGATTCTGGTCCTAAGCCTGATGATATTTCCGACGATCACCGTCATCACGCAAGCGGCGATCGAGGCGGTTCCCAAGACCTACATCTATGCCTCCACCGCACTCGGCGTAGGTCGTGCAGCCACGATTCGCCATATCGTATTTCGACAAGCTCGCGCAGGTGTCTTGGCCGCCATGACGCTTGGCGCTGCGAGAGCTATTGGCGAAACCATCGTCGTGCTGATGGTGTGTGGGAACGTCGTTCAGATGCCGTCGTCGTTCTTCGATCCGGTGCGGGCTCTCACTGCGAACATCGCGCTCGAGATGCAGTACGCGATGGGGCTTCATCAGGCTGCACTCTATGCAACGGGGCTGACAGTCTTGATGGTGGTCGCATTGCTCGTTCTGCTGAGCGGCCTCTATGCACAACGTCAAGCCAGAGAGGACAGCTAAATGAAAGCAGTGCTATTTCTTCTCTACGCCGGATATCGTCGTGCAGGCGGACTTAAAGAAGTGACGTCGACGGCATGCATCTACGCGCTCACAGCCATCGCGCTCGCAGCGTTGATAGCCCCGATCGCTCACATAGTTATTAACGGCGTGAGTTCGCTTTCCATCGACTTCATCGTCCAAGAACCTGCGGAATCCGGCCGCGCCGGTGGAATCGGCTCGATCTTGATCTCCACATTCCTGATCGTCGCAATCAGCTTGGCTGCCGCGCTTCCCTTGGCCCTTGGAACAGCGGTGCTGCTGAGTGAATTCATGCCGCGAAGCAAAGTCGTTATGCCAGTGGTGCGCAATGCCCTCGACGTGCTCGCCGGAGTGCCTTCCGTCGTTTTCGGGCTCTTCGGACTGGCCTTCTTTTGTCGCCAACTCGGGATGGGTTACTCCATCTTGGCAGGTGGGCTCACACTCGCTTGCATGATTCTGCCTGTGCTCATTCGCACCTTCTGCAATGCGATTGAATCGGCTCCGCCCAGCTACAAATTGGCTTCAGCGTCCCTCGGAGTTTCGCGGACCGCCACGCTCTGGCACATCACTCTGCCGGTCGCTCTGGCTGGACTCACATCCGGCTGCGTATTGGGTCTGACTCGCGCGTTTGCTGAGACAGCCGTTCTGCTGTTTACGAGTGGCTATTCCGACAGGATGCCGGCGTCAGTGATGGATTCCGGCAGAAGCATTTCCGTGCACATATACGAGTTGGCTACAAACATACCTGGTGGCCAGAACGCAGCTTATGGCTCGGCACTGGTTTTACTGACCTTGCTTGCCGCCATCAGCATGGCAATCCATTTCGCGTCCGTGAAGCTGCAGTCGAAGTTTCTCGGAGTCACCCTGCCGACGTGGAGATGATCGATGGAATATTGCGCTCAAGAGTTCCTGGACATGCACAAAGCGGGCGTATCAGCAGCCCCGGTAAGTCCGCCCGCAAGTAAGTGGTGTTTCGACATCACAGATTTGGACATCCGATACGGGGATCGAAAAATCATTGGTGGCACCACGCTACAGATCGCGGCCAACGCTGTTACAGCGATCATGGGGCCTTCGGGTTGCGGGAAGTCCACGTTCCTTTGCTCATTGAACAGGCTGACGGACCTGGAGCTCGATTGCAGAGTCACCGGGCAGGTCAAGTTTCACAGGAGCGATGAATCGCATGTCTCCGCACCGATTGTTCTTGGCCGTCAGGTTGGCATGCTTTTTCAGCGTCCCAATCCCTTTCCATTTTCCATAAGACGCAATCTCGAGTTTCCGCTGCGTCAGCACGGGCTCGTAGACAAGAAACGAACAGCCGAGATCATCGAAAACTCGCTGATCGACGTAGGTCTTTGGGACGAGGTAAAGGACAAGTTGGACATGTCAGCGATGGCGCTTTCCGGAGGCCAGCAGCAGCGCCTTTGCCTGGCTCGTGCTCTTGTGCTCAATCCAAGTGTGTTGCTTATGGATGAGCCCTGCAGCGCGCTCGATCCGATATCAACGCAGAAGATAGAAGCGCTAATCAAGCAGTTGGCGACCAAGCGAACAGTGGTGCTTGTCACACACAACATCGCACAGGCTCGACGGGTCGCTGACTACATCGCGCTTTTCTGGCATGACGGCTCCTCGGGAACTCTCGCAGAGCACGGGCCGGCCGGCAGGATCTTTGAACAGCCGACCACTGATTTTGCGCGCTTCTATTTTGCTTACGAGTAGCGCTCCGTGACGCAACCAACCAGCTGGCTGCATGCCGAACCGAGGTTTGGCAGAACAGCGTTCCGACAAACGCCAGCCGACGAACTCGACGCGACTGCTGCTTCACGCGTGGCGGCATTCGAACTGAATGATGAACCCGCAGTTGTCGAGGATGCGCTCAGCTGGGAGCTAGGTTTTGACTTATGGGGCTTGGGGCACTACTGACCTCCAGCCATTTTGTGCAGTGACCAATCGATTGGAGAAACATGACCACCGTTACCAAGTCCGAAAAGCCAGTTCTCGATCTGGCTTCCTTCAAAATACTGCGCACGTCCAAAAAGCCCTTTGTGGCGGCAATCCCGGGGTCGAAGTCCTATACGAACCGCGCGCTCATCTTGGCGTCACAACGGATCGGACGAACCGAGCTCGTGGGCGCACTTCACTGTGAAGACACGGATCTGTTGGCAGCTTGCCTCAACTCCTTTGGTGGTCTCTCCGCCGTCAAGACGAGCGATGGGTTTGTTGTTGAACGAACAAGTGAAGCACTTCAAGCTCCGGCCGAACCCGTGTATGTTGGAGGCGGCGGGACCCCCGCCAGATTGTTGATCGCCTTCGCGGTATCTGCAGAGGGCGACACGATCATTGACGGCAACGCACGTCTTCGCGAGAGGCCGATGGGGGACTTGCTCACCGCACTGACCGGGATGGGGGTTCGCTATACCTGCCTGGGGCAATCTGGCTGCCTGCCGGTGAAGATCAGCGGAGGCCGGATTGGCACCACCGAGTGGAGCGTGAGCGGAGCTAAGTCATCCCAGTTCTTGACCTCCCTGCTTCTGGCCGCTGCGCAACAGGATCGACCCATAACGATAGAGGTCGAAGGTGATTTGGTTTCCAAATCGTACGTTGAGATGACTCTCCACATGATGCGGCAAGTCGGCCTTCAGGTGGAAACTTCCGATCTGAAGAAGTTCGTCGTTCAGCCCGGCGTACCGGTCAGCGACAGAATCAATGTCGAAGTCGACGCGAGCGCGATGTCGTACTTCCTGGGTGCAGCTGCACTCACTGGGACGACAGTTCTCATCCCTGGTATTGCTCAAACATCGAAACAGGGCGACGCAGGGCTGGCTACGCTACTGGAAGAGATGGGCTGCACGGTTTTGTGGCGCCCCGAAGGTCTGCAACTTACCGGCCGACCGCTCACGGGACTTGTGGCAGATATGGACACCATGCCCGATACCGTGTTGACACTGGCCGTTGTGGCATCTCAAGCGACAAGCGAAACTCGTGTCACCGGCATCGCCAATTTGAAGATCAAGGAGTGTGATCGTATCCACGCTATTGCCGCGGAGCTGAATCGTTTGGGAGTGCTGGCAGTGGGGGGGGATGACTTTGTCGAGGTGACTCCATCACGTCAGATCGCTTCGGCGACGGTGAGCACCTACAACGATCACCGCGTCGCAATGGCGTTCAGCCTTCTCGGGTTGATTCATGATGGCGTGAGGATCGAGAATCCCGCGTGCGTAGAAAAGTCCTTTCCGAGTTTCTGGAGGGAGCTTTCGCGATTCGTTAATCATCACAATGCCGCCGTGATGTCTGTCGAGACGAGCGAGGTGCCGGCGTGAAACGCGCTGCCCTGGTGATCGTAGATGGCGCGGGCATTCGAACCGAGACAAGCGGGAACGCAGTCACGTCGTCCACGATGCCGTTCTTATTCAATTTGCTCGGACGACTCGGGCATGCGGTGCTTGAAGCATCGGGCCCACCGGTGGGCTTGGAGCACGGAATGGTTGGCAACTCGGAAGTGGGCCACACCATCATCGGCGCCGGGTTCGTGCCTCCGAGCTCCTTGCAGCGCATCAACGATGGCTACGTCAGTGGGGGTTGGGCAGAGCACCCGAACTGGAAGACTCTGGGGCAAAACCCGCGGATTCACCTGGTCGGCCTGCTGTCAGAAGCAGGAGTGCACGCCCACTGGCGCACGATCAAGCAGGCGTGGGAACTGGCAACACGGCAGTGTCCCCGAACCGAGGTGGTTGTCCACCTGATCCTTGATGGCGTTGATTCGCCTGCCGGAACTGCCGTCGATTTCCTTCGTCATTTCGATGAGGAGGGCATCGATCGGGTTGGCCTGATCATGGGGCGGAGGTGGTTCTGTGACCGCAGCGGCGACGCGGGCATTACCAGCGTCTTCGTGGAGGCGTTGATGGGAAAAGGAGGCATCCCCGCTTTTACCTTCGACGCGCTGCGCTCACATATCGCCGGTGCGTCGGAGAGTACCTTCCCAGCGCATCATCGAGGCGCCGCATTCGTCTGCGCGGGAGAACCGGTCCTTCTGCTGTCTCACCGGGCCGATCGCGCTCGGCAAAGTGCGGTCGCTCTTGCCGAGTTTTGCCCTGTTTACCCTGTTGTGGAAATCGGGAGCGGGGCAACTGATGCCCATGCTTTTTTCCCAAATGCGCCCTTGCGCGTCGGGCTTGGATTTGAGCTTGCAAGCCACGGCGTCCGCAACACGCGAATTGCAGAGAGCAGCAAATTTCCCCATGTGACGCGTTTCTTCAACGGACTGCATGCGATGCGCGAGGATGAACGCAGCATTTGCGTCCCGGCTATTCCGGATGCCGAGCTTGCCGAGAACCCGCAAATGTCCCTCGATCAGGTTCTCACTGCGGCTCGGAACGTGATCCTCTCCGAGCATGCGCCTCACGCACTCATCATCAATATCGCGAATCTAGATCAGGTGGGCCATCTCGGCCTCATGGAACCTGCATGCATGGCGGCCCGACACGTCGACAGGGCGATCACGGAACTCTATGGCTTGTGCCAATCCCATGGTTGGGAACTCATGATCACAGCTGACCACGGGAACGCGGACACGATGATCGGATCGGCCGGTGAGCCATTCAACTCGCATTCCGATTCGCCCGTTCCACTGATCATCGTTCCCAGCGATGGCTCTAGCCCTGCCTGGCTATCCACGGAGGGAACGCTCGCAGCTGTGGCACCGACGTTCCTGACGCTTCTCGGTCTGAATTCGCCAGACTCGATGCATCCATCGTTGATAGCGCGCAATGGTGAAAGTGTTGCTCCTGCGCATGAGATGCCGTCGTGCGCTTGCGCCGTGGCAGCAGCGTAAAAAATCCAAACTCCCGAAGTCGATAAGGGTCTGAAATGGCTACTGAAAAAATCTGGATGGCGGAGTCGACCCTCCGCGAATCTGCCGGCGCCGCGCTCAAGAGAGAAGGTTTCACCGACGCGGAGATCGAATCAACGCTCAATAGCTGGCTGTATGCGGAGTACTCTGGCAAAGCGAGCCACGGATTCGAGCGGCTCCCCTGGTTGCTCGAAATGATTCGCAGCGGGAAGATTGTTCCAGGCAGGGACACATCCATAGCGAAGAATGGTTTCCACATCCATATCAGTGGAGATTGCGCATTGGGATACAGCGCAGCAGATCTGGCAGTAAGCGAGGCTATTCACTCAGCTGCAAAGAGTGGCGTGAGCTTTGTCACTGTGTCGGGTTGCTATCCAACGGGATGCATGGGCCAATACACGGAAGCGCTTGCCGAATCCGGACTGATCGGAATCGCGGTCTCCCACAGCCCCTCTCGGGTGGCCCCATATGGTGCTACGTCGCCCGTTTTCGGCACCACGGGGCACAGCTTTGGATTCCCAAGCGCGGGGGAAATGCCCTACGTCTACGACTCTTCCGTCGGCTCCGTAACCAATGGCGACATCATGAAGGCTTTCCGGGAAGGCGCGCCGGTGCCCGCTCGGCTGTTCAACGGGGCAGACGGCGCCGAGGCGGGCTCCTTCGAAAAAATCATAGCCGCCAACGGAACGTTCAACGGGGTTATCGGCGTTGCTGGAGAGCGCCACGCTCATCGCTTTTCCGGCTTGGCGGGCAGCTTGGAGCTACTGCTTCGTCTGGCCTTGCTACCTGTCGGAGGCAGCAGCCGAGCGGACAACTACTCCATCTTCATCGCCATCGACCCAGGCTGGTTTGGGGATGCGTCCGCGTATCGCGATCTGGTGCATTCGCTGCAAGAAGCCGTAAGGGATGCGAGGCCCGAACATGATGGGGAGCGGGTGCGTTTCGCTGGTGAGCAAAGTTGGCAGAGGCGCTCACATAACCGGTCAGCGGGAGGTATTCAGATCGATGCCTCTTTGCACAGTCAGTTGCTGCAGGAGCGCCAAGACGAGATGGAGATCTAATTTTCTCAAAAGAACTACATATCTAGTTTTTTAGATGTAAACTGGTCTACCACCTTCCGACCAAGGAAGCCCTCGAACGCTGACGTTCGACTATCTACATAGCGAGGACATCATGGAAACCAATGCTTCACACTCGAATCCGGCGGTCGGGAGTTGCTGCCCAAAACCGGTCCTGGCGGCCACTCCCTCGGTTTCAATCGGAACGCGAGTGACGACTGTCTGGGGTCGACTCGACAAACCATTGCTCGCGATTGCTGCGATCGTTGTCGGGATCGCACTGATTCAGCCGAACCAGCTCGCACCCTCGCTCGAATTCGCGGGCAATGCGCTGCTCAACATCGCCCCATGGCTGATCCTTTCGATCTGTCTGGCGGCCTATGTGAGTGCGAGCCGAGCCGATCGACTCATCGCGTTGGCGTTCACGGGAAGGCCGACGCGCATGGTTATCTTCGCCGCACTGATCGGTGCAGCCTCTCCCTTCTGTTCCTGCGGTGTTGTGCCTATCGTCGCCGGCTTGATTATCGCGGGCGTGCCGCTTGCGCCGATCATGGCGTTCTGGATGAGCTCCCCGCTGATGGACCCAACCATGTTTGTCATGACTGCGGCGAGCTTGGGGCTTGAATTTGCGGTGATCAAGACCGTGGCTGCGGTGGTAATCGGGCTTTTCGCAGGAGGGGTCACTCATTGGCTCGTGCGTGCAAAGTGGATCAATGAGGTGATGCGCAATGCAGTGGCCCCCAAGAAGTGCTGTGGCGCGAAGAAAGCGGTTGCGGCCAAGCCCGTATGGAAGTTCTGGACGTCGGCAGAATCTAAGGGCTTGTTCATCGATAGCGTGAAGACGAATGGATGGTTTTTTCTTCGGTGGATGGTGATTGCCTTCCTGCTTGAGAGCCTCATGACGGCCTATTTGCCGGCGGACAAGGTGACCGCATGGCTCGGCCAGGGCGGTGGCGCTATTCCTCTCGCGATCGCCATCGGCATCCCAAGCTACTTGAACGGCTACGCCGCGCTGCCTTTGGTGAGCGGTCTGATCGATCTGGGCATGAGCCAAGCTGTCGCGCTGGCGTTCTTGGTCGGGGGAGGTGTGACCAGCATTCCTGCGATGGTCGCGGTGTGGGCGCTGGTAAAGCCCCGCGGGTTTGCGCTGTACATGGCGTTGGCTGTCTCTGGCTCCTTCTTGGTTTCGTACGCATACGCTGCTTTCCTAGCGGTCCGCTGAGCGCTGCGGTTTTTGTGTCAGAAGAACCTTAAAAGACGGAGGTGAACCATGCATGGAGAGTACCTGTTGAGCGTCAGCCTTGCCGACGAACGTCCTCCCGAAAAGTCCTGGGGTTTGCTGCTTCCTACCCCTCCTTCTACCGGAGACCAGCGGCACCGCAGCGTCAAGGTCAGTGAGGACTGGCAGACGCAGCAACTCGTCGCGCGCGGAGGGATCCAGGGAGCCGTGCTGGCGACGTCGCCGTCGGGAAACTATTCGGCCCCAATCGAATTCGAGATCGAGTTGAGGCAGGGATCGATGATCAAAGAGCATTTCTTCGAACGAAGCGGCAGGAGCACGGATCCGCAAGCGGACGCGCGCCAAGTCTTCGCTGATCTTGACCTCCCGAACAACGCCACAGACGCAGAGAAGCTGCGAAAAATTGTGGATTGCATCAGCCAGAAGTACGACTACGGCCATGACTTTCGGACCGATCTCCCGCTGACTTGCGATCGTCTCAGAGGGAATTGCTTGGACATCAATGCAGCGCTGATCAGGCTGCTCCGCGTCGCTGGTATTCCGCACGCCTACTACATCGGATTTTTCTTCGAGAAGAACAAGAGCATTGGCGGTAGGCATTGTTGGGTCAGCACACTCATAGACGGACGCCAGGAGGATTGGGACATTGCCCACCACCTGCGCCAGGATGCAATTCAGGTTTCGTCGTCCCTCAACCCATTGCCCGGAATCCGATTCGCAATGAGCACAGGTTGGGATCTGATCTTTGATCTTCCTTTTGGAACCTTCGAAGTTCCACACCTCGCGACGCCACGATGGCTGTTAAGCGATGGAACGGCCATGGATTGTCCGGTCAAGGTCTCCTACGAGCGTCGAGGTTCGACAGAGGACTTGTCTAGCGAATTGAGCGAGGCCTCGACCTAGTAGATCGCAGTGACAAGAAAGATGAGGAGGCATGCGTCGTGAACGAAGTAGACATTGTCAAAGCTCTATCCGCACTCGCTCAACCCGTCCGGCTTGAGATGTTTCGAGCATTGACGGGGGCAGGCCGTGCAGGCATGACACCCGGCACGATGGCGCAAACGTTGCGGGTCTCACCAACTGCGCTCTCTTTTCATTTGAAAGAACTCGCGAACTCTGGTCTGGTGACGCAGGAAAGAGCTAGCCGCAACATCATTTATAGATCGGCACCAGAGGAGATGAATTCGATCCTGACGTTTCTGAGCAAGCACTGCTGCAGAGAAATAGAAGAAGGTGCCTATCCAGATAAGGATAGAGCGGGTATGCAGTAAGAGGGGGATGCCCATTCCGTCGTTCAAGCTAGAGTTCGAGCCCGCAGTTCGCTGCGCGCGTAGCTCAACGTCCGACAGGGCTCAGGTGCGTTCGAGGAACTCCATCATTTCTGGAACCCGAAGCTACAGACAGCGTACGAGAGCGATTTGACGATTCCACCTTAGATTGGGGTCAAATGTCAGCCCTCACAGCGCGTTGAAGAACTTCCAAGCAAATCATGGCAACTGCTCAAACGGTCAAAGTCTCTTCTCCCATCGGCTTCTTCGAGCGCTACCTCACGATCTGGGTCGCGCTGTGCATCGTGGTGGGCATTGCGCTGGGCCAGTGGCTGCCGGGCGTGTTCCGCGGCATCGCCTCGCTGGAGGTGGCCAAGGTCAACGTGCCGGTGGGCGTGCTGATCTGGGTGATGATCATCCCGATGCTGCTGAAGATCGACTTCGCGGCACTCGGGCAGGTCAAGGCGCATTGGCGCGGCATCGGCGTCACGCTCTTCATCAACTGGGCGGTGAAGCCCTTCTCGATGGCGCTGCTGGGCTGGATTTTCATTCGCCACGTGTTCGCGCCGCTGCTTCCGCCGACGCAGCTCGACAGCTACATCGCGGGCCTCATTCTGCTGGCCGCCGCGCCATGCACGGCGATGGTGTTCGTGTGGAGCCAGCTGTGCAAGGGCGACCCGTACTTCACGCTGTCGCAGGTGGCGCTCAACGACGCGATCATGGTGGTGGCCTTCGCGCCCGTGGTTGCGCTGCTGCTCGGGCTCTCTTCGATCACCGTGCCCTGGGACACGCTGCTGACTTCGGTCGGCCTGTACATCGTGGTGCCGGTGATCATTGCGCAGCTGCTGCGAAAGCATCTGCTCAAGAAAGGCACGGCGCACTTCCAGGCCGTGGCGGCACGGCTCGCGCCGTGGTCGATCTCGGCGCTGCTGCTCACGCTGGTGCTGCTGTTCGCCTTCCAGGGCGAGGCCATCATCCGGCAGCCGCTGGTGATTGCGCTGCTCGCGGTGCCCATCCTCATCCAGGTGTTCCTGAACTCGGGGCTGGCTTACCTGCTCAACCGCAAACTGGGCGTGGCGCATTGCGTGGCGGGCCCGTCGGCGCTGATCGGCGCCAGCAATTTCTTCGAACTTGCAGTGGCCACGGCCATCAGCCTGTTCGGTTTCCAGTCGGGCGCCGCGCTGGCCACCGTGGTGGGCGTGCTGATCGAAGTGCCGGTGATGCTGCTGGTGGTTGCCGTGGTCAACCGGTCGCAGGGCTGGTACGAAAGAGGTGCTAAACCTCGAGCAATCAATCCGCTCGCTCGTTCCGGCGTCAAGCTCGACCATCATTGATTGCTTGCCTTCACCCTACGCCTGCGGTTTCACGAAATCCTAGTCAGCCTGCTATTTAAAGCTCAAGCGATACAAAACAAAGCCACGTCGTGAAATGCGAAAGACCGCAGCGGGCCTGTTTGCAGATGCAGATTGACCGATCCTGCCGACCGGAAGCGATCATGTAGTCGTGGCGGTAGCCTCTCCGGAACGCGAAGGGCGAAGAGCGCCTGTGAGTGGGCCTCAGCTCACTCAAATGTTGAGCCGCACCGATCGTATATGGGTCACAATCGCCGCCCATGCGCGTCGCCATTCTTTCTCTTCATACATCGACTCATCAGATGCCGGCGCACGCCGCGCTTCAAACAGTCATGGAAATGGCTGAGAACGAAGCATTACCGGAGGCCGCCTGGGAGCTGCTCGTAGAGCTCATCTACAACATATACGAGCACGCCGGCACAAACACCGCCAACGACACGCCGTGGCGCGTCGAGATAGTGCCGGAAGCAGACGTGGTGGAGCTTCGAGTTTTTGATGGCGGTGTGGGGATCGCGGGGGAAGAGTTGCCGCGACTGTTCGTGGAGCGAGTATCCCCGCTGCATTTTCGTGGCAAGGGACTTCTTGCCCTAAAAAAGCACGCCATGACAGGCGCCGTGAAGGACGCCAAGGTGTCCTCTCGCGGCACCACCGTCCGGTTCCAGGGCAGCCACTCAACGGTGACTGGAATGCGGACCTCTGCGCCTGGCGTCGAAATAACTGCTTTGTGCCGTCGGAGCGGTTTCCAATGAGCCACCAGACCATTCGATTGAAGGACTGGACCAGGCTGCCGGCTGGTCGCAGCCGCGGAGACGGCCCCTACTCTGGCGAGGCATTCCGTGATGACGTGCTGGTCCCGGCACTGCGTAGGCACGACAGCGTCACGCTGGACTTGAATGACATCTACGGCTTGGCAGCATCGTGGACGGAAGAAGTGTTTGGCGGCTTAGTACGCGTCGGCGAGTTCACTCCAGAACAACTCCGCAAACGCTTGGACCTTTCGCTAAATTCAGCGCTTCGGATCAGCCAGATCGAGTCCTACATCGCGGATGCGGCCTGAGCATGGATCTCAACTTCCTCATCGGCGGCGCGTTCGGTGCGCTGCTCGGCGCAGCCATCGCGATCTGGCGGTCCCGGTACTCCGCAAAGTCGACGGACCTGACTAAACGGGTAGAGACGATAAACGCCATCATCGACGCGCTTTCCGACTCGGCCTCGCGGGCGCGCACGCGGCTCGGCGCCGAGAAGGACGGCCTACTCTCCAGCAAAAGCTACTGCGTTGCGCTTCAAGGGCGGCTCGAAGATGCTATCCAGCGCCTGCACACCGACTACGGCAAGTTTTCTGACCACAAGCTAAGCGGTGCGTTTATCGAGTTCGCAACAGCTTGCACCGGCGGCACCTTCGACGAATCCGAAGACGAGTCGGAGTCGACAATCCGCTTCATCTTGATTTCGGGCGGTCGTCTCAAGGACCGTATCTCAGAAGCCCGCATGAAGCACTACTAGTCGGCTCGCACTGCGGCTCGACCTGTGCAACTGCATGGAATCTAGGTCCGGTCGGGGCGGCTGTTGGAGACGGCCGCTCCTGGCGGCATGGAGCCGTTCGCATCACTCAAAGCAGCTCCCGCTAGAAGTCCTCGCTCGTAGAGTACAGCGCAACTGCCATCCGTGTTTAGCCGCTGTCGCTGCTCATGTCCAATTTCAAACCGCGGGCTCGCAACGCAGCTTGCAGCGATGCGCTTTCCTCCTGAGAAAATCCATCGAAGTAGATCTGCAGCATCTCCCCGCAGCTGAGAAACAGCTCTTTGCCTGGCACCGCCCAAAGTTGGACCCCGTGTCCAACCGCAGCTGAAACGAAAACGACAGCTTCTTCTGGTGAGATCAGAATGATTTCCTCGCCTTGATTGCTCCAGCCTGTGATCTCGGCGCTGACCGGGTGCTCGAACTCCCATCCCAATGAGCGCAGTACCTCGAGCAGCTGTGCGCAGCTCTCCGGCGGGAGACGGGCAATCTCTTTGGTCATGGGTTAGAAATCGTAGCGGTTACGGTACGGCTCACGAAAGTCGACCGCATCGTGAACGATTTCCAGCGGATTGACGAATGTTGACATTCCTGCCGGCCACGCCCGCTTAACGTCTCCTCAACAACAGGGGAGATCAAGATGGGTCAGATGGCTGTCATGGTGAGCGAGTCGGAGCCCGGCGATTTCCGCTTCTCGCTCTTGGGTGCGGTCGACGGTCCGACCGGGTTGTTGAGCTTTCGGCCGTTCGCGTCCGATCAGACGGCGCACTCCAGCGAAATGGAAGCCTGGATTGCCGGCGCGAGCGCGGTCGCCGACTACCTTGTGCGTCCGATCGCGCGTCCAAAGGAGCCGGCATAAGTTGATTGACCGTCCTTACACAGCACGAACTGCGAAATAGGCCTCGTCGGTGTCGCCCAGATCGCGAAAGCCCGCCGTCCTGGCCGCATCGAAGGCCTTGATCCAGCGCTTGGCCAGTGCGATCTCGTCTTTGGTGAGATCGCTTTCGCCTGACTCGCTCGCGTTCTGGAACGCGCGCAGCGCCGACACCACCTCATGGCCCAGTTGCCGGTCGAGCTCGCGCCGGAAGCGTTGTTCCGCCACCTTCACCGCATCGGCCGCCGAATGCGGATAGTCCGAGAGCCGCACGAGGTAAGCAACGCGCGGCTCCGGCTCCACCTCTTCGAACCGGAACGGCGTGTCGTCATCGCTGGCCTCCTGCGGTGCGACATCGACCGGTGCCGTGGATATCGGCTGCGGGAAGAAGAGTTCGGCTTGGTCCATGGTCATCTCCTTGAGCAAGTTCGCAAATGCGCTATGCAGTTGCACCGAGGCTGGAACCGCCGCGGCGCGATGGCCAGCGCTGCAGCGCCTTCGCAATCATCTCGTCGTGGCGCTGTGCCTCCAGGCGGGCCGCCTTCGCATCGGGCGGGGCAGGCCGCGGCACCGGGCGACAGAACCAGCGCTGCGGGTAGATGTCGGCCTTGATGTTCTTGAGCGCCCGCCCACGCGGATTGATCTCGGTGCCTTCGATGAAGAAACCGCCCCGCACCTCGAGCATGGACGCGCGGTTGAGCAGCGGGATCACGTAGCTCTCCTGGTCGTCGGCCAGCAGCATCGCGATCATCAGGCTGCGCCCCGGGCGCGGGTCGTGGATGCGCGGCACGTAGAGCAGCTCTCCGATGCGGCGCGTGTGCTTGACCGCCTCCTTGGTGGAAAGCGCCTGGCCCTCGAACCGGTATCTAAACACTTCGCAGTACACCTGTATGAATATACAGTAGTATGGCGGCATGGAAGACGACATTCCGACCGATCTGTGGATCTACTATTGCGCGCAGCAGCTCAAGCGCCATTGGCGGACGGTGGATCCTAAGCAGCTCGAGGAACTGGCCACCGATCTGGCGCGCGAGGCGCATCTGCGCGCGCTGTCGCCGAGGGCGGCGGCGCTCAAATGGCTCGAGCCGGTGATGATTCCAGGGGAGGTCAGATAGTGAGGGATCTCGGTGCTCGTGAGGTTGCGGAGCGCCTAACCACGCGATGACGCGGCGGCAGATTCAAAACTGCGCTGCAGTAGCTCCTCGGTTGATTGCATCTGCTGCAGCAGATCTGAGTCCATTCGCACTTACCGACGTTGCTTACAGGACAGTCACCGAGCCTACACAGGGCGACTTGGAGCCGTCAACCGTTCAGGCGCTCTTTCACCTCGGACTGGAGCGCTTTGAAGGTCTCTCCAAAGCGAGCAGCGTTATCTGGTACTTCATCAAGCATGAAGTAGGCTTTGAACCGTTTCTCGACGACAAGGGGAAGTCGTTGGATGAACTTGCGTCTCAAGGATCCAATGGATGTAGCGACACCTTGAGCAGCATGAATTTTTCTTTGACGCCGCGCTGTCTTCGCAATTCCGTCCCTCGTTGCGTGTTCGCCCAGATACGCGGACATCAGCTGCCTCCACCAGAATTCCGCGGTGACGATCGCCATTTGCCCCTTCTCCAAGCTCCGACTGCTCCAACTCCGAAAAGCTGCGCCAAGGTCGGTCGTCTCGACGAGCTGCCGGTAGAAGTCGCGGAAGTGGCCGAGGAGCTCAGCCGGGTGAACTTCGTGCGATGGGCCGATCAAGCCGAGGCAGGGTGCGCCGCGACCGGTGTCGATACCGCTCACGATCCCAGCACCGTGGCAGCACGACAGAACGACAAAAAGCTGGAACTGACAGGCTTGGTTGATCGGGCGCAGGAGGTTGCAAAGCTCCTGCCAACCGATTTCGCTGCCATTGGCGAACTCTAGGCCTTCATCAGAGCCATGACATTCGATGTGCAGCCATGGCAGGTGGCCCTGCTGGGAGTTCGTGAGCAGCTCTGCCAGCACGTCCCTGAAGCCTTGGGCGCTTTCGGTTGTGTAGTGGCCCATTGGCAGGGTGAAGTCGGCCCCCTCGATGATAGGTTTAAGGTAGTCGAAGAGGATCTGACCAGTCTTGACCTCGTGCGGCTCAAGGGACTCAATGATGTAGAGGCGGTTGAATCGAAGAAAGGTCATTGTTTCGCGGGCCTAATTAGCAGCGCTGTCACCCGACGGCACTTTGTTCACAATGAACGCCTCGTGGCGCACAGATGAACTCTACGACAGCTCAGCCCGCCTCGCCTGCCCCCTGAATACGATCTCCGCCCCAGAGCGTGCGACCTTCGCTTCGTTGCCCGAAGCGGTCAAGGCTAACGCTGAATTCGGAATCAGAAAGCTGGCAGCCAGCGTTTGAAATCAGCGGCCCCCATAGGCGGCCCGCTGAAATGAAGTGTTAGCGGCGTGGTTGAATTGCTCGCGGCGGAAACCAGTTGAGGACCAACATCACGCACGAGAACCACCGACGATCGCCGGCCTCAAGTCTTCGACGCCGAGGTCTTGTTCTCACGCCCCGCATCGATGAGCACGATGTCCTCACGGTCTTGAAGCTTCAGCTCGCGAAGGGCGTTCATCACCTTCTCCAACTCGGCCTCAGAGAAGTACAGGATGACCTTGATGGCCTTCGTGGTTTGGCTGGCCTTGGCGTATACCTCGACCTGCTTCTCAAGATTGCGTCGAAGGCTTGAATTGCTGGCCAGCTTGAACTCCACCAAGCTGGCGTTCTTCTTCCCCTTGGACACCTTGTAGTCGGCGGGGCCGCGGCCGTTATTGACTTCGGCATTCACGTCGTAAACAGTCGCATACCAAGTCAGCCGGTACATGACGTGGAGGTCGCTCTCGCGCTTCACCGGCTGCCCATCCACGTAGAACACACGGTATCCGTCGTTGTCCTCAATGACGTGTTTCAGGTACTTCACGCGCTGCAGCGCTTCCTCATACGAGTCGCCGCGCTCGTAGAACTCGGTACCCACCAGGTGCTTCAGCACCAGTTCGCGGATGTTGTCCACGAATTGCCTGTGCGTCTCCTGCACCTTTCGGCTGCTCACCACGTGGGCCTCGGAGGCGTGTTCTTCTTTCCACTTGATGTAGTGGTCGATCAGTTCGGTGAACTGCTCGATGGTCTTCAAGGCCGCCGCCTTGCGCTCGTCCTGCGTCGAGTGCTCGTTGATTTGCCGGAGGAAGTGGTCGTTGACTTGCGCACGCAGATGCTCGTCCGGCAACGATGTCCGCAGCTGAATAAACTGGCTAAGCATGTCGCCCTGATTAATCCAGGCCTCGTCGCGCGTCAGGATGTCGCAAGGGGTCAGGATGACGTAGTCGTCTTCATGCCAAGGCAGCACGAAAAGCCCTGACTGCCAGCGACGTGTCTCGTAGTTGAACCTGACGCGCTCCACGTTCACGCGCTTCAGCTGGGCGGGCTGCAGGTGCTGCATGGCGAAGTCTTCCGTGTACTTCAGCAAGTATCCCTTGATGAGATTCGTGGTGAAGTCGCTCAGGTGGTCTCGGCCAACGCCGCCGCTGAGCAGGCCCAGCTTCTCCAAGTGGGAGCTCTTCGTAAGCGTCTCTTCGCCGAAGTTTCGGAACACCCGCTTGAAGTTCCTGGCCAGCGCGTCCGCGAAATGCCGGCCAAGGCCGGTGCCGCTGTTCCCTTGGCGGCTGAACCCCAGCCAGTTTTGCTTGACCTCTCGAAAGAACAGCCACTGCGAGATTGCCCCTTCGGTCAGTTCGTCGGCCTGAGCGCGATCCCGCACGAAGACGAGGTACTTGATGATATCGGCATGCAGCTCCCGAAGCTCGGGGCGCTCACTGTCGAATAGCAGAAACGGGTCGACGAACAAGGGCAGGTCGTTGACCAGCGCAATGTTGAACGCGCCATGAGCCTCGAGCAGGTCTTGCGCGATGCCGAACACGTCGGAGAAGTAGATCATCCGGTCCTCCCTTTTAAGTTCTTGGGCATGCACCGAGGCTTTCGCTCATTCAGCACAGATGAATTGTCGCGCAGCCACAGAAGCTGTTCAGGTACTCGGACTCGTTTTACGATTGACGAGGACCCGGTAAGGCTGTGTACCGCCCACAGAGACATGCCTGGCGTCGACTTTGGTCCGCAGATTCCCGAGGGAACTAGACTTGCAAAGCAACGCCGAACGAACTTAATGACTCCAATCCAATCCGCTTGGGAAGCTCTGTCCAACAGCATGCGTCTGTATGCTGAGTCGAGCCTCAAGTTCAAGCAGCTTTTCGACGTCGACGCAGAAGAGGCCGTGGCGAATCATGACCGTGCCTTTGAGGCAAAGCTTGAGGCCTTTCATCGACTTTATGACCTGACGAAGGGTCTTTCCGGGTTTGAGTACTTCAAGCACGCGGATACGGCTCTGCTGGTGCACCTTCGAAACGCGATCCATCACCGAGACCACGCACTCTTCGTCAGCTGCAATTCCATGCTTCACGGGGAAGGGGGCATCGGCACAAAGGCTGGTGCGGCATATCTGCTAGCCAGCTACGAAGGGATGACGCCGCCGACCTCGAAGTTCTTCCTCCCATTGCACGACTTTTACAAGCGGCTCGGGCACAGCTCTGTGAAGCAGCCGGACGTGCTACGCGCGATGTGGGAAGCGGACATCTCTTTCGCCGCGATTTCCCAAGCCGGAATCAGTCAGCAGTTCCCCGACGGACAGGTCTACGTCGACGTGATGCCCATCTTCATTTCTGCGATTCAGCGGGCGACTTTGTGGCTGTCAAACTCAGGAGTTGAGGCCGTCGGCTTCGACGGCAAGACTTACGCCGAGCACTTCAAACGCATCGAACCCGTAGACCTCAGCAAGCTCAAATTGTCGACCCTGCGCATTCCTTTGATCTTCGCTTCGCCGTCAAGCGACAAGCTTCCTTGACTTGCAATAGCTGTGGCGCCGGAGTTCTATCGTCGGCCTTAGCGCCTCCGGCCGGGATGGCGCGCACGCCGAAATGGCTTAATATTGGCGCCAAGGCGTCTGAGCCGAACCTGTTCCCGGGTTAAAGCAGACATAGCACCTCGCGCCACCGAACGGACTTCAATCCGGGTCGATGCGTAATCGGGAAACGTCGACCACGCAGATTGGAGTGCCGTATGGCCGCTACACCCCTGTGCGAGGCACCTCTCGCCGCGCTCAAGAAGTCGCTCCGCGACGAGTTCCCCCACGTCAAGTCATCGCACCTGAGCGAAGCCTTGGCCCACAGTCTGGGCTTTCGCACCTATGCGGCCTTGCAGGCTGCGATGGTCGGGCCCGAGCAAGACCGCCCTTTCGCATTGCTGCAGACGCGGCGCTTCGTGGAGCGACTAAAGCAGCTCGGGTACGAGGACGACCCCGAGTTCGATTTCGAGATGACCATCATCACGCCGGTGCCAGGCGTGGTCTCAACCATGCCCGACTCGGCCTTCGAGATTGAGTACAAGACTTCCCGCCGGAAGGCTTGGCGCAACCTTATGGTGTGCGCTGTGAACGCTGGCCTGGAGCGGAAGCTGTTTACCCTGCGGCCCGGCGACAACCGCTTCCCAGATGACATGCGCCGTGGCGAGGTGTTCGACTTCGTGCTGCCCAACGGCATGGCCGCGCGTGGGTCCGTCTCGGACGCGGGCTTCAACGAGCTATCCGTGCACGCGGCAGTGAATCCCAAGGGCGATACGGTCCGCGCCTATAACGCCGGATTCCACGCTGGCGACGCATTCGGTACCACCTGGGTCGAGCGCGAGCGCGGCGCCTGGATGCAGTCGTCAGACAGCTCATTTAGCTGCCGGAAGGCGCTGCTAGAGGCGCTAGCTGCGCTGCAGGTGGAGCCGATGGGCTACGGGGACCGCGGGCGCGTCATCATGTAACGCATCGGGGGCGGTCCCGAGGTAATCGCCCTCTGCCAAGTTCAGCCAGGGCTGAGCGCAAAAGCCGCCCGAGGCCGGTTTAAGGATGCTGCTGCGCTGCAGCATACCCGCGACCAGTGTGGCCCCGCCTCTTCTTGGGACCTTCGCAAGGAGTAATCATGGCAAAGCCCCCATATCACCCTGCTGTCCCGCCGACTTGGTGCCAACGAAATCGTGTGCGCGCCACTTCATCCACCGCAGTTCAGACCTTACTCGATCAGAACCGGTCGCTGTCGGCGTGAGGAGGCGGCTCGAGGCAGACAGCCGCACTCACAGGGTTTCGCGTGTTGCCGGCCAGCTTCACGGTGATTCGCCAGGGATGGGAACGCAGAAGACGCAAAGCGCCGAAGCGGCGGATGTGCTGCGACGCTTTGTCGAAGAAATGACAGCTTCGAGTTTTGTAGCGGATGCGCTTCGGAGGCGTCGCATCGAAGGCGCATCGGTAACGCTTGCAGCGACTGCCGAGGGGCTATTGGAATCGCCGCTCTTTTGCGACCGGCTCGGCTTGTGTTTCTAAGCTGTCCTAGTCATGACTGAATGGGCGTAGCTGAATCTTTATGGGCGATGGATCGAACTCAATCTCTTCCATGCCAGCGAACCCGCTCAGGAGCGCAAGGAGAGATGGCTCACTCCGCAGATGATCGGTAAGCGCGCGGTGATCCCGTCTTGAGCTTGGCCCCAGTGTCTACGACGATGGTGTCCACCAAGGATTTAGGTGGACACCTATGGAAGACTCCAAGCGCGTGAGCCGGCGGCGCCACGCGGCCGATTTGAAGCGGCAAGTGTTGGCGGCGTGCGCAGAGCCCGGGGCGTCTGTGGCTCAAGTGGCGCTGGCCCATGGCCTCAACGCTAACCTCGTTCACAAGTGGCGCCGCATGGTCGACGCGAGAGGCACCGCCTCGAAGGCCAGCGACCCGCAAGCCGAGTTCATCTCGCTCACGTTGGCGCCAGGCCCCGCGGTCGTAGATGACATCCACCTTGAGCTTCGCCGAGGCGCGATCGCGGTGAACGTGACCTGGCCGTTGAGCGCGTCAGGCCAATGCGCCGCCTGGCTGCGCGAGATCCTCAGGTGATCCGGGTCGACGCGCTGTGGCTGGCCGTCGAGCCGTTGGACATGCGCGCAGGCACCGAAGCGGCACTGGCGCGCGTGGTTCGTGTCTTCGGCGCCGCGCGCCCGCACCACGCCTACCTGTTCGCTAACCGGCGTTCGAATCGCATGAAGGTCCTGGTGCACGACGGCATCGGCATCTGGCTGTCGGCACGACGCCTGCACCAGGGCAAGTTCGTCTGGCCCAAGGACAGCGGCACCACCCTCAGCCTGACCCCTCCCCAGTTTGACGCGCTGGTGCTCGGACTGCCGTGGCAGCGGATCGGCGAAGCTGGAGTGATCTGCGTGCTGTAGTGCAATTGCCGAATGTGCTGATGCGTGGACACGCACGCTGGGGCACCATCACCTTCCGTGATCGACACGGCCGACCTTGACCACCTGGACGCGCAGCAGCTGCGCGAGTTGGTCCTCTCCCTGAGGAGAGGGGCTGCAGCCGACAAGCTCGAGATCGCACGCCGCGACCACGAGATCGCGTTCAAGCAGGCCTCCATCGACAAGCTCACGCACGAGATGGCCGTGCTCAAGCGGTTGAAGTTCGCCGCCAAGTCCGAAGCCTTCAATGTCGAGCAGAAGAGCCTGCTGGAAGAGACCATCGACGCCGATTTGGCAGCGATGGAGCGTGAGCTGGAACAACTCGCGACCGTGCCGTCTGCGCAGCGTGAGAAGCAACAGCCCAAGCTGCCCGCGCACTTGCCGCGCCGGGAGATCCGCCACGAACCCGAGAGCACCACCTGTGCCTGCGGCTGCACCCTCCAGCGCATCGGTGAGGATGTGGCCGAGAAGCTCGACTACGTCCCGGCGTGTTCACTGTCGAGCGCCACATCCGGGGCAAGTGGGCCTGCGCCCAGTGCGAGACCATTCACCAGGTTCCCGTCGATCCTCACATCATCGACAAGGGCATCCCGACGGCTGGGCTGCTCTCGCAGGTGCTGGTGGGCAGCTGGTGGGCAAGTACCTGGACCACTTGCCGCTGTACAGGCAAGAAGCCATCTTCGGTCGCGCGGGCCTCGCCATATCGCGCTCGACACTGGCCAGCTGGGTCGGGCAGTGCGGCGTGCAGCTACAGCCTCTGGTCGATGCGCTCAAGCGCGAGATGCTCGAAGACCGCGTGCTGCATGCCGATGAGACGCCGGTGGCGATGCTCAAACCCGGCAACGGCAAGACACACCGGGCGTACCTCTGGAGCTACTGCACGACCAGCTACAGCGCGCTGCGCGCGGTGGTGTTCGACTTCGCCGACAGCCGCGGCGGCCAGCATGCGCGCGCCTTCCTCGGGCTGCCGGGCGAGCATGGCTGGCGCGGCACACTGGTGTGCGACGACTTCAGTGGCTACAAGGCATGCTTCGAGCTCGACGTCACCGAGGCGGGCTGCTTGGCGCACGCAAGGCGCAAGTTCCACGAACTCTGGGCCAATCACGGCAGCCCGGTCGGCGAGCAGGCGCTGAAGTTCTTCGGCGAGCTCTACGCCGTCGAACGCGAGGTCGCCGAGCTTGAGCCTGAGGATCGAAGGCGAATACGACAAGAGAGGTCGCGCAAGGTGGCCGATGCCCTGCAGCAATGGCTCGCCGGGCAACGGCAGAGGGTGCCGGATGGTTCGGCCACGGCCAGGGCAATCGACTACAGCCTCAAACGCTGGCAGGCGCTCACGCGCTACATCGACGACGGCGATCTGCCGGCGGACAACAACTGGGTGGAGAACCAGATCCGCCCGATCGCCATCGGACGATCGAATTGGCTGTTCGCGGGATCGCTACGGGCAGGCCAGCGCGCCGCGGCCATCATGAGCTTGATCCAGTCGGCGCGCATGAACGGGCACGACCCGTATGGCTACCTGCGCGATGTGATGGCACGCCTGCCCATGCAGCGCACCAGCCAGATTGGCGAGCTGCTGCCGCATCGCTGGCAGCCAGCCTGACAGCACTCTCAGGAACACGACCGCAACCCGCGGTCAAGATGGGTCGCCGCGCGCTTACGCCTGTCCGGATTCCAAGATCTTCTTTAGACGACGCATTGCCGCATCGGCGCGCTTCTGCATCAACTGTCGAGCGAGGGGCAAAACCGTCCAGCGCGCCATGGGCGCGCTGTTTCTGCTTAGCATGCGCCATTGCACCTTGCACGCATTCAACCCGGCATCCTGGAACTGAATCTCCATGCGCGGCCTCAACAGCGCAAGGGCACCCTCCGTGACGATTCTCCAAGGCGGGTCGACTTCAATCACTCGAATGCCAACAGAGCGCCGGCCACGCAGCGGCATGAGAAATATCTCGTCGTACTGCTTTCCAACGGTGGCCGGTGCAACGTTGTCGCGTGACGTGACTTCCACTACCGCCGGGAACCATTGGGCGAAGTTTGTGAGATTCGTCACGTAGTCGAAGACCCTCACTCTAGGGAGTTCGATGACGACGCTTGTGCTGCCGAGCAAATACATAGGCATCTCCTTGAATTGAAGGTGATGCTAAAGTGTGAACCCCAGTTCACAGTCAAGAACTTTATGGAGATCGCGGAACTCGAAGCGCAAACTGGTCTTGGCCGTGACGCCATCCGGTACTACGAGCGGCGCGGCTTGCTGGGCAAAATCCCCCGCAGCGCGAACAACTATCGCGACTATCCTTCGTCGCTAATAAAAGAAATCAAGCTACTGCGCAGCATGCAGGCGCTCGGCTTTTCTTTAGACGAGATTCACGAGGTGCTGAAGGGATTGCGCTCGGGCGGGATCCATTGCATGGCGGGTGCCCGCCTGCTGGCTGAGAAGCGGCAAAGTGTCGAACAGCAGATTCACAGATTGCGGGAAGTCAGCAGTCTGTTGGCGCACGAGCAGTCGCGCTTGGAGGAACGGGCTCGCCGTCATGACCGGCGATAGCATCAAGCCTGGCCCATCGGGGCTAATGCCCGCTATTGGCCGATTCCTGAAGTCTAGCCTTGGAGCGGGTGAGCGGCTACCCATCAAGATGGGATCGCTAGCCGCTTACGATGATCGGACACCACATGGCCAGAAGAAGAGCGATCAAGGTCGTCGACGCCGTCGGCCGAAGGCCAGCGATGCGAGAGGGGTTTGTCGATTGTGAAGCTGATTCTCCTGAGCTTATGTGGCGAGTGAAATGACGAGCCGGGTAGAGCGACGCCTTGGATAAGCTCGTCAATCGAACTTCCATCCGCTCTAATCGAAGTCAATACCGCGAGGCTGTGCCACGGCGGCGCAGTGCGATGACTCATCTGAGTGGTGTGGTCATTGGCGCGCGATCTGCTCGTTCTCCGGATCGGGAAAGACACAGAAGAAATGTGAACTCATCCGAGCATCTGCGAAAACCTTAGGCGGCGAAATGGAGAGGAGGGTAGTGGCGTCTGCAAAGTCTCGCTAGAGCTGTCGCTTCTCGGAAGATTGAGTCTCGAGAATCTGACGCTTTCCTTTTGCGAGATGCTCTGCGTCGCTAGGGACCGACTCACTTGCTCGCATGGCCGTGCGAGCGCGCTCGTCTTCGATCATCTTGAATCGTTTTCGCAGTTGCTCCCTGAACTCCTGAGTTTGGGTTAGTCGCAAGACAGATCGGGAAGACATTTACTTCTTCAGGTGGTGCTACTAGTTCCCTGGCCGAGCTGCGAGCTCGTCGATTGCTCTCACACAGCTGTGAGAGCGTCCAAGTCTGCGGATTGGGTGCCATGCCATCGCAGGCATTCTTTCCTAACTTGGTGAGGCGTGTACCCGCACAGAGGATCAACGTAGGTTCCGAAGTCCGTTTCGAAGAGCCAAGCAGGACACTGCTCCTTCCCCCTCACGCTACATTCCCATATTGCGAGACATCTTGCAAGCTGCGGGGCGCTCTGCTTTGTCATATGTGCCGGTAGGACCACATGAAGCTTTGTACTCTCCCATGTCGTCTCGCCCAAAATGAAAATCACGTCGATTGTCCTAGTCGCCACGTAACGGCTCCAGAGCTGGCTTCCGTCTACTTGGGAAGGCTGCGGTAGAACTTCGACGTACCAAAGTGGCACATCGAGGCACCGCTCGGCCCAGTGGAAGCGATGTACGTGCGGATTCTCATCGCAGAACGCAGCCGAGGAGATTTCGAAGTGCTGGTCAACGCGGAGCATGACGATCCTTGAATTTGGGCGTAGGCAACTCGCGCAGCAGGTGCGCCTGACCATGCGGGCATCGTGGCTCAAACGAGCAACATCCAGAGTTTATTCGATTTTCGCATATTCCAATTTCGAATTGAGCCTCAGGGTCACAAGGAAGTGGCCCATGCAAAAGACAATCTACAGCCGGGAAAACCGACTGGTTCTTGAACTCTTGAAGGAATTCAGGATGGCCAGGGGACTGACCCAGGCAGAGCTCGCCAAGCGCACAAAAATGCTCCAGAGCAATGTGTCAAAGGTCGAAACGGGACTTCGACGGATCGACTTTGTCGAGCTTCGGCATTGGCTCATCGCGTTGGACTTGGATATCAACACATTCGCGGAGGAGTTTGAGGCGCGGCTGCCGCTGCTGGCTTCTGTGCGAAAAGATTGAGGTGCACTGGATGCTGGACGCCGGGCGCGCGAGATCACCGGAGCTCCATGAGGGCTAAGGGCTGAAGTCGAGCAGTTTCATGGCCGAGCCCAGCCTTTGGGCGGAGGTCGCATAGGCAGCCCACGGGCTATTTCCTTTGTCAAGCCTCGTGTGGATGTTCTGGACCGTCCATTGGTCGCCGCTTTTGACCTTCTGTACTTCTGACCACTCGATAGGGACTGAAACGCCAAGTCCGGGCCTGGCTCTTGCTGACCAAGCGCAAATCGTGGTCGCTCCGAAGCCGTTGCGTAGGTAATCGATGAAAATCTTTCCCAGCCGGTTCTTTGGGCCGCTCTTGGCGACAAAGATCTTTGGCAGCGTGCGCGCCAAATGTCGGACTATTGCTTCCGAGAAGTCCTTCACAGTGTCCCAGCCATATTGCCTTTTCAGTGGGACAACCACATGGAGCCCCTTACCGCCACTGGTTTTTACAAATGAGGTGAGCCCGAGCTCGTTCAGGAACACTCTCACCAGCTCGGTAGCTTGCAGCATCATCGGCCACTCGACGCCCTCTCCAGGATCGAGGTCAAAGGTCATCCTATCCGGCTTGCCTATCGAGGTCTTGACGGCGTTCCAAGTGTGGAATTCGATCACGTTCATCTGCGCTGCGGAGATCAAGCCTTCCGAAGTCGCGACCTCTAATAGCTGATCATGTCCTGGCCAAAGCGCCGGATCGAGCTCGCGGATACCAGACATGGTTCCTTTGTCCAGGTGCTTTTGGAAGAACAGCTCACCGGTGATGCCTTTAGGCGCACGCACAAGAGAGATTGGGCGCGCTTTCAAATGCACCACCATCAACGGCGCTATCAATCCATAGAAGCGCACAAGCTCGATCTTGGTGAGGCCGCTTGCGGGGTCGACTATCCGTTCTGGATTTGACACTCTAAACTTCGCGGGCAGTGTGCGTGTGACGGCCTGTTCCAAATCTTCGTCAGCTCGATGAACCGGCTTTTCATGGACGATTGCCTTCGCTGGTTTGTCTGCTCGAAGGCCCTTGAATGATGGATGCCGGATGTGACCGCCAGAGGTCCATTCGGAGAAAGCGACCTCCGCGACAAGGAGCGGCTTCACCCAGTGAGCGTGTCGATCATCATCGGTTTTGTCCTTGAAGGGACGCACGCCGGTTTCGATCTTCTGCATTTTTTGCAGCAGGTCGCCAAGTTTCTTTTGATCGAAGCCCGTGCCAACTTTCCCCGCATAGACGAGCTCGCCCTTATCGTTGTTCACTCCTACAAGGAGCCCGCCGAATCCCGTGCGGGAGCCCTTCGGATCCGTGTAGCCGCCGATGACAAATTCCTGCCGAAGGTTGCACTTGAGCTTGATCCAGTCTGCCGATCGGCGCCCGCTATAGATGCTCTCCTTGCGCTTGCCCATGATGCCTTCGAGACCCAACTTGCAAGCCGAAGCAACGATGTCGCTTGGGGGCGCGTCAAAGGTCTCGCTGAAACGGATCTCGCTTGGGCAGTCGGCGAGCAATTGTTCCAAGTACGCACGCCGGTCGGTGAGTGCCACGTTAGTGAGGTCGTAGCCATCGTAGTAGGGCAAATCGAACAGGAAATAGAGGATGCCTCCCGTTTTCGAGTTGTCGAACGCATTTTGCAGCGCTTGGAAGTTTGGTTTCCCGCTCTCGTCTAGTACGACGATTTCGCCATCGATCCAGCCGGGCTTGAGCTTCATCGCTTTGATAGCGCGCACCAGGTGCGGCACCCGTTCACTCCAATCGTGGCCATTGCGCGTCAGCAGTCGGACCTCGCCTCTGTCGATACGGGTGAGCATGCGATAGCCGTCTAGCTTCAATTCGTAAATCCAATCCTCGGGACGGTCTGGAGGCGCATCAACGAGCGTCGCTAGCACAGGCGCCAGTTTGGCCGGAAGTTCGGCTTTCACAGCGCCCGCGGGCACAGACTTCGCACTGCGGGGACCGGCGCGTCTTGGAGAAGCTGGCGCGGCTGTCGCCGTTGATCTCGCCTCTACTTCCGGCATCGGAAGGTTCGCGACGCTGTCGGGGAACTCGTCTGTCACGCTGAATTCGCCCGCCGGCCGCTCGTAGTCGTCACGCTCCTTTATAAGCAGCCAGGCGTCTTGCGTTTCCGCTTTACTCTTGATTCGAACGAGCGCCCATTTGCCACGCAGCTTATGACCGTGCAGTTCGAACTTGAGATTGCCTTCGCGATATCCTTTGTGCGGATCGCCGATCGGTACCCAGGTTCCCTTGTCCCAGATGACGACCTTGCCGGCGCCGTACTGCTTTGGCGGAATTTGTCCTTCGAAAGTGTTGTAGGCGATAGGGTGGTCTTCAACATGGATTGCCATTCGGCGATCGCGTTGGTCGTAGCTTGGGCCCTTTGGCACCGCCCAGCTCTTCATCGCACCTTCGAGTTCTATTCGAAAATCGTAGTGCAAGCGGGTTGCCCAATGCTTTTGGACTACGAATGGCCGGGCGTGTAGATTTTCCCGACCGCCTTCTTTCGGCTCTGGAGTGATGTCGAAGTTGCGCTTCGCCTTGTACTTCGCAAGCGGATTTGCCATGGCGTACGATCCGACAAGCTGCGATTCGACGCTGTCGTCCGAAGGCTATTTCTATCAAAGAACATCTCTGACAACGGCGATGTCGTCGCGACAGGCTTAGTCTTCCTCTCTCGCGGCGCCGAGGCATCGCCTCCTCATCGATCCTTAGAATCAATTCGGCTTTCGATAGGCAGGCGGACGACTCGGCCGACGTTTGGCACGGCTCCAAGATCCTTGAGCGAATCTCCGACCGACTTGTACTCCCTCCAAAACCGTTCGAGTGCAGCGGTTCCTCCGGCAAGCTGTACTGAGCGAATGAGAGCGGCGTGAGCTGCGACTAGATGCCGCACTTGGTCTTCGAGGTGTTTTACTCGCTTTGTCCTTTCGGAGAGTCTTTCGGATGTGCTTCTCGAGGAGACCTGCTCTGCGGCAGCACTTGCTTCTCGCTGTTGTCGCTGCGCATGCTCAATCAGCGACTTTCGCGACTCATTTCGAGTGAAGGCAGATGCGTTCTTCAACAATGAATGACGTCGGGCCACCTCGCGTACCGTGACCGCGATGTTGTCGCGAAGTAACTGGTCGAGCACACTGGACAGTTCCGAGTTGTTGGCATCGAGCAGCTTTCTCATGAGAACAAATCCTTCGGGCCCGCTGCATGGTCCGCACCATCGGGAAATAGGATTTGGCTTGGTTGCGCATCCAGTGCGGCAGATACGCCTGCAATAAGGCGCTCGGCGTGAGATATCTGGTTCTTTCGTCCGGTCGTGTAGAGCGGCCTCTCCGCAGCGGCCTCGCGCATGGCAATGAGATTAGCCTTCAGTTGCCGCAAGGTAGCGACATGTTCAGTGTTGCCACTCGCTGCGAAATGCTTACAGTTGTCAAAGCACTTCAGATGCCGAGCACATGGATTCACTGCAAAACTGGTCGTGCAAAAACCATAGGGCGTCACATGGAACCCGTCTGAGTTAGCGGCTAGATAGCGGAATGCTGCGCTGTCTCCGTGTTCCACTTGGATCGTCTTGAAAGACCGACCAATATGACTTTTGGCAGCCACTCCGGATACCACCATCTTCGCAACGAGCTCCTGCGGGCTTCCGGCGGCGATAACAGCGGAGGCTGCTTGAGGAAGGCTCACGAAGCGAAGGCGTTCGGCAAGCGACCGATGATCATATTCGTAGCTCTGTGCTACCGTCTTCCGTCCGAACTGATGAGTGATCGCTGTGTCGGGTACGTTCTGCCTAAACAGCTCCGTGTTCATCAGATGTCTCAATGAATGAGGCTTTAGAGACATTTTTTCCGCGCCTTCCGCCCGCCCGTATTTTTTGAAAAAGCTCACGGAACCGCTTCCCCTGCTTCGACCAAGTGCGTTGTACAGACGCGGCAATGTGGGGGTTTTTATCTGAACATCTGAGGATAAAAGATCCGAAAGAGGATAGGGAGCAACCTCTCCCACGGTGAGGAAGAGCCGTTCAGCAGTAGTCACTGAATGGCCCGAGGCAGTAAGGAAGGAGCGGATGTCGGAAGTAGGGTGTCGATGCGGCTGCTTCATCTGAGTCAGCAAGACCGCGCGCAGCGAATCCGTCGCGCTGATTGCCAGCTCGACCGCTCTCACCACAAGCTTTTCGAAGGCAGCAGGTACCCATTGAAACTCTTCGACCAAGAGGCCCGGAGCACTTCGCTTTCCAGCGAAGTAGCGTAGCCTCAAAGACCGACCAACGCCACCCACTTCGCCGGCGGGCAGCCCAGTCACGTGATCCAGATGGTTGTGCCATAGCAGGCAGTCTTTAGGCAAAGTGACGACTTCTTCGATCCGAAGTCCAGTCATGATCACAATGCGCAAGATGAAGAACCGCATCGCGTCGTTGTGTGAAACCGGATCTTCTTGAAAAGCTATTCTCGTGAGTTCAAAAAGTGCGTCTTGGTCGGGCAACTTTTCGCCTGATAGACGAGCTCCGAGGGATTCGAGGAGTGGACTTCGGTCTCGCTTGCGCGATGCCGGTCGAACAGGGCAGTGCCTGGACAGGAGGTTCTCGTCGATGTACTTGCCAACCATGCCAATGTCACGTTTCGCTTTATCGCTCCAGTCTCTGAGAGAAATCATTGCATCAAAATCTTCTCCTCTTAGATCCCAAGGCATGCGATTAGTTGTTGAGAACAGACGTCGACATGCCATAGCAAGTATTTGGGCGCTGTCTGCTGAGCGTCCTCGTCTGCACTGCTCGACGATGATCGCTTTTATGAAGTCTTGAACTTCTGGTGACAGTGACGCTCCGATCGGAAGACGCGCAATCGACCAACCTGCGGCTATCGCATCGCAACGCAGATCGTTATCGATACCGAAACCACCTGTGCCTGCCGTGTATCGCTGGTGGCTACCATTCAGACGTCTTAGATCCCAGTTAGTCCCGTCTATCGCATTACCTTCCTCGTCGATTGAGATCTTCCAGGTCAGCCCAACGATCTCGGCCTTCTTGCGTTTGTCAGCGATGTACTTGATGTAGGCAGTGGAAGCAGTAGGCTGCGCTGTGGTGAGTTCGTTTGCCTTCATCGTTCATCTCCTCCTAGCTGATCGATCGTGGCCAGTGCTTGCTGCGCTCCGGACAGAGCAGCAGTGAGTTGTCGATAGGCAGGATTTGCATCAGACAGTCCGCGGAGCAAATAGACTTGGATTTGCTCGCGCATGCCCGCTATTGCTTCTTCATGCGATCTTCGATTGAGCGCCGGCATAAATTTGGGGCAGCCATAGCAGGAGGTCACGGGGTTGTAGCTACAGCTCCCCTGGCCGACTTTGCAAATTCCCACGCCGGTAACCAAGCGACTACCGACCACCGCGCCTACTTGTTCGTCTTCTGAAGCCGCGCTGAGTTGCTCAACAGAGATAAATGTCTTGTCTGCAAGCGTCCTGATCGACGTGTAGAGCTTGGATGCTCCGAGGGCCGAATTGATCAGGTCAGCTTGCTTAAGACTCGCTTGTATGTACGTCCGAGCGGAATGTTCATAAGTGTGCCCCAGAAAATGTTGGATGCTCTTTCTACTGTGACCAGCGTCGGCCAGGGTCTGGGCCGCTGTATGTCGTAGCGCGGGGGCAGTACACGTGAGTCGGAGCTTGAATTGCTTGCAAGCGGCCTTGGCATTGCTCCAAAGCGCAGTTGAGTCGCTAGTGCGAAAGAGGCGCGAGCGGCTATCGGAAATAGCAGAACGGTGGAGCCGGGAGATCAGGGGTACCCACTCCGGCTTAACTTGACGAAGGATCTCGAACTCGTTCCCATGCTTCTGCTTTGCTGCGTGAAACGAGACGACGCACGCGAAGTCGCCGGATGCGTCCGTGAAGAATTGCACATGCTCAGTTCGTAGGCACAAGACCTGAACAGGTCGAACTCCATGCTGAAAAATTAGGCTTAGTCCAACCAGCCCCTCTATATTCGCGTCGCATAGATCATTTGATAGAGAGGCGGCGTCGAGTACATGTGCGATCGCACCTTGAAGATCGGGGGATACAAGTTCCGCTCGACTTAGTCGAATGGCAGTACGACGCTGCACCTGTTCATTAGCCCGAGTATCCAAGCTCGAAACGAGCGAATAGAACTTTGTTTTCCAATGTCCGACCTCGGCCTTGCAGGTGACCTTCAGGATTTTCTTGACTACCCAGCTTTGCCGAACCGACATGGGAGTCTTTTCCCAGGCGCTCCTTATGTTTTCGGGCGACGTTCGGAGCATCCGCTCGACCATTTTCCAGTCTCGAACAACGACTGCGGCTAGCTTGACGATCTCACCCGGCGAGCTCTGCGTGAGGAGTACGAGCCTGCGCTGCAAGACACCCAGATCGCCGTGTGCAAAAGAAAAGGTTCTTTGTCCTCCCTTGTGCAGTATGTTCCATTTTGATTCGCTCCCGCTAATTGTGCAGGTCTGGTCGACATACTTGTCATAGACCCGGATTGTCTGAGGCGCGACCGGCCAGTTCCATCGCCATATGGGTAGCTTTCTCGCATTCTGATCAGCTCGCGACGGAGATAATGGAGCAGGCGATGCAGTCATTTTCCGGTTTCTCGTAGTAGGTTTACCTTGGTGTCGAACAAGAGGTTCCAAGTGCGAATAAGGTCGTCCTCAATCGCAGCTCTCGCGTAGTGCTCGGGCATTGAGGAGGAATACGACCAACCGAAGAACGCTCTCATGCGCTGTAGTGCTAGCTCTCGATTTGAGTCCAGCGCCATGAACATTGAATATCGCGCAGTGGCGCATGTATGCCGTAGGTCGTGCGGGGAGACCGTCTCCTTGCCGCCGGTCCGCTCGGAAAAGTGTGCACGCGCCTCGTCAGTTAGTGCCCGGGTGAGTTTTTGGAAGAGCTTCGTAACCGATTCCGCCGACAAGGGGGTCCCGGTTTTCGATGTGAGAAGAAACCCATGTGGTGCTGTTGTCTGCCTATGCACGGCTACGTAGTATTCGAATAAGTCCGCTAAGCCGGCGGAGATCGGAATCTGCCTGTGCGCGTGAGCTGTCTTCAGACTAGGCCTAGTCGTACGATCATCAGTCCCAAAGTGCGTGGTGACGTTTAGCCAACTCACCAGTTCGCGTGTATTAGGGTCTACATCGCTTTTGGCGGAGTCGGCTTGGAGAAGAAGAATCTCCCCGCGCCGGAGTCCTCCTAATAGAAGTAGATTGACTATCAGCCAGTTTCGCCATTTCGTAGCCTCTCCTTTGAACGGATTTCGTAATGAGTGCGGATCTGCGATCGAGAGAAGGTCTGTGACAGTCAAAGTAGGAAGTGCTCGAACGAACTGAAAGTGGCCATACCGCGAATGGCGCATCTTTCCCATGCCGAAAAGCAGCGAGGAAAGCGAACTCCAAGCATCGCTCGAGGTTGCCAAGCGACGGGCGAGCACTTGAACAAAGCCTCTGACGCAATCCCAGCGTTGCACCGCACTCGTTGTGTAGTCCGGATCGGCGGTCAGATCGGCGTAGAAGGCTTCCACGAATAGCTGCGTCCGAGCCGCGTCGTGAATGGAGATTGCATCGTCGAAGGAGTCCGAGCCGAACCGCTCGTCACAGTAGATGTAAAACGCATCGATGTGGCGAAGCCGTAGCTTGAGCGTGTTCTCGGATAGGGCTTGCCCCTGAACACTCAATGACCACGCGGTTGCCCAAAACCGAGGCATTGACCGTCGTCCATCGACTATCACGAAGGGGGGGAGAGCCTCTGTACGGACTAGCATGAAACGCAACGCATTGGGGTTACCTCTTATGGAGCGTGGTTTGGTCCTGGCTCAAAAGCAACAAAAAAGTGTACCTATTAAAGTTCGACGGGTATCGCCTGCTCGCACGAATCGACGCGAATAAAGACGTGCAGCTCATCACGCGCAACGGGCACCACTGGAGCAGCCGCATGCCGCAGCTGGTGCGCGCCATCAAGGGCATGAAGCTCAAGCCCGGGTGGCTCGACGGCGAGATCGTGGTGCTCAACGAATCGGGAAGCACCGACTTTCAAGCCTTGCAGAACGCCTTCGACAAGGAGAAGACCAGCAACATCGTCTACTTTCTTTTCGACCTGCCGTACTACGACGGCTTCGACCTCACGGGCGTGCCGCTCATCGAGCGCCGGGCCTTGCTGCAGTCGCTGCTTGCCAAGGCGCCGCCTGAAATCCGCTTCAGCGAAATCTTCGATGCGCCGCCCGAAGACATCGTGGCTTCGGCCTGCAAGATCGGGCTGGAGGGCGTGATCGGCAAGCGCAAGAACAGCACCTATGCGTCGCGCCGCTCACCCGACTGGATCAAGCTCAAGTGCTCGCGGCGACAGGAGTTCGTGATCGGCGGCTATACCGATCCGAAGGGCTCGCGAGTGGGTATCGGCGCATTGCTGATCGGCGTGCACGACGAGAAGGGCGACCTCGTTTATTCAGGCGCGGTGGGCGCGGGCTTCAACGGCCGCACCCTCAACGAAATGCTCGAAAGGCTGAAGCCGCTCGGCACCGACAAGCGCCCGTTCAAGGACCCGACCGAGAACGACCGCCGCGCGCATTGGGTCAAGCCGGTGCTGCTGGCCGAAGTCACTTTTTCGGAATGGACGAAAGACGGCCACGTGCGGCACCCGGTGTTCCACAGCGTGCGCACCGACAAGCCCGCCAAGGCCATCATCCGCGAGAAGCCGCTTCACCAGCCGAAGGCCAAGGCGGGGAAAGAGGCCAAGCCCGTGCCGGATGCCGGGCCCGAGCCCTCGGCCACGATGCCGGCCAACTTCAAGGTCTCGAATGCCGATCGCGTGGTCGACCCGACCACCGGCATCACCAAGGTCGAGGTGGTGCGCTTCTACGGCCTTGTCGCGCCGCTGATGATGGAGCACCTGAAGAGCCGGCCAGTGTCTTTCGTGCGTGCGCCGCAGGGCATCAAGGGCCAGCTGTTCTTTCAGAAGCACCTCGACGAGGGCCAGATGGCCGGTGTGCGGCAGCTCGATCCGGCGCTGTGGCCCGCGCACCCCGAGCTCATCGAAGTGGCCAACCCCTTGGGGCTGTTGAGCGCGGCGCAGATGAACGTCATCGAGCTCCACACCTGGAACGCCGTGAAGACGCTCATCGGCAAGCCCGACCGCATGACCTTCGACCTCGACCCGGGCGAGGGCGTCGGCTGGCCCATGGTGCTGCAGGCGACGGAGCTGATGCGCGTGGTGCTCGACGAGCTCGGCCTGCCGTCTTTCTGCAAGACCAGCGGCGGCAAGGGGCTGCACGTGGTCGTGCCGCTCAAACGGCAGTACGACTGGGACACGGTCAAGGATTTTTCGCAGGCCATCGTGCGGCACATGGCCCGCACGGTGCCGCAGATGTTCGTCGCCAAGAGCGGGCCGAGCAATCGCGTCGGCCGCATCTTCATCGACTACCTGCGCAACGGCTTCGGCGCCACCACGGTGTGTGCATGGTCGGTGCGTGCCCGTCCGGGCATGGGGGTGTCGGTGCCGGTGGAATGGGCCGAAGTGCCAACGCTTGCAAGCGGCGCGCAGTGGACGCTCCGAAACATCCATGCCCGGCTCGACCGCGGCAACGACCCGTGGGCCGGCTATGCGAAGGCCGCGATCAGCCCGGGTGCCGCGATGAAGCGGCTCGGATTCGAGCCCGCAAAGCTCAGAGCTCGATGAAGGCGGAGGTGGCCTTGTTCAGCGCCAGCATGCCCTTGGCAGTGATCGATTCCACTTGGGCGAGATGGCGTATGGCGCGGTCGTCCGGCGCATGGCCGGAAGACGGCGGGATGAAAGCAGTCACCAGCTCGGCCGCACGCAGCACGCGCACCCTGTCGATATCTGCTGGCGTGTGGACGACGTATGGCAATTTCTGTTCGGCGATGACTCGAAGAAACTCCATGGACATGAGCCGTCTCCTTGTCTAGATGGCGGTACAAACATTTTGCGGAAAAAATCACGTTTGTGCCTAATCCCTGCGCCGCACACGACTTTTTGATGTGTACTGAAGTGTTCGTTTTTGCCCGAAGGTGAAACGAAGGTGCTGATTCCGGTGGCGACTGAAACCGCTTACCGCGAGGCCTGCATCGGCGCCGGGCCCCGGTCGGCGGGAAGAATTTGCCATCGCGCGGCGTCGATGCCCTCGAACGCCGTTGCGTAGCGCTCGGCAGCACTGCTTTCACCGGTTACATCGCGTATCGCGATGCTGTCGATGCGGCTGGGATGGGCGCGCGCCACCTGCCCATAGATTTCAGGATCGCTCTCGCCCGAATCGCCCACCAGCATGAACCGGCGGTGCGGGAAATCGGCCAGCAACTGCTCGATGATGCCGAGCTTGTGCGCGCGCGAATCCTGGTCGCCCGGAATCAGCGTGCGCCAGCTCGTGCTCTCGCGCAGGTGCATGCTGCCGCTGGGAAAGCCGGCATCGCGAACGAAGTCGGCCAGCGCGGGGTAAAGCTGCATCGGGCTGGCCGAGAGATAGTGGAACCGCGTGCCCGGCGTTTGCGACAGCGCGCGGTAGTAGGCCGCCATGCCGGGCGCCGCCTCGAAGCGCCGCGCAAACGTGTTCAGCAGCATCTCGCGCCGGTCGCGCACCTGCGTGCGCTTGATGGTGTCGTCGATGTCCGAAATGATCGACAGGCCCTCGGCGGGAACGATCAGCGCCTGGCCCCTGAAGCGGTGCAGCAGTTCGCCCGGGCCGGTCACGGCATGGAACTTCAGCCATTCGTCCGAAGGCGATGCCTTGGGTGCGTCGATCACGATCCGCATGTCCATGCGGCCGTTGGCGCCCGAAGGCGGCGAGCTCACGCGTGCGGGGCTGCCGTCGAAATCGATGTCGAACACCTTGCCTTCTTCCGACTCGGCATGGAACAGCGCCGTGCGCTGGTTGAAGCGCAGGCGCGCCGCGGGCGAGAGCTTGTTCAGGCTCAGGCCCAGGTAACGCGCGAAGGCGGCGTTCAGGCCCCAGCGCCGCTCGGGCTCGTACACCCAGGCGTGAATGTCGACCTCGAACCGGCCGTCGCTGGTGGGGCGCGCCGTGCCCGGCATGAAGAGCGCCTCTTCATCGGGTTCGAGCCGCTCGGCCGCCTGCAGCGCACGCATCGGCGCCAGGCCGCAAAGCAGTGCGGCGCCGGCCAGGAGGGAACGACGCCGCATCGGCGGGACAGCAGGGCGTTGTCGGATGCCGCCGCTCATGCCTTGGGCGATCCCACGCGTTCGTAGGTCACGAAGCTGAAGTGGAGGCCTTCCTTGGCCGAGACGTGCGGCTCGCGCTTTGTCTCGCGCCACTGCGCAGGGGAGAGTTCGGGCGCGTGCGCATCGCCTTCGTAGTCGTGCGCGAGCTCGGTCACCACGGCGTACTGCGCGAGCGGTTCGGCTTCGGCATAGATCTGCGCGCCGCCGATCACCCACACGTCGGGCACCTGCGATTCTTCGCACAGCGCGAGCGCTTCCTGCAGGCTGCCCACGCGGTGCGCGCCTTCGGCTTTCCAGTCGTCCTGCCGTGTGATGACGATGTTGTGCCGACCTGGCAGGGGCTTGAAGCGCGGCGGCAGCGAATCCCAGGTCTTGCGGCCCATGACGACCGGCGCGCCGGCCGTCTGCTGCTTGAAGTGCACCATGTCTTCGGGCAGGTGCCACGGCATGGTGCCCTTGGCACCGATCACGCCGTTGGCGGCGCGGGCGAAGATGAGGTGCAAACGCGGTGTAGGCATATCGGGCGGAGCAGTGCGGTCACACAGCCACGGGCGCCTTGATCGCCTCGTGGTGCTTGTAGTCGAGCATTTCGAAGTCTTCGTACTGGTAGTCGAAGATCGAAGCCGGCTTGCGCTTGATGTGGAGCGTAGGGTACGCGTAGGGCGTGCGGCTCAGCTGCAGCGCCACCTGCTCGGCGTGGTTGCTGTAGATGTGGCAGTCGCCGCCGGTCCAGATGAAGTCGCCCACGTCGAGATCGCATTGCTGCGCCACCATGTGCGTGAGCAGCGCATAGCTCGCGATGTTGAACGGCACGCCAAGAAAAATGTCGGCGCTGCGCTGGTAGAGCTGGCAGCTCAGCTTGCCGCGCTCGCCGGGTGCCTGCGGCGGCGCCACGTAGAACTGGAAGAAGGCGTGGCAGGGCATGAGCGCCATCTTCGAGAGCTCGGCCACGTTCCACGCGCTCACGATGATGCGGCGCGAATCGGGGTTGGTCTTCAGCGTCTTGATGACTTCGGAAATCTGGTCGATGTGGCCGCCGTCGGGCGTGGGCCAACTGCGCCATTGCACGCCGTACACGGGGCCCAGGTCGCCGTCTTCGCGCGCCCACTCGTCCCAGATGGTGACGCCGCGCTCCTTGAGCCAGTTGTTGTTGCTGGAGCCGGTTAAAAACCACAGCAGTTCCTGGATGATGGACTTCAGGTGCACCTTCTTCGTGGTCACCAGCGGAAAGCCTTCGTTCAGATCGAAGCGCATCTGGTGGCCGAACACGCTCTTGGTGCCCGTGCCGGTGCGGTCGCTCTTGAACACCCCGTGGGTGTCCACGTGGCGCATGAAATCTTCGTACTGGGAGCGGACGGGGCGGGCGGTCGAGGTCATGTTGGGAATTTTACGGGGCGGCGCTAGCATCGGCAGATGACCGGCCCCGACCACTCCCATGACCACTCCCACAACCACAGCGAACTCGGCGAAATGGACCTGCGCGTGCGGGCGCTGGAAAGCGTGCTCACGCAAAAGGGCTATATCGACCCCGCCGCGCTCGACGCGCTGATCGACACCTATCAAACCCGCATCGGGCCGCGCAACGGGGCCAGGGTGGTGGCGCGGGCCTGGGTCGACCCAAACTTCCACGACTGGCTGATGGCTGACGCCACGGCCGCCATTGCTTCGCTCGGCTATACCGGCCGCCAGGGCGAGCACATGGTGGCAGTGCAGAACACCGACGAGCAGCACCACATGGTCGTCTGCACCCTCTGCAGCTGCTATCCCTGGCCGGTGCTCGGCCTGCCGCCCACCTGGTACAAGAGCGCGCCATACCGCTCGCGCGCCGTGAAAGACCCGCGCGGCGTGCTGGCCGACTTCGGCACGGTGCTGCCCGAGACGACGCGCATCCGCGTCTGGGATTCGACCGCCGAGGTGCGCTATCTCGTGATTCCGCAGAGGCCCGCCGGCACCGAAGGATGGAGCGAAGACGAACTCGCCAGCCTCGTCTCGCGCGATTCGATGATCGGCACGCGCCTTGCCGATGCGCCAGCTGCCGCAAGGAGCGCCGCATGAGCTACGTGACGCAGGCCGACCTGGGCGGCCAGCCGGGCTTCGGGCCGGTCACGCCCGAGCCCGAGGGCGAACTCTTCCACGCCGGCTGGGAACCGCGCGCGCTGGCGCTCACGCTTGCCATGGGCGCAACCGGCTCCTGGAACATCGATGCGAGCCGCGCGATGCGCGAGACGCTGCCGAACTACCGCGACCTGAGCTATTACCAGATATGGCTTGGGGCGCTCGAGCAACTGATGCTGCAGCGCGGGCAAGTGTTTCCCGACGAGATCGCGACCGGCGAGATGCGCCATCCGGCCGCGCCGGTCGCCCGCGTGCTGCAGGCCGCGAACGTGCCCGCGGTGCTCGCCAAGGGCTCGCCCACCGAGAGGGCCGCAGCGGGCCCTGCGCGCTTCACCGTCGGGCAGGCCGTGCGCATGCACATCGGCAAGGCCGACCATCACACGCGGCTGCCCGGCTATGTGCAGGGCAAGCGCGGCACCATCGAACATGTTCACGGCGCGCATGTGTTCGCGGATGCGAATGCGCAGGGCCTCGGCGAACAGCCGCAGTGGCTCTACACCGTGGTTTTCGAGGAAGCCGAGCTCTGGGGCAATGCGGCGCCGCGCCAGAACCTCTCGGTGTCGGTCGATGCGTGGGAAAGCTACCTGGAAGCTTCCGCATGAAGATCGACATGCCACCACTCGCGCTCGCACCCGGCATGCCGCGCGATGCCGATGGCCCGGTATTCCGAGAGCCATGGGAAGCGCAGGCCTTTGCGATGACGCTCGCGCTGCACGAGCGTGGCCTGTTCAGCTGGGTGGAGTGGGCCGAAGCGCTTGCGGCGCAGATCTCCGACGCGCAAGCCGCTGGGGACCCGGATGCTGGCGACACTTACTACCGGCATTGGCTCGCCGCGCTCGAAGGCCTGGTGGCCCGCAAGGGTGCGAGCTCGGGCGACGAACTCGCGCGCTACCGCCACGCCTGGGACCACGCGGCCGACCGCACGCCGCATGGCCAGCCGATCGAGCTGCGCGGCGAAGACTTTCCACGTTGAGGGTTTTGTCTTGCTCCTTCCCCCGTTGGGGGAAGGTTGGGATGGGGGCTGCCCTTCGCATTCGTCGCAGCGCGGGGTTGAAGGCCGCGTGCCCCCACCCCGGCCCTCCCCCGGGAGGGGAGGGAGAAATATCCGCAGGCCCTAAACGCGGATCACGCGGCCCGGGTTCAGGATGTTCTTGGGGTCGAGCCCGCGCTTGATGGCGCGCATCATCTCCAGCGCCACGGGCGACTTGTGCTTCTCGAGCTTGTCGACCTTGAGCGAACCCACGCCATGCTCGGCCGAGAACGAGCCGCCGAACTTCTCGACCGCGTCGTACACCAGCGTGTTGATGCGCTCTTCCTCGTTCTTCAGGAAAGCCTTGGTGTCGATGTTCTCGGGCGCCTGCACGTTGTAGTGCAGGTTGCCGTCGCCCAGATGCCCGAAGTTGACCAGCCGCACGCCCGCAATCTCGCGCGCCAGCAGCGCATCGGTCTCGGCCACGAAGGCCGGAATGCTTGACACGGGAATCGAGATGTCGTGCTTGATGTTCAAGCCCTCTTCGGCCTGCGCGAGTGGAATGCTCTCGCGGATGTGCCAGAGCTGGTGCGCCTGCGCAAGGTTCTCGGCCACCACCGCGTCGGTCACGCAGCCGTCTTCGAAAGCCGTTTCGAGCAGCGCCTCGAAGCGCGCGCGCGCATGGTCTTCGGATTCGTTGTCGGAGTTCTCCAGCAGCACGCAATACGGCACGGCCTCATCGCCGATGAAGGGCACGCGCAGTTGCGGCATGTGCTTGTCGACCAGGCTCAGCGCAAACTTGCCCATCACCTCGAAGCCGGTGAGGCCCGAGCCCAGGTGCTTGTGCGCAAGGCCGAGCATCGTGACCGCGTGGTCGAGCGATGGCACCGCGGCCCAGGCCGTGAGCTGCGCGGCGGGCAGGGGGTAGAGCTTCATCGTCGCTGCGGTGATGATGCCGAGCGTGCCTTCGCTGCCGATCATCAGGTCGCGCAGGTCGTAGCCGGTGTTGTCCTTGCGCAGGCCGCTGGTGCCTTCCCAGATTTCGCCTTGCGGCGTGACCACTTCGAGGCCCAGGCACAGATCGCGCGTGTTGCCGTAGCGAACCACCTGCGTGCCGCCGGCATTGGTTGCAAGGTTGCCGCCGATGGTGCAGCTGCCCTCGGCGGCAAGGCTCAGCGGGAACAGGAAGCCTTGCTTCTCCGCCGTCTCCTGCAGCGTCTGCAAGATGCAGCCGGCCTCCACCGTCATTGTGAGGTTGGCCGCGTCAACGGTGCGAATCGCGTTGAGCCGCTGCAGGCTCAGCACCACCTGCGTGCCGCTGTCGTCGGGAATGGAGCCCACTGCCAGCCCGGTGTTGCCGCCCTGCGGCACGATGGCCGTGCCGGCCGCGGCGCAGGCCTTGACCACGTCGGCCACCTGCTGCGTGTTGGCGGGCCGCACCACGGCCAGCGATTTGCCGCGCGCGCGCTTGCGCCAGTCTTGCTCGTAGGCGGCCAAGTCGCCCTCGTTCAGCACGTGCTGCGCACCGACGATGGCGCGCAGCTGGTCGATGAGGGGAGCGGAAGAAGAGGTCGTCGTTGACGTCATTGAGCGGAAGCCTCCAGTTGGCGGGCAGCCTTGGCATTGCGAAGGCGCAGCCGCACATGCCAGGCGCAGGCGGCAAAGAGCATGAGGCACAGTAGCACCTCGACCAGCGCGAGCACTTGCCCCACGCCGTTGGTGTCGCTCCACGCGCGCACCACGCCCTCGGTGAAATAAAGCCAGATCATCAGGCTGACCCAGCGGTAGGTGTACATGCGGTTCTTGTAGAGCCCCGCAAGCGGAATGACAAGCGGCAGCACCTTCAGCGCCAGCAGAGAACCGCCCGGCCGCAGCGGCGCGAGCCACAGCTCCCAGGCCAGCCCCAGCACGATCAGGCCGACGACGCTGCCCACGGCAAGCCAGCGGGTGGCGCGGACGGAAGAAGAGGCCTGCGGCGTGATGATTTGCATGGAGTGAACACCGCGGAACTGGCGACACGGAGTGTGCGAAGACGAGGAGAGGGATCGGGTTCTTATGATACCGGCCATGAATCGTCGTCAGCTGTGGAGGGATCTTTCGCGTTTTCCGTGGGGCAACACCGCGGCGGTGCTGGGCGAGCGTTTTCGCGAAGACCGCCTGGGGCTGACCGCCAGCAGCCTTACCTTCACCACCACCATTGCGATGGTGCCGTTCTTCACCGTGGCGCTGGCGCTCTTCACGGTGTTTCCGATGTTCGCCAAGCTGCAGGGGCGGCTGCAGCGCTGGTTCATAGAAAGCCTGATTCCGGACAACATTGCGCGCCAGGTGCTGGGCTACCTGAACCAGTTCTCCAGCAAGGCCGGCGGGCTGGGCATCGCGGGCCTGGTGGTGCTGCTGATTACCGCTATCGCGTTGATCCTCACCATCGACAAGACGCTCAACAACATCTGGCGGGTGCGCTCGCCGCGGCCGCTTGCGCAGCGCGTGCTCATCTACTGGGCCGCCATCACGCTTGGCCCGCTCATCCTTGCGGTGAGCCTGTCGACCACTTCTTATGTGTTTGCCGCGTCGCGCGACGTGGTGGGCGGAAGCATCCTGAAGCTGTTCTTCGACACCTTCGAATTCGTGCTGCTCGCGGCGGGCATGGCGTCGCTCTACCACTACGTGCCCAACACCAATGTGCGCTGGTCGCATGCGTGGGCCGGCGGCTTCTTCGTGGCCGCGGCCATCGAAATTGCCAAGCGCGTGCTGGGCTACTACCTGAGCCTGGTGCCGACCTATTCGGTGCTGTACGGCGCCTTTGCCACGGTGCCGATCCTGCTGGTTTGGATCTACGTGGCGTGGGTCATCGTGTTGCTGGGGGCGGTCATCGCGGCCTATCTGCCCAGCCTGCTGACCGGCGTGGCCCGCCGCGGCGGCCGGGCGGGGTGGCCGCTGCAGCTGGCCATGGAAGTGCTGCAGCACCTGGCACGCGCGCGCGCCACGCCGGCCAAGGGCATGGGCGCGACCGAGCTCGTCACGCGCATGCGGGTGGACACGCTGCAGCTGGTGCCGGTGCTCGAAACCCTGGTGGTGCTCGACTGGATTGCGCCGCTCGCCGAAGAAACGCCGAACGAAGACCCGCGCTACGTGCTGTTGGCCGATCCGTCCACGCCGATCGAACCGCTGCTCAGGGAGCTGCTGATGCCGCGCGCCGAGCCACTCGAAGACCTGTGGCAAAAGGGGCCGCTGCGATCGCTGCGTCTGGGCGACGTGCTCCTTATTTAGTAGCGGTCAGATCTTGACCCTGCCCAGCCAGATGTCGCGGTACATCGCCCAGTCGCCCATGAACGAATAGAGCGGGCGCTTGAACGAGGCGGGCCGGTTCTTCTCGAAGCCGAAATGCCCGATCCAGGCAAAGCCATAGCCCGCCACCAGCCCAGCCAGCAGCCAGAGCGGATCGCGCGTGACCACCAGGGCCACCAGGCACACCAGTGAAATGGTCGAGCCCACGAAGTGCAGGCGCCGGCAGGTGCGGTTGGCGTGCTCGGTCAGGTAGAACGGGTAGAACTCCGCAAAGCTCTTGAAACGTCGCGGATCGACAGCAGATTCCGGGGCAGTCGTGGTGTTCATCGTGCGAGTCTCCTGGGCGCCAAAGGCGCTTTGTTCATAATAGCCACGACCTTCCGGCCGCACCACTGCGGTTTGTATTCACACTTTCACAGCATCAGCTTTGAGCGCTCTTCCCGCCGCCCCCGAATCCGCCGAGCCGGCCGGCGCCGCGCCATGGGTCGTGTGCCTGTGCGCTGAATGGTGCGGCACCTGCCGCGACTACCGTCCGCTGCTGGAGCAGGTGGCGCGGGCGCATCCGCAATTCCGCTTTGCGTGGGTCGACATCGAAGACCACGCCGAGATTGCCGATGCGTTCGACGTGGAAACCTTTCCGACGCTGCTGATCGCCGGTGTCGAGGGCACCCGCTTCCTGGGCCCGCTGCTGCCGCACGCCGAAACGCTCTCGCGCATGCTCGGCGCGCTGCAGGCGCCGCAGCCTTCCAGCCTGGACGTCGACCTGCTGCTGGCCGTGCTCGAGAAGCGGCCGGCTGAATTCGCGGTCTGACCTTACCCCGGCGCGCCGGAACGCGCGCGCCCCAGCTTGCGCCGGCCCGCGCCGGCAATGGCATTCACCATGTGCCGCACGAATTCTTGCGCCAGCGGTGTGAGCGTTCGGCCTTCGAGCGCCAGCACCTGTAATTGCCGCTGCTGCAGCGGCGCCTCGGCAAACGGGCGCGCCACCACCTCGCCCGCGTCGATGAGGTGCGTCACTGTCAGGTGCCCGGAGAGCATCACGTCCGGCGTACGCAAGAGCGGCAGCAGCACGGATGAAAAGTTGCTGACGAAGATTGCGCGGTACTGCAGGCCCTGCAGGCTGCACGCCTGGTCGAACAGCTGCCGTGCGGTGACGCCCTTGTCGCCCACGGCCAGCGGGTAGCGCACGGCATCTGCAACCGACACCACGCGCTGCCGCGACAGCGGATGGTCCGGGCGCAGCACCGCGAACACGGGTGCATTGGCCGAATGCTCGATCTTCAACCCGGGCTCCGGCGCCACGACGTATTTCAAGGCGATGTCGGCCTCTCCGCGGGCAAGCAGCGCGCTCACACCATCGGGCGAGCCCACATGCAATTCGAGCTGTGTGCCCGGATGCGACGATTCGAAGCTGCGCATGAGTTGCGGCATGAAGTGCGCTGCGAACCCTTCGGTACACGCGGTGCGAATGCGGTGCGCGCTGCGGCCGCCGAGGTCGCGCACCTGTTCGAAGACCTGTTCGATGTCGAGCTGCGCATTGCGCAAATGTGCCGCGAGCCGCTCGCCGGCTGCGTTGAGTGCCATGCCGCGTGCGTGGCGCTCGAACAGCGGCGTGCCCAAGCTGTCTTCAAGCTTGGCGATCTGCCGGCTGACCGCGGACGAGGCCACGAACAGCCGCGCCGCCGCCTGGCTGACCGAGCCGCTGCGCGCCACCTCGAGGAAGTGGCGCATCGGAATGCTGAGAAGCGGTGGTGCCATGAGGGGTCGAAGCCTTGCCTTGAAGGCAATGGTAGCTTGCCAAAACGATGCTGGAAGCATCGCTCTCCAGGCCTTGTACTTGCTGCACCCCACGGACACAGGAAAACTCTTCATGCAACGTACCGACAGCCTTGCCGCTGCCGCCGCCTATTTCGACGACGGCGGCTTCTTCGCCGACCTGCAGCGGCGCATCGCCTTTCGCACCGAAAGCGACACCGGCGCCGCCACGCCCGCACTCGGTGCCTACCTGCGGGAGGAACTGGTGCCGCCGCTGATTGCGCTGGGCTTCGAGTGCGAGATCGTCGAGAACCCGGTGCCCAGCGGCGGGCCGTTCCTGATTGCGCGGCGCATCGAAGACCCCGCATTGCCCACCGTGCTGAGCTACGGCCACGGCGACGTGGTGAGCGGGCAGGACGCGCATTGGGACGAAGGCCTCGGGCCCTGGGCGCTCACCGTGCGCGGCGACCGCTGGTACGGGCGCGGCACGGCCGACAACAAGGGTCAGCACACCATTGCGCTGGGCGGGCTGGCAGCTGCGCTGCGCGCGCGGGGCGGGCGCCTGGGCTACAACATCACCTGGCTGGTCGAAACAGGCGAAGAGGCCGCGTCACCGGGCCTGCACGCGGTGTGCGAGCAGCAGCGCGACAAGCTGCGCGCCGACCTGTTCATTGCCAGCGACGGGCCGCGCGTGAGCGCCGAGCGGCCCACGCTTTTTCTTGGCTCGCGCGGTGCCGTCAACTTCAGCCTGCGGCTGCGTGCACGGGCGCGGGGTTACCACTCGGGCAACTGGGGCGGCGTGCTCGCCAACCCCGCCACGGTGCTGAGCCACGCGGTAGCCTCGCTGGTGGATGCGCGCGGTCGCATTCTGGTCGATGCCCTGCGCCCGCCGGAAATTCCGCAGGGCGTGCGCAAGGCGCTGGCCAATATTGGCATCGGAGGCGGGGCCGACGACCCCACGCTGGACGAAGGCTGGGGCGAGCCTGGTCTGAGCCCCGCGGAGCGGCTCGTGGCGTGGAACACCATCGAGGTGCTCGCACTCGGCGCCGGATCGCCCCAGCAGCCGGTGAACGCGATTCCCTCCGAGGCGGTCGCGCATTGCCAGTTGCGTTTCGTGGTCGGAACGCCGTGGCGAGACTTGGCGAACATCGTGCGCGCGCATCTCGACACACACGGCTTCGGCAACGTCGAGGTGCAGGTCACGCTCGAGGGCGCTGCCACGCGGCTCGATGTGGAGAACCCCTGGGTCGACTGGGCCCGGCGCTCCATCGAGCAAAGCAGCGGCCAGCGCATCGACCTGCTGCCCAACCTCGCGGGCTCGTTGCCCAACGACGTCTTTGCCGACCTCCTGGGCTTGCCCACGCTGTGGGTGCCGCATTCCTATCCGGCTTGTGCGCAGCATGCGCCCAACGAACACCTGCTGGCGCCACTCGCGCGGGAGGGTCTGCAGATCATGGCGGGCCTGTATTGGGACCTGGGCGAACCGGGGCTCGCGCCGTGGGCGGCCGAGAAAAAACAGCACGCCGCCTCCTGATTTTTCTTCTTGGACGAACCATGAAAACTGCTCTTTCCCATACCCTTCGAAGCCTGCTGGCCTGTGCTTCGGCCTTCATCGCCCTGCATGCGCCCGCACTCGCGCAGGACGCCTGGCCGGACAGGCCCGTGAAGCTGGTCGTGCCCTTTCCGCCGGGCGGCGGCACTGACATCGTCGCGCGGGCGATGGGGCAGGGCTTGTCGGAGCGGCTCGGCCAGCCCGTGGTCATCGACAACAAGCCCGGCGCCTCCACCATCATCGGCACCGATGCGGTCGCCAAGGCCGCGCCGGACGGGTACACGCTGCTGCTCTCGGGCTCCACCAGCTACAGCGTGAACCCCGCGCTTCGCGCCAAGCTGCCCTACGACCCGGCGCGCGATCTCGCGCCCATTGCCATCGTCGCGCGCACGCCGCTGGTGCTGGTGGTGGGGGCCGGAACGCCATGGCGCTCGCTGCCCGAGCTCATTGCCGCCGCCAAGGCCAAGCCGAAGAGCATCCGCTACGCAACCTTCGGCGCCGGCTCGGGGCCCCACCTGGCGGGCGAATTGCTCGCGTTGGCCGCGGGCATTCAGCTGCAGGACATTCCGTACAAGGGCAGCAGCCAAGGCTCGATGGCGGTGATCGGCGGCGAGATCGAGATCGGCATCGACACCGTGGCCGCCGTGGCGCCGCATGTGCGCTCGGGCAAGCTGCGTGCGCTGGGCATCGTGGGCGCGACGCGCTCCAGCATGCTGCCCGAGGTGCGCACCCTGGCCGAACAGGGGCTGCCAGAAGCGACCTTCGACGCCTGGTACGGCTTTGCCGCGCCGGCTCGCACGCCGGCACCGGTGCTCGACAAGCTGGCGCGAGCGGTCACCGCAACCATGAGCAGCCCGGCCTTGCAGGCCCAGCTTCGCACGCAAGGCATGGAGCCGGTTGCAATCGGCGCGGCGGCGTTCCGCAGCCAGATGGAGGGCGAGATCTCGCGCTACCGCGCGCTGGCCCATCGCGCGGGCATTGCGCCCGAATAACGTTGGCTCAGGCGGGCGTGCCGACGAAGTCGCGCAGCGCAAACAGCACTTCGTCGGGTGCCTCGCTCATCAGCGAGTGCCCCGCATGCACCGTGACGACTTTGCCCTGCTTCGCCTTGCCGGCGAGTGCCTTGGTGGCGCGCGGCGGCGTCATCTGGTCGGCATCGCCAAGCAGGAAGAGCACCGGGCATTGCACGGCTTCGATGGCTTGTTCGCCGTTGGCGTAGTCGTTGCAGGCCTTGAAGCCGATGTGGAACACGTTGGCGCTGCGGTTGCTCGCGAGCACGCGGCGCATCAGCGCGCGCGAGCTGCCGTAGAGCCACGTGCCGGGGCCTAGCGAGGAGGGCGGCGGTGCAAGCAGCGAGTGCGAGAAGTTGTTCACCATGGTGATGGCACGCTGCGGATCGTTGAGGGCGCCGTCGAGCAGTGCGGGCGACACGGTCATCGGGTAGGCGGTGCCCACCAGCGCAAGATGCGTAACACGCTCGGGCGCGCGTGCGGCGGCTTCGAGCGCAATGAGCGAGCCGAAGCTGTGGCCCACCAGCGCAGCCTTTTGCACGCCGGCGGCGTCGAGCAGCGCAATGACGAACTGCGCGGCCTCTTCCACGCTGGCGGGTGGCGGCCCCTCGCTCTTGCAATGGCCGGGCAGGTCGAGCGCGAGCACGTTCCAGCCGTGGTTGGCGAACCAGCGGCTTTGCAGGATCCACACGCTGTGGTCGTTGAGCACGCCGTGGATGAACACCACGGTGGGCTTGTTTGCATCGAAGGCTTTGCCGCCTGTGTAGCAATAGGTGCGGTGATGGTTGACATCGAACGTGCTCATGCGTGTTCCTCGGTTCCTGTCTCAGTCGATTTCTGCGTCGGATTCATTGGGCTGCCGCACGTGCCCAGCGATCGAGGCGCTTTATCGCGCGCTCGAACAACTGGCTCGCCGCCCGGGCAAGCGCCGCGTCGCCGGGCTCGATGTGGCGTCCGCTGCCCGCGCCGTCCTGCAAGCCGTAGATCGGATACGCAGCAGTGCTGTCGGTAGCTGGCACCACCTGGTAGATGAAGTGGTACGGGTCATATGCCAGGTCGGGCAATGTGGGGTCGGTGTCGAGCTTGCGGTCGATCGTCAGGCTTACCCATGTGGCGCCGGCATCGTTGATGTTGGGCCCGATGCGGCAGGTGCCGAGATTGATGTCGCGGCTATGGTCCACGCCCAGGCTGTGCAGCTTCTCGATGGTGGCAACAATGCGCTCTACCGTGATGCTGCCGGTGAGCTGCTGCCACGCGGCGTTGGCTTCCGCCACGCGGCGCTGCAGCTCGGGCCACACGGGCGGCAATTGCGTCGGCGGGATGTCTTTCCATTCCGCTGGCGGTGCGTGGCCCGTCGGGCTGTGGGCCAGGCACAGCCGCTGGCTCGATCCCTTGCCGCGAAGACGGCCGAATATGCCGGGCTGTTCGCTCAGCACGCCCAGGTGCCAGGTGGGCACAGGTGCAGGGCTGTCGCCGTCGGTTTCATGGTTGCCTTGGCGTATCTGCACGTAGATCGGCTGATTCCCGATTTCCGATTCGCCGTTCTTGCGTAGTTCGAACTGCCAGCCGCTTGCTTCGGGCTGCAAGCGCAGCACCGCATAGCCGTCGTTCAGGGCCAGCAACTCGGTCCAGCCCAGCATCGTTGCGACATCTGGTGCATGGCCGTCCGGCAGCGCGGGCTGCTCGGCGGCAGGCGTATTCAGGGCCTGCGCGCAACGCTCGGCCTGGGCTTCATCGCCCAGCAGCCGCCAGGCCTGGGCGAGGTGCTGGCACAAGCCATCGCTCAGGCGATCGCTTGCGAGCAGCTCGCGCGTGATCTGTTCCACCCGCGGCCGCTGCCCCAGTTTGGCGGCAGCCTTGGCCGCGAGCGCCATCAAAGCGACACGGCGCGTCTCGGCGGGAATGTCGGCAATGAGCTCCTGCAGGGGCGTATTCGCCTGCGCATTGCAGTGGGCCAGGACCTCGAGCACCTGCGCCGGCTGTTCCAGCTGGTCGTAGGCCCAGGCCACTTCGTCGGCCAATTGTTCGGCCGGCCACTGGCTGCCGAAGGTGTGGTTCAGCACCTTCCACGACTCGACGGCACCAGCCCATTGCCCGCTGCGGGTCTGGCAGTTCAGCCGCCCATGGTATTGCTCCCAGAACGGCGACACCGCCCAGCCCTTCTCGTGCCAGGGGATGGCTTCGGCAAAGCGCTCCTGCCGGTAGTAGCCGTTGATCGCGAGGTTGTTGCACAGCATCGCGTAGATGTGAGGTTCGGCGTCCAGAGGGCCGCCTTCGCCCGTGGCGAAGTAGTGCTCGAAGCGCGCCGCGCCGAGCTCATAGGCCTCGGCCTCGACCGCGCTGACGCGTGCAAGGTGGATGGTGTTCGTATAAAGGCCTTCGCGCTCCTTCAGCAATTCGACCACTTCGGCAAACTCGCATCCCGCGCTGTAGTAGTCGCCGCCGCCCAGGTTGCGGTGCTCGGCCCAGCGGATGCCCTCCAGGTCGAAGGGCTGGCCCATCTTGTAGTCGAGCAGCACGCGCCAGACCTGTGCACGCGGGTCCGGCACCTGCGCCATGTAGGTGTCGAGGTCGGCCGCAGCGCCTTCGAGGTCGCCGGCGTACTCGCGCACCCGGGCACGGATGCGCAGCGCCGCTGGCAACCCACCGGTACGCTCGTACATCGCTGCGATGGCGCGCGCGTGGCCCTGCTGGTCGGGGTCGTCGGCCTCGGGGAGGGAGGCGCGCATCAGTGCGGTCCAGACCCAGTGATGGGAATGGTCCTCGCCGAGCGAACGCAGGCGTTCGACGATCGGCTGGATTTGCCTGTCGAAGCACTCGCCGGCCTTGAACATCGCGTCGTGATAGAGCCGGCCGGCCACGTCGTGCTCGCCGTCTTCCCAAGCCCAGTCGGCCGCCTCGTACCAGGCGGCAGGCAAGGCGATGGAGCCCAGGCGGGCCACCGCCTCGAGGATCAGGGCGCGCGATTCGGGGCCGCGGCCCAGCCGGCGTGCCAGGTGGGCCTGCTCGTAGAGCGAGAAGCCGGCCTCTTGCCAGTGGTGGGGCGTGCGCGGCCGGGTGGCAAGCAGCGCGGCGCGCTGGCGCTCGTACATGTCCATGGCTTCGTCGCCGCGGTCGAGTGCGCCGAGCAGGCGTGCCTTGCGCAGCAGCAGGCCGGCGTCGCCGGGATGCTGGCCCAGCGCGTCGTCGGCCATTGCCAGTGCGGCTTCAAGCCGGTCTTCCTCGTGCAGCGCGTCGATGGATTCAATGGATGCCTCTACGCTCATGCGGCTTTCTCCGCAGCCTTCAGCGCCCGCTTCAGGTCGTCGATCAGGTCCGCCGGATCTTCAAGACCGATCGAAAGCCGGATCGTCCCTTGCGAAATGCCCGCACCCGCCAGCGCCTCGTCGGTCATGCGGAAGTGCGTGGTGCTGGCCGGGTGGATCACCAGGCTGCGGCAATCGCCCACATTCGCCAGGTGGCTGAAGAGCTTGAGCGCCTCGATGAATGCCTTGCCCTGCGCGCGGCTGCCCTTGATGTCGAAGCTGAACACCGCGCCCGCACCGCGTGCGCCGTGGCGCAACAGCTTTTGCGCCAGCGCGTGGCTCGGGTGCGATTCGATCAGCGGATGGCCCACGCGCGACACGAAGGGGTGGCTTGCGAGAAATTCGACCACCTTTTGCGTGTTGTCGATGTGGCGCTCCATGCGCAGCGGCAGGGTTTCGATGCCCTGCAAGATCAGCCAGGCGGTGTGCGGGCTCATGGAGGCGCCGAAGTCGCGCAGGCCTTCGCGCCGCGCGCGCAGCAGGAATGCACCGACCGTGCTCTCCTCGCTGAAGACCATGTTGTGAAAGCCGTCGTAGGCCTGGGTCAGCTCCGCAAATTTGCCCGACTTTTCCCAGTCGAAACTGCCGCCGTCGACCACCACGCCGCCAATCACGGTGCCATGGCCCGAGAGGAACTTGGTAGCCGAGTGGTAGACGAGGTCGGCGCCCCAGTCGAAGGGCTTGATGAGGTAGGGCGAGGTGAGCGTGGAGTCGACCAGCAGCGGCACACCGGCTTCGTGGGCAATGTCGCTCACCGCCGGAATGTCGAGCACGTCGAGCCCGGGGTTGCCCACGGTTTCGCCGAAGAAGAGCTTGGTTTCGGGGCGCACGGCGGCACGCCAGCCGTCCAGGTCGCCGGGCTTCACGAAGGTGGTTTCGATGCCGAAGCGCCGCATCGTGTAGTGCAGCAGGTTCTGCGAGCCGCCGTAGAGCGCGGTGCTGGCCACAATGTGCGAGCCCGCGCCCATGAGCGTGGCGATCGAAAGGTGCAGCGCCGCTTGCCCGCTGGCGGTGGCAATGGCGCCGATGCCGCCTTCGAGCGCCGAAACACGCTGCTCCAGCACCGCATTGGTCGGGTTGCTGATGCGCGAATAGACATGGCCCGCGCGCTCCAGGTTGAAGAGCGCGGCCGCATGGTCGCTCGACTCGAAGACGAAAGAAGTGGTGAGATGGATCGGCACCGCCCGCGCGCCGGTGGCGGGGTCGGGTGCGGCGCCGGCGTGCAGCGCCAAAGTATCGAATCCGGGGTCGGAATAGCCGGGCATGAGGACCTTTCTGGGTTCGTTCGCAATGCCCCGTTACGTCTGCTAATCATGCGCGCGCATCATGGGCGTGGGAGTCGGCGCCGATTGTGGGCTATATTCAATTCGGCACCGCCGCCGAGAACGATTTCCGAGAGGAGCACACGATGAAAGTCAGCGACATCCTTCGCGTCAAGGGCAACACGCTCTTCACCATCACGCCTGACGACCTGCTGGCCGAAGCGGTCAATACCATGGCGGAAAAGGACATCGGCTCCCTGGTGGTCATGGAACACGGCGACTTGGTCGGCATGCTCACCTTCAGGGAAGTGATCGTGGCCCTGGTCGACAACGGTGGCCAGGTGGGCGGCACGCTCGTGCGCAAGGCCATGGACGACGCGCCCGTCACCTGCACCCTCGAAACCGAGCTCGACGAAATCCGCCGCATCATGCTGGAGCGCCACGCGCGCTACATGCCCGTCATGGACAAGCGCATGCTGATGGGCGTGATCAGCTTCTACGACGTGGCCAAGGCGGTGGTCGACAGCCAGAACTTCGAGAACAAGATGCTCAAGGCCTACATTCGCGACTGGCCTGAAGAACAATAGGCTCGCCCCAGTCTTCGCGCACTTCGTGTCGCTTCGCCAACCCCTACCGGGGGCAACACCAGAGGCCCGGCAAAGCCGGTTCCTCGGTGTTCCACGAAAAAGCCTAACGGTGCTCCGGGCTCGGTTTCGGGTAGTTATTCCTTGATATTGGCCGACTGCACGATCTTCTGGTTGCGGGCGTATTCGGCCTGAACAAACTGCCCGAACTGCTCGGGCGTGCCGCTGCCCGGCAGGGCGCCTTGCTCGTTGAGCTTGGCACGTACCTGCTCTTCGGCCAGCACCGCGTTCAGCTCCTGGTTGAGGCGCGCCACCACGGCGGGCGGGGTCTTGGCGGGCGCGAAGATGCCGGTCCAGCTCACCATGTCGTAGCCCTTGAGGCCGGGCATCTCGTTGAAGGTGGGCACGTTGGGCAGTGCCGCCAAGCGCTGGCCGCCGGTAATGCCCAGCGCCCTCAGACGGTTGCCGTTCACATGCGGAATGGCGCTGGTGCTGACCAGCATTGCCAGGTCGACCTGGTTGCCGATCACGTCCGTGGCAATCTGCGCGCCGCCGCGGTAGGGCACGTGGGTCACGAAGATGCCGCTGCGCTGCTTCAAGAGTTCCATGGCCAGCTGCAGCACCGTGCCCACGCCCGAGGTGGCGTAGTTGTAGGCGCCGGGCTTGGCCTTGGCGAGCTTCACGAAGTCGGCGTAGGTCTGCGCCTCCAGGCCGGGGCGTGCCACCAGCACCATCGGCGCGGTGTTGAGCATGCCCACTGGCGCCAGGTCCTTGAGCGGATCGAACTTGAAGGCCGAGGGATTGACGAGCCGACCGATGGCGATGGCGCTGTCGGGCCCGACCACCAGCGTGTAGCCGTCGGGCGCCGCGTTCACGGCCTTGGCCACGCCGATGGCGCCGCCCGCGCCGCTCACGTTTTCGATGACGACCGACTGCTTCAGCCGCTCGGCGAGCCGCGTGGCGACGAGGCGGGCGTTGACGTCCACGCTGCCGCCGGCCGTGTAGGGAACGATCAGCGTGATCGGCTTGGCGGCGGGCCAGGCGGCCTGTGCGAGTGCCGCGGCGGGCAGCATCGCGCAAAGGGCGGCGGCAAGAAGAGTGCGGCGGGGCAGGCTGAAGGGTTGGGTCATGGCTTGGCTCATTGCGGGTGGGCGGATTGCGGTTCTTGTGCAAGGCGGGCGCGCAGCGCGTCGAATTCCTGGCTCCATTGCGTGCGCCATGCGCGGCGCTGGGTGTCGTCGATCCATGCGCCGTCGAGCCCGTTGTGCATGAAGCCGCGCAGGTCGTCCAGCCCGAAGCCGAAGTCGCGCACCATCATCAGCCAGGCCTGCGTGGGCGTGACCTTGTGCAGCGTCGGGTCGTCGGTGTTGGGATGGATGCGCAAGCCCAGGCCGGGCATGCGCCGAATGGGGTGGTCAAGTGCCCAGCGCTCCGGCGGCAGGGTGCGCAAGTAATAGGAGTTGGTGGGCACCACGGTAAAGATCACGCCGCGCTCGGCGCACTGGCGCGCGAAGTCGGGCTGATCGACCACCGTGTAGCCGTGGTCGATGCGGTCGACCTGCAGCATGTCGAGCGCGGTGCGCACATTCGTCCAAGGCATGCCGAACTCGCCCGCGTGCGCGGTGGCCTTGAGCCCAGCGCGCCGGGCTTCGGCGTACGCCTCGGCAAAAAGCTCGGGCGGCCTGTTGACCTCTCTGTAGTCGATGCCGATGCCGATCACCTCATCGCAGCGGTGCGCCTTGACCCACTCCACCATTTCGACGGCAGCCTCCGGGCTGGCCTCCCGGTCGATGGCTGCGATGAGGCGGCCGGTAATACCGAACTCCTGCTGCGCGTCCTGGATGGCGCGCACGATCGCGCACTGCGCCATCGAATACGGAATGCCGGAGCCGTGCACGGTGCCCGTCGGGTTCCAGAAGAACTCGGCGTAGCGCACGTTGTGGGCCGCGGCGTCCTCCAGGTATTCGAGTGTCAGCTGGTACAGGTCGCCGGGGCTGCGAACCAGCTGCGCGTCGAGTGCTCGCAGCACACGCAGCACGCCGACGGGCTTTTCTCCGCGCGTGTAGAAGCCTTCGATTTCGTCGGCCGCCAGCGGCGAACCGGCGCGATGGTTGAGTTGCTTGAAGGTCTCGTGGCGCACCGTGCCGAACAGGTGGCAATGCAGCTCCACCTTGGGCATCGCATGCAGCATGGATTCCAGCGTGAGGCGCGGCAGATCGAGGCGGGTCATGCCGGGCAGTCTAGGGAGCGGCGCCTCATAAGCAAAATTTTGAATTTCTATAATTTGATTCATTGAATCAATCGCCTACCCAACTCCATGGCCTCTTCGCCGCTTCGGGCGCTCACGCTGCGCCAGCTTCAGTTCTTCTCGGTACTGGTGGAAGAAGGGCACTTCGGCCGCGCGGCGCGCCGGCTGGCCATTACCCAGCCGGCGCTGAGCAATGCCATCAAGCAGATGGAAAAGCTGCTGGGCGCGGAGTTGCTGACCCGTTCCACCCACCGGCTGGAGCTCACGTCGGTGGGCGCCGAGGTGCTGGCGCGCACCGACTTTTTGGTCAATGCGTTCGATGTGGCGCTGCGCGATATCGAGAGCACGGTGCAGCGCGGGCGGGCTTTCGTGCGCGTGGGGGTGATTCCTTCGGCGAGCGGGCGCGTCACGGCCGCGGCGAGTGAATTTCTCGAAACCGGACGGCGCGAGGTCGAAATTGCCTGGCGAGACGCGCCGTCGACGGTCTTGCTGGCCGAACTCCGCAGCGGCCAGCTCGACATGGCGGTTGCCGCCATCACGGAGCCACCAGGCGGCCTGACCTGCGTCGACCTGTTCCGCGACCCGCTGGTGCTGGTGGTGCGGCGCGACCACGCATTGGCCGCGGCCGATGACGCGAGCTGGGAGGCCATCGGCAAGGAACGGCTGGTGCTGTTCGAGAGCGGCAGCATGCCGGCACTCGGCAACCCTGCCCGCGCGCAGTTCGAGCAGGGACCCGAGCCCTACCGCGTCAGCTATTCCGAAACGCTGTATGCGCTGGTGCGAAGCGGCCAGGCGCTGGGACTGATGCCGCGGCTCTACACCTCGTCGCTGCGCGATCCTGAACTGGTGGTGGTCCCGTTGTCGAAGCCGCGCATCGAGCGGCGGGTGGTGCTGGCCTACCTGCCGGGGCCGATGCGCAACGTGGCGGCGCAAGAGCTGATTGCGTTTCTGCGCGAGCGGCTCCCCCAGGCCGGCGAAGCCGCGGTGCGGCGCGTGGCTGCGAAGGGGGGGCGAAGCCGGCGCTGAACGCTGATTGATCTAGTGCAGCTCAGCCGCAGCGTGAATGGTTTCCCGCACCCGCGGATAGATCTGCGCATTCCACTTGCTGCCGCTGAAAACGCCGTAGTGGCCCACGCCGGCCTGAAGATGGTGCGCCTTCAGGTAGGGCCGGATCCCGGTGCACAGGTCTTGCGCCGCCACCGTCTGGCCGACCGCGCAGATGTCGTCGCGCTCGCCTTCCACCGTGAGCAGCGCGGTGCGGCGGATGGCGGCCGGGTTCACGGTGCGGTCGCCCACCGTGAGCACGCCGCGCGGCAGGTCGTAGGTCTGGAACACGCGCTCCACCGTCTCCAGGTAGAACTCGGCCGGCAGGTCGTTCACCGCCAGGTATTCCTCGTAGAAGGCGGCAATGGTGCGCGCCTTCTCGATCTCGCCTTCGACAAGATGCTTGGCCATATCTTCGAACTGCTTCTTGTGGCGCTCGGGGTTCATGCTCATGAAGGCCGAAAGCTGCAGGAAGCCCGGGTACACGCGCCGCATCATGCCGGCATGTGGCCACGGCACGTGGCTGATCAGGTTGCGGTGGAACCACTCGATGGGCTTGCTGGTGGCAAGCTTGTTCACCCCGGTGGGGTTGATGCGGCAATCGACAGGGCCGGCCATAAGCGTGAGGCTGCGCGGCGTGGCGGGGTTGTCGTCTTCGGCCATGAGCGCGGTGGCGGCGAGCGCAGCCACGCACGGCTGGCAGACCGCGACCATGTGCACGCCCGGGCCGACGGCCTCCAGAAACTGGATGAGCTGCAGCGTGTAGTCGTCCAGGCTGAAGCCGCCATGCCACAGCGGCACGTCGCGCGCGTTGTGCCAGTCGGTCAGGTACACGTCGTGGTCGCGCAGCAGGGTGCGCACGGTTTCGCGCAGCAGTGTCGCGAAGTGGCCCGACAGTGGTGCAACCAGCAGCACGGGCGGGTGCACGACTTTCGTGTCCTTGCGGAAATGCAGCAGCGTGCCGAAGGGCGAGACCAGTGTTTTCTCTTCGTGCACGGGGGTTTCCGCGCCATCGACCAGAACGCTGTGAATGGCGTAGTCGGGCCGCGAATGGGTCAACCGCATGCGCGAGAACACCTCGAACTGCGCCGCCATGCGCCGCACCACGGTGCGTTCGGTGCCGTCCCTCCAGAGTGCCTGGCCGAGGTACTGGGCTGCGAGCCGGGAGGGCGAGAGCAGGTCGGCTTGGTTCTGGTAGGCCCGGTACAACATGAAGGCAGTACAGGCAAGTTGCGGGCCAAGCGGTGGCACAGGCCTTGCACGGCCATGGGAGCCAACCCGGCAGCAAGGCAGACCCGCCAAGGAGACCCACGATGGCCAAACCCGTTCTCACCATCAGCAGCAAGAACTACGGCGCCTGGGCGCTGCGTGGCTGGCTGATGTGCAGGCTGGCCGGGCTGGACTTCAGCGAAAAGATCATTCCGCCCGACGATCCGGCCATGAAGGCCGAGATGCTGCTGCTCTCATCGTCGATGCTGGTGCCTTCGCTGCAGCACGGCAGCGTGAAGGTGTGGGACACGCTGGCCATCGGCGAATACCTGAACGAGATCAAGCCCAAGGCGGGGCTGCTGCCGGCCGACATCCAGGCCCGTGCGCATTGCCGCGCAATCTGCGGCGAAATGCATTCCGGCTTTGCTTCGATGCGCGGCGCCTTGCCGATGAACATCAAGGCCCGCTTTCCGGGTTTCAAGATCTGGTCGCGTGCGCAGGCCGATATCGACCGCATCGTCGCCATCTGGCGCGAGTGCCTGAAGACCTATGGCGGCCCCTTCCTGTTTGGCAAGCAGCCCGGCATGGCCGACGCCATGTACGCGCCGGTGGTCACGCGCTTTCTGAGCTACGACGTGCCGCTGGACTCCGTTTGTGCCTCTTATTGCAAGCGCGTGATGGACTTGCCCGCCATGCAGGAGTGGGTGACGGCCGCGAAGCAGGAACCCGAGGAAATCGACGAGTTGGACGCGGAGTTCTGAGCGGGGCCGCCCGCCTAGTGCCGGAACATCCGCAGGTCGAGCGCGCTTTCTTCGCCAAGCCACATGGCGTGCGCCGTGTGGTCGGCCAGGTCGTCGCCCGTGACGCCGTGCACAAAAATGTCGAGGCCGTTGCGGTTGGCCTCCAGCCATTCGATCACCTGGTCGAACTCGGCCGCGTCGAACGCCAGCTGGCAACTCCAGTGCGGATGCGGCCCGACCAGCCGCTCGTGCACCCGGCCGACCACCACCATCAGCTCGCGGCCCGCGCGCTCGCACAGCTGCCTTGCCTGCGCGACCGTGTCGGGGCCGAAGTAGACGTGGGCGTGGTATTGCGGATAGAGGTTTTCAGGGCGGCGCGGCATAGCGGCTCATTGTGGCCCTAACCTGAAGCGCCCGCTGTAGCGGAATACGTCGCCGAACCAGCGGTGGCGCAGCACCATCTTCATGGTGAAGCCGTCGGCATCGGCCGGATCGGGCCGCTCCTCAACGTAGGCCGTGCCCAGCAGCAGGCCCAGCGGCAGCGGCAAGCGCAACTTGCCAAGGCGCCAGATGTAGCCTTTGTCGCGAAACACCAGCGCGCCTTCTTCCGCGCTCACGGCCAGGCGCATGCCGATGCCGAAGCGCACGTATTCGACCACCTCGCTGCCGCGTTCTGCCACATGGGCCATGTGCGAACGAAAGTGGAACGGCGCGCGGCCTTCGAAGCGGAAGACACGGTCCCAGTACAAAAGAGCGTCGTCCGGCCGGCAGCGGTAGTGCACTTCGATCGGCACGCCGGTGCCGGTGTAGGGAACGAGTGCCCCGAACAGGCGGCCGAAGGGCATGAGCAACCGTGCCCAGGGTGCGTGGTGCACTTCGTCCATGGTGCCGCGCACGCACACGTGGGCATTCGAAAACGGCGCCATGGTGTAGTGGCGGCGGATCACGCCGCCCAGCCGCTCCCAGGCGGGGCCGAGCACTTGCTGGAAGACGGGCCGGCTGTCGTTCATGCGGCCGCCGCGGCTGCTTCGCTGCGCACCTTGTAGAAGCGCAGGATGTGCTCGGAAAAATCGCCGAGGAGAAAGTGCGCCACGCGGTCGGCATACCAGTTGAAGCGCGTGCTCACGCGCCATGAAACGTCGATGCGAAGCTCCGTGCCGCCGTCGCGCGGCGTGAGCGTGTAGGCCGAGTCGCGCAAGTCGAAATAGTGGCCGCCGATGAGTACGTGGTCGTCCAGCGCACCAGCCGGAAAAGAGTCGGGCGAGAAGCGGTAGCGCCATTCCACGCGCTTCAGCGGCTGCCAGTCGGTAACGACCTCGTCGAAGTGCACGTTCTTCTGCCATTGCACCTTGCGCACGCGGCCTTCGGGCGTTTGCTCGGTGACGGCCGCCACGGGCATGGGTACGCCGATGCGGTACGCCCATGCATCGCCCACTTCGGTGGGGCGAATGTCGCGCACATCGTTGAGCTCATGCCACACGCGCTCGGCGGGCGCGGCGATGAAGACCGTGCGCGACGTTTTCGAGATCAGCTCCGGGTTGGGCAACTGCGGCTCGATGGCGCCGAGCAGCAGCGGCAGCACCGCAAAGCTGTAGAGCGCCGGCTTGGGCCAGTTGGTAACGCGGCAGACCAGCCCCATGGCCAGCCCGCCAAGGCTGCCCATGAAGGCGAACATCGGCACGATCACGATGGCGCAGATCATTCCCTCGATGTAGACCAGCAGCGTTCCGACCACGAACAGCGCGGTGGCGACCCAGGGCGCCCAGATGTAGTAGCCCCAGCCGCGCCGCTCGATTCGCTCGGCCATATAGACCGTGACGGCACCGCACACCGCGGGCGCAAGGTAAATGAAGGAGCCCAGCATGGCCGAGAAGCGCTGGCCCGGCAATCCGCTGAAGGCGATGCGCAGCACGAAGGCGGCCGCGGCGCCCACCAGCAGTGGCCAGAACCATGCGAAGGGCATGCGGCGTATTGGCGGCTCCTGCATTTCTGCGGCGCTGGTCGCGGTGGGCGGCAACTCGCGCGGTGTGGCTTCTTCGGGTTCGGTGCTCATGAAGGTTTCTTCTCCTCGTTGTGTTTGCTGTCTTGTTGTTTCGGTGGCGCTTGTTGTCAGCCGCTGCGCCTGGCGGTCACCATGCAGTAGTCGAAGTCGCGCCAGAAAACGCCCAGCACCAGGGCGCAGTAGCTCGCGACGATGTGCTTGCGGCGCCAGGGGCTGAGCTTGCCGCGCGCCTTCCAGAGTTCGGCCAGCGCAAAGCGCGTGGCCAGCGCCGGAATGTGCAGCGCGCTGGGCGCGACGCGCCAGCGCAGCGACTGCACTTTGACGTCTTCGAACCCGTTGTCGCGCAGCGCGGCCACAAAGTCTTCCTTCACGGCCAGCGTGGGCACGGCCCAGCTGTCGGCCCACAGGCGATGGAGCCAGCCGGCTATTCGGCCGGGCTGGCGCCGCAGCAGAAAGCCGTCGACCACCGCCAGCCGAGCGCCGGGCTTCAGCAGGCGTGCCGCCTCGCGCACGAAATCGGCCTTGGCCGTGCCGCTGGCGTAACAGGCGCTCTCCACCGCCCATGCGCCGTCGGCTTGCGCCGCCGGCAGGCCGGTGCGCGTGTAGTCAGCCTCGATGTGCGCCATGCGATCGGCCACGCCGGCCCGGGCGTCGAGCCGGGCGGCGATGCTGTTCTGCACCGCCACGTTCGTGACGGTGACGGCATACAGCGACGGGTCTTCGCTCACCAGCGTGCGCGCGGTGGCGCCGGCGCCGCAGCCCAGGTCGATCACGCAGCGGCGGGGTTGCGCGGCTTCCTGCTTCGAATCTGGAGCATCGGGCTCGTCGAGCTTCAGTGCGCGGCCGACCGCGCGGTTCATCTCAACGAGCATGCCTTCGCGCCGCAGCGGATTGAGCCCGAGCCGCCAGAAGCCGAAGTGCATGTTGTAGCTGGGGCTCCATGCGCGGTAGTCGTCGGCCACCTCGGTGAAGTAGTCCTGCGTGTCCGCGCGTGTGATGGCCGGGTTGGACAGCGGAGCTTCAGGCGTCTGCGCCGCACGGAAATCGGGCTGGAAAACATTGGGCACAAAAAGCTCCTTTTTTCTTTTCAGATTCGGCAATTGCCGCCGGCACATGTGGCCGACGAGCGGGCGGCCTTTCCGGCCAGCAGGGTGACCAGCCAGCGCGGCAGCCGGTAGCGGTTGCGCGCAAGCACCGCATAGGCGCGGTCGGCCAGCGGCGCGACGAGCGGCAGGTCGAGCAGGAAGCTGCCGCTCGGCAGCCCGACGGCATCGCGGCAGGCCCGAATGGCGGGGACGCCCTCGAACACCTGCCCGGTGGCGTCTACCGCGTGAATCGCCGTCATCAGCGCCTCGCGCGGCGCCGGCCCTTCGCTGAAGCCCGGCGGCGAGCAATCGACCAGTTGCAGACGCCCGGCGGCATCGCGCGCCTTCATGCCGTTCATCTCGGCCGCGCAGAGGGCGCAGGTGGCGTCGTAGTAGACGGTGAGGGGGTAGGTGACAGCAGGGTGCATGGTTTTGTTTCGTTATTTCTGTCAAAACAGAAATGATTGGGCAAAAAAAGAGAAGCTCAGATCATCGGCAGGCTGGCGTGATGGGCATCCGGGTCATCGTCGTTTTTCTTCGGTGCCGTGGGCGCCGCCGGAGCTGCATCGCCGCGAACGAACTTCTGCACGCTGGCGCCCAGCGTCAGCACCTTGTCGAGCGTGCCGGGCGAGAGCCGCAGCATTTCGTCGGCCCACGTGGCGAGCTTGCTCATCAGGTCCATGGTGGAGCGAATGCGGTCTTGCGCATCGGCAGGCTCCTTCTGGAAGTCGGGGCTCGAGACGATTTCGCGCAGCACGCGGATGGTGGGATCGAACTCGCGTTCCTTGCGCTCGCGCACCACGGTGCGAAACAGCTCCCACACGTCGACGCTGGTTTCGAAGTAATCGCGGCGGTCGCCGAGGATGTGCGTGACCCGCACCAGGTTCCAGGCCTGCAGTTCCTTCAGGCTGTTGCTCACGTTGGAGCGGGCCACGCCCAAGGTGTCGGAGAGCTCTTCGGCATGCATCGGCTTGCCGTGCGCAAACAGCAGCGCATGAATTTGCGAAACCGTGCGGTTGACACCCCACATGGAGCCCATCTCGCCCCAGTGGAGGACGAACTTGCGTTGGATGTCGGTGAGTTCCATGCCTCGAAGTCTAGGATTTTAGAAATTTCTGTCAATAGAGAAATGCAAATTCATTTGCACATGCCGCTGGTTTGGAATACTGTATGTATAAACAGTAGTTAAAAGAAAGGTGCGCCACATGCCAGCTGCCCACATTCCCATCCACATCATCAAAGGCCGGGGCGCGGCCACGCACTTGGCACATCGCTTTTCGCGTGATGAGCGCAATGCGTTCGACGACGGCTGGGGCACGCTCGAAGAGGGCGCGGCCGAAGCCGAAGGCCTGCTGCCGCTGGCGACAGAGGTGCGCTTCGAAGACGTGAAGTCGGTGCTCAACCAGAACGAATCGCCCGACGTCTCGTTCGATCGTTCGCTCAACCCGTATCGGGGCTGCGAGCACGGCTGCATCTATTGCTTTGCACGGCCCACCCACAGTTACCTCAACCTCTCGCCGGGGCTCGACTTCGAAACCAAGCTCATTGCCAAGCGAAACATCGTCGAGGTGCTGCGTGCTGAACTCGGCCGAAAAAGCTACAAGCCGAGCCATGTCGCCATCGGCACCGCCACCGATTGCTATCAGCCCATCGAGCGCGAACTGCGGCTCACCCGTTCGATCATCGAGCTGCTGCAAGAAACACGGCACCCATTTGCGCTGGTCACCAAATCGAGCGCTGTGGAGCGTGACCTCGACCTGATCGCGCCCATGGCCGCCCAGCACCTGGCCGCGGTGTACGTGACCGTCACCACGCTCGACGGCGAGCTGGCCCGCAAGCTCGAGCCGCGTGCCGCCGCGCCGCATCGGCGGCTGCGCACCATTCGCACCCTGGCCGAGGCGGGCGTGCCGGTGGGGGTGAGCGTGGCGCCGCAGATTCCGTTCGTCAACGAAGACATGGAGCAGGTGCTCGAGGCAGCCTGGGAGGCCGGTGCGCGCAGCGCCTTCTACACGGTGATCCGCCTGCCGTGGGAGGTGGCGCCGCTCTTCAAGGAGTGGCTGGCGTTGCACTACCCGCAGCGGGCGGACCGCATCATGGCGCGCATCCACGAAATGCGCGGCGGCAAGGACTACGACGCCGACTTTGCCACGCGCATGAAGGGCACCGGCCTCTGGGCCGACCTGATCCGCCAGCGCTTCGAGAAGGCGGCAAACCGCATCGGCTTCAACCGCGAACGCATTCCGCTCGACCTGGGCGCCTTTCGGCCGCCGGGTGCGGCGGGGCAGGGCAGTCTTTTCTGAGGGCTGGTCCCGTGCGGCCTGCAGCCGGGCATCGCATCAAATCCGCTTCAAAATAAGCGGTAGATTCAACCCACCGGCGGCATCGGCCGTCCGGCCTTGGCTGCAAAGGTACGCATGAACGGGATATGGATAGTGGTGATGGGAGTTTCAGGCTGCGGCAAATCGAGCCTGGGGGCGGCGCTTGCGACCGCCTTTGCGCTGCCGCTGATCGAAGGGGACGACCACCACCCTGCGTCGAACGTCGAAAAAATGCGCCAGGGCATCCCCTTGACCGATGCCGACCGCGCCGGCTGGCTTGCCACGCTGGGCCGTGCGCTTGCCGACAAGCCGCAGGGCGCGGTGCTGACTTGCTCTGCGCTCAAGCGCGCTTACCGCGAGCAACTGCGTGCGGCCGTGCCGGACCTGCGGTTCGTGTTCATGGCCATCGAACGCGACGAGGCCGAGCGGCGCGTGGCCGCGCGTGCGGGCGCGGGCGAGCACATGTTCCCGGCCAGCCTGGTGGCCAACCAGTTCGCCACGCTCGAATCGCCGGTGGGCGAGGCCGGCGTGGTCGCTGTCGACGCGACCGCACCGCTGCCGGAACTGGTGGCGCAGGTGAAGCGCGAAATCCCTGAAGCTGCGCAGGGGTAGGGCGCAGGCCCCTCTGCGCGGCGCGCCCGCGTTAGATCACTTCAGGCCAGTTGGTATGGAAGAACTCGCCCGCGGGCTTGTCGACCCGCTCATAGGTGTGCGCGCCGAAGAAGTCGCGCTGTGCCTGCAGCAGGTTTGCCGATAGGCGCTCGGTGCGATAGCTGTCGTAATAGGCCAGCGACGCGCTGAACGCCGGCACCGGAATGCCGTTGCTCACCGCCAGCGCCACCATGTCGCGCCAGTTCTGCTGCGTGCGGTTGAGCAGGTCCTTGAAGAAAGGGTCGAGCATCAGGTTGCCCAAACCAGGATCGGTACGGTAGGCGTCGGTGATGCGATTCAGGAAGCGCGCGCGAATGATGCAGCCGCCGCGCCATATCGCCGCGATGCGGCCGAGGTCGAGCTTCCACTCCTTCTTTTCGCCCATGGTCTTGATCAGGTCGAAGCCTTGGGTGTAGCTGATGACCTTCGAGGCATAGAGCGCATCGTGCACCTTGGCAACGAGCGCCTTCTTCTCGAGCGAGAGCGCGGCCTTCGGCCCCTGCAGCAGCTTGCTTGCGGCCACGCGCTGCTTCTTTTGCGAAGACAGCACGCGTGCTTCGACAGCCGCGTTGATGGTGCTGATGACCACCGCGTTCTCGGCCGCGTTGATGAGTGTCCACTGGCCCGTGCCCTTCTGGCCCGCCTTGTCGAGAATGACGTCGACGATCGGCTTGCCGGTTTCCGGGTCTTTCTGCTCGAGCGCCTTGGCGGTGATCTGGATCAGGTAGCTCTGCAGCTCGCCTTCGTTCCATTCGTTGAAGACCGCGGCCATCTCGTCGGTGGTGAACCCGGCCGCCTTGAACAGGCTGTAGGCCTCGCAGATCAGCTGCATGTCGCCGTACTCGATGCCGTTGTGAACCATCTTCACGTAGTGGCCCGCGCCGCCGGGGCCGATGTGAATCACGCAGGGCTCGCCGTCGACCTTGGCTGCAATGCTCTCGAAGATCGGCTTCATCACCTCCCACGTGGAAAGCGGCCCGCCCGGCATGATCGAGGGCCCCTTGCGCGCGCCTTCCTCGCCGCCCGAGACGCCCGCGCCGATGAAGCGCAGGCCCTTGGCTGAGAGGTACGCATCGCGGCGTTCGGTATCGGTGTAGAGGCTGTTGCCGCCGTCGATGACGATGTCGTCCTTGTCGAGCAGCGGAATCAGCTGCTCGATGACCTGGTCGACCGGCGCGCCCGCCTTCACCATGATCTGGATCTTGCGCGGCTTGGCAAGGCTCTGAACGAACTCCTCCAGCGTCTTCGCGCCGACCAGCTTCTTGCCCGGATTTGCGGCGACGAAGGCCTCGGTGGTGGCTTCGGTGCGGTTGTACACGCTGACCTGGAAGCCGCGGCTTTCCACGTTCAGCACCAGGTTCTGGCCCATCACGGCCAGGCCGATCAAACCGAAATCGCTTTTGTTGCTCATGGCCCTTCTTTCCTGTGCGATAGATGTGATCGGCATTGTGCCGGGGGTGCCGCGGGGCTGCTGCTGGAGCGCGCCTATGGCCGAGCGGGCCGCAGGGGCGGCAGCTCAGCCGCCGAAGAGCGCATCGAACACGCGGATCGAGGCATACGCATCGTTGGCCGCGTAGCGGATCTGCGCTTCGGTCAGCTGCTTGTTCGCCCAGTTCGACGTGGTCGCCTTGCGCGACTTGACGAAGCGCCGGTTGAACACCAGCGCCACAGCCGTCTTCACGCCCACCGACTTGCGATAGCCCTGGCGGCGAAACTCGGTGTCGATGTCGAACACCGCCTTCGGTTCGATATTGAGGCGGTTGCGTATGAGCGTGAGATCGCTCGAAAGGCCGAAGCCGACCTTCTTGAGCTCTGTCGAGGCGAGCAGCGCCGCGACGACCGGGTTGCATTCGGTGCGGTGCAGCTGGAACAGCCACGCCTTCTTACGCGTGGAAAACTGCACCACGTGTGGGCCGCCAGACACCTCGTTCTTGGCGAAGGTGGGTTTCGATTCGGTGTCGAAGCCTGCAACGCCGGCGGCCAGCAGCTCGGCGGCGGCGTGCTCAGCGTCTTGCAGCGTGGTGACGACGACGATGTCCTGGAGGCCGAGGCCCTCGAAGGCTTCCAGCAGAGCGATCTGCTCGCGTTCGGGAAGGGGCGGCAATGCGGTAATGTCGCCGCTCACGAGGAGGCTGCTTTCTTTTTCTTCACTGGGGCTTTCTTTGCTGGTGTTTTCTTGGCGGCCGACTTGCCAGCGGCGGTTTTTTTCTGCTTTGGCGGCTGGCCCGAGCGCAAGGCCGCTTCGTAGGCCCGGCGACCCCAGAGCGCGGCTTCGTGCCGGTCCTCGAAGAGATCGGCAGGGGCCTGCCGGTACGACATCGGCATGGTTTTGCCGTTGCGCTCGTAGGTGAACGGCGGCAGATTCAGTTTGTCGAAATGCTCGGCGCTGTCGGCATCGGACTTCAGGTAGAGCGTGTCCTTGGCAACGAGGGCGATCATCCGCCCTTCGTGCCACACGCCGTGCCCGCCGAACATGCGGCGCGTCTGGATGCGGCCGAGGCGCTCGAAGATCTCGTGCAGGCTTTCTACAAACTCACTCATGGCACTGGCCCGGCGGCACTCGCCCGTGGGGCGGCTCCGCAGCTCATGCGGTGATCTCGATGCGGTTGCCGTCCGGGTCGAGGACCACGCTTTCGTAGTAGCCATCGCCGGTGCGGCGCGGTCCGTCGAGCAGCGGGTAGCCGTCGGCCTTCAGGCGCTGCGTGAGCTCGTCCACGGCCGCATCGGAACCCACGCTGATGGCCAGGTGCGTCCAGCCCATGCGCTGCGCGCCGGGTTCGGCGGGTAGGGGCGAGAGGGTACTTGTGGACATGGCCTCGATGCGGGCGCCGTCGCCCAGGCTCAGGAAGCACGATGCAAAACCCTTGGCCGGGTTGACATAGCCTGCGCCGGCCGTGGCGCCGAAGTAGTCGACGTAGAAGCGCTTGCAGCGTTCGAGATCGGTGGTCCAGAGAGCGATGTGATCGATGCGCATGGAAAGACAAGACGGAGGAAGAGGGCACTCAGCCGGTACGTCGCGGCTGTCGTGTCGTGCCCTGCGGAAACCAATGGTAGGCGACCCGTTCGCGTCCGCTGGTGGGGTGCCGGTCGACCGCGCCGCGCACGAGGCCGTAGCGCTCATAGAAGCGCTGCGCCGCGGTGTTGTTGATGGCGACATGAAGCTTCCAGCCGTGCGGCATGCGCACGCTGGCTTCATCGAGCAGCGCCTGCCCGAGGCCCTGGTTGCGCAGATGCGGTTCGACGAACAGCTGCGCCACGTATTCGCGCCGGGCAAGCAGCACCATGAAGGCGAGCACCTGGCCTTCGCGCTCGGCCAGCACCACGTCGGCCGGGGGTACGAATTCTGTTTGCACGCGCCGCAGCCAGTGCGTGATCGGCTCGATCACGGTCGCCCTGCGGTTGGCCGCTATCCAGGCCCGGCGCCAGATGCCGGCCAGCACCAGGCTCTCCTCAGGGGCGCCGTCGCGAGAGCGCAATTGGAACGCGGGAATCTGTGCTGCAGACATGCGACTCATGATACGGCGCCCGTGTGCCGCGGTCGATACGAGTGGCCGATCAGCCACGCAAGGTTTGGGCGTGGTGGGCGAGGTGATCTGCCATGAAGGTCTGGATGAAGTAGTAGCCGTGGTCGTAGCCCTCGTGGCGGCGCAGCGTGAGCGGCTGTCCCGCGGCAAAGCAGGCGGCCTCGAAGGTTTCCGGGTACAACTGCTCGGCAAGGAATTTGTCGGCGAGGCCCTGGTCGATCAATATGCCTTGCGGATACGGCGCGGCGGTCTGCGATTTCATGAGCGCGCTGGCGTCATGCGCAAGCCATTGCGCGCGGTCGCCGCCGGGCTCTCCCAGGTAGCCGCTGAACGCCTTTTCGCCCCACGGGCATTGCGTGGGCGCACAAATGGGCGCAAATGCCGAGAGCGACTTGAACCGCCCCGGGTGACGCATTGCCAGCGTGAGCGCGCCGTGGCCGCCCATCGAATGGCCGAAGATGCCAAGGCGCTGGTCGTCGACCGCGAAGTGCTTTGCCACGAAGGGCAGCAGCTCATGCACGATCCAGCTTTCCATGCGCCAGTGGGCCGACCACGGGGCCTCGGTCGCGTCGAGGTAGAAGCCCGCGCCAATGCCGAAGTCCCAGTTGGCGGTGGCGCCCGGCAGGCCTTCCACGGTGCTTCCGCGCGGGCTGGTGTCGGGAGCGATCAGCGCCAGGCCCAGGCTGGCCGCCATGCGCTGCGCGCCAGCCTTCACTGCAAAGGTTTCTTCGTTGCAGGTGAGCCCTGCAAGGTAGAGCAGGGCGGGCACGCGCTCGTGGGCGGCTTGCGGCGGCAGGTAGACCGAGAAGCGCATCGGCAAGCCGATTTCGTGCGAGGCATGCTCGTGAAAGCTCTGCACGCCGCCGAAGACGTGGTGCTCGGAAAGGGTCTTGAAGATGTCGGTCATCGGAAGTTGTTGTTGGGCTGCAGTGCGGGCACCAGTTCGAGCACGGCGTCTGCAAAGATGCGAGGCGCCTCTTGCGGCATGTTGTGGCCCACGCCGGGCACCAGCCGGTGCGAGCGTGGTCCGCTGAAGCGGTGCGCGTGGGCAGAGGCTTCGGCGGGCGGACGCACACCATCGTCCAGGCCGTCGAAGGTGATGGTGGGCACCGATATCGCAGGCTGCGCGGCCAGGCGGCGCTCGATGTCGGCGTAGGCCGGGTCGCCCGCCACCAGCCCGAAGCGGTGGCGGTATGAATGAATCACCACGTCGACGAAATCCGGATAGTCGAAGGCTGCCGCGCTGCGCTCGAAGGTGGCGTCGTCGAACTCCCACGTCGGCGACCAGAGTTGCCACAGCAGGCGGGTGAGCGCCTTGCGGTCCTTCGCCAGCCCCGCCCGGCCGCGCTCGCTGTGAAAGTAGTACTGGTACCAGAGGCTGTGTTCGTTCGCGGGCGTGTCGGGCTCCATCGCCTTGGCGATGTCCTGGATGTTGTAGCTGTTGAATGAGACCAACCCCGCGCAGCGCTCGGGCCAGAGTGCCGCCACCACGCACGCTGCGCGGCCGCCCCAGTCGTAGCCGGCCAGCACCGCGCGCTGGATGCGGAGTGCGTCGAGCAGCGCGAGCAGGTCGGCGCCGAGCGCGGCCTGCTCGCCGGAGCGCGGCGTGGCATCGCTCAGGAAGCGCGTGGCGCCGTAGCCGCGCAGGTAGGGCACGATGGCGCGGCAGCCCTTGTCGGCGAGCATCGGCGCCACTTCGGCGTAAGTGTGAATGTCGTACGGAAAGCCGTGCATCAGCAGCACGGGCGGGCCGTCGGCGGGCCCGGCCTCGTAATAGGCGATTTCGAGAACGCCCGCTTCGATCTTGCGCAAGGGCTCCATGCGGTTCATGGCGGGCGTTCTCCTCCAGAGGCTAGTAAAGCACCACGCCGCGGATCGACTCGCCGCGCTTCATCAGGTCGAAGCCCTTGTTGATGTCTTCGAGCGGCATGGTGTGGGTGATCAGGTCGTCGATGTTGATCTTGCCTTCCATGTACCAGTCGACGATCTTCGGCACGTCGGTGCGGCCGCGCGCGCCCCCGAAGGCCGAGCCTTCCCACTTGCGGCCGGTGACCAGCTGGAACGGGCGCGTGCTGATTTCCGCGCCGGCTTCAGCCACGCCGATGATGATGCTGCGGCCCCAGCCCTTGTGCGTGCATTCGAGCGCCTGGCGCATCACCTTGGTGTTGCCGATGCACTCGAAGCTGTAGTCCGCGCCGCCGTCGGTCAGCTGCACGATGGCATCGACCACGTTTTCGGTGTCCTTCGGGTTGATGAAATGCGTCATGCCGAACTTGCGCGCCATGGCTTCGCGCTCGGGGTTCAGGTCGACGCCGATGATCTTGTCGGCGCCCACCATCTTGGCGCCCTGGATCACGTTCAGGCCGATGCCGCCGAGGCCGAACACCACCACGTTGGCGCCGGCTTCCACCTTGGCCGTGAAGATCACCGCGCCGATGCCGGTGGTCACGCCGCAGCCGATGTAGCAGACCTTGTCGAACGGCGCGTCTTCGCGGATCTTGGCGAGCGAGATTTCGGGCGCCACCGTGTAGTTGCTGAAGGTCGACGTGCCCATGTAGTGGAAGATCGGCTTGCCGTCCAGGCTGAAGCGCGAGGTGGCATCGGGCATCAGCCCCTTGCCTTGCGTGCCGCGGATCAGCTGGCAGAGGTTGGTCTTGCGCGACAGGCAGAACTTGCACTGGCGGCATTCGGGCGTGTACAGCGGGATGACGTGGTCGCCCTTTTTCAGCGTGGTGACGCCGGGGCCCACGTCGACCACGATGCCCGCGCCTTCATGGCCGAGGATGGCCGGGAAGATGCCTTCAGGGTCGGCGCCGGAGAGCGTGTAGTAGTCGGTGTGGCAGATGCCGGTGGCCTTGATCTCGACCAGCACCTCGCCGAACTTCGGGCCCTCGAGGTCGACGGTTTCGATGGTGAGGGGGTCTCCGGATTTCCAGGCGACGGCAGCTTTTGTTTTCATGGGGCTTGAGGGCAAAAAGGAGAAGAAGGACAAGGATACCCAGACCGGCGCTCAGGCCGGGCCGGCAGCAAAGATACCCGACATTCCGATGAAACCGGGCAGATGGCGAAAGTCCCACGCCCAGCTTCGCAGCGCGGGGTATTCGTCCAGGGGAATGCCGCCTTCGCCGGCCAGCGCCACATAGGGAAAGCAGGCCAGGTCGGCCACGGTGGCGTGTTGCCCGACCAGCCATTGCAGGCCGTCGCAGGCGCGCTCGGCCAAGTGGTCGTCCAGTAAACGAAAGGCCGCATGCGCGCCGCGCCGGCAGGCTTCGATGTCGAGATTTTCGTAGCCGAACGCGTCGTGCAGCCGGGCCGCCGATGCGGTGCGGGTGATTTCATCGGCGGTGGCGAACCACATCGCGATCTGGCCGCGCAACTGCGGGTCGTCCGGGTACCAGCGGCGCCGTGCGTCGTACTTGCTGGCGAGATAGACGAGGATGGCTTGCGCGTCGCGCAGCACAAAACCGTTGTCGTCGATCACCGGAATCTGCCCGAGTGGGTTGACGTGCGCGAGAAATGCAGCCGACTTGTGCTCGCGGCCGGGGTGAAAGTCGACCGGCACGCTCTGGTAGCCGAGGCCCAGCCAGGCCAGCATCTGCCGCACCTTGAAGCAGTTGCCGGAAAGGGCGTAGTCGAAGAGCTTGATCATGCGGCTTGCCTCACGCCAAAGCGCATGCCGCGCTCGCGCAGCCAGCGCCGGTAGGTGACGGAGGTCGTGTCGCCGCGCGTCGGCGTTTCGGCGCGGCCTTCGAGCGGCATGCGCCTGAAGGCGTGGTTCTCGAGAATCGGCTTGTCCTGCCCGAAGATCGTCTGCTGGAAAGCGATGAGTTCGGCGTCTGTCGAGGTGTCGTCGTAGCAGGCGAGCAGCGTGTGGGCGATCACGTGCTCGTCATCGAGCGGCTGCAAGAACAGCGCGATGGCATCGAGCTCACCGGCGCGGTGGCTCGACTTGTAGAGCATGGCCGTGAGCGGTTGCATGACGCGGTATTTGTAGGTCACCTCGGCGCCGCTGTCGTGGGCGGCCGAGGCGCGGGGTTGCCAGAAGCGGCAATCGGTGGCCCAGATTTCCTGGGTGGCCGGGTCGACTTGCACCTGGTACTTTGCCACCTCGGTGTGCGGCACCTTGCCCAGGAAGCCGGCGTGCACGAAGGGAAAGTGCGCCATGTCCAGAAAGTTCTCGATCACGCGCAGCCCCGATACGGCCACGCCGATGCTGCCGCAGTCGACCATGCGGCGCCCGGGTTCGCCATATTCGGGAAAGTCGAACAGGGGCCGCGTCGGCTTGCCGCTTGGGCAGACCCAGAGATAGCCGTAGCGCGACTGGATGGCCAGCGTTTGCGTACCGAGCCGGCACTGCGGGGCACCGGCCGCGTCGCTCCACACGTGCAGCGTTTCGCCGAGCAGGCGAGTCGTGCGGGGCTGCGCATCGGGGCTGCCGGCGAGCGTCGTCGAAGGGCCGACGACCAGCCAGTCGTCGAGCATGTTGGGATCGTCTGTGGTGAAGGGCATGGTTCTCTTCAGGCTGCCGATTGCGGTCGTCGACTTTCTTCTTCTTCGATCTCGCTGCGGAGGCTGCGTGCGGCGATGTGCAGCGTCTTCATTGCGGCGGTGCCGGGCGCGGCATCTGTCCAGAGGTGAATGAAGGCCAGCTGCGGTTGTGCAGCGAGCACCAGGGCCGCTGTGCCGGAATGGCCGAGCGGCCCGCGCCATGACGCCGTTGCCGCACTTGCCCTGAAGCCGCGCCGGGCGAGTGCGTCGCGCACGCTTGCCGCATCGGCGCGCACGGCGAGCGTGCGGCAGAACGACCAGCCGGCGGGCACGACGTCGTCTTGCGGCGGGGCTTGCGCGGCCTCGCCAGCGAGGTTCACCCACAGCATGCCCGCTGCATCCACGGCGCTGAACACCTTCGCGCACAGGTTGCTTGGCGGCGGCATGCCGGGATGTGCGGGAATGCTCATGCACTGCCCGCTGCCGGCGGCGTACTGCCAGCCGTGGTACGCGCAGGAGAGGCGGTTTTCCACCACCTGGCCGAGCGTGAAGCGCACGCTGCGGTGTGGGCAGCGGTTCTCCCATGCCTGCGGTGCGCCATCGGCCGAACGCCAGAGCGCAAGCTCCTGTCCCTGGGCAAAGCCTGCAACGATGTTGGCGCCGGGGCGCACATCGGCCGAACGGGCCACCGGATGCCAGGCTGAAATGCTGTCTGCGCTCATCATGATGCGCGCTACCTTAGCGCAAGTCCCAGGCGGGGCGCACACTCATAATGGAGGCATCGCCAGACGCCACTCATCATGAAGAAAATACTCGTCCTCAACGGCCCCAACCTCAACCTGCTTGGCACGCGCGAGCCCGAGCAATACGGACGCGACACGCTGGCCGATGTCGAGCGCCTGTGCAAGGACGCAGGCGCCGCGCATGGGGTGGAAATCGAGTGCCGCCAGTCCAACCACGAGGGCGTGCTGATCGACTGGATCCATGAGGCAGGCCGCGAAGTGGCCGCGGGCAACATGCTGGGCGTGGTGATGAACCCGGGCGCCTACACGCACACATCGATTGCGCTGCACGACGCCATCAAGGGTGCGAGCGTGCCGCTGATCGAACTGCACATCTCGAATGTGCATGCGCGCGAGGAGTTTCGCCACCGCTCGTACATTTCGCCGGCGGCGCGCGGCATCATCGTCGGCCTGGGCGTGAAAGGCTACGCACTGGCCATCGCGGCGCTGGTGCCCTGAGCCGCTCGGGCAGTTCCGATCAGTCGGTCTGCCTTGGAGCCGCGGCCTTCCAGCTGCGGCTGATGTGGCCCTGGGAGTCGACGCTTTCCAGGTGAACGTCGAAGCCCCACAGCCGGGCGACGTGCTTCAGCACTTCTTCGGCATCGTCGTGCAGCGGCAGGTTGTTGCGCTGCGTGTGGCGCAGCGTCAGCGCGCGGTCGCCGCGCATGTTGACGTTCCACACCTGGATGTCGGGCTCCCTGCTGCTGATGTCGTATTGGCGTGACAGCGATTCGCGCAGCGCGTGATAGCCGCTGTCGTCGTGAATGGCGGACACCTCGAGCTCGGGCTCGCTTTGGTGGTCGCGAATCGCGAACAGCCTGAAATCACGCATCGTCTTCGGGCTCAGGAACTGGCCGATGAAGCTCTCGTCCTTGAAGTTGCGCATTGCATAGTCGAGCGTCTTGACCCAGTCGGTACCCGCAAAGTCGGGGAACCAGCGCTTGTCTTCCTCGTTGGGCTTTTCGCAGATGCGGCGCAGCTCGGTGAACATGGCAAAACCCAGCGCGTAGGGGTTGATGCCGCTGTAGGCGCGATGTCCCACAGGCGGCTGAAAGATCACGCCCGTGTGCGAACTGAGCCACTCCATCATGAAGCCGTCGGCGAGCTGGCCGCGGTCGTACATGGTGTTGAGCAGGGTGTAGTGCCAGAAGGTCGCCCAGCCTTCGTTCATGACCTGCGTCTGGCGCTGCGGATAGAAATACTGCGCGATCTTGCGCACGATGCGCACCACCTCGCGCTGCCAAGGCTCGAGCAGCGCGGCGTTCTTCTCTATGAAGTAGAGCAGGTTCTCCTGCGGCTCCGAAGGAAAGCGGCGGGACGAGTCGGATTCGGTGGCGTGTTCGCTCTTGCGCGGCAGGGTGCGCCACAGGTCGTTCACCTGCTGCTGCATGTAGCGCTCGCGCTCGGCGCGCTGCGTGCCCTCTTGCGCCAGCGACCGCTTTTGTGGACGGCGATAGCGATCGACGCCGTAGTTCATCAGCGCGTGGCAGGAGTCGAGCAGCTGCTCCACCGCATCGAGGCCATGGCGCTCTTCGCATTCGGCGATGTAGTGCCGTGCGTACACGAGGTAGTCGATGATCGACGACGCGTCGGTCCACATCCGGAACAGGTAGTTGCCCTTGAAGAAGCTGTTGTGGCCGTAGGCCGCATGCGCAATCACCAGGGCCTGCATGGCCATGGTGTTTTCTTCCATCAGGTAGGCAATGCAGGGGTCGGAGTTGATGACGATCTCGTAGGCCAGCCCCATGTGGCCGCGGCGGTAGTTCTTCTCGGTGGCGATGAACTGTTTGCCGTAAGACCAGTGGCGGTAAATCATGGGCATGCCGACGCTGGCGTAGGCATCCATCATCTGCTCGGCGGTGATCACTTCGAGCTGGTTGGGGTACACGTCCAGCCCGAAGCCCTTGGCCGTCTTCGCTATCTCCGTGTGATAGGTCTCGATGAGGTCGAAGGTCCAGTCCGACGGACTGGGCAGGCGCTCCAGGCGGCCGGTGGAGTTCGTGCGCTCGAGGGAAGGGTGGTCGGAAGTCATGCGGGCACCCCTTCCTTCTTGAAGAGGTCGCGGAACACGGGGTAGATGTCGCTTGCGTCCGATACCTTGCGCATCGCGAAGTTGGGCTGCAGGCCCTCCAGTTGCGCGTATTCCTGCCACAGGTTCTGCTCGGTTTCGGCCACCTGCACATAGGCGTAGTAGCGCACCACCGGAAGGATGTTTTCGACCAGCAGCTCGCGGCAGCGCCCGCTGTCCTGGTGCCAGTTGTCGCCGTCGCTTGCCTGCGCGCCGTACACGTTCCATTCGCCGCTCGGGTAGCGGGCCTTGATGATCTCGTCCATCAATACCAGCGCGCTCGACACCACGGTGCCGCCGGTTTCGGTAGCATGGAAGAATTCTTCTTCGTTCACTTCCTGTGCCTGCGTGTGGTGGCGCAAGAACACGAGGTCGATGCGTTCATAGTGCCGCGTGAGAAACAGATAGAGCAGCATGAAGAAGCGCTTGGCCATGTCCTTGCGGGCCTCGTCCATGGAGCCCGAAACGTCCATCAGGCAGAACATCACCGCCTTGGCGCTGGGCACAGGCGTCTTCACGCGGTTGCGGTAGCGCAGGTCGATGGGGTCGATGTAGGGCACATGCCGCGCGGTTCTGCGCAGCTCTTCAATGTGCTCTTCAGTCTCGCGGATTTCTTTCTGGATGAAAGGCTGCTCCGCCTGCGGATGCTGCTTCAGGTGCAGCAGGTGCGCCTCCAGGCGCCGCAGTTCCTTGCGCGGCTCGCCGCCGAGCGCAATGCGCCGCGCGAGGGCTCCGCGCATCGAGCGCACCACGTGCAGGTTGTTGGGCGTGCCGTCGTTCGTGAAGCCGGCGCGGTGGCTCTTCCATTCGGGCACTTCGGCAATCTGCGTGCGAATGAGGTGCGGCAGCGCCAGGTCGTCGAAGAACACGCGCATGAACTCTTCGCGCGTGAGGCGGAACACGAAGTCGTCCTCGCCTTCGCCGCCGTCCCCGGCCTCGCCGCTGCCCGAGCCGCCGCCGGCCTGCCCTTCGGGGCGTGCAATGCGGTCGCCCTTCAGGTATTCCTGGTTGCCCGGGTGCACGTATTCGCGGTCGCCGCCGCGCGCATGGCCGAACACCGGTTCGGACACATCGTGGCGCGGCAGGGTGACATCTTCGCCTTGCTCCAGTTCGCGGATGTTGCGCCCGCTGACGGCGCGTCGCACGGCTTCCTGGATCTGGCCTTTGTAGCGTCGGAGGAAGCGCTCCCGGTTGCCGATGGATTTGTTCTTGCCCGAGAGCCGGCGGTCGATGATCTGCTGCAGGATGGCCACGATGATGTCAAAGCTCCTTGCAAAAAGGGGGCGAGGCCCCGGCCTCGCCGCTATGGACTACCGCTATGAACTCTTGCGTACCCGCAGGTACCACTCGCAGAGCAGGCGAACCTGCTTGGCCGTATAGCCCTTTTCGACCATGCGGGTCACGAAGTCTTCGTGCTTCTTCTGTTCGTCGGCACTGCTCTTCGTGTTGAAGCTGATCACCGGCAGGAGTTCCTCGGTGTTGGAGAACATCTTCTTCTCGATGACCGCGCGCAGCTTTTCGTAACTCGTCCATGCGGGGTTGCGCCCGGCATTGCCGGCCCGCGCACGCAGCACGAAGTTGACGATCTCGTTGCGGAAGTCCTTCGGATTGCCGATGCCCGCGGGCCGCTCGATCTTCTCGAGTTCGGCATTGAGCGCGGCCCGGTCGAAGACCTCGCCGGTGTCCACGTCGCGGAACTCCTGGTCCTGGATCCAGTAGTCGGCATAGGTGACGTAGCGGTCGAAGATGTTCTGGCCGTATTCGCTGTAGCTCTCCAGGTAGGCCGTCTGGATTTCCTTGCCGATGAACTCGGCATAGCGCGGCGCCAGCAGCTCCTTGATGTAGCTGATGTACTTCTGTTCTGTTTCCGGCGGAAACTGCTCACGTTCGATCTGCTGCTCGAGCACATACATCAGGTGGACCGGGTTGGCGGCCACCTCCGAACTGTCGAAGTTGAACACCTTGGAGATGATCTTGAACGCAAAGCGGGTCGATACGCCGCTCATGCCTTCATCAACCCCGGCGTAGTCGCGGTATTCCTGGATCGACTTGGCCTTGGGATCGGTGTCCTTCAGGTTCTCGCCGTCGTACACCTGCATCTTGCTGTAGATGCTGGAGTTTTCGGGCTCCTTCAGCCGCGTGAGCACCGAGAGCTGGGCCATCATGCGCAGCGTGCCGGGAGCGCAGGGCGCCTTTGCCAAGGATGAGTTGCGCACCAGCTTCTCGTAGATCTTGATTTCTTCCGACGCGCGCAGGCAGTAGGGAATCTTGACGATGTAGATCCGGTCGAGAAAAGCCTCGTTGTTCTTGTTGTTGCGAAAGGCCTTCCATTCGCTCTCGTTGCTGTGCGCCAGCACGATGCCGTCGAACGGAATGGCGCCGAAGCCTTCGGTGCCCTTGAAGTTGCCTTCCTGCGTGGCGGTAAGCAGCGGGTGCAGCACCTTGATGGGCGCCTTGAACATTTCCACGAATTCGAGCAGGCCCTGGTTGGCCAGGCACAGGCCGCCGGAGTAGGCGTAGGCGTCAGGGTCGTCCTGGGCGTAGGTCTCGAGCTTGCGGATGTCGATCTTGCCGACCAGCGAGGAGATGTCCTGGTTGTTCTCGTCGCCCGGCTCGGTCTTGGCAACGGCAATCTGGCGCAGCACGGAAGGGTAGCGCTTGACCACCTTGAACTGGCGGATGTCGCCGCCGTACTCTTCAAGGCGCTTGACGGCCCACGGCGAGAGGATGCGGTTCAGGTAGCGGCGCGGGATGCCGTATTCCTTTTCAAGAATCTCGCCGTCTTCCACCGCGTCGAAAAGACCGAGCGGCGTTTCGTTGACCGGCGAACCCTGGATGGCATAGAACGGCACATGCTCCATGAGCTGCTTCAGGCGCTCGGCAATCGAGCTCTTGCCGCCGCCGACGGGGCCCAGTAGGTAGAGGATCTGCTTCTTTTCCTCGAGGCCCTGGGCGGCATGCCTGAAGTACGACACCACCTGCTCGATGGCGTCCTCCATGCCGTAGAACTCCTTGAACGCGGGGTAGATCTTGATGACCTTGTTCGCGAAGATCCGCGAAAGCCTGGGATCGTTGCGCGTGTCGACCAGCTCGGGTTCGCCGATTGCCTTGAGCATCCGCTCGGACGCAGTGGCATACGCTGTGGGATCGCGTTTGCAAATATCCAGGTAGTCCTGCAGCGAGAGGACTTCCTCGCGGGTGCGCTCGTAGCGGGCGGCAAAGTTGCTGATCACATCCATGGTCACGCCTCCATCAAGTCTGCGGGTTTTATTAACCCGAAGCCTGCAGCCGCAATGCGTCGCAACTTTTTAAAGGTGTGCCCGCCCCATGGCTGCAAGCCGTGGAAAACTCCCTTAATCACATCTGCACAAACAGCATAAAGCAAAGAGTGCACCCGGAATATTGTTTGTTAAATCAGAACCACAGTGCCGAGTAAAGTTCCCAAGAAAAACCCGCACCATTTCTCAATTCCAGCTAAATTCCAAGGTTCGGCAAACGGACTCGGTGCTATCCCGATGCCCAGTGAAAATACCTATGGCAATCGGTCTATGCACTCATTGCTTCTTTTCCGGGGAAAGCACCTCCTATTGAGCCCCCCACGGCCCAAAAACGGTTACACCACAATAACGCGCCATGTGCTGTTTGGGTTTATTGCTCAAACCAAAAATATATAAAAGCAATCTGCGCGCCATCTTTTGATGGGCAAGTCGCGCATGTCCGCGTGGGAACGCGCGCCAATCGCCGGTCGGCGTGGTTCTGGCGGGAGCCTTCATGGTGCGCGGCACCGAACAAGGTCGGCAGGCACCGTTCGCGTGCATGAACGAAGACAGGGGCCGCATGGGCCCCTGTTCTTGCTACTTCAGCTTCTTCAGCTGAAGAATTCCTTGGCCTTGTCGAGCCAGCCCTTGTCGGTGGGGCTGTGCTTGTCGCCGCCCTTCTTGAGCGACTCATCAAGCTCCTTCAGCAGCTTGCGCTGGTGCTCGGTGAGCTTGACCGGCGTTTCGACGCGCACGTGGCAATATAGGTCGCCCGGGTAGCTCGACCGCACGCCCTTGATGCCCTTGCCACGCAGGCGGAACTGCTTGCCGCTTTGCGTGCCGTCGGGAATGTCGATGGCGGCCGGGCCCTTGAGCGTGGGCACGCTGATCTCACCGCCCAGCGCGGCCGTCGTCATGCTGACGGGCACCACGCAGTGCAGGTCGTCGCCGTCGCGTTCGAAGAGCTCGTGCTTCTTGAGGCGGATCTCGATGTACAGGTCGCCTGGCGGCCCGCCATTGGTACCGGGCTCGCCGTTGCCGGTGCTGCGGATGCGCATGCCGTCGTCGATGCCCGCGGGGATCTTGACCTCGAGTGTCTTGTTGTTCTTGATCTTGCCCTGGCCGTGGCACACCGTGCAGGGCTCGGGAATGATCTTGCCGCTGCCATGGCAGGTGGGGCAGGTCTGCTGCACGCTGAAGAAGCCCTGGCGCATTTGCACGGCGCCGGCGCCGTGGCAGGTGGTGCAGGTGATGGGCTTGGTGCCGGGCTTGGCGCCCGAGCCGTGGCAGGTGCCGCAGTCATCCCAGCTCGGAATGCGGATCTGCGCTTCCTTGCCTTCTGCGGCTTCTTCGAGCGTGACCTCCATGGCGTAGCTGAGGTCGCTGCCGCGGAACACCTGGCGCCCGCCGCTGGTGCGGCCGCGGCCGCCGCCGAACACGTCGCCGAAGATGTCGCCGAACGCTTCCGCGAACCCGCCGAAGCCCTCTGCACCGGGGCCGCCGCGCATGTTGGGGTCGACGCCGGCGTGGCCGTACTGGTCGTAGGCCGCGCGCTTCTGGCTGTCCGACAGCATTTCGTAGGCTTCCTTCACCTCCTTGAACTTGGCCTCGGCGTCCTTGCTGGTGTCGCCGTGGTTGCGGTCAGGGTGGTGCTTCATCGCGAGCTTGCGATAAGCCTTCTTGATTTCTTCCTCGCTCGCATTCTTGGGAACGCCGAGGGTTTCGTAATAGTCGCGTTTTGTGGCCATGGCTGGTTCGGTCGGGGCGGGCGTGAAGCCGTAACTTGAAGCGAGAAAGGCTGGAACACCCGCTCAGGTATTCCAGCCTTGTTCGAAAGACTGAGGATCAGTCCTTCTTGACTTCCTTGACTTCGGCGTCGACCACGTTGTCATCGGCCGGTGCGCTCGCAGCTTCCGGGCCAGCGGCAGCACCCGGGCCGCCGGCGGCGCCTGCCGCGGCCTGCGCCTCGGCATACATCTTTTCGCCGAGCTTCTGGCTTGCGGTCATCAGCGTGTTGGTCTTTTCCTCGATCGAGGCCTTGTCCTCGCCCTTCAGGGCTTCTTCCAGGTCCTTGATCGCGGCTTCGATCTTTTCCTTCTCGCCGGCGTCCAGGCTCGCGCCGTGTTCGCCCAGCGACTTCTTCACGCTGTGCACCATGGCTTCGCCCTGGTTGCGCGCCTGCACGATTTCGAGCTTCTTCTTGTCGTCGGCTGCGTTCAGCTCGGCGTCCTTCACCATCTTCTGGATCTCGTCTTCAGAGAGGCCCGAGTTCGCCTTGATGGTGATCTTGTTTTCCTTGCCGGTGCCCTTGTCCTTGGCGCCCACGTGCAGGATGCCGTTGGCGTCGATGTCGAAGCTCACTTCGATCTGCGGCGTGCCGCGCGCTGCCGGCGGAATGCCCTCGAGGTTGAACTCGCCGAGCAGCTTGTTGCCCGCGGCAATGTCGCGCTCGCCCTGGAACACCTTGATGGTCACGGCCGGCTGGTTGTCCTCGGCCGTGGAGAAGGTCTGCGCGAACTTCGTCGGGATCGTGGTGTTCTTCGTGATCATCTTGGTCATCACGCCGCCCATGGTCTCGATGCCCAGCGACAGCGGGGTCACGTCGAGCAGCAGCACGTCCTTGCGGTCACCCGAGAGCACCTGGCCCTGGATGGCGGCGCCGACGGCCACGGCTTCATCGGGGTTCACGTCCTTGCGCGGCTCCTTGCCGAAGAAGGCCTTCACCTTTTCCTGCACCTTGGGCATGCGGGTCATGCCGCCGACCAGGATCACGTCGTTGATGTCCGACACGCTGATGCCGGCGTCCTTGATGGCCAGGCGGCAGGGCGCAATGGTGCGCTCGACCAGCTCGTCGACCAGGCTCTCGAGCTTGGCGCGCGTGAGCTTGATGTTCAGGTGCTTCGGGCCCGAGGCATCGGCCGTGATGTAGGGCAGGTTGATGTCGGTCTGCGCACTGTTCGACAGTTCGATCTTGGCCTTTTCGGCCGCTTCCTTCAGGCGCTGCAGGGCCAGTACGTCCTTGCTCAGGTCGACGCCTTGCTCTTTCTTGAACTCGGCAATGATGTAGTCGATGATGCGCTGGTCGAAGTCTTCGCCGCCCAGGAAGGTGTCGCCGTTGGTCGACAGCACTTCGAACTGCTTCTCGCCGTCCACGTCGGCAATTTCGATGATCGACACGTCGAAGGTACCGCCGCCGAGGTCATACACGGCAATCTTGCGGTCGCCCTTGTCCTGCTTGTCCAGGCCGAAGGCCAGGGCCGCGGCGGTGGGCTCGTTGATGATGCGCTTGACGTCCAGGCCCGCGATGCGGCCGGCGTCCTTGGTGGCCTGGCGCTGTGCATCGTTGAAGTAGGCCGGCACCGTGATCACGGCTTCCGTCACCGCTTCGCCGAGGTAGTCTTCGGCGGTCTTCTTCATCTTGCGCAGAATGTCGGCGCTCACCTGCTGGGGTGCGATCTTCTTGCCGCGCACTTCCACCCATGCGTCGCCGTTGTCGGCCTTGGCAATGGTGTAGGGCATCAGGTCGATGTCCTTCTGGACTTCTTTTTCTTCGAACTTGCGGCCGATCAGGCGCTTGATTGCGTAGAGCGTGTTCTTGGGGTTCGTCACCGCCTGGCGCTTGGCCGAGGCACCGACCAGCACTTCGCCGTCTTCCTGGTAAGCCACGATCGACGGTGTGGTGCGCGCACCTTCCGAGTTCTCGATCACACGCGTGGTGTTGCCTTCCATGATCGACACGCACGAGTTGGTGGTGCCGAGGTCGATGCCGATGATCTTTGCCATGTTCTTTACTCCTGAAAGCCTGAAAAATATGTTGTTATGAACTTGTGGATAACCCGGCGCGATTCAAGGTATGAAGCGTGGATTTCCTGTGGGAATCGTGTGTATCGGTAGAGCGGATTACTTGGGCGCGCTGACCGTGACCAGCGCCGGGCGCAGCACGCGCTCGTTGATGGTGTAGCCCTTCTGCAGCACGCTCACCACGGTGTTGGGCTCCTGCTCGGGCGCGGGCACCACCGAAATGGCCTGGTGCTGATGCGGGTCGAACTTGGTGCCGGGGACCGGAGCCACCTCGATCACCTTGTTGCGTTCGAGCGCGCTCTTCAGCTGGCGCAACGTGGCTTCGGCACCTTCGCGGATCTGTTCAGGCGTGGCGTCCTTGATGGCCAGGCCGGCTTCGAGGCTGTCCGTCACGGGGAGCAGGCTCTCCGCAAAGGCTTCGACCGCAAACTTGCGCGCCTTGGTGATCTCGTCGTCGGCGCGGCGGCGGGCGTTCTGCACGTCGGCCTGCGCGCGCAGGTACTGATCGGCCAGTTCGGCATTCTTGGCCTGCAGTGCGGCGAGCTCGCCTTGGGCCGCGACCAGGGCGTCTTGCGCCTCGGCTTCGTTGGCAGCCTGTGCGGCCTCCAGTTCTTCGGGGCTTGGCTCGCCTTGCAGCATTTGAGAATTCTGTGCGGATTGTTGCGGGTCAGACATTTTTCAAAGAACCGGCGTGTGCCGGGAAACAAACGATAGCCAGCCACTTGGGGCTGGTCAGGGGCATTTCAAGCGAAAAAATGCGGCCTGTAGGGCCGCGGAGGCATGAAAAAGGCCCGGAACCGGGCCTTCGTGCCAAGGGCTGGCTGCGATCAATGGGCGTCGAGCAGCTCGACGTCGAACTTCAGCGTGGCGTTCGGAGGAATCACGCCGCCGGCGCCGCGTGCGCCATAGCCCAGCGATGCGGGAATGATCAGCGTGCGCTTGCCGCCGATCTTCATGCCGGCCACGCCTTCGTCCCAGCCCTTGATGACCTGGCCGGCGCCCAGCGAGAACGCGAAGGGGTCGTTTCGGTCGCGGCTCGAATCGAACTTGGCGCCTTGCACGCCGTCGTTGTAGAGCCAGCCGGTGTAGTGCACGTGCACGTGTTGGCCGGCCTTGGCTTCGGCGCCGTCGCCCACGGTGGTGTCTTCGTATTGCAGGCCGGAGGGAGTGGTAGGCATGTGAACGCTCCTTGCGTCAATTTGGATGATGAATGGATGGACCAGCGAAGGCCAGAAGTTTACCGATGCCCCGCGGCGGCCCTGCCGGCCTGCTCAATTGGCAGGGTCGGCGGGCGGGGTAGATGATGAGGAGGGCGGGGCGGACGGTGCCGGCGCCGAAGACTCCGCCGAGCCGGAAGCAGCGGGTGCCGCAGGCACGGCAGGGGCCGGCGATGAAGCAGGCGCGGCAGGCGCCGGTGCCGCGGCCTTCTTGACCTGCCCCAGCTGCCACTTGCCCGCAAAGGCCTGCAGGTCGGACAGCCGCTTGAGCAGGTCTTGTCCGCTCACCGTGAGGCTGTAGCCGTCGCCGCCATGGCTGACGAGACCGGCCTCGCGCAATTCCTTGATGCGCGTATTGAGCGTGTTGGGAGTGATGCCGCCGACGCTGTCCTGCAGCAGCCTGAAGGTTTGCGCATGCCCGTCGCGCAGCGCCCAGAGCACGCGCAGTGCATAGCGCGCTTCGAGCAGTGCGAGCAGCTGGCTGATGGCTGCGTTTTCCTTAGTACTCATCGACATCATCTCCTCGGGGCTGGGCGGGCCATCGGTCCTGGCGGCAGGGCCGGTGCCTCGCGTTCTTGTTGGCTTGCTATGGCCGCTCGTTGGTCGGCGACTATAGCGCAAGGATCACGATGCTACTAGTTTTATAGCTACGGGTGCATGCTGCATGCGGGCCCTGAGACAAAGCCTCACAAATTGACAAAATCGGCCATGGCTTCACCCAGGCGAACGGCACGGGTCGGCGACCAATCGGGGTTGAACACCAGCGCAGGCGCCGGGAACAGCATGACCACGGTGGAGCCGAGCAAGAAGCGTCCCATCTCGTCACCCTTCTTCAGCACGATCTCCTGGTCGGCGTAGTTCCATTCGCGCAGCTCGCCGCCGCGCGGCGGATTGACCACGCCGTGCCACACGGTGGCCATGCTGCCGACGATGGTGGCACCCACCAGCACCAGCACGAAGGGGCCGCGCCCGGTTTCGAAAACGCACACCACGCGCTCATTGCGCGCAAACAGGCCGGGCACGCCGCGCGCGGTGGCGGGGTTGACCGAGAACAGGTCGCCGGGCACGTAAATCATTCGCAGCAGCCGGCCGTCGCATGGCATGTGAATGCGGTGGTAGTCCCTGGGGCTCAGGTAAAGCGTGGCAAAGCTGCCGTGCGCGAAGCGGGCGGCCAGCGTCGAGTCGCCGCCGACCAGCGCGGTGGTCGTGTAGTTGTGGCCCTTGGCCTGGAAGATCTGGTCGCCCTCGATGGCGCCGAACTGGCTGATTGCGCCGTCCACCGGGCACACCAGATCGGCGTCGGCCAGCGGCCGCACGCCCGGCTTGAGCGCGCGCGTGAAAAACTGGTTGAAGCTCTTGTAGTGGTTGATGTCCGACTCGAGCGCTTCGCCCATGTCGACACCGTACTTGGCCACGAAGCGCCGGATGATCCACGTGGTGACGGCGCCGCGTTCCTTGCCTGCGACCCAGCCGGCAAAATTTGTCAGTGCCTGCTTGGGAAACAGGTATTGGTGCAGTACGGCTGAGCGGTCGGACACGTGTGAATGGCCGGGCAGGCCTGGAATGCAAATCGGAGGGGCATTCTATAAAGGCCCCCGGCGTCCGGACGTAGGAAGCTTCCCTTGTATCGCGCACCCGGGCAACCGGGCGCGCAAGCGGGCAGGGGGCTCGCCGGCCCCCCGGCGAAATCAATCCGCCTTGATGCCCGCCGCCTTGATCACCTGGGCCCACTTCTCGACTTCGGATTTCTGGAAGGCCGCGATCTTTGCCGTGCTCAGGTCCGCGGGCTCCATGCCGAAGCCCTTGAGCTTCTCCTGCATTTCGGGCGTTGCAAGAATCTTGCGGATCTCGGTGTGCAGCCGGTCGACGATGGGCGCCGGCGTGCCCGCGGGCACGAAGATCGCCTGCCACGACAGCACCTCGAAGTCCTGCAGGCCAGCAATGCCGGATTCCGCAACCGTCGGCACGTCGGGCATCGAAGCCAGGCGCTTGGCCGAGGTCACGGCAATCGCGCGCAGCTTGCCGCTCTGCACGTGCGGGCCCGCCACCACGCTGGTGTCGAACATCATGTCGACCTGGCCGCCGATCACGTCCTGGATGGCCGGGCCGCTGCCCTTGTACGGAATGTGCGTGAACTTGACGCCGGACTTGAACGCCAGCAGCTCGAGCGAGAGGTGCTGCGACGTGCCCGTGCCGGCCGACGCCGACGAAAGCCCGCCCGACTTCGTCTTGCTGGCTTCCAGCACGTCCTTCAGGGTCTTGTAGGGGCTCGCCTGGTTCACCACCAGCACCAGCGGGTTGGTGCCGATGAGCGTGACGGGCGCAAACGACTTCTGCGGGTCGTAGCCGAGCTTCGGATACAGGCTGATGTTGATGGCATGCGAGCTGATCGTGCCGCCCACCATCGTGAAGCCGTCGGGTGCCGCGCGCGCGCCGATTTCGGAGCCCACGCTGCCGCCGGCGCCGCCCTTGTTGTCGATGATCACGCTCGTGCCCAGCACCGTGCCCAGCTTCTGCCCGATCAGGCGAGCCAGCACGTCGGTGGTGCCGCCCGCGGGAAACGGCACGAGATAGGTGATGGCCTTGCCCGTGGGCCAATTGCCGGTGCCCTGCGCAAAGGCGGGCAGGCCCACGGCAATCGAAGAGGCGAGGGCGGTGCGGATGAGTGTGCGGCGTTGCATGGCGAGGTCTCCTTTGATGATGTTGCAGGTCGTCGTCACGGCGTGTCGACGATTTCGATCCAGTTCGGGTTCTTGCCCACGCTGATGCGCGAGGGCTTGCCCAGTGCGCCCGTGGCGGGGTCGATGGCGTACAGCGCAACGCTGTGCGACTCCTGCCCGGCGGCAATCAGGTAGCGGCCGCTCGAATCGATGGCAAAGCCGCGCGGCGTTTTCTCGGTCGGTGTCTGGCCGAGCGGTTTCAGCTGTCCGGTGGATGCATCCACCTGGAAGGCCGAGAGCGTGCTCGACGTGCGTTCCGATGCATACAGATAGCGCCCGTCGGGTGTCAGGTGCAGATCGGCCGCCCAGGGCTTGCCGGTGAATCCGGCCGGCAGTGTGGTGGTGCTCTGTTCCAGCTTGAGCGTGCCGCGCGCGGCGTCCCAGGCGTACACGTGCAGGCTCGCGTCGAGTTCGTTCAGCAGGTAGATGCGGCGCTGCGCCTTGTCCCAGACGAAGTGGCGCGGGCCCGACTTCGCGGTGGACATGGTCAGCGACGGATCGTTGGCCGAGAGCAGGCCCTTGTCCGCATCGAAGCGCCAGGTCGACACGTTGTCTCCGCCCAGGCTGGTCGCAAGCACGAAGCGGTTGCTCGCGTCCGCGTGGATCGCGTGCGCGTTCGGCCCCGTTTGCACCAGCTGCTGGATTGCGCCCGCGGCGCCGTCCTTGCCGATGGCGTTGACCGAGATCTTGCCGCCCTGGTAAGAGGCCGCGAAGAGCCATTTGCCGCTTGCATCGAGATCGATGTTGGCCATGCTGTCGGCCAGGGGCGCTTCGCCGATTTTCTGCAGCTTGCCGGTGGCCGGGTCGATCGACATGCTGACCACGCGGAACGGCTGCGAGCGCAGCGCTGCATGCAGCACGCGCTTGTCGGGGCTCACCGCCATCGGCATCACGGTGCCGCCGACATTCAGCGCCTGCACCGGCTTGAGCACGCCGAGCGCGCGGTCCAGTTCGAGCACCGAGACCTCCTGGCTGTCGGCATTGGACACATAGACCCAGGTGCCCGCCGAGGCGTGCCCCGCGGCAGCCAGCGACAGCAGTGCAACCGCGCCGCGAAGCGGGCGAAAGATGGGCGTGCGGTTCATGGCTTGATGTTGAGTTTGGCGATCAGCGCCTTGAAGTACGCGTTGTCCTTGGCCAGCGTTTCCTTGAACACCGCGCCGTCGGTGTAGACATAGCCGAGGTTCTGCTTGTCCATCACTTCATGCATGAGCGGCTCGGCCGCCGTCTTGGCCGTGATCTCGCGCAGCTTTGCCATCACTTCGGGCGGCGTGTTCTTGGGCGCGCCCAGGCCGCGCCACGTGCCGATCGACAGGTCGATGCCGCGCTCCTTGGCAGTGGGCACCTTGTCGAAACCCTTCACGCGCTTGTCGGCCATGACCATCAGCACCTTGAGCTTGCCGGATTGCACATGGGTCGTCACCTCGGCCGGGCTCACCGCCACTGCCTCGATGTGCCCGCCCAAGAGGGCCAGCACCGCGGGCGCCGCGCCCTGGAAGGGAATGTGGCCGAACTTGGTGCCGGTCTTGTCTTCGAGCGCCGCCGCGGCCAGGTGCCAGATCGAGCCGTTGCCCGAGTTGCCGACGCGAACGCTTTCGGGCGACTTCTTCGCCGCGGCCAGGAACTCCTCGATGGTGTTCCAAGGTGCGTCGGCCTTGACGGTGATCGCGGCCGGGTCGGCGTTGAGCTGCGCAATCGGCTGGAAGTCGTCGTAGTTGAACTTGGCCAGGCCCAGGTGCGGCAGCGTGAGCAGCTCCACCGTCAGCACCGCGAGCTTGTAGCCGTCGGGGCGGGAGTTGATCACCTCGGTCCAGCCGATGGCGCCGCCGGCGCCGGGGCGGTTGACGATCACGATGCTCTGCGAGGTGTGCTTGCGGCTCGCTTCGGAGAACGCGCGCGCCAGGCCGTCCGTGCCGCCGCCCGGCTGGTAGGGCACCAGCAGCTCGATGGCGTGGTTCGGAAAGTTGCTGCTGTTGCTCTGGGCCGTGGCCAGTGCCGCGTAGCCGAGCGAGAGGCTTGCCGTCGCCGAAAGGGCGGCCAGGCCGCGCAGGAATCTGCTTCTTCTCATTGGTTGTTGTCTCCGTTATTGATCTTGATTCCGCAAGCCTCAGAAAAGGCTGAAATTCGTCTGGCCGTCAGGGCATGTATTGCCCGCCGTTCACCTCGATCACCTGGCCCGTCACATAGCCCGAAAGCTGCTCGGAGGCCAGGTAGAGGAAAGCACCCACGCATTCGTCAGGCGTGCCGATGCGTCCCATCGGAATGCCGGCGCGGAACGACTCGAGCATGGCGGGCGTGGAGAAGCGGTCCTGGAACGGCGTCTGAATGACGCCGGGCGCCACCGCGTTCACGCGGATCTTGTCGCCGACGAGCTCCCGTGCGAGACCGTGCGTGGCCGTGCTCACAAAGCCCTTCGAGCCCGCATACAGGTAGGCGCCGGGGCCGCCGCCGGTGCGTGCCGCCACCGAAGTCACGTTGATGATGTTGCCGCCACCGTGGGTGCGCATGAGCGGCACCACCTCGCGCGCAAACGCAAGCACCGAGCGTGCGTTGATGTGCATCACTTCGTCGAACAGCGCATCGTCGAACTCCGCAATGGGCACGCGCTTCACCAGGCTGCCCGCGTTGTTCACCAGCACGTCGATGCGGCCGAAGCGCGCGGCCGTCTGCTTCACGCATTCGCGGATGGCGGCGGTGTCGAGCACGTCGCCCTGCAGCGCGAAGGCGTCGCCGCCGGCCTTGCGGATGGTCTCGACGACCTGGTTGGCGGCATCGGCCGAGCTGTTGTAGTGCACCGCCACGCGCATGCCGCGCGCCGCGAATGCAACGGCCACGGCCGCGCCGATGCCGGTGCTGGCACCGGTGATGAGCGCTGTCTTGCCTTTGAGGTCTTCCATGGTGTTTCCTTTCGAGGTCGTCGAATGAAGTCAGGTCACGGGAGCGGGGTTGAACAGCACCAGCGCGTTGTGCAGCTTCCACTGTTCGGCCCAGGTTTTCTTCCTGCCGCTGGCCACGTCGAGCATCAGGCGGAACATTTCCCAGCCCACGTCTTCGATGGTGGCGTCGCCATCGGCAATGCGGCCTGCGTTCACGTCCATCAGGTCGTGCCAGCGGCGCGCAAGATCGCTGCGCGTGGCCACCTTGATCACCGGCACCTCGGCCAGGCCGTAGGGCGTGCCGCGGCCCGTGGTGAACACGTGCAGGTTCATGCCGGCGGCCAGCTGCAGCGTGCCGCAGATGAAGTCGCTGGCGGGTGTTGCGGCGTAGAGCAGGCCTTTCTGCCTTGCCTTCTCGCCCGGGGAGACTACGCCCGAGATCGGCGCGCTGCCGCTCTTCACGATCGAGCCCATGGCCTTTTCGACGATGTTCGAGAGCCCGCCCTTCTTGTTGCCGGGCGTGGTGTTGGCGCTGCGGTCGACGCGGCCGCGGTCCAGGTAGGCGTCGTACCACGCCATCTCACGGATCATGGCTTCGGCCACTTCGGGCGTGGTTGCGCGCGAGGTGAGCTGGTCGATGCCGTCGCGCACCTCCGTCACTTCCGAGAACATCACGGTGGCGCCGGCGCGCACCAGCAGGTCGGTGCAAAAGCCCACGGCCGGGTTGGCCGTGACGCCCGAGAAGGCATCGCTGCCGCCGCACTGCACGCCCACCACCAGCTCGCTGGCCGGCACGGTTTCGCGCCTGCGGGCGTTCAGCCGCTCCAGGTGTTCTTCGGCCTGCCGCATGATCGAATCGATCATCGACATGAATCCCACGTGGGCGTCGTCCTGCAGGCACACCACGTCGAGCTTGGCATTGGCCGTCTCACCGATGTCGGCCACGTTGCGCTCATCCACCAGCGCAATGCTGCCGGGCGGCAGCAGCCGCTCGGGCTGCAGCTTTTCGCAGCCCAGGCTGATGACCATCACCTCGCCGCCGAAATTCGGGTTGAGGCTGATGTTGCGCAGCGTGCGGATCGGGATGACCGCATCGGGCGCATCGATGGCCACGCCGCAGCCGTAGCTGTGCGAAAGGCCCACCACATCGTCGACGTTGGGGTACTTCGGCAACAGCTCGGCCTTGATGCGCTGCACCGCGAAGTCGACCACGCCCGCCACGCACTGCACGGTTTGCGTAATGGCGAGGATGTTGCGCGTGCCCACCGATCCGTCCAGGTTGCGGTAACCCTCGAAGGTGTAGCCCTCGAGCGGCGGTGGCGCAGGCGGCTTGACGGTGGCGATCGGCAGGCCCTCGAGCTCGCGCGCGGCGGGCATCCTGAGCAGCCGCTCGTGCACCCAGCTGCCGCGCGGAATGGCCTTGAGCGCGTAGCCGATCGGCACGTTGTAGCGCACGACGGCGTCGCCTTCGGCCAGGTCGGTCAGCGAGACCTTGTGGCCCTGCGGCACGTTGTCGACCAGCACCAGGCCGTCGGCGAACGTGGCGCCGGCCTTCAGCCCGCCATCGTTGGCAACAATGGCGACGTTGTCCGCCGCGTGCATGTGGATGCGGTGCGGCGGGCGCGCCGCCGCGGAAGAGGGGAGGGGTGAGTCGGCCATCGGGAAACGAGCGTTGCGTTGCGGGTCTTTGCTGTTACTTCACCGCGTTGACGAGGTCGGGCAGCCACATCGAGAACGCCGGCACGTAGGTCACGAGCATCAGGCAGATCAAGAGGGCACCATAGAACGGCCAGATCGACCGCATCACCTGCCCGACCGATACCCCTCCGATCGCACACCCTATGAACTGCGTGGTGCCCACCGGCGGCGTGTTGAGGCCGAGCGCGCAATTGATCAGCATGACGATGCCGAACTGCACCGGGCTCATGCCGAACTGCATGGCAATGGGCAGGAAGATGGGCGTGCAGATCAGGATCGTCGCGGCCATGTCCAGGAAGGTGCCCAGCACGAACAGCAGCACGTTGATCATCAGGAAGATGACCCACGGATCGCTCGAGACGCTGGTCATGAGCTCGCCGGTCTTCTGCGGCACTTCGTACAGGGCCATGAAGTAGCCGAAGGCGGAAGAAATACCGATCAGCAGCAGCACCACGCCGGTCGTCTTGCATGCCTTGGCGCAGGCCTTGAGAAAGTCCTTGCGGCTGAGCGAGCGGTAGACAAGCACCGTGACGCCCAGCGCCCACAGCACGGCCGTTGCGGCCGATTCGGTGGCGGTGAACACGCCCGACAGAATGCCCGCCAGGATGATCACCACGATCATCAGGCCGGGCAGCGCCCCGATGAACGCCGCCAGCACCTCGCCCCAGCCGGGGAAGGCGCCGCGGATCGGATAACCGCGGCGGATTGCCACGTAGTAGGCCGCGGCCAGGTTGCACAGCGTGAGCAGCAGCGCCGGAATGAGGCCGGCCAGAATCAGGCTCAGCACGCTGACCGACGCAATGCCGGTGGTCGCGAGCGTGAAGATGATCAGATTGTGCGACGTGGGCATCAGCGCACCCACCAGGGCCGCGTGCGTCGTCACGTTGACGGCGTAGTCGGCGTCGTAGCCTTCCTTCTTCATGAGCGGAATCATCACCGAGCCCATGGCCGAGACGTCGGCCACTGGCGAGCCGGCAACGCCGCCGAACAGCGTGCAGCCGATCACGTTGCTCATGCCCAGGCCGCCGCGCACGTGGCCCACCAGGCTGTTCGCAAAGCGGACGATGCGCTGCGCAATGCCGCCGTAGAGCATCAGCTCGCCGGCAAACACGAAGAACGGAATGGCCAGGAAAGAGAAGATCTGCATGCCGCCGACCATCTTCTGGAACACCACGGCAACGGGCAGGCCCGCATAGAGCACCGTTGCGACGGAGGCCAGGCCGATCGAGAACGCGACCGGTACGCCCAGCACCAGCAGCACCAGGAAAACGAGAGAGAGGACAGTCAGTTCCACGCGGGCACCACTTCTTCATCGCGCAGCAGGGCGACGATATGTTCAATCGAAAAAAGCACGATCAGGAGGCCCGCGATCACGAGCGCCAGATAGTCCAGACCCACCGGAATGCCCATCATGGGCTTGATGTCGGTCCACTTGAGCGAGGTCCAGATCCAGCCGCTCCACGCCATGATTCCGCCGAAGAGCGCAACCAACGCATGAATCAGCACTTCGATCTTCAGGCGCAGCGATTCGGGCAGCAGCACCACCAGCGAGTCGAGCCCGATGTGGCCGGCATCGCGCACACCCACGGCAACGCCGAGCGCGGTGACATACAGCACCAGCTGCAGCGCAAGGCCTTCAGCCCACGTGGGCGTGTCGTTGAAGACATAGCGGCCGACCACCTGGTACTGAACGCACACGATGATGGTGATGAGCATCGCCACGGCGAGCATCAAGCTGGCCTTGGAGAGAAATGCGCAGAAGCGGGAATAGGCGTGGTTGGACGGAGGGCGTCCGTTCGGATTGACCAGGTCTTCGAGCTCGACCGGCACTCCGGTCGCCATCGTGTCTACCGCGGGAACGGTAAGTGTCATGGGAATTTCCCTGAATATGGGTGGGGCCCTCCCCGCAGAACGGGAAGGGCCGGGGCACGCTACTTGTTGTCTTGCACGGCCTTGACCAGGCGCTGCAGGTCAGGCGTCGAGATGAACTTGGTGTAGACCGGCGTCATGGCCGAGCGGAACGAGGCCTTGTCCACGTCGGCAACGATCTGGGCGCCGCCCTTGGTCACGACTTCGAGCGACTTGGCTTCCTGCTCGTCCCATTTCTTGCGCTGGAACGCGACCGATTCCTTGGCCGTGGCGCGGAACAGGTCCTGGTCGGCCTTGGGCAGCTTGTCGTAGATGGCCTTGGACATCACGAGCATTTCAGGCGCCATGGAATGTTCGGTGCGCGAATAGAACTTCACTGCTTCGTAGTGCTTGAAACCGTCGTACGAAGGAATGTTGTTTTCAGCAGCGTCGATAAGACCGGTCTTGAGCGCGGTGAACACCTCGCCAGCGGGCATTGGCGTGGCGTTGGCGCCCATGGCGCTCACCAGTGCAACCCACAGGTCGGACTGCTGCACCCGGATCTTCAGGCCCTTGGCGTCGGCCAGCGTCTTCACCGGCTTCTTGGCGTAGATGGAGCGCGCGCCGCTGTCGTAGAAGGCCAGGCCGACCAGGCCTTCGTGCTCGCAGCCCTTCAGGATTTCTTCACCGATGGGGCCGTCGAGCGACTTGCGCATGTGGGCGATCGAGTCGAACAGGAAGGGCATCGTCGGCACCAGCGTCTTGGGGCAGATCGAGTTGAGCGCGCTGATGTTCACGCGGTTCATTTCGAGCGCGCCGATCTTGACCTGGTCGAGCGTTTCCTTCTCGCTGCCCAGTGCGCTCTTGTTGAACACCTTGATCTTGTATTTGCCGTTGCTGCGCTTGTCGAGCAGTTCGCTCATGTGCTTGACGGCCGCGACGGTGGGGTAGTCGTCGCTGTTGTGCACGTCGGCCGAGCGGAACTCGACGGCGCCTGCAGCCATGGCGCACAGGCCGGCGGCCAGCGCAATCAGGTGGCGGTTGTATTTCATTTGTCTTCCTCTTCGGGTTGGTGGTTAAAAAGCAATCAGAAACGGCATTCGGGTTCCGGCAGACCCTTGATGCCCGGGCGCAGTGCAAAAACGCCGCCCGCCAGCGGTTGATCGGACAGGTCGCCGCCGGGGCGGATCGATGTCACGTAGAGCGTGTCGAGTTGCGGGCCGCCGAAGGCGCACATTGCGGGCTTCTTGACAGGCACTTCGAGCGAGCGGTCGAGCTTTCCGTCGGGCGTGAAGCGGTGCACCAGGCCTGCGTCGTTGCCGCAGATCCAGTAGCAGCCGTCGGCGTCGACCGCGGCGCCATCGGGGCGGCCCGGCAGCGGCTTCATGTCGACGAACACGCGGCGGCCATGCGGAGTGCCGGTGTCGATGTCGTAGTCGAAGGCCCAGATGGTTTGAACCAGCGGATGCGAGTCCGAGAGGTACATGGTCTTGCCGTCGGGGCTGAAGGCGAGGCCGTTCGGAACGATCATGTGTTCGAACTGCGGGCGCAATGCGGCACCCGCGTTCACGTCGGCCTGGTAGCGGTAGACGCGGCCAACCTCGTGCGCGGCCGCCATGTCCATCTGCATGGTGCCTGCCCAGAAGCGGCCCTGCCGGTCGCAGCGGCCGTCGTTGAAGCGCATGCCGTGTTCGGCATGCGCCGCGCCGGCAATGGGGCTCGCGGCCAGCGTGCCGTCGGCGCGCGTTGCGATTGCGAACAACCCGCTTTCCATGCCGGCAATCCATTCGCCCGGGTGGCCCGCGCGCGGCGCGATGCAGGCGAGCATTTCGTCGCCGGTCCAGCGGCTGTGTTCACCCGTTGGGGCGTGCCAGCGGTGCAGGTGCCTGGCCGGAATGTCGACCCAATAGAGCGCCTGTTCATCCGCGCGCCAGACCGGGCTTTCGCCGGTCGCGCACTGCACGTCGAGAACAAGTTCGGCTTTCATGCCGGCAGTCATCGGGCGTCGCCGAACGGGCCTTGCGCCGTGAAGGCGCCGCCCTGGTAGATGGCATTCGGATCGGTCGGCGCCACGGGCGGTTGGGCCTCGACCTTGTCGCGGAACACTTCGGAGGTGTCCTGCGGCACGAAACCCAGGTGCGCCGCCGCGCTGTTGTCCCACCACACATCGCGGTTGGCCGACATGCCGTAGACCACGGTGTGCTTCACGTCGGGCGTGAAGAGCGATTTTTCGATCAGCGTTGTCAAATCGCGGTAGCTCAGCCACGTGCTCATCATCCGGCGGTTCAGCGGCTCGGGGAAAGACGAGCCGATGCGGATGCTCACGGTCTCGATGCCGTAGCGGTCGAAGTAGAACTGCGCCACGTCTTCGCCGAACGATTTGGAAAGGCCGTAGTAGCCGTCGGGCCGGCGCGCAACGCCGGCGTCGAGCCGTTCGTTCTGCTTGTAGAAGCCGATCACGTGGTTCGAGCTCGCGAACACCACGCGCTTCACCCCGTGGCGGCGGGCGGCTTCATAGATATGGAACACGCCCTTGATGTTGGCTTCGAGAATCTCCTCGAACGGACGCTCGACCGAAACGCCGCCAAGGTGCACGATGGCGTCGCAGCCCTCGACCAGCGCATGCACCGCGGCTTTGTCCGAAAGGTCGCAAGGCACGGTCTCTTCGTGTGCCCCCTCGGAAGGCGCGAGCGCTGCAATGTCGGAAAGGCGCAGGATCTCGGCATAGGGGCGCAGGCGTTCGCGCAACACCTTGCCCAACCCGCCGGCCGCACCGGTAAGCAGAATCCGGTGGAGCTTGTTGTTTGAAACTTGTGAGGACGTCGACATGTTTATTGGCGCGTGAATGGGTGGGTTCCTGTCGGCCGTGAATCCAGGCGGCCTAATCAGGCGGCAAACTTCATCCGGATATCGAGTCAGTCCAAATAACCGGCCGATGGATAGAGCGGCACTTACGAAGGATTGGAGTGATAAGTTATCTGTTGTCGTACAACTAATAGGGGATTATTATCTTGACCATGGTCCAAACGGCTACGGGTAATCCCTCAATTTCGGATGCGGCGACGGAAGTCGCCGGCGGCGGCTCCTTTGTGGGGCGCGCGCGCCCGCGCGGCCTGGCCCACGGGCTGGTCGAAGACCTGGGCGAAAAAATTCGCAACCAGTCGCTGCGCCCGGGTGACAAGCTGCCCACCGAATCGGCCATCATGAAGTCGTTCGGCGTGAGCCGCACCGTGGTGCGCGAAGCGCTGTCGAAGCTGCAGGCCGCCGGACTGGTGGAAACGCATCACGGCGTCGGCACCTTCGTGCTGCAGCCACGCGCGGCGGGTATGTTCCGGCTCGATTCGACCGACATTGCCAACTCGGTCGACGTGCTGGCGGTGCTCGAGCTTCGCATCAGCCTCGAGACCGAATCCGCAGGGCTGGCCGCCTCGCGCCGCACGGAGGAGCACCTGCTGGCCATGCGCCAGGCGCTCGACGATTTCGAACGCAACGTGGCGGTGGCAGGGGACACGGTGGCGCCGGACTTCCGCTTTCACTTGCAGATCGCCCAAGCCACGGGCAATCCGTACTTCGCGGACATCATGAGCCACCTTGGCACCACGATCATTCCGCGCACGCGCATCACCGCCATTCGCAACTATGACCGGCGCGGCGAGTACCTGAGCCGCGTGAACCGCGAGCACGAAGAGATCTACGCAGCGATTGCGCGCCGCGATCCTGAATCGGCCCGCGCGGCCATGCGCATCCACCTGACCAACAGCCGCGAGCGGTTGCGCGTGGCGCAGGAAGCGGCCCAGCAGACGGCCGCCACCACACCGCCGACGTCGTCCTGAGCGAAATTTCCAGCAATACGCTGGACAATCGTTGTTTGTAGTTGTACGATGACTGACAACACAAACCAGCTGGAGACTTGAATGAGTTTGAAAAGACGCGATCTGATGCTCGGCGCCCTCGGCGGCGGTGTACTTGCAGCCAGCGGCGCTGCGCATGCAGCCGACAACTGGCCATCGAAGCCGATTCGTATTGTGGTGCCTTACCCGCCGGGCGGTTCGTCCGACATCATTGCCCGCTCCATCAGCCAGCCGCTCTCGGAAGCACTCGGCCAGCCGGTCATCGTCGAGAACAAGCCGGGCGCCAACGGCAACCTCGGTGCCGACTACGTCGCCAAGTCCAAGCCCGATGGCTACACGCTGCTGCTGTGCGACGTGGGCGCGCTCGCCATCAGCCCCTCTGTCTACACCAAGCTGCCGTTCGATCCCTCGAAGGACCTGCGTGGCGTGACCATGCTGGCTTATTCGCCGCACTTGCTCGTGGTGCACCCGTCGGTGCAGGCCAACAGCCTGAAAGAGCTGATTGCGCTGTCGAAAAAGTCGGACATCAATTTTGCCGTGACCGCCACGGGCAGCGCGCCGCACCTTGCCGGCGTGGCGCTCGAGCGTGCCAGCGGCGCGCGCTGGCAGTACGTGCCCTACAAGGGCGGCGTGCAGGCGGTGCAAGACACCGTGGCAGGCCAGACCCAGATCCTGATGAACGGCATGCTCGCCACCCTGCCGCACGTGCAGAGCGGCAAGCTCAAGGTGCTCGGTGTTTCCAAGTCGACGCGCATGCCGCTCATCGGCGAAGTGCCCACGATTGCGGAGCAGGGCGTGTCCGGCTTCGAGTCCGGCACGTGGCAGGGCGTGCGGGTTGCCAAGGGCACTCCGGACGCCATCGTGCAGCGCCTGAACAAGGAGTTGATCACCGTCATCCGCTCGGCCGACATCCGCTCGCGCCTCGCAGGGCAGGGCGCCGAGGTCGTGACCATGGCGCCGGCCGAGGAAGAGCAGTTCTTCGGCAAGGAGCGCGTGCGCTGGGCCAAGGTGGTTGCCGACGCCGGCATCAAACTCGACTGATCGCGCTGCGAGCGCGGCACCTTTTTTCTTTGATCTTTTCTTCCATCCTCACGTTTTCTTCATTCCTATGAACCCGCAAGAACTCAAGACCATCATGGGCTCCGGCCTGCTCTCGTTCCCGTTGACCGACTTCGACGCGAACGGGGACTTCAACAAGAGCAGCTACGAGAAGCGTCTCGAGTGGCTTGCTCCCTACGGCGCAAGCGCGCTGTTCGCGGCCGGCGGCACGGGTGAGTTCTTCTCGCTGACGGGCGACGAGTACCCCGGCATCATCAAGACCGCGGTCGACACCTGCCGCGGCGTGGTGCCGATCATCGCGGGCGCCGGCGGCCCGACCCGCTTTGCCATCCAGTGCGCGCAAGAGGCCGAGAAGGCCGGCGCCCACGGCATCCTGCTGCTGCCGCACTACCTGACCGAAGCCGGCCAGGAAGGCCTGGCCGCGCACGTCGAGGCGGTTTGCAAGAGCGTGAAGTTCGGCGTGATCGTCTACAACCGCGCCACCAGCCGCCTCAAGCCCGACACGCTGGCCGGCCTGGCCGAGCGCAACCCGAACCTCGTCGGTTTCAAGGACGGCATCGGCGACATCGAAGCCATGGTTGCCATCTACCAGAAGATGGGCGATCGCTTTGCCTACCTGGGCGGCTTGCCCACGGCCGAGGTGTATGCCGCGGCCTACAAGGCCATGGGCACGCCGGTGTATTCGTCGGCTGTCTTCAACTTCATTCCGAAGACCGCCGTGCAGTTCTACGAAGCCGTGCGCGACGACGACATGGCCACCCAGCATCGCCTGCTGAAGAACTTCTTCATGCCGTACCTGGAGCTGCGCAACCGCACGCCCGGCTACGCAGTGAGCATCGTCAAGGCCGGCGCCAAGATCGTCGGCCACGACGCAGGCCCGGTGCGCGCACCGCTCACCGACTTGAAGCCCGCCGAGATGGAGCAACTGAAGGCGCTCATCGACGCGCTCGGCCCGCAGTAAGCAGAACGAACAGCCGAATCAATCAACAACAACAACGGAGACAACGACATATGTTCATCAAGAAGCTTTTTCTGGCCGCCGCATCGGCCATGGTGTTCACGGGCTGCGCGATGATGCCCGCGGGCGGCGGCGCATCGGCGGAGCCGGCGGTGGCCGCGGCCGCCGAGCGGCTGCGCGTGGCAATGATCGATCCGACCCCGGCCGCCCTTGGCGCGCTGGTGGCCGACGACCTGAGCTACGGCCATTCGGGCGGCCGGGTCGACACCAAGGACAGCTTCATCGGTGACCTGGTTGCCGGCAAGTCGGACTTCGTCAGCATCACCATCACCGAGCAGACCATCAAGGTGGTCGGAGGCGATACGGCCATCGTGCGCCACACGCTGGCGGCCGATACACTGGATTCGGGCAAGCCCGGCAAGGTGGCGCTGAAGATCCTCGGCATCTGGAAGAAGCAGGGCAACGACTGGAAGTTGCTGGCCCGCCAAGCCGTGCGCATCTAGCATTCGCTCTCCACCAGGTTTCGCGCAAATGACAAATCCAGCTTCCATCTCTTCCGTTTCCGGCGCGCCTGTGGTCACCGGCATGCGCGTGGTGCCCGTCGCGGGCCACGACAGCATGCTGATGAACCTGAGCGGTGCGCACGGGCCGTTCTTCACGCGCAACCTGCTGATCCTGACCGACAGCGCCGGCAACACCGGCGTTGGCGAAGTGCCGGGCGGCGAGAAGATCCGCCAGACGCTCGAAGACGCGCGCGGCCTCATCGTGGGCCAGCCCATCGGCAAGTACAACGCCGTGCTCAACAGCATGCGCAGCGCCTTCGCCAACCGCGACAGCGCGGGCCGCGGGCAGCAGACCTTCGACTTGCGCGTGACCATTCATGCGGTCACCGCCGTCGAGGCGGCGCTGCTCGACCTGCTGGGCCAGCACCTCGGAGTGCCGGTGGCCGCACTGCTTGGCGAAGGCCAGCAGCGCGACGCGGTGCAGATGCTCGGCTACCTGTTCTACGTGGGCGACCGCAAGAAGACCGACCTGCCGTACGAGAGCGACCCCGGCGCCGACAACGACTGGTTCCGCCTGCGCCACGAAGAAGCGATGACGCCCGAAGCCATCGTGCACTTGGCCGAGGCCACGCATGCGCGCTACGGCTTTACCGACTTCAAGCTCAAGGGCGGCGTGCTGCGCGGCGAAGAAGAGGTGGAGGCCATTCGCGCGCTGCACGAGCGCTTTCCGCAAGCGCGCGTCACGCTCGACCCCAACGGCGGCTGGCTGCTGCAAGACGCCATTCGCCTCTGCCGCGACTTGCACGGCGTCATGGCCTATGCGGAAGACCCGTGCGGTGCCGAAGGCGTGTTTTCAGGCCGTGAGGTCATGGCCGAGTTCCGCCGTGCCACCGGCCTGCCGACCGCCACCAACATGGTGGCGACCGACTGGCGCGAGATGGTGCACAGCCTCTCGCTGCAGTCGGTGGACATTCCGTTGGCCGACCCGCACTTCTGGACCCTGCAGGGCTCCGTGCGCGTCGCGCAGCTGTGCCAGGCCTGGGGCCTGACCTGGGGCTCGCATTCGAACAACCACTTCGATGTGTCGCTTGCCATGTTCACGCACGTGGCGGCGGCCGCGCCGGGCAAGGTCACGGCCATCGACACGCACTGGATCTGGCAAGACGGCCAGCACCTGACCAAGGCGCCGCTGCAGATCGAGGGCGGCTTCGTGAAGGTGCCGACTCGCGGCGGGCTTGGCGTCGAGCTCGACATGGACGAGGTCGAGAAGGCGCATCAGCTCTACCTGAAGCACGGGCTGGGTGCGCGCAACGATGCGCAGGCCATGCAATACCTGATCCCCGGGTGGACTTTCGACAATAAAAAACCATGTCTGGTCCGCTGAAGGTTTAGTCTCCCGTTTCCATTTCCGCAGCCGGACACCCAGTGCCCGGCTTCTTTCTTTTCATCGAGCAGCAAGGAAAACACATGCAAAACTTCGACAACCTGATCGGCGGCGAATGGCGCGCGGGCAGCAGCTACAGCCCGAACGTGAACCCCAGCAACCTGGCCGACGTGCTGGGCCAGTACACCCAGGGCGATGCCTCGCACGTGGAAGCCGCCGTGGCCGCAGCCACCGCCGCTTTCCCCGCCTGGGCCACCGGGAGCGTGCAGGCACGCTCCGACGCGCTGGACAAGATCGGCACCGAAATCCTCGCGCGCAAGGAAGAGCTCGGCACGCTGCTCGCCCGTGAAGAGGGCAAGACCAAGGCCGAAGGCATCGGCGAAGCCACCCGTGCCGGCCAGATCTTCAAGTTCTTCGCCGGCGAATGCCTGCGCCTGTCGGGCGAGGTGCTGCCCTCGGTGCGCCCCAACATCGGCGTGGAAATCACGCGCGAGCCCGTCGGCGTGGTCGGCCTCATCACCCCCTGGAACTTCCCCATCGCCATTCCGGCCTGGAAGATCGCCCCGGCCCTGGCTTTCGGCAACTGCGTGGTGCTGAAGCCCGCCGACCTGGTGCCCGGCAGTGCCTGGGCCCTGTCCGAAATCATCCACCGCTCTGGCATTCCCGCGGGCGTGTTCAACCTGGTGATGGGCCGCGGCAGCGTCATCGGCAACGCGCTCGTCAACCACCCGGGCATCCATGCCATCAGCTTCACCGGCTCGGTGGGCGTGGGCCGCAACATCGCCATCCAGTGCGTGACCAACCACAAGAAGGTGCAGCTGGAGATGGGCGGCAAGAACCCGCAAGTCATCCTGGACGACGCCGACCTGGCCCAGGCCGTGGAGCTGAGTGTGCAAAGCGCCTTCTATTCCACCGGCCAGCGTTGCACGGCTTCCAGCCGCCTGATCGTCACCGAAGGCATCTACCCCAAGTTCATCGAGGCGATGAAGGCCCGCATGGCCAAGATCAAGGTGGGCGATGCGCTGGCGCAGGGCACCGACATCGGCCCCGTCTCGTCCAAGTCGCAGCTCGACCAGGACATGGAATACGTGGCCATCGGCAAGGGCGAAGGCGCCACGCTGGCCGCCGGCGGCGAGCTGCTCAAGCTGGAGACCGACGGCTACTACATGTCGCCCACGCTGTTCAGCGAAACGGCGGCCGCCATGCGCATCAACAAGGAAGAAATCTTCGGCCCGGTGGCGAGCGTGATCCGCGTCAAGAACTACGAAGAAGCGCTGGCCACGGCCAACGACACGGAGTTTGGCCTTTCTGCAGGCATTGCGACCACGAGCCTGAAGTACGCCACGCACTTCAAGCGCCACAGCCAGGCCGGCATGGTGATGGTGAACCTGCCCACCGCGGGCGTGGACTACCACGTGCCGTTCGGCGGCCGCAAGGGCTCGAGCTACGGCCCGCGCGAGCAGGGCAAGTACGCGCAGGAGTTCTTCACCACGGTGAAGACGGCCTACACGCTGGCTTGATGCTCTCCCGGCCACCCGCCTTCAAAGCGGGTGGCCGCTGCGCGCCATGGAGCGCCGCAGCCCCAGTGCAAGCAGCACACCGCTCGCGCCCGCCAGTGCGACGATGACGGCCGCCGCCGCCCAGCCCATCGAATCCACCGCACCACCGACGATCACGGGGCCGATCATCTGGCCCAGATTGCTGCCCAGCATGAGCAAGCCCATCGACATGGGTACCAGCCGCGCATTCGGTGACACGATGGGAGAGGTGCCGATCAGCGTTGCAGGGAGCAGGCCGCCCGCGCCCGAAAAAGCCAGGCACAGCAAGAACGCCGGCACCGCACCGAGCACCGGCAGGAAGATGCCGATGGCCGAGAGCCCCATCAACGCGCTGGCCACAGCCGCCAGCAGCCAGCGCGCCACGCCGCGTTTCAGCAGCACGCCGGCTGCAAGATTGCCCGCCACATTGACGCAGCAGGCCACCGCGCTCAGCGACCCTGCCGCCGCCATGCCTACGCCCATGCGCTCGATCAGCAGCACCGGCAGAAAGCTGAAGAGCGCGAAGAACTGCAGGCTGTAGATCACGAACGAGGCCGCAATCAGCGCCGGCGCGCCGGCCTTGGCGGTGGCGGCCGCATCGCGCGCCATGCTGTGCCATGACACCGGCGCGGCACTGGCGGCACCACGCGAAACGCCAAGCAGCAGCAACAGCGCGAGCAGGGCCGCAAGCGCGGCATTGCCCAGCCAGAAGCCGCGCCAACCGTCGAGCAGCGAGCCGCTGAAGAGCGCAATCGCAATGCCGGCGGGCATGAAGCAGCTCCAGATTGCAAAGGCCAGGTCCTTGCCGCCGGGCGAGACCATGCGTTGCAGCACCGACGGTCCGGCAATGGTGATCAGCACGAAGCCCAAGCCCTCGACAACGCGGCCGGCCAGCAGCATGGCCATGCCGTTTGCCAACGCGCCCGCCGTGCTGCCGGCGGCAATGGCCAGCAGCCCGGCGAGCACCAGGCGCCTGTCGCCGGCGCGTGCGACCCAGGCGCCGACCGGCACGGCGCCGGCCACGCCCAGCAGCGAGAACATCGCCATCAGCCAGCCGACCATTGAGAGGTCGAGCCCGAAATCGGCGCGCAGCTGCGGCACCGCAATGGCGACCTTGCCGACCTGGAGAGAGGCCACCACACCGGCGGCCACCACCAGCGCCACGCCGCGCCAGTGCGTTGAAGAAGACGAGAGGGGGAGGGCGGCGGGCGAGGCGCCGGCCATTTCGAATTGCTTCTGCATGCCGCCACTTTGCGGCGAATGCATGATCAATGAAAGCGAATAATATCGGCCAAGTCAATCGATTGAGAAGATCATGCTGGACATCCTCACGCTGAGTCAGATGCAGATGTTCGTCGCCGTGGCCGACGCCGGGAGCTTTCGCGCGGGCGCCGCGCGGCTGGACCGCGTGCAGTCGGCCGTGAGCCATGCCATTGCAAATCTTGAAGAGCAGCTGCAGGTGCGGCTCTTCGATCGCTCGGGCCACAAGCCGGTGCTCACGCCCACGGGCAAGGCGCTGCTTGGCGACGTGAGGGTCATCCTGTCGAAGGTCGAGGCGCTGCGCTCGCGTGCGCAGGGGGTCGAGCAAGGCATCGAGCTGGGCCTGGCGATAGCGGTCGACACGCTTTTTCCGCCCGATCTCCTGGCCAGCGCGCTGCGCGGCATGCATGCGGTCTACCCGAGCATCGCCATCCGCGTGGAATACAGCTCGATGGGCGGCACCATCGATGCATTGAGTTCGGGCCGGTGCGATCTGGCCATTGCGGCCTTCGGCCATGCCGAAGAAAAAATCAGCCGCGAGTTCCTGATGGTGCTGCATACGCTGGCGGTTGCGGCGCCTTCCCATGCGCTGGCCGTCCATGCGCGGCAACGCGGCGCCAAAGGCCTGGACACCGCCGCGGCGGAGCACGTGCAGATCGTGGTGGAAGACCCGAGCACGCTCAGCCGGGGCTACGACATCGACGTGCTTTCGCCTTCGACCTGGCGCGTGACCGACATGTACGCCAAGCTTGCGCTGCTGCGCGCCGGCCTGGGGTGGGGAAAGATGCCCTCATGGCTCGTGGCGGACGACCTGGCCGCCAGAACGCTGGTGCAATTGCCGGTAAGCCGCATCGGTCCTGAAGGCGCAACCAGCCAGCAGTGCCACTTTTGCCACCGTGCCGACAAGACACAGGGCGCAGGCGCCGCGCTGCTGCGCGAATGCCTCATGGCGGAAGCGAAAGCGGCGGCGCCCGGCGGCGGCGGCGCATCAGCATTTCCACGAGCTCGAAAATCCCCTCGCTCAGCAGTGCCAGCGCCGCGGCCGGCAGCGCCCCGGCCAAGAGCAGCTCGCGGTCGTTGAGCGCGAGACCGGTCACGATGCGCTCGCCGAAGCCGCCCGCGCCGATGAACGCCGCAATGGTCGCCGTGCCGATGGAAATGGCCGTGGCTGTTCGAATGCCCGCCAGCAGCGTCGGCAATGCAAGCGGCAGCAGCACCAGCCGCAGACTCTGCGGCGGCGTCATGCCAAGCGCGGTGCCCGCCATGCGCAGGCCGTTCGGCACTTCGGCAAGGCCCGTTACCGTGTTGCGCATGATCGGCAGCAACGAATAGAGCGTGAGCGCAATCAACGCCGGCAATGCACCGATGGCGCCGAGCAGTGAAATGAGCACCGCGAGCAATGCGAGCGACGGCACGGTCTGCAAGATGCTCGCAATACCGAGCACCGCCGCGCGCAGCCGCACATGCGAAAACACCAGGATCGCGAGCGGCACGCCGATCAGGATCGCCACGCCCACCGAGACTGCCACCAGCACCAGGTGCTGCCTCGTGAGCTGCCAGAGGTCGGGCCCGAACAGCTTGGCGGTGAAGCCGCGCTTGGCTTCGCTTGCCTGGGCCTTGCCGCCGGTGCCCGTGCCGGCCAGGAAGTCGCGCGCAATCGCATCGAAGGGCACGCTCTGCAGCTCGGCGCGCGCATTCATCGCGATCATCGCGCGCTCGTCGATGCGGCCTTCGAGCGCCTGCAGCGCGGCCCACGCCTTGGGCAGCCGCGTGGGCAGGTCGAGGCGATAGAGCAGCACGGCGTCGTAGCGCGGAAAGTACTTCTTGTCGTCTTCGAGCACGCGCAGGCCGAGGTGGTCGATCTTGGCATCGGTGGTGTAGATGTCGATCGCATCGATCTGCTTCGCGGCCACGGCTTCGTAGGCCAGGCCGTGGTCGAGTCCGGTCGGCGTCTGGGTGAAGCCGTAGCGCGCGGCAAGGCCCTTCCAGCCGTCGGCGCGGCCGATGAACTCGTTCGACAGGCCGAGCTTGAGCTCGGGGTGGCGCGCCAGGTCGCTCAGCGTGCGCAGGCCCAGCCGTTCGGCATCGGCCGCGCGCACCGCGAGCGCATAGCCGTCGTTGAAGCCCAGCGGAACGGCCACGCCCAGGCCCAGCGGTGCCAGCGCGGCATTCATGGCTTCGCGCGTGTCGGCCGGCGAGCCCTTCAGGATTTCCAAAGCAATGGTGCCGGTGTATTCGGCGTACACATCGATGGCACCCGAACGCAGCGCCTCGTAGACGATGGCGGTGTTGCCAAGGCCCTGGCGCACCACGGGCGGCGATGCGGTGTGCGGCGCCGCCGTCTGCGCCAGCAGCTCGGCAAGGATGTACGACTCCGTGAAGCGCTTGGAGCCGACGCGCAGCGTGCCGTCGGCCGGCTGCGCCGATGCGGTGGCGCCGAGCCAGGCCATGACGAACAAGAGCCAGGTGGTGCGCAGGATGCGGTGGGGCAGGTGCATCGGGGGCCAGTGTATAGAGATCGAGGGCCGTCGGGTGCACCCGCCAATCTCCTACAAACCTTGGTGCGGGCAACCGATGCTTTGTAGAAGCGGACTCATCCATATTGGCTGCCATGAACAAGAAAACCCATCTCCTGCCCGGCCCTGACGTTCACGGCCTGCGCGAACTCCCGGGGCTGCGGGTGGAGGGCTACAGCCTGCAGCTGCGCGACAAGGACGGCTTTGTGGGCGATCAGGCCAGCCAGACCGCGTTCAGGGAACTGCTCGAGCGCTGGCGCAAGCGCCGCCGCAAGGCCGGCACCGACCCGCTCGGCAAGGAACACTCGCGCGACCTCAGCAAGAAGCAGCTCGACCGCATGCTGCAGAAGACCTCGGCCGCCGGCGACCTGATGCACGGTGCCATCGAGGAATTTGCCGAGGAGCTGGCCTTCGTGATCCAGCGCTTCACCCGGCAGCCTTCATGGAAGAAGGTCGAGCGCATCGTGGTGGGCGGCGGCTTCATCGAAAGCGACGTGGGCGAGCGCGCCATTCTGCAGACGGCAGCCATTCTTGAAGACATGGGCGTGCACGTTCAGCTCGGCCGGCTGTCGCACGATGTGGACGATGGCGGCCTGATCGGCTGGGTGCACCTGACTCCGCGCGCCATGCTGAAGAAGCACGACGCCATCCTGGCGGTGGACATCGGCGGCACCAACGTGCGCTGCGGCATCGTGAAGACGCGCCAGAGCAAGGCCTCGGACCTCTCGCTCGCCAAGGTGGTGAAGCGGGAGAAGTGGCGCCATGCGGACGACGGGCCGAACCGCACCGACATGGTCGAGCGCATCGCGCTCATGCTCGAAGACATGGTTCGCTATTGCGAGCGCAAGGACATCCGCCTCGCGCCCTTCATCGGCATTGCGTGCCCCGGCCTCATCCGCAAGGACGGTTCGATCGAGCGCGGAACGCAGAACCTGCCGGGGGATTGGCAGAGCCGCGCGTTCCACCTGCCCAGCGCGCTGTGGCGGCGCATGCCGATGATCGGCTCCGGCCCCACGCTCATCCTGATGCACAACGACGCAGTGGTGCAGGGCTTGAGCGAACTGCCTTTCATGCGGGATGTGTGCCACTGGGGCGTGCTGACCATCGGCACCGGCCTTGGCAACGCGAGCTTCACCAATACCTTCTAGCCCGGTGCGCCCGGTGCACTCGAAGTGGGCGGAACATTGCCGCCGAGGGCCTTGTACACGGCCACCAGCCCCACCGCCAACCGACTCGTGCTTTGCGCCTGGTCGCGCCGTGCCTGCAGCAGCGTGCGGCGGGCGTCGAGCTCGACGCCGAAATCCGTGAGCCCGTTGGCATAGCGCGCATGGGCCAGCGTGAGCGCGTCGCGGCTGTGGCGCTCGCGCTCGGCCAGCTCGGCGTGGCGCTGGCGTTCGGCGGCATAGGCATTCAGCGCGGAATCGATCTCGTGCCACGCCTTGAGCACGGTCTGCTGAAAGGCCACGGCCGCCTCCTGCTGCTGCAGTTCGCGCAGCGTGACTGTGCTCCGGCGCCGGCCGTTGTCGAAGATGGGCAGGCTGATCGACGGGCCGAGGTGCCACTGCCGGCTGCCCCATTCGCCGAAACGTTCGCTGCCCACCGATTCGAAGCCGAAGCCTGCTCCCAGTGTCACGCGCGGGTAGAGGTCCGCCACGGCCACGCCGATGCGCGCGGTGGCGGCATGCAGCTGCGCCTCCGCCGCGGCAATGTCGGGCCGGCGGCGCGCCAGGTCGGAAGGCAGGCCGAGGGCGAGCTCGGGCAGCGGCGGTGCCTCGGGCATGTCGCTTGCGCGGCCGGCCTCCGGCGCCGCAAGCTCGGCGTTCAGCGTACCGGGCATGGCGCCGGTCAGCAGCGTGATCTGGTTCATCGCCTGCGCCTCCTGCTGCAGCAGCGCCGGAACGCGCGCCTTCAGTTCGGCCAGTTGCGTGCGCTGCCGCGTCGGATCCAGGTCGGTGACCAGGCCGCCATTCGCACGCGCCTGCACCAGTTCGAGCGATTCGGCGGCGGCTTCGATGTCGGCGCGCGCCAGGCGCAACTCGCGCTGTGCACCGCGCAGTTCGAAGTAGTTGCGTGCCACCTCGGCCTGCACGCTCAGCTGCACCTGGCGCAGCAGCGCCGCCGATGCGCCCGTGTCCGCATCGGCGGCTTCGATGCTGCGGCGCACGCGGCCCCACAGGTCGATTTCCCACGACGCATCGAAGCCCGCCTGGTAGAGGTTGTAGGGCTCGCTGAGCGTGCGAATCAACTGGTCGCGGTTGGACACCGACGAGCCCAGTGCGTCGATCATCCGCGTGGCGGCACCGGTCTCGCTTTGCCGCTGTCGGTTGACACCGCCGCTGGCATTGAGTTGGGGGCCCTGCTGCGCGGCCGCCGCCGTGCGCTGCACGCGGCTTTGCGCGAAGCGCAGGGCGGCGGTCTGCAGGTCGTGGTTGGCCGCGAGCGCAAGCGCCTGCAGGCGGTCGAGCAGCGGATCATTGAAGGCTTTCCAGTCGCCGGACGCAACGGCCGTGGGCGCTGCATTCCGCTCGGCACCGAGGAGCGCTGGCGAGCCGCCGTGCCATGCGGACCAATCCGCCGGCGCCTGCGCCTGCGCGGGCCGGTGGTCGGGCCCCACGGCGCACCCCGCAAGAAGAAGCGCGATCGCGGAACAGGAGAAAGAAAAGAAGAGGGTTCGTGGTGCGGACATGCAAGGCTCCCGGGTTCAGGCCAGGCGATGGCGAAACAGCCAGGCTGCCAGCGGCAGCGTGACAAGGGCGATGATCGAAAGCGGAATCAGGTTGTGCCACACGGTGGCGAGGCCCACGCCCTCCAGGTACACGCGCTGCACCAGGTCGATTGCAAAGCGCAGCGGGTTGGCCATGGTGATCACCTGCAGCACGTGCGGCATGTTGCGCACCGGCGTGGTCAGGCCCGACAGCAGCATCATCGGCATCAGCAGCACGAAGGTGTAGAGCATGGCCTGCTGCATGTTGGCCGACACCGCCGAGATCGACAAGCCGATGCCCACGCTGGCCACGGTGAAGAAGACCAGCCCGGTATAGAGCGTGGCCAGCGAGCCCGCCATCGGAATGCCGAACCAGAACAGCGCCACCAGCAGAATGAGCGTCGACTGCGCAAGGCCGACCAGCACCGGCGGCAGCGCCTTGCCGATCATGATTTCGAGGGGCGACATCGGCGTGACCAGCAGCTGGTCGAAGGTGCCTTGCTCACGCTCGCGTGCCACCGAAAGCGCGGTGAGCAGCAGCGTCTGCAGCATGCTGAGCGCGGCGATCAGGCCGGGCAGCAGGTTCCACCGCGTCTCGAGGTTCGGGTTGAACCAAGCGCGCGATTCGATGGTGAGCGGGGCCATTCGCGCGCCGGCACGCGTGCGCAACTCGGCGTTGTAGCGCTCGACCACCGAGCCCACATAGCCGGCCGCCGAACCCGCGGTGTTCGAGTTGCGCGCATCCAATATCAGCTGGATGGCCGCGGGCTGGCCGGCGCTCAGCCGCTGCTCGAAGTCGGGTGCGATCTGGATCACCATCAGCGCCTTTTCGGTGTCGATCACCTCGCGGATATCGGCCTGCGTGCGCAGCGTGGCCACGCGATGAAAAACGCCGGTGCTGTCCAGGTGCGCAATCAGCTCCGTCGAGGCACCCGTGCGGCTCTGGTCGAGCAGCGCATAGGGCACGTTCGAAAGGTCGTACGTGGCGCCGTACCCGAAGATGAGGCTTTGCATGATGGCCGGAACGAACAGGATCACGCGGCTTGCCGGATCCTTGAGGATCGCGAGCAGCTCCTTGCGGCAGAGGTTGGCGATGCGCAGCAGAAAATCGGTCATGGGGCGCCTTCCTTCAGTCGAGGCTCTTGCGCGTGACAGCGCGGGCAAGCAGCAGCAGCCCGACCGCATAGGCCACGAGGATTGCGCAGTTGCGCCAGATCAGCGGCCAGACGTCGCCCGCGAGAAACAGCGTCTTGATCAGGTCCATGAAGTAGGTGGCCGGCAGCACATGCCCGATGGCGCGCACCACCGCGGGCACATTGCGCAGGTCAAACAAAAAGCCCGACAGCATCATCGAAGGCATGAAGGTCGCGATCAGCGCTACCTGGCTTGCAAGAAACTGGTTGCGCGTGACGGACGAGATCACGAGGCCCAGGCTCACCGCCACGATCAGGTAGAGCATCGAGCTGAGCACCACCGCGAACAGCGAGCCGACCATGGGCACCGCGAACAGGAAGCGCGCGGCCAGCAGGCACAGCGCCAGGCCCAGCATGCCCACTGCAAAGTACGGAATGATCTTGGCCACCAGTATTTCCACCGGCCGCACCGGCGTGACGAACAGCGCCTCGAGCGTGCCGCGCTCCCATTCGCGCGCCATCACCAGGGCAGTGAGAAATGCGCCGACCAGCGTCATGATGAGCACGATGAGGCCAGGCACCAGGTACCAGGTGCTGGTGTTCGCGGTGTTGAACCACATGCGCTGCTCGACGGTTACGCGGCCGATGACGGGGGCGTCTGCGCCGGTGGTGCGCCCGCCGCGGTCGGCCTGCCGCACGGCCGTTTGCGCGAGAGCGCCGCTCACATAGGCCAGGATGATGGTCGCGCGCCCCGCGTCCGCGCCGTGCACGATGAGCTGCACGCGCGCGTTGCCCGCGGCCAGCGAGCGCGAAAAGTCGGCCGGCACGCGCACGATGCCGTCGATCTTGCGCTCGCGCATCAATGCCTCGGCGTCGTGCATGGAGCCGAGCAGCACGGGCGCGATGGTGGGCGAAAGCTGCAGGCCGGCAATGGCTTCATGCGCCGTGGGCGAGGCGTCCTCGAGCACCACGCCCACCGGTGCGTTCTTCACGTCGAGCGACATGCCGTAGCCGAAGATCAGGATCAGCACCATCGGCAGCAGGATGCCGATGGCCAGGTTGCTGCGGTCGCGCAGCAGTTGGCGAAACTCCTTGCGCGTGAGCGAAATCAGCCGGGTCCAGAAGCCGCTCATGCCGCCACCTTCTCGCTTTCCTTCTCGCCTTTTTTCTGGCGCTCTTGCCGACGCGCTTTCTCGACGATGCCGATGAACGCCTGTTCCATGTCGATGCGCTGTTCGCTTTGCTCGCCGTCCATCGCCTGCGCGCGCACCTCCAGCGGGGTGCCGATGGCCAGCACCTTGCCCGTGTCCTGGATCACGATGCGGTCGCAGTATTCCGCCTCTTCCATGAAGTGGGTCGTGATGACGACGGTGGTGCCGCCTTCGGCCAGGGCCGTGATGCGGCGCCAGAACTCGCGGCGCGCGAGCGGGTCGGCGCCGCTGGTGGGTTCGTCCAGAAAGAGAATCTCGGGTTCGTGCAGCAGGCCCGTTGCCATGGCAAGGCGCTGCTTGTAGCCGCCGGGCAGCTGTCCGCTGGGCGCGTCGAGTTCGCGCTCCAGGTCGAACTGGCGCAGCACGGTGTCCATGCGCGCCTGCAGCTTCTGTCCGCGCAGGCCGTAGGCGCCGCCGAAGAACGAAAGGTTCTCGCGGACGGTAAGGTTGCCGTAGAGCGCGAATTTCTGCGACACGTAGCCGATGCGCTGCCGGGCCTGCGCGCGCGCATGGCGCAGGTCGACACCGGCCACGCGCAGCTGGCCGCCGCTTGCGGGCAGCAGGCCGCAGAGCATGCGAAAGGTGGTGGTCTTGCCCGCGCCGTTGGGCCCGAGCAGACCGAAGATTTCGCCGCGCCGCACGGAGAAGCTGGTGCTTGCCACGGCCACGAAGTCGCCGAAGCGGCGCACCAGGTCTTTCACTTCGATGACCACTTCGCCGGGCTCGCCCGCGGCCGGAGCAAGGCTATCGGCCACCGCTGGCTGCGCTACTGCAGCGGGCGCCTGCTGCGTGCGCAGCAGCGTCATGAAGCCGTCTTCAAGCCGGGGCGGCACCGGCTCGGCACGGGCGCCGGCCAGCAGCGCCGCAAGCGCGGCGTCGCCGGTGCCGGACCGGCGGATGAAGCGCACCTCACCGCCGTGCGGCACGGCATCGACGATGTCTTGCTGCGCATCGAGCAGGCGGGCCTGCATCAGGCGCGGTGCCTCGCCCGGCGGCGGCGTGGCGACGAAGCACAGGCCTTCGGCGCGGTCGCGGATCTCGGCCGGCGTGCCTTCTGCGACGAGCTGGCCTTCGCGCAGCACGAACACATGGCTGCAGCGCTCGGCCTCGTCGAGGTACGCGGTGCTCACGATGACGGAAAGCTGCTCTTCATCGACCAGCTGCTGAACGATCTGCCAGAGCTCGCGCCGCGAGAGCGGATCGACGCCGACGGTGGGCTCGTCCAGCAGCAGCAGGTCGGGCGAGCGCACCAGCGTGCAGGCCAGGCCGAGCTTCTGCTTCATGCCGCCCGAGAGCTTGCCCGCGGGGCGGTCGGTAAAGCGGCCGAGGTCCGTCATTTCCATCAGCCGCGCATAGCGTTCGCGCCGCTGCGCGGACGGCACGCCGTGCAAGTCGGCGTAGAGGTCCAGGTTCTCCTGCACGCTCAGGTCTTCGTAGAGGCCGAAGCGCTGGGGCATGTAGCTGATGCGGTCCTGCACCGCTTGCGGGTCGGCGGATACATCGATGCCCAGCACGCGCAGTTCGCCTTCGTCGGCGCGCATCAGGCCGGCCATGAGCCGCAGCAGCGTCGTCTTGCCCGCGCCGTCGGGCCCGACCAGCGCGGTGAGCGTGCCGGCGGGGATTTCGAGCGATACGCCGTCGAGCGCGTGCACGGCTGTCTTCGACGCCTTGACCGTGAAGCGCTTGTGCAGCGAGCGTCCGCTGATGGCCGGCTCAGCGCGCAGCATTCAACGTCCCTCCGGGCATGCGGTCTTGCTCCTTCCCCTCCCCCCGGGGGAAGGTTGGGACGGCGGCAGGGCAGAGCGCCCGATGGACACGCCGCTTGCCCCCACCCCGGCCCTCCCCCGGAAGGGGAGGGAGCAATGCGCAACGCCGGTCGATGAGGCCCATCATCATGGCTTGCCGTTCGACGAAAGCTGCAGCCGCACGGTCGCCGGCATGCCGAGCCGCAGCCGGTCTTCCTTGTCGTCGACCATCACGCGTATTTCATACACAAGGCTGCTGCGCAGCTCTTCGGTCTGCACCGTCTTGGGCGTGAACTCGGCCACCGACGAGATGTAGCCCACCTTCCCCGCCACCGGCCGGTCGGGATGGCTGTCGGTGGTTACGCTGGCCTCCTGGCCGGGGCGCACGCGGCCGAGGTCGGGTTCGGCCACATAGGCCCGCACCCACTTGGGATCGGCGATGGCCAGCGTGAAGACGGGGCGCTGCGGCGAGGCCATGTCGCCGGGTTCGAGCAGGCGGGCGCGCACCACCGCATCGATGGGCGACTTGAGCTCGGCTTCGGCCAGCTGGTGGTTCATGAGCGCGAGGTCGGCGCGAGCCGATTCGAGCTGGGCCTGCGCTTGCGCGATGTCTTCCTTGCGCGGGCCGGCAATGGCGAGCTGCTGCGCCTTGCGCGCGTTGTCCAGTTGCGCCAGCGCCACCTTGCGGCGGGCCTGCGCGCTGTCGAGGTCCTGCTGGCTCACGGCGCGTCCGGCCGTGGTCTGGCCGATGGCCTGCAGCCGCGCGAGCTGCTGCTGCGCCAGGTCAGCATCGGCCTGCGCGGCGGCCACCTGGGCGCCGGCCTGCGCCAGTTCTTCGGGGCGGCTGCCGGTCTTCAGGCGCAGCAGCGCCTGCTCCTGCACGCCGATGCGCGCCTGCGACTGCGCCACGCGCAGCGCGAGCGAGCGGGTGTCGAGCTTGCCGAGCAACTGCCCGGCGCGCACACGGTCGCCTTCGCGCACCGCGAGTTCCGCCACGCGCTCGTTGGCGTTGAAGGCCAGCGAGACCTGGCGCACATCGACATTGCCATACAGCACGAGCGTGTCGGACGGCGGGGCCGAGCGATGGACGTACCACCAGCCGCCCGCCGCGGCAGCGAGCGCCACGAGGGCAACGGCGATGAGAGGTTTCTTGTTCATGAGCGGTTCCTGCCGGGTTCCAGACTTGGAGTGGCCGCATATTATCAAATTGAAATTTGAATTTGAAGTATTTTTTCAATTCGTTTAACCTAGGGCCATGGCTTCCCGCTCTTTAAGCACCCGTTCTCCCGCTCCACGCTCCACTGCCGCGCGCACCCCCCGCACCGACGGCAACGCCACCCGACTGCACATCCTCGAGACGGCAGGCCAGCTGTTCGCGGAACGCGGCTTCGCCGAAAGCACCAGCAAGGAAATCTGCACCCGCGCCGGCACCAACATGGCGGCGGTCAATTACCACTTCGGCAGCAGGGACGGCCTGTACGAGGCCGTGCTCATCGAGGCGCACCGCCAACTCGTGAGCATGGACGAGCTGGTCAGCCTGGCCAGCGTGCAGGCCGACCCCCGGCTCAAGCTGCGCACCTTTCTCACGCACCTGATGGAGATGGGCAGCCAGCCCAAGGCACCGTGGGGGTTTCGCGTGGTGCTGCGCGAGGCGCTGTCGCCTTCACCGGCGCTGCCGGTGATGGTGCGCCAGGCGGTGCTGCCCAAGGCCAAGCTGATCCGCGGGCTGATCGGCGGCATCATGGGCCTGCCCGACGAGCATCCCTCGGTGCAGCGGGCCATGCTCTTCGTGGTGCTGCCGTGCATCGTGATGACGGTGGCCCCCAAGGACCTGCGCAACGAGGTGCTGCCGGCCCTGAAGAACACCGAGGGCTTGGCGGACGACCTGATGCGCTATGTCTTCGCCGGTCTCGATGCCGTCGCGAAGGAGGCCAAGGCCGGGGCGCCCACCGCTGTTACAGCTGGAAAGCGACGGTAAGCAGCAGCCCTTCGGCCACGTCGCGCAAGAGGCCCGGTCGCCGCGCGCGATAGGGCTCGCCGGCCGAAGCCGTGGTTTCGATCCACTCGGCCAGCCAGTCGATTTCATGCAGGCCGTAGAACACCACGGCCGCCTCGTGGTTGAGCAGCAGGCTGCGCAGGTCGAGGTTGATCGATCCGCACATGGCCAGTTCGTTGTCGACCACCACCGCCTTTGCATGCGCCATGAAGGGCAGCATGCGAAAGCTCACGCCCGCGCGGGCCAGGTCGCGCATGGCGCGTGCGCGCACGAAGTCGGCCAGTCGGTGGTTCGACTGCGCGGGCATCGCGATGGTGACCTGCACGCCGCGCCGGGCGGCCAGCCGCAACGCATCGCGCAGGCCGTCGCCGGGAACGAAGTAGGGCGTGATGGCAAGCACGCGGTGCTCGGCCCGAAAGCAGGCATCGATCAGCAGCGCGTGGGCGGTGTCCTCGGTCTGGTCGGGGCCGCTCGGCAGGAACTGCGCCATGGCGCAGCCCGGGCCTTCCTGCACGTCGTCGGCCGTGATGGCGCGCGCCTTGCGGCCGCGCACCGAGCTCCAGTCATGGTCGAACTGCCGGGCCGCCGCCGCAGCCACGCTGCCGCGCAGGTCGAACGAAAGATCGTGCCAGGCCTGGGGGTATGTCTCGCTGCCAGTGAAGTATTCGCCCGCCAGGTTGCGCCCGCCCGACCACAGCCAGCTGTCGTCGGCAATGGTGAACTTGCGGTGGTTGCGCAGGTTGCGCGGCCCGATGCGGCGCAGGCTGAAGAAGGGGCGGAACACCGCGACCTCGCCGCCCGCCGAACGCAGCACTTCGAAGTGGCGGCGCGGCAGGGTCAGCGCGCCGAAGCCGTCGAGCAGCACGCGCACCTTGATGCCTTCGCGCGCGCGCCGCGCCAGCCGCTCGATGACGGCGCGGCCCATGGCGTCGTCGCCGATGATGAAGGTGCACACGTCGATGCGCTCGCGCGCGCCGTCGATCACCTGCCACAGCGCCTCGCGCGCGGCCTCGCCGTCGGCATGCAGGCGGATCGCGCAGCGCCCCGGCGGCGCTAGGCCGAAGCTCTCGATCAGGTCGGCCGCCCAGTGCCCAGGGGGCACCGAGCGCGGCGGCCGCGGCGAGCCCGCCGGGCGCAGCTTGCGCTGGCCGAACAGCAGGTAGGCCGGCAGGATCAGGTAGGGCATGAGCACCAGCCCCATGACCCAGGCAATGGCGGTGGTGGGCGCACGCTGTTCGCGGCGCGCGCGGGTGGTCAGTATGTAGACCAGCAGCGCGAAGGTGACGACAAGAAAATGCTGTGAGGGTGAGGGCAGCCAGTCGAAGCTCGTGTTCGGCATGCGGCAATGATGCCTGAGGACCGGGTGGCGCCGCCAGCGATCAGCCGGGCATCAAAAACGAGGCCACGTCGCGCCCCTCCGAGGCGAGAAAGCGCATCATCGGCTCGACCACCGTCCGCACCGCAGGCCGTTCGCCCATGCGGCTGCGCCAGGCCACGAGCCGCGGCGTGGCCTCGGTCATGCGGGCACCCTTGCGATCGGCAAAGATGCAGGCCATGTAGAAGGCGATGTCGGCAAAGGAATAGGGGCCGGCAAGGTACTCGCGCGTGGCCAGCAGGCCTTCCATCTCGCCGTAGAAGCGCGCGCAGGCGGCGCAGGCCGCAACGGCCGGGGCGCTTTGCATGTCGTGCTGCAGGCCGAAGAGCCTGATCACGTTGGGGAAGAAGACCTCGTCGGACTTCTGCTCCAGTTGCCGCGCGCGGGCCCGGTCGGCAATGCCCTGGGGCCACAGCGCGAGGTGCGCGGGGCCCGGGTAGCGGTCTTCGAGGTATTCGAAGATCTGGGTCGAGTCGAACAACTCGACCTGGTCGTCGATGAGCACCGGCACCTGCTGCTTGACGGGGTTCACGCGCAGCACCTCGGGATGCTTGGGCTCGTAGGCGTCGTCCTTGGTGAAGGGCACCATCACCAGTTCGAAGTCGATGCCTTTTTCGAGCGCGGCGATCTGCACCTTCGCGCCGAACATGCTGAGGGGGCCTGAGTAGATGGTCGTCATGTTGCCAATTTGACCAGAAGAGGCGCTCGGACCCCCGCCGAGGGGGCCGCGTTATTTCAGGTCGAGCCCCACACCTCTTGCGCCGTCTCGACCACCAGGCGCAGCTTGTTGCGTTGCGCTTCCACCGCAATGTTGTTGCCGTGCACCGTGCTCGAGAAGCCGCACTGCGGCGACAGCGCGAGCTGCTCGAGCGGCGCGTACTTGGCGGCCTCTTCGATGCGGCGCTTGAGCTCGTCCTTGTCTTCCATCTCGCCGAACTTGGTGGTCACGAGGCCCAGCACCACGGTCTTGCCCTTGGGCAGGTAGCGCAGCGGCTTGAAGTCGCCCGAACGCGCGTCGTCGTATTCCATGAAGTAGGCGTCCAGGTCCATCTCCTTCAGCAGCGCCTCGGCCACGGGCTCGTAGTTGCCCGCCGCGGCGTGCGTGCTCTTGAAGTTGCCGCGGCACAGGTGCATGGCCAGCAGCATGCCCGGCGGCTTCTGCGCCACCACCTTGTTGATGAAGGCGGCGTAGCGGTGCGGCAGCTCGTTCGGGTCGTCGCCGCGCTTGCGGGCCGCTTCGCGCATGTGCTCGTCGCACAGGTAGGCCAGGTTGGTGTCGTCCATCTGCACGTAGGTACAGCCGGCCGCGGCCAGCGAGCGCAGTTCGTCGCCATAGGCCTTGGCCACGTCGTCGTAGAACACCGGGTCGAGCTCTGGATACGCGTCCTTGCTGATGCCGGCGCGGCCGCCGCGGAAGTGCAGCATGGTGGGCGAGGGAATGGTCACCTTCGGCGTGCGGCCCGCGGACACCTGACTCTTGAGGTACTGGAAGTCGGCCAGCTGTATGTCCTTGACGTGGCGCACCTTGTCGATCACGCGCATTGCGGGCGGCGCCAGTTCCTCGGTGCCGTCGGGCTTGCGGATGGTGACCGGGATGTCGGTCTTCACGCCGCCGAGCTGGTCGAGAAAGTCGATGTGGAAGTACGTGCGGCGGAACTCGCCGTCGGTAATGCTCTTCAGGCCGATGTCTTCCTGGAACCGGACGATCTCGGTGATGGCCTTGTCTTCGACCTTGCGCAGCTGCTCGGGCGTGATCTCGCCCTTGGCGTTCTGCTCGCGCGCTTCGAGCAGGTATTTGGGACGCAGAAAACTGCCGACGTGGTCATAGCGGGCGGGCAGGGCGGCGTGCTGGGACATTGAATATCTCCGTCGTGGCTGTAAACGAATCGAGCATCGTATCGCCTTAGAAATTCGCTCGTCTGTATACATCGATCTCAGTAATTACCCTGAATTCAGCGATTTCCAGTGGCTTTTTTCTGATTTCTGTATACATTGAGTATTCATGAAGACGCCAAAGCCCACTTTCCCGCTGAACGCCTGGTATGCCGCCGCCTACGACGTCGAAGTGCGTCACGCGCTGCTGCCGCGCACCATCTGCAATGAAAAACTGGTGCTGTTCCGCCGCACCGACGGCCAGGTCGCCGCACTCGAAGATGCCTGCTGGCACCGGTTGATGCCGCTGTCGCTCGGCAAGCTCGAAGGCGACGAGGTGGTGTGCGGCTACCACGGCCTGGTCTACAACAGCCAGGGCCGCTGCACCCACATGCCCAGCCAGGAAACGCTCAATCCCTCGGCCTGCGTGCGCAGCTTTCCGGTGGTGGAGAAGCACCGCTTCGTCTGGATCTGGCCCGGCGATCCGGCCAAGGCCGACCCGGCGCTGGTGCCCGACATGCACTGGAACGACGACCCGGCCTGGGCCGGCGACGGCAAGATGATTCGCGTGGCCTGCGACTACCGCCTGGTGGTCGACAACCTCATGGACCTGACACACGAGACCTTCGTGCACGGCTCTTCCATCGGCAACCGCGAAGTGGCCGAGGCGCCCTTCGTTGCCACGCACGGCGACCGTTCGGCCACCGTCACGCGCTGGATGGAAAGCATCGACGCGCCGCCGTTCTGGGGCGGGCAGATTCGCCATGCGCGCGGCTACACCGGCAAGGTCGACCGCTGGCAGATCATCCGCTTCGAGGGGCCATGCACCGTGAACATCGACGTGGGCGTGGCCGAGGCGGGCAGCGGTGCGGTGCCGAAGGACGGCAACCCCGGCGACCGCAGCAAGGGCGTGAACGGCTATGTGCTGAACACCATCACGCCCGAGACGGACAAGACCTGCCTCTACTTCTGGGCCTTTGCGCGCAACTACTGCCTGGGAGAACAGCGCCTTACGCATGAGCTGCGCGAAGGCGTGGCCAGCATCTTCCGCGAGGACGAGATCGTGCTCGAGGCGCAGCAGAAGGCGATGGACGAGCGCCCGGACCACCAGTTCTACAACCTGAACATCGACGCCGGCTCAATGTGGGCGCGCCGCCTGATCGACCGCATGATCGAGAAGGAAAAGCCCGCGCGCGCTGCGATTCCGATCCGTCCTGTCGAGAAGCAGGCCGCATGAAGGTCGCAGCCGTATCACCCGTCGAGCCCGGCGACAGCGGCGGCTCGCAGGCCGTGAAGGCGCAGCTGCGGCTGCGCGAAATGATCCTGGCCGGCGAACTGCCCGGCGGCGCGCGCATTGCCGAAGTGGCCATCTCCGAGCAGCTCGGCGTCTCGCGCACGCCGGTGCGCAGTGCGCTCATGCGGCTGGAGCAGGAAGGCCTGCTCGAGGCGCTGCCCAATGGCGGCTACGCGGTGCGCACGTTTTCCGAACGCGACGTGGCCGACGCCATCGAATTGCGCGGCACGCTCGAAGGCCTGGTGGCGCGGCTCGCGGCCGAGCGCGGCGCGGCGCCCGTGGTGCTGCGCGAGGCGCGTGCCTGCCTGGCACGCATCGACGAACTGCTGCGCGAACCCGCGCTCGACGATGCGGCTTTTTCGCGCTACGTCACGCACAACGAAAAGTTCCATGCGCTGCTCTGCGAAATGGCGGCAAGCCCGGTCATTGCGCAGCAGCTCGAGCGCGTGATCAACCTGCCGTTCGCGTCACCTTCGGGCTTTGTCGTCGTGCAGGCCAATTCGCCCGCCGCGCGCGACATGCTCGTTATTGCGCAAGACCAGCACCTGCAGGTGCTCGACGCCATCGAGGCCGGCGAGGGCTCGCGCGCCGAGGCGCTGATGCGCGAGCACAGCCGCATTGCGCGCCGCAACCTGCGCGAGGCGCTGCACGGCACGCCTGGCGCCGAGCGGCGCGCACTGCCCGGCGTGCAATTGATTCGCCGGCGTGGCTGAGCAAACGTCCTTCCTGTTCTTTTTTTTCTGTTGGTGTTCCCGATGAAAAGCGATCTTCAATGGATGCAGGCGCAGGTCGTTGCGCTGCGCGACGTTACGCCCACGGTGCGTGAGTTCGAACTGCGGCCGGAGCCGGGCTTTGCCACCACCTACGAGCCCGGTTCGCACCTGCAGGTGCAGGTGATGACGACGCAGGGCAAGCTGCAGACACGCTCTTACTCGCTGGTGGGCGAAGGCGACGGCCAGTGCTGGCGCATTGCCGTGAAGCGGCTCGACGACGGCCGCGGCGGCTCGCTCGCAATGTGGCGCCTGGCCGTGGGCGACCGGTTGCAGGTGAGCGCGCCGCAGAACCACTTTTTGCTCGACACCAGCGCACCGGGCTACCTGCTGGTGGCCGGCGGCATCGGCATTACGCCGCTGGTGCTGATGGCCGAGCGCCTGGGCGAGCATGCGCGGCGCACCGGCGTGCCCGTGAAGATGCTCTATGGCGCGCGTCATGCCGGAGAGTTCGCTTATCTCGATCGGTTGCGCCAAGCGTTGGGCGACGGCGTTGCGGCACATGAGGGCGCATCGCCCATCGACTTTGCAGCGGCCATCGCCGCGTTGCCGCAATGCGGCCAGCTCTACACCTGCGGGCCGGTGCCCATGCTCGAAGCCGTCAAGCGCGCCTGGCAGGCTGCGGGCCGCGCCCCGGCGGACCTGCGCTTCGAAACCTTCGGCAGCAGCGGGCGCCTTGCGACGCAGGCTTTCACGGTGCGCATTCCGCGCCACGACCTGGCGATTACCGTGCCGGCCGATTGCACCTTGCTTGAGGCACTGGACGCCGCCGGCGTGGAAACGCTGTGGGATTGCAAGCGTGGTGAGTGCGGCTTGTGCGCCATGGACGTGCTTGCGGTCGACGGAGAGGTCGACCACCGCGACGTATTCCTGAGCGAGCACGAGAAGCAGGCGGCCACTCGCATCTGCGCCTGCGTGTCGCGTGCCGTGGGCACCCTCACGCTCGACTCTTCGTACCGGCCCGACAGCTGAAAACCCCCTGCGCGATCATCGCGCAGTTCATTTATTCATCGCGCAACAATGCCCCGGCTCGGGGGCGGAGTAGGTGATTGCCTGCTCCGCCGCATGTTGCAAAGTGTTGAAAAATGGCCCCTGGTTCGCATTCCGTCTCTCCAAGGAAAATCTCATGCAAAGACGACAACTCATCCAGACCGCAGGCCTCACGGCGCTCGCGCTTTCCATGTCGCTTGCCAGCGCGCAAGACAGCAACAAGTTCAAGATCGGCCTCATCCTGCCCATGACGGGCCAGCAGGCCTCCACCGGCCGGCAGATCGAAGCAGCGGCGCGGCTGTACATGGCGCAGAACGGCGACACGGTTGCGGGCAAGAAGATCGAGCTGATCGTCAAGGACGACGTGGCCACGCCGGACGTGACCAAGCGCCTGGCGCAGGAACTCATCGTGAACGACAAGGTGAACGTGATCGCCGGCTTCGGCGTCACGCCGGCCGCGCTGGCCGCAGCCCCGCTGGCCACCCAATCGAAGACGCCGCAGGTCGTGATGGCCGCGGCCACGTCGAGCATTACCGAAGCCTCGCCCTACGTCGTGCGCAGCAGCTTCACGTTGCCGCAGGTGTCGGTCGCCATGGGCGACTGGGCACCCAAGAACGGCGTGAAGTCGGTCGTGACGCTGGTGGCCGACTACGGCCCGGGCAACGACGCAGAAAAGTTCTTTACCGAGCGCTTCCAGCTCAATGGCGGCAAGGTGGTCGAGAAGCTGCGCGTGCCGCTGCGCAACCCCGACTTCGCTCCGTTCCTGCAGAAGGTGCGCGATCTCAAGCCCGATGCGCTGTTCGTCTTCGTGCCCTCGGGCGCGGGCGCGGCGGTGATGAAGCAGTTTCTCGAACGCGGCATGGACAAGGCCGGCATCCGCATGATTGCCACCGGAGACGTGACCGACGATGACCAGCTCAACGACATGGGCGACGGCGCGCTGGGCGTGGTCACATCGCACCACTATTCGGCCGCGCATCCTTCGCCCACCAACAAGAAGTTTGTCGAAGCGTTCCAGAAGGCCAACCCGAAGATGCGCCCCAACTTCATGGCCGTGGGCGGCTATGACGGCATGCGCGTGATCTACGAAGCGCTGAAGGCCACCAAGGGGCAGGGCGGGGGCGACGCACTGCTCGCAGCCATGAAGGGCCAGATCTTCGAGAGCCCGCGCGGTCCGGTCTACATCGATGCGCAGACGCGCGACATCGTGCAGGACGTGTACCTGCGCAAGGTCGAGAAGAAGGACGGGCAGCTCTATAACGTCGAGTTCGATGTGATCAAGGGTGTGAAGGATCCGGGCAAGGCGAAGTAATTGCCTTCAGGGCGCGCACCCGCCGACGGGGTACCTTGCTCCGCGAATGTCCCCCGGGGCTGCGCCCCTCCTCCTTTATTTCGCTGCGCAAGGCACCCCATCGACGGGTGCGTGATTCAGAGCGGTTGTCGATCAGGAGTACACCCAGAGCGTGCCCAAGTGCACAGGGCATCGGGTGCTCCGCGCAGCGAAATAAAGGAGGAGGCCGAAGGCCGGGGGACATTCGCGGAGGGGAGTACCCGGTGGCCTTTGCACAAGCCCTGAACAACAGCGCCCAGAAAGCCAGCCGCGCAAAAACGTGGCGGAAAAAATGACATGTTGACCATTCTTTTCGACGGTATCGCCTACGGCATGCTGCTCTTCGTACTCGCAGTAGGCTTGGCCGTGACGCTCGGGTTGATGAACTTCATCAACCTGGCCCACGGTGCATTCGCCATGGCCGGCGGGTACCTCACCGTGTTTGCAATGCAGAAACTCGGCGTGCCGTTCCTGGCCTGCCTGCCGCTTGCTTTCATTGTGGTGGCCCTGGCTGGCGCATTGCTCGAGCGTACGCTCTACCGGCCCATGTACGGCAAGCCGCACCTCGACCAGGTGCTGTTCTCCATCGGCCTTGCCTTCATGGCCGTGGCGGCCATCGACTACTTCGTCGGCTCGTCGCAGCAGAACATCCAGTTGCCCGAATGGCTGCGCGGCCGTACCGAAATCGGCGACGGCGCGCTGCTGCTTGGCATGGGGCACTACCGGCTCTTCATCATCGCCGTGTGCGCCGTGCTCACCGTGGTGCTTCAGCTCATTCTTTCGAAGACCCGCTTCGGCAGCCGCTTGCGCGCGGCCGTGGATGACCCGCGCGTGGCTTCGGGGCTGGGCATCAACGTCAACGTTGTGTTCCTGCTGACCTTTGCGGTCGGCTCAGGCCTTGCTGGGCTCGGCGGTGCACTCGGTGCGGAAATCCTCGGGCTCGATCCGACCTTTCCGCTCAAGTACATGATCTATTTCCTGATCGTGGTGTCGGTCGGCGGCACCTCGTCGATCACCGGGCCGCTCGCGGCTGCGCTGCTGCTCGGCATTGCCGACGTGGCGGGCAAGTATTTCATTCCCAAGATGGGCGCGTTCACCGTTTACCTGCTCATGATCCTGATATTGATGTGGCGGCCGCAGGGCTTGTTCACGCGCAAGGGAGGCCGCTGAATGAACGAGCCTTCAACCTACCAGTCGGCCCTGTTGCACAAGGCGCGCTGGCGCCCGCTCGAATTCGTGGTGTGGGCCGTGGCGTTTGCGCTGCCGTTTCTCATGCCTTCGCATTCGCTGCTGGTCAACGAGATTGCCATCGTCGCGCTGTTCGCGATGTCGCTCGACTTGATCCTCGGCTACACGGGCATCGTGTCGCTCGGCCATGCCGCCTTCTTCGGCTTTGGTGCGTATACGGCCGCGCTGTTCGCCAAGCTCGTGATGCCGGACCCGACCGTGGGCTTGTTGGTGGCCACCGTGCTGTCGGCCATGCTCGGTCTCGTGGCCAGTGTCACCATTTTGCGGGGCAGCGACCTCACGCGGTTGATGGTCACGCTCGGCACCGCGCTGCTGCTGCTCGAGCTTGCCAACAAGCTCGACTGGCTCACCGGCGGTGCCGACGGGCTGCAGGGCGTGGTGATGGGGCCCGTGCTCGGCCTGTTCGAGTTCGACCTGTACGGCCGCACGGCGGCCTGGTATTCGCTGGCCGTGATGCTTCTGCTGTTCCTGGTGATGCGCCGGATCGTGCATTCGCCCTTCGGCGCCACGCTGAAGGCAATTCGCGACAACCGGCTGCGTGCCATGGCCATCGGCATTCCGGTGGTGTCGCGGCTCGTGGTCATCTACACCGTGGCGGCCGGCATTGCCGGTGCCGCGGGCGCGCTGCTGGCGCAGACCACCGGCTTTGCCTCGCTCGACGTGCTGGCCTTCGACCGCTCGGCCGACGTGCTGCTGATGCTGGTGATTGGCGGCGTGGGCTGGCTCTATGGCGGCGTGGCGGGCGCCATCGTCTTCAAGCTGCTGCAGAACTGGCTCTCGGCCGTAACGCCGCAGTACTGGATGTTCTGGATCGGCCTGCTGCTGGTGCTGCTGGTGCTCGTGGGGCGCGACCGCGTGCTCAAGCCGTGGACGTGGCTGGGCGCCGGCAAGAAGAAGGGCGGTGCATCGTGAGCGAAACCGTACTTTCGACGCAAGGCCTGGTGATGCGCTTCGGCGGCATCACGGCCACCAACAACGTCACCATGGAACTCAAGCGTGGTGCGCGCCATGCGCTGATCGGCCCCAACGGCGCTGGCAAGACCACGCTCATCAACCTTTTGACCGGCGTGCTCGTGCCGACCGAGGGCCGCATCTCGCTGCTCGGCGAAGACATCACCACGCTGGCCCCGCACAAGCGCGTGGCGCGCGGGCTGGTGCGCACCTTCCAGATCAACCAGCTGTTCGATTCGATGACGCCGCTCGAAACGCTGGCGCTCGTGGTGTCGCAGCATCAGGGTGCCGGTGCGCAATGGTGGCGCCCGCTGGGCTCCACCAAGGCCGTGACCGAACGTGCTGCGCAACTGCTGGAGCAGTTTCACCTCGGCGACGTGGCCCGGCAGCAGACCAAGTTCATGGCCTACGGCAAGCGCCGCCTGCTGGAGATTGCGATTGCGCTGGCCTGCGAGCCGCGCGTGCTGCTCCTCGACGAGCCCGTGGCGGGCGTTCCCGCGGGCGAGCGCGAAGAGTTGCTTGAAACCGTCGCCGCATTGCCGGCCGATGTGTCGGTGCTGCTGATCGAGCACGACATGGACCTGGTGTTCAGCTTTGCCGACCGCATGACCGTGCTGGTCAACGGTACGTTGCTGACCGAGGGCGACCCCGAAACCATCGCCAACGATCCGAAGGTGAAAGAGGTCTATCTGGGCCACGGGGAGCACGCCCATGTCTGAGTTGCTGCGCATCGAGAACCTGAGCGCCGGCTACGGCGAGGCCGTGGTGCTGCACGACGTGGCCTTTTCACTGGGCGAAGGCCAGACCATGGCGCTGCTGGGGCGCAACGGCACGGGCAAGACCACGCTGATCAACACGCTGGCCGGCGCAACGCGGCAACACGGCGGCAGCATTTCGCTGGGCGGCCTCGCGCTGCACAAGCTCGCGCCGCATCAGCGCGCGGCAGCCGGCATCGGCTGGGTGCCGCAAGAGCGCAACATCTTCAAGTCGCTCACGGTGCATGAAAACCTCACCGCGGTGGAGCGCCCCGGAAAGTGGAACCCGCAGCGCGTCTACGAGATGTTCCCGCGCCTGGCCGAGCGCAAGACCAACCTGGGCACGCAGCTTTCGGGCGGCGAGCAGCAGATGCTCGCCGTAGGTCGCGCGCTGGTGCTCAACCCCCGGCTGCTGCTGCTCGACGAGCCGCTCGAAGGCCTCGCGCCCATCATCGTGGAAGAACTGTTGCGCGCCATCCGCCGCATCACGCAGGACGAAGGGCTGGCGGCCATCATCGTGGAACAGCACCCGCAGGCGATCCTCGCGATTTCCGACCACGCGGTGGTGCTCGACCACGGCACCATCGTGCACACCGACAGCGCGGCGGCATTGCGCAGCCAGCCGCAGGTGCTTGAAAGATTGCTGGGCGTGGCCCGGTAACTGTCCCGGCAAACAAAGGAGACACACAGCATGGCGATCCCGAAGACAGTGTTTTGCGGGGGCGCCGTGCTGGCGTCCGCCATCTTGCTGGCTGCTTGCAGCACCACCACAGGGCCGCAGAGCCTGTCGCTCGGCGGCAATCCTGCAGCATCTTGCGCGGCGCTCGTCGCCCCGGTGGCGCCCGCGGCCATCGGCCTGCCGAGCAGCGCGGCGACGATCGACTCGGCCACCCTCGTTCCCGCCGCCGCGCTTGCGGTGGCCGAGCGCGCGGGCACCCCGGCGGCGCGCATCACGCCGCCGACGCCCGCGCACTGCAAGGTGCTCGGCCGCATTGCGCCGCTCGATGCGGCGGCGCCGCCCATCCTGTTCCAGGTCAACCTGCCGCTTGCGTGGAACGGGCGCAGCGTGCAGTACGGCGGCGGTGGTTTCAACGGCGTGCTGATCACCGGCCTTGCGCTGGTGCCGGGCGCGCGCTTCGAGCAGCCCACGCCGCTCGCGCAAGGCTATGTGACCTACGGCACCGATTCCGGCCACCAGAATGTGCAGGGCCAGCCGCCGCAGGCCTTTGCGCTCAACGACGAGGCGCTGGTGAATTTTGCGCACGCCTCGTACAAGAAGGTGCGCGACGTGGCGGTGGCGCTGATGCAGCGCGCCTACGGACAGGCGCCGCAGAAGCTGTACTTCGTGGGCAGTTCCGAAGGCGGCCGCGAAGGGCTCACCATGGCGCAGCGCTACCCGCAGGATTTCGACGGCATCTTCAGCCGCGTGCCGGTCATCAACTGGACAGGACTGCAACACGCCGGCACGCGCAACGGCATCGCCACCATGGGCGAAGGATGGCTGCGGCCCGCGCAGGTGCAGCTGGTGCACAGCGCGGTGCTCGCGTCATGCGACGCCACCGACGGTGCTGCGGACGGCATTGTGTCGAACCCCGTGTCCTGCCTGCAGCGCTTCGATCCCGCCAGCCTGCGCTGCGCCGCCGGTACCAGCGGCGACAACTGCCTGAACGATGCGCAGGTGCAGGCGGTGCGCACGCTGCGCTCGCCATGGCGCTCACCCGTGCCGCTGGCGAATGGAGTGACCGAGTACCCGGGCTGGGGCATCGGCGGCGAAGGCACGCCGGCCTTTGCAGCCACGGGCGGCTGGAACGCGTGGTGGACTGGCACTGCCGCGCCCACGGTGCCGCCGCAACAGAGCAACGGCATTGCATGGTTCTACGGCAGCGGGGCGCTGCAGTATTTCTATGCGCGCAATCCGTCGCTCGACGTGCGCAACTACCGCGCGGAAGACTTCGCTGCGCGCATTGCCACGGTGTCGCAGCTGATGGATTCGACCAATCCCGATCTCGGCGCGTTCCAGGCTCGCGGCGGCAAGCTGCTGATGCTCGAGCACATGGCCGACTACGCCCAGAGCCCGTTCGCGGGCATTCGCTATTACGAATCGGTGGTGGCGCGCATAGGGCGCGACAACGTCGACCGCTTCATGCGCCTTTACACCGCGCCGGGCGTGGACCACGTGGGCGCCGGCGCGCCCGCCAATGTCGACATGCTCGGCGCGCTGGCCGACTGGGTCGAACGCGGCCGTGCGCCGGCCGGCCTGCAGTTGGCCGAGCAGGAAGTGCAGCCGCCGTTCAGGGTCGTGCGTGCGCGCCCGCTGTGCGAATGGCCGCTGTGGCCGCGCTACACGGGTGGCGACGCATCGCAGGCGGGCAGCTTTCAGTGCAGCAGGTAACAGCGCGAAGGCTGTGATGGCCTAGATTGCGCAGCTGCCGGGGCCGCACGATGCCTGGCCGGCCCCAGCCTTTGCCGCAGCGCCAAAAGGTGCTGCAAGCGTGGCCAGTTGAGCCTTCCACTCGTCGGCGCGGCCGAGCCACGGACCGATGTCGATGCGGCTCGCAGTGCCATCGGCGTGTGCCAGCACAAAGGTCGGAAAGCCCTGGCCACCTGCGCGCTGCAGCAGCTGCCGGCTCTCCGCGATATGCCGGGAGGTCGCCTCGCCGGACAGTCGTGCGAACGCCGATGCAAAGGCCTCGGCATCGAAGCCAAGCTCCGCGGCCACCGAGGTGAGCACGTCCAGGTCGGCAATGCGCCGGCCTTCGACATAGTGCGCGCGCTGCAGCCGGTGGATCATGTCGAGGCCGCCACCTGACCGCAGCGCCTCAGCCGCAAGCACTGCGGTAGTCGGCGGCTCCGAGTCCATGACCGCGCCGATGTCGCGCAGCAGCCCTTCGAAGTAGCCTTCGCCGAAGGGCTGGTCGGTGAGCTCGGCAATGCGCCGGTCGTGCGGCATCACGTAGTCGCGCCACTGCGCGGTGATGGGCCGCCGGTTGGCACCGGTCATCATGCCACCGCCGTGGAACTCGACCCTGAGGCCCGGCACGCTGCGCGCCGCGTCGACCAGCGGTGCGGCCGCGTAGCACCAGCCGCACATCGGATCGAAGATGTAGTGCAGCGTGGGGCTGTTGCTGTCGTTCACTGCGGCCATTTCATTTCTCCCTTGATCACCTTGGCGCTCAGTTCGAGCGACGAAGCGTGCTGCAGCTTGGGGTAGCGCTTCTTCATGGCGGCGACCAGCGCGGCCGAGTCCGTGGCCTTGGCGGCCTCGGTTTCGAAGGCCTGCAGGTAGCTGCGCGTGAACTTCACCGAAGCCACCGAGTAGGGCATCGATCCATCGGCATTGGGTTCGAAGTGACCGGGCACCACGATCTTGGGGCGCAGCGCTTCGATGCGGCCGAGCGTCTTGATCCAGTCGCGCCGCGATTCGGGCGTTTGCGTGTCGGCCACCCACAGGTGGATGTTGGCCGACACGGGCACGCCGCCGACCACGGCCTTGATGGAGGGAATCCACGCGAAGGTGCGCGCAGGCGTCGGGCCGTCGAGGCCCACTACCTGGATCTTGCGGCCTTCGAGTTCGATGCTGTCGCCGGCGAGCGGCTCCGGCACGACCAGCGCCTTGGGTGCGTTCTCCTTCAGGATGGGGCCCCAGTGCGCGAGCTTGCCGTCCTTCGATGCCTGGATGGCGGCCACGGTCTGCGGCGTGGCGACGATCTTCGCGTCGGGGAAGGCGGCCTGGATCACGTCGAGGCCGAAGTAGTAGTCGGGGTCGCTGTGGCTGATGTAGACCGTGGTCAGCTTCTTGCCGGTGGCCTTGATCTTCTGCACCAGCGCCTCGGCATCGTTGCGCTGGAACTGCGCGTCGATCAGCACCGCATCGGCCTGGCCGGTCACCAGTTCGGAAGACACCGGGAACATCGACTTGGCTCCGGGGTTGTACACGTCGAGCTTCAGCGGCCCGGCCGCATGGGCTGCGAGCGAGGCGAGGGACAGCGTGGCGGAAAGGGCGGCAGCGGAGAGAAGGCTTCTGCGGAACATCTCGGGTCTTTCGGTTGAATAGGCTTGATGGGTGACAACGTGACAGGCCCGATGGTAGGTTTCTATAAAAGAAACAAAAATCCCGATTCGACCAACGAATAGTTTCTGTTTTCGGTCGAATTGCATTCCGGGCGGTCAGTCCGTGGCGCACTTTTCGAGATGCGCCACCAGCAACTGCGCCGCCAGCGACAGTGTCTCTTCGCCGCGAAAGCAGATGGCGAAGCGGCGGCGCGCCCAGGCGTCGGTGAGTGGCATGAGCCTGAGTCCATAGGCGTCGGCAAAGGGCTGCGCCACTTCCGCGGGCACCACGCTGATCGCCAACCCCGCGCGCACCACGCGCAGCGCGGCGTCGAAGTTGCTCACCAGTACGCGATAGGCCAGCGGCTTGCCGGCGACGGCGGCTTCGCGCGCGAGCATCAATTGCACGGCGCTCAGCGCCGGCATGCCGACGAACTCGTGCTCGAGCACATCCTCGAAGCGCACCTTGCCGCGGCGTGCCGCCGGGTGCGACGGGTGTGCGACCACGGCGAGGTGGTCGGTGCGGTAGCTGCGCCGCTGCAGGCCTTCGAGGTCGGCGGCGTCCCAGCACAGGCCAATCGATGCGCTGCCCTCGCGAATGCCGCGCACGATCTCGGGGCTCACGCGCTCTTCCATGTCGACCCGGATGTCGCGGTGCGCCGGGTCCTGCAGAAAGTTGGCCACGTCTTCGGCCAGCGATTCGGCCATGACCGAGGCCGACGCGAGGATGCGCACATGCCCCCGCGCTCCGCTTGCATATGCAGCCATGTCGCGCTCGATGCGCTGCGCGCTGCCGAGCATCGCGCGCGCATGCTCCAGCAAGGTTTCGCCGGCCGGCGTAGGCACCACGCCGCGGCGCTTGCGCAGCAGCAGCGGCGTGCCCACAGCGTCTTCGAGCTGCGCGAGCCGCTTGCTGATGGCCGAGCCGACGATGCTGGCTTGCTCCCCGGCGCGCGCGATGCTGCGGGTTTCGCACACGGAAACGAAGAGGCGGAGGGTGGTCAGGTCGAGGTCTCTCATGTGGTTGCCGGGTCTTGAGATGTGGTATTCCATTTTGGAACGAATTGGCTTCCAAAATCTATTTTCTGATTCGAATGGGAACTCCTAACATCGGCGCCAGACCACGAAGGAGACACCTTTGAACGATGTATCGGTAGCAGCACCCGCCGCTCACGCCTTTTTGCCGCCCAGCGCGGTCGTCCGCGAAGTGGGCCTCCGCGACGGCCTGCAGAGCATCGCGAGAACGCTGCCCACCGCGCAGAAGCTCGGGTGGATTCGCGACGCGCATGCCGCCGGGCAGCGCGAGATCGAAGTCGGCTCCTTCGTGCCCGCCCGCCTGCTGCCGCAACTGGCGGACACGGCCGAACTGCTGGCCTACGCGAAGACGCTGCCGGGGCTTTTCACTTCGGTGCTGGTGCCCAACCTGCGGGGCGCGGAACTCGCCATTGCGGGTGAGGCCGACCTGATGATGGTGCCGCTGTCGGCCAGCCATGCGCACAGCTTGGCCAACCTGCGCAAGACGCCCGACGAAGTGGTGGCCGAGGTCGCCCGCATCCGCGCCGCGCGCGATGCCGCGGGCTCCAAAACGATGATCGAGGGCGGCGTGGGCACCGCCTTCGGCTGCACCATCCAGGGCCACGTAGATACGGAAGAGGTGCTGCGCCTGATGCAGGCGCTGCTCGATGCGGGGGCTGACCGGGTGGGCCTGGCGGACACCGTCGGCTATGCCGATCCCGCCATGGTCCGCAGCCTGTTCGAGCGCGCACGGCGCATCGCGGGCGACCGCCTCTGGTGCGGCCACTTCCACGACACGCGCGGCCTCGGTCTTGCCAACGTGTATGCCGCGCTGGAAGTCGGCATCTCGCGCTTCGACGCCTGCCTGGCCGGCATCGGCGGCTGCCCGCATGCGCCGGGCGCGAGCGGCAACGTCGACACCGAAGACCTCGTCTTCATGCTCGAGAGCATGGGCGTGCGCACCGGTGTCGATCTGCCGAAGCTGCTCGAACTGCGCCAGCGCGTGGCGGGTTGGCTGGAAGGCGAGACGCTGCAGGGCACCGTGTGGCGCGCCGGCTTTCCGAAGACCTTTGCGGCGGGCGCCGGAGTCGCGGCATGAACGACACCACGACGAAGCCCGAGGAAAAGCGCCTGCCGCTCACGGGCATCCGCGTGGTCGAGTTCACGCACATGGTCATGGGCCCGACCTGCGGCATGGTGCTGGCCGACCTGGGCGCGGAGGTCATCAAGGTCGAACCCATCGAAGGCGACCGCACTCGGCAGCTGCTGGGCGCTGGCGCTGGCTTTTTCCCGATGTTCAACCGCAACAAGAAGAGCATTGCGCTCGACCTCCGCCACCCGCAAGGGCTCGAGGCGGCGCTGCGCCTGTGCGCCACCGCCGACGTGGTGGCGCAGAACTTCAGGCCCGGCACCATGGACAAGTACGGGCTCGGCTATGCCGCGCTCGGCAAGCTCAACCCGCGGCTGGTGTATGTGAACCACACCGGTTTTCTGCCCGGACCCTACGAGCACCGCACCGCGCTCGACGAGGTGGTGCAGATGATGGGCGGCCTCGCCTACATGACGGGCCGGCCCGGTGACCCGCTGCGCGCGGGCACCAGCGTAAACGACATCATGGGCGGCATGTTCGGCGCAATCGGCGCGATGGCCGCGTTGATGCAGCGCATACAGACCGGCAAGGGCCAGGAGGTGCAGTCCGCGCTGTTCGAGAACAACGTGTTCCTGGTCGGCCAGCACATGCTGCAGTACGCCATCACCGGCCAGGCCGCGGCGCCGATGCCCGAGCGCATCTCGGCCTGGGCGCTGTACGACGTGTTCACCGTGAAAGACGGCGAGCAGATTTTTCTGGCCGCGGTGAGCGACGCGCAATGGCGGGTGTTCTGCGATGCGCTCGGCTTCGACGACCTGAAGGCCGACCCCGCCTTGCGCACCAACAACGATCGGGTTCGCGTGCGGCCCGCCTTGCTCGCAGACTTGCGCGGCCGGCTGGCCGACCGCTCGGCCGCCGAACTGTCGGCGATCTTCGAGGCGCGCGGCCTGCCGTTTGCGCCCATCGTGCGGCCTGAAGACCTCTACGACGATCCGCACCTGAAGGCCACCGGCGGTCTTGCCGACATCCGCCTTCCCGACGGCGAGCGCGCAGGAGAAACCGCGCAGACCACGCTGTTCCCGATCACGCTGGGCGGCGAGCGACTGGGCGTGCGGCTCGATCCGCCGATGCTCGGCGAACACACGCGTGAGCTGTTGGCCGAACTCGGCTATGCCGAGGCGCAGGTGGCGGCCATGCAGGCCGAATTGGCCATCGCCTGAGCGCGATTTTTCTTCGAAAACCATAAAGAGAGACAAGACCATGCACACGATGCTTCCCCCGATGACCCGCCGCGCCGTACTGGGTTTTGGCGCTGCCGCCGCCGCACTGGCTGCGTGCCCCGCGCTCGCGCAGGGCTCCGACAAACCCATTCGCTTCATCCTGCCGATCAGTGCCGGTTCGGGCGTGGACGCCATCGCGCGCGCGGCATCGGTTGCGCTCGGCAAGGCCTTCGGCCAGCCGGTGGTGATCGAGAACCTTCCCGGCGCGGGCGGCATCACCGGCACTTCTGTGGTGGTCAAGGCCGCGCCCGACGGGCTCACGCTCGGCATGGTGTCGAACAACCACGTCATCAACCCGGCCGTGTACAAGAAGATGCCCTTCGACGCCATCGCGGACGTGACGCCGATCAGCATCGTGGGCGCGACGCCACTGGTGCTGGTGGTCAACCCGAAGCTCCCCGCCAAGAATGTGAAGGAACTGGTGGCACTGCTGCGCGCCAAGCCCGACACCTACAACTACGCTTCGTCGGGCAACGGCACCATCATCCACCTGGCCGGCGAGATGTTCATGGAAGAGGCCGGCGTGAAGGCGCGGCACATTCCCTACAAGGGCACCGGCCCCATGGTCACCGACATGATCGCGGGCCAGGTCGAGATGGGCGTGGTGGCATTGCCCGCGGTGCAGCCGCACCTCAAGAGCGGTGCGCTGCGGGCCATAGGCCTGTGCAGCGCGCAGCGCTCGCCGGCGGCGTCCGATATCCAGACGATTGCGGAGCAGGGCTTGGCCAACTACGCGGTCGAGGGCTGGTTCGCGGTGATCGGCCCGCCGAAGATGCAAGCCGCCGACATCCAGCGCGCGCACGCCGCGGTGGCTGCGGCTTTCACGAGCGAAGAGGTGCGGGACGCCATGGACAAGCAGGGCAACGTCATCAAGCCCACATCGCCCGAGCAGGCCGCGAGCTACTTCCGTAGCGAGGCAGCGCGCTATGCGGCGCTGGTGAAGAAGGCGAACGTGGTGCTCGAATAGCGGCAGCGCCCGCCGCAACCGCTCAGGCCGGGCTCGTGAGCTTGAGCCCGAGAATGCCCGCGACGATCAGGCCGACGCAGATCAGCCGCGCCGCGTTGGCGGGCTCATGGAACAGCACGATGCCCAAAATGACCGTGCCCACCGCGCCGATGCCGGTCCACACCGCATAGGCCGTGCCCACGGGCAGCGAGCGCATGGCCCAGCCCAGCAGCACCACGCTCAGCACCATCGAAATGGCGGTGCCGATGGAGGGCCACAGCCTGGTAAATCCTTCGGTGTACTTGAGACCGATGGCCCAGCCCATTTCGAGCAGACCCGCCACCAACAACACGACCCACGCCATGTGCGCTCCTTGAAAAGGTTTCAGTTCTCGGGCCGCACGGCGCGGTAGAGCGCGCGCACGAAATCCGACTGCGTGATCATGCCGGTGAGCCGCCTTTCATGGTCGATGATGGGGATATGGTGGTGGCCGCCCTCGGAGAACAGCGGCACCAGGTCGACCACCGGGCGGTCGGCGCTGGCGACGCGCACCTGGCGCGTCATGATCTGGCCGACCACTTCCGGCTTGTTCGACACCACGGTACGCGTGGCGCGTATCAGGTCGCGCAGGCGTCCCGCAATGCCTTCGTGGTGCTCGAGGTCGAGCATGCGAAAGAAGTCGGCCTGCGTGACGATGCCCACCACGCGGCGCGTGCGGTCGATGACGGGCAGCGCCTTGATGCGGCGCTGGTTCATCAGCGTCCAGGCCTCTTGCAGCGGCGTGCCGAACTCCACCGACACCGGCTCGCGCGACATGATGTCGGCGCAGTGCAGCGTGCCGAGGCGCCGCTTGTACGACTCGAGCTCGGTCTGCTGGATGAGCGATTCGAGGTCGTCGCGGCTGATGTCCAGCACCTGGTTGTAGCGGGCCAGCACCGCGTCGATGTCGGCCTGGCTGAAGCGGGCGTCGGCCGAGGGCGGCCGCGCCACCTGCACGTGCGGATAGCGCCTGCCGGTGAAGCTGTTGTAGGCCACGCCGGCCAGCACCAGCAGCAGCGAGTTCACGAGGGTGGGGAACAGCGCCGCCGAAAAGTCGGTGGTGTGCGTCAGCACCGCGAGCAGCGCGGCGGCACCGCCCGGAGGATGCAGGCTGCGCGTCGCAAACATCAGCCCGATGGCCGCGCCGACAGCCAGCGCCGCGGCCCAGGCCGCATCCGGCACCCAGCGCACGCAGGCAATGCCCACCAGCGTGGACAGCGTGTTGCCCACGATCACCGACCAGGGCTGCGCCAGCGGGCTCGCGGGCACCGCGAACACCAGCACCGCGCTCGCGCCCATCGGCGCAATCAGCCAGATGCTGATGCCCGCCGCCTCGGCCATCCAGCGGCACAGCAGCGCGGTGATGAGCAGGCCGATTGCCGCGCCGCCCACGGCGCGCATGCGCTCGCGCACGTCGACGGTGTTGCGGCCCGGCAGCCAGGCGCGCGCATGCGTCAGCAAAGCGGAAAGCTGCGGCATGGCGTCAGACCTCCGCCGCCACGCGGCGGCCGATTTCGGGCCACTGCCCGTGCAGCCAGACCCAGGCGACCAGGCCGATGCCCAGCATCAGCATCGAGGTCAACGCCAGGGCCAAGGTGGAATGCATGACCAGCGGCGCCACCACGCCGGCAACAATGCCGTTGGCAGTGGAGCCGATCACGGCCTGCAGCGACGAGGCCATGCCGCGCCGCTCCGGATGGAGGTCGAGCACCAGCAGCGTGACGACCGGCACCATCAGCGCCCAGCCGAAGGCGAACACCGCGAGCGGCCACAGCGCCCATGCGGCGTGCGCGGTGAACAGCGCATTGGCCGCAACGTTCACCAGCGATGTCACCAGCATGATCAGAAAGCCGTCGCGGATCTGCCGCTTGGGCGCCACCTTGCCCGCCATGCGACCGCTGGCCCATGCGCCGGACATGATGCCGCCGATGGTCAGCAGGAAGAACCAGAAGAACTGCGTCGGCGCCAGGGCGAGGTGATCGCCCAGGAAGGCGGGCGCCGCCAGCACATAGAGGAACATGCCGTTGAACGGAACACCGCTTGCAAAGGCGAGCAGCAGAAAGCGCGGATCGGAGCACAGGTCCCAGTAGCCGCGCATCAGGTGGCGCACCTGGAACGGCTGGCGCTGGCTCTGGTGCAGGGTTTCGGGGAGCAGCTTGTAGTTGGCCACGAACAAAATCACGCCGACCGCCACAAGGAACCAGAAGATTGCATGCCAGCCGGCATGCACAAAGAGAAAGCCGCCGACGATGGGCGCAATGGCCGGGGCCACGCCGAAGTAGATGGTCACCTGGCTCATCACGCGCTGCGCGTCGGCCGGCGGGAACATGTCTCGGATGACCGCGCGCGAGACCACGATGCCCGCGCCGGTCGACAAGCCCTGAAGCCCCCGGAACAGCACCAACTGGGCAATGTTCTGCGACAACGCGCAGCCCAGCGAGGCAATGGTGAACACCGCAAGGCCCCACAGCACCACGGGCCGGCGGCCGAAGCTGTCCGACAGCGCGCCGTGGAACAGGTTCATGAACGCGAAGCCGAACAGGTAGGCCGAAAGCGTCTGCTGCATTTCGGCGGGCGTGGCGCCGATGGAGCGCGCAATGCCCGAGAACGCCGGAATGTAGGTGTCGATGGAAAAGGGACCGAGCATGCCCAGCACTGCGAGCAGCACGGCAAGCGCCCAGCGCGGGGCCAGCCAGAGCTTGTCTGCATCGGGATTCATGAGGTTTGCTCCATTTTTCTTATCCGAAGGCCAAAAAAGAAAGCGCCCTTGCGGGCGCCTCCTCGTCAGAGAAATACCGGGAGACCGGCTTAGAGCGTATCAATAAAGCTGCGCAGCTTGTCCGAACGCGAAGGATGCTTGAGCTTGCGCAGGGCCTTGGCTTCGATCTGGCGGATGCGCTCGCGGGTCACGTCGAACTGCTTGCCGACTTCTTCCAGCGTGTGGTCCGTGCTCATCTCGATGCCGAAGCGCATGCGCAGCACCTTGGCTTCGCGCGGCGTGAGGCTGTCCAGGATGTCCTTGACCACGTCGCGCAGGCCCGCCTGCATTGCGGCCTCGATGGGGGCCGTGTTGCTGCTGTCCTCGATGAAGTCGCCCAGGTGCGAATCGTCGTCGTCGCCGATGGGGGTTTCCATCGAGATCGGCTCCTTCGCAATCTTCATGATCTTGCGGATCTTGTCTTCCGGGATCTCCATCTTCGCGGCCAGGATGCTGGCGTCGGGCTCGAAGCCGAACTCCTGCAGATGCTGGCGCGAGATGCGGTTCATCTTGTTGATCGTCTCGATCATGTGCACCGGAATGCGGATGGTTCGAGCCTGATCCGCGATGGACCGGGTAATCGCCTGGCGGATCCACCACGTGGCGTAGGTCGAGAACTTGTAGCCGCGGCGGTATTCGAACTTGTCGACCGCCTTCATGAGGCCGATGTTGCCTTCCTGGATCAGGTCGAGGAACTGCAGGCCGCGGTTGGTGTACTTCTTGGCGATGGAGATCACGAGGCGCAGATTGGCCTCGATCATTTCCTTCTTGGCGTCGCGCGAGGACGATTCGCCCTCGTTCATGCGCTTGTTGATTTCCTTCAGCTGCGTGAGGGGCACCACCACGCGCGACTGGATGTCGGCGAGCTTTTGCTGCAGTTCCTGCACCGGCGGAATGTTGCGCGCGAGCACGGCGCTCCAGGGCTTGCCGGAGGCGGCCTGCTTCTCGACCCACTTCAGGTTGAGCAGGTTCGACGGCACGCGGTTGCCGTTCTTGTCGTAGCCCGAGAAGTCGCGAATGAACTCGTCCTGCGGGAAGCCGCACTTGTCCACGATGATGCGGCGCAGCTCGCGCTCCTTCTTGCGCACGTCGTCGACCTGCGTGCGAACCAGGTCGCACAGCTTCTCGATGGTCTTCGCCGTGAAGCGGATCGTCATGAGCTCGTCGGACAGGGCCTGCTGGGCCTTCTGGTAGGCGGGCGTGCCGTAGCCTTCCTTGTCGTAGATCTTGTGGACCTTCTCGAACATGACGGCAATGCGGTCGAAGCGCTCGAGCGCGTCGCGCTTGAGTTCTTCGAGCTTCTTGGTCAGCGCCTTGGAGCCGCCCTTGCCGTCGTCGTCGTCTTCCTCGTCGAATTCGTCGAAGTCTTCTTCGGCCACGTAGTCGTCGGCCTCGTTGGGGTTCGAGAAGCCGTCCACCACGGTGGAGATGACGACCTTGCCTTCACGGATGTCCGCGGCCAGGCGCAGGATTTCGGCGATGGTGGCGGGGGAGGCCGAAATGGCTTCCATCATGGCCATGAGGCCGCCTTCGATGCGCTTGGCGATTTCGATTTCGCCTTCGCGCGTCAGCAGCTCGACCGTGCCCATTTCGCGCATGTACATGCGCACGGGGTCGGTGGTGCGGCCGAATTCGCTGTCCACCGTGGAGAGCGCGGCTTCGGCTTCTTCTTCGGCTTCTTCCACCGTGGTGGCGGTGGGCGCGGTGTTGTTCAGCAGCAGGGTCTCGGCGTCGGGCGTTTGCTCGTACACCGCCACGCCCATGTCGTTGAGCATGGTGACCACGACTTCCATGGTCTCGGCGTCGACCAGCTTGTCGGGCAGGTGGTCGGAGATTTCGCCGTGCGTGAGGTAGCCGCGGGTCTTGCCCAGCGTGATCAGGGTCTTCAGGCGCGAGCGGCGCTTGGCCAGGTCTTCCTCGGAGAGCACCGTCTCGTCGAGGCCGAATTCCTTCATCAAGGCGCGTTCCTTCGCCTTGCTGATCTTCATGCGCAGCGGCTTGACCTTTTCCTCGGTCGTCGTTGCGGTTGCGGGTTCGTCGCCGACCAGGTCTTCCTCGATGTCCGACAGGTCGATGTCGCTTTCGGGCGCGTCATTGCCGGCCTTGGGCTTGCGGCCGCGCTTGGCACCGGTGGCGGGCGCGGCAGCACCGGCGGCCTTGGGCGGGCGGCCGACTTTCTTGGCGGCAGGGGCGGCGGCAACCGTCTTGGCGGCGGCTTTTTTCGGATCGTCGATGGAGGTCGATTTCGTGGGCACGGTTTTCACTTTCGTTGCGGCTGCCGATTTGGACGCGGCGGCACCCGACTTAGTTGCCGGCATAACGCCGGCTTTCAACGGTTTTTCTGCGACAGACTTTGCGGCGACGCCTTTGGCGAGTGAAGGAGCAGGCTTCTTTGAACTGGGCATACGACCTCGTTACAGCAAGATGGACCAAGCGAAATCACAGGGGCGCCGCCACATGGGCAGCACCGCCACGGCCCGTGCACAGGCACGGACGAGACACAAAGCCCGCGCACAGGCACGGACAAGACAATTGGGAAAGAGGAAGAAATTCCTCGTCAGGCAAGATGTCGGGCGAACATTTGGTGTGCAGTCCTTGCGGTTATTGACCCTTTCCGACGGATTTTTTCCGTTGGAGTGCGTTGCGCTAGGGGTCGGCCCGGAGGTGCTGCTGTCGCTCTTGCCTAATTTCGCCAGTTGCGAAGCCTTACATTATAGCCTATTGCGCAAATTTCAAGCACTTTATGCACTGGAGGGCTTCAACCGGGTGCGCAATTCGAGCCTTCGCGCCTCCAGGGCCTTGTAGCGCTCCAGGGCCTTCGGGTCCGTGCCCACAGCGGCAATGGCCTCGCTCTGCTGGGCTTTCAGGCGGTCGTCGAGCATGAAATCGAGCACGCTCGACAGCTCCTTGACCGCATCGGCGAGGTGCTGGTCTTCTTCACCCTCGGGCACCGGCGCCGCTTCGGACACGCTCATGAGCCGTTCCGCCAGCGGTTCGAAGTCGAGCCCGCGCATGCCTTCGCGCAACGCCGCCCAGGGCTGCACGCCGTGCTCGTGCAGCTGGCTGTCCAGCCAGGTAAAAAGCGCCCCGTGCTGGCCCGGCAGGTCGCACAGCATCACATGGAGCTCATGCGAAAGGGCTTCCCACTGCGCCATGTTCGACAGCAGCAGCCGCACCGCCACGTCGGGCCGGCTCGGCGGCTTGCCGCGGCCGCGCAGGGGCTCGATGGGGGCCTCGAACTTGCCGCCCCAGCGCTTGCCCTTGATGAATTTGCCACGGGGCTTGCTGCCGCTATCGCTTTCGTAGCGGGGCGGTTCGTATTCGGCCGGGGGCGGCATGTCGGGGTAGTCGAACGGATCGCCCGGCTCGCCGGAATGCCGCGGCGCGGGTGCCGCCGCCGCCTTGCGCGGGCCCGGCGTGGCGGCCCAAAGCTCCGACAGGGCCTTGGCGTCCAGCTGCACCAGCGTGGCGATCTCGCTCAGCATCTGCCGCTTGAGCGCGCCGTCGGGCATGGCGCTCCAGAGCGGCCGCGCGTTGCTGCTCATGTGGGCGCGGCCCTCGGCGGTGGTGAGGTCGCAGCCCTCGCGCGCGGCCTCGATCATGAAGCGCGAGAGCGGCGTGGCCTCTTGCACGAACCGCGCGAACGCGTCGGCGCCGAATTCGCGGATGAAGCTGTCGGGGTCGTGCTCGGCCGGCAGAAACAGGAACTTGATGCTGCGCACGTCGGTGGCATAGGGCAGGGCACCGTCGAGCGCCTTGCGCGCGGCGCGCCGGCCGGCCGCGTCGCCGTCGAAGCTGAACACCACCGATTCGGTGAACCGGAAGAGCTTTTGCACGTGCTCCGTGGTGCAGGCCGTGCCCAGGGTGGCCACCGCATTCGGAAAGCCGAGCTGGGCCAGGGCGACCACGTCCATGTAGCCCTCGGTCACCAGCGCATAGCCGCGCTCGCGGAAGGCGGCGCGCGCCTCGTACAGGCCGTAGAGCTCCCGGCCCTTGCTGAAGACCGGCGTTTCGGGTGAGTTCAGGTATTTGGGCTTTTCGTCGCCGAGTACCCGCCCGCCAAAGCCGATGCATTCGCCCTTGACGTTGCGGATGGGGAACATCACGCGGTCGCGGAAGCGGTCGTAGCGCTTGGCGTCCTCGGCGCCGTCTTCGGTGTTGACGATGACCAAGCCGCTTTCGGCGAGCAGCGGGTCGTCGTAGTCCGGAAACACGCTGGCCAGGGCGCGCCATCCGGCCGGCGCGTAGCCGATGCCGAACTGCTTGGCCACTTCGCCCGAAACGCCGCGGCCCTTCAGGTATTCGATGGCGCCGGGCGCCTGCCGCAGCGCCTTGCGGTAGGCCTCGCCGGCCTTTTCGAGCACGTCGGTCAGGGTGGCCTGCTTCTGGCGCTGGTTCGCGGCGCGGGCGCGTTCGGCGGGCGAGGCGTCGTCCTCGGGCACCTGCAGGCCATATTGGCCGGCCAGGTCGTGCACCGCCTCGACAAAGCCCATGCCTGCATGCTCCATGAGAAAACCGATGGCGTTGCCGTGCACCCCGCAGCCGAAGCAGTGATAGAACTGCTTGGTGGGGCTGACCGAGAAGGAGGGCGACTTTTCGCCGTGGAACGGGCACAGGCCCATGAAGTTGGCGCCGGCCTTCTTCAGCTGCACATAGCGCCCGACGATCTCCACCACGTCGGCGCGCGCGATGAGTTCCTGGATGAAAGAAGCGGGGATGGTCATGTAGGCGAAGAGCGGCAAATCATACGCAAGCGGCGGAACGCCTGCGCCGGGCGGCATACTGCCCGCACCGGATGAACGCCCCGGAATTCACGCATGAAGACGCCCAAGCCATTGCAACACGTCGCGCCGCTGCTGCGCCACCCCCTCCGATTCATGTGGGACGCGCTCAAGGCGTTTCGCGCGAACCAGGGCCTGCTGCTGGCGGGCGCCGTGGCGTATTACGCACTGCTTTCCATCGTGCCGCTGCTCATCGTGAGCGTGATCGCGATGTCGCATGTGATCGAACAGGCGGAATTGCTGCGCACCATCGGCCGGTACCTCGAGTGGCTGCTGCCCGGGCAGTCCAAGGCCATTGTCGGGGAACTGTCGAACTTCCTCGACCACCGGGACGTGATGGGACCGGTGCTGCTGGTCACGATGATCTTCTTCAGCTCGCTGGCCTTCAGCATTCTCGAAAGCGCAATGGCGGTGATCTTTCATCACCGCAAGGCGGACCACAAGCGCCACTTCGCGGTGTCGGCCGTCATGCCCTACATCTACATCCTGTGCCTGTGCGTGGGGCTGCTGCTGGTCACGCTGGTTTCGGGCGCGCTGCAGCTCGTGGGGCAGGAAAGCGTCGACCTGTTCGGGCGCAACTGGTCGCTGTCGGGCGTGTCGGGGCTGCTGCTCTACCTGCTCGGGCTGGGCGGCGAGATCTTCATGCTGACTTCGCTCTACCTGGTGATGCCGGCCGGGCGTATGTCGCTGCGCCACGCGCTGCTGGGCGGCGTGACGGCGGCGCTGCTGTGGGAGGCCACGCGGCACGTGCTGATCTGGTACTTCTCGACGCTCTCGCAGGTCAACGTGGTCTACGGCTCGCTCACCACGGCCATCGTGGTGCTGCTGAGCCTGGAGATTGCCGCCACGCTGGTGCTGCTGGGGGCCCAGGTTATCGCGCAGTACGAGCGCCTGGACCGTACCGGCAGCACGGCGGTGCCGCCGCTTACCGGGGCGGAAGTCGAATCGCTCCGTCGAGACGAATCACCTCGCCGTTGAGCATGTCGTTCTCGATGATGTGCCTGGCGAGCTTGGCGTAGTCCTCGGGCGTTCCCAGGCGCGAAGGGAAGGGCACGCTGGCGGCCAACGCGTCCTGCACTTCCTGCGGCATGCCGAAGAGCATGGGCGTGCCGAAGATGCCGGGGGCGATGGTCATGTTGCGGATGCCGTTGCGGGCCAGGTCGCGCGCAATGGGCAGCGTCATGCCGACCACGCCGCCCTTGGAGGCGCTGTAGGCCGCCTGGCCCATCTGCCCGTCGTAGGCCGCAACCGAGGCGGTCGAGATCAGCACGCCGCGCTCGCCGGTGGCTTCGGGTTCGTTCTTGCTCATGGCCTCGGCCGCGAGGCGAATCATGTTGAAGCTGCCGATCAGGTTGACGGTGATGGTCTTGCTGAACACGGCCAGCGCGTGCGCGCCGTTCTTGCCGACGGTCTTCTCGGCCGGCGCAATGCCCGCGCAGTTCACCAGGCCCACCAGCTTGCCGAGCTTCTGGGCCGCGGCAACCGCCGCCTGGCCGTCGGCTTCCTGGCTCACGTCGCATTTCACGAACACCCCGCCGATGTCCTTCGCGACGGCTTCGCCTTTTTCAGCCTGCATGTCGGCAATGACCACCTTGCCGCCATTGGCGGCCAGCATGCGCGCCGTGCCTTCGCCGAGGCCCGAAGCGCCACCGGTCACGATAAAAACCTTGCCGTCGATCTGCATTGAGAGTCTCCTGAAATAAGACCCGCATTATCCAAGCCAGAAACACCGAGGAACCGGCTCTGCCGGGCCTCTGGTGTTGCCCCCGGTGGGGGGAGGGAGAAGCGACACGAAGTGCGCGCAGCCTGGGGACGAGCAAAAGTGCTCGAAAAAAAAGGCCTCATCCGGAGATGAGGCCCTGAATTGGATCCGTGAGGACCCAAGGAGACAACTGGTGGTGGTCGGCGGCTTAGCGCTTACGAGCGGTGGTCGCGGTCTTCGCGGCGGCGACGGCTTGCGACGACACGGCGTTGAAGTTGGCTTCGGCAACGTCCGACGCTTGCTTGACGGCCTTCTGGACCGATTCGAAAGCGTTGTTGGCGGCAGCCACGGCGCTCTTCAGCACGGCAACGGCGGTTTCCGACCCGGCGGGTGCGTTCTTGGAAGCGCTGTCGACCAGGCCGACGAAGGTTTGCTGGGCTTCAGCAGCCTTGGCTTCGAAAGCCTTGGTGAACTCGGCGCCGGTGCCTTGGGCGATGTCATAAAGATGACGGCTGTAGGCGGCGGTCTTTTCGGCCAGGGGCTGGAACAGGCTGGCTTGCAGCGTCAGCAGTTCTTGCGCGTCCTTGACGTTCAGGGCAGCTTGGGCGGTGCCGGCGGCTTCGGCCAGGGCAGCCTTGGAAGCGGTCACGTTCAGTTCGACGAGCTTCTCGACGCCTTCGAAAGCCTTGGTGGTCAGGCCGAACAGGGTTTCGAGGTTTGCTTTTTGGGCGGCGAGGATTTGGTCAGCGGTCAGTGCCATGTGGAATCTCCAGTAAGGATGATGGTGGTCGGTTCACGTTGCGCTGCCTCGTCGTCTTTGTTTTTGTTGCGGTGCAGCATGGCCTCAAGTATAGGCAGCACAGCTTTGCGATCAAGGGGGTTTTGCTGCTTTGCAGCAATTTAGAACACACTTTCTAAATTCGGCCCGCGCCCCAGAATGCAGCCATGCGCGCCTTCTATTCCGGTCAGTTCGTCCTGCCTTTGCCGCCCGGCCACCGCTTTCCGATGTCCCGCTATGCGCTGCTGCGCGACCGGCTGCTTGAGCACCTGCCCGGGGTGGGCATGGACCAGGCGCCGCGCGCCACCGACGGCGAGCTGGCGCTGGCCCACACCCCGCAGTGGATAGCGGCCATCAGCGACGGCAGCGTAAGCCCGCAGGCGATGCGGGAAATCGGCTTTCCCTGGAGCGAGGCGATGGTCGAGCGCTCGCGCCGCTCCACGGGGGCAACCATCGCGGCCTGCCGCGCTGCATTTGCCGGCGGCGTGGCGGCCAACATGGCAGGCGGTACGCACCACGCCTATGCCGACAAGGGCGGGGGGTTCTGCGTCTTCAACGACGCTGCCGTGGCCGCGCGGCTGATGCAGGCCGAGCATGGGCGCAGCGGCCGGCAGCTGAAGGTGGCGGTCATCGACCTTGACGTGCACCAGGGCAACGGCACGGCGAGCATCTTTCGCAACGACCCGAGTGTCTTCACGCTCTCGCTGCACGGCCAGAAGAACTTTCCGTTCCGCAAGGAGGCGAGCGACCTGGACGTCGAGCTGCCCGACGGTTGCGGAGATGCCGACTACCTCACGGCGCTCGAGCATGCGCTCGACGAGCTGGACCGGCGCTTTTCGCCTGGGCTGGTGATCTACCTGGCGGGTGCCGACCCCTTCGAGCGCGACCGGCTCGGGCGGCTCAAGCTGACGTTCGACGGCCTGGAGGCCCGGGACCGGCGGGTGTTCGACTGGACCTGGCAGCGCCGCATTCCGGTGGCCTTTGCCATGGCCGGCGGTTACGCCAGCGACATTGCCGAGACGGTGCAGGTGCAACTCGGCACCTTCAAGGTGGCCTTCGAGTACTGGCGCCGCTGGCAAAATGCCGCGCGATGAGCTCCGCCACCAAACCCACGCCGAATTCCCGGAGCGGCTACCGCGCGTTTCGCAGCATCCCCACGCGCTGGGCCGACAACGACATGTACGGCCATGTCAACAACGTCGTCTACTACAGCTGGTTCGACACGGCGGTGAATGCGCTGCTGATCGAGCGCGGCGCGCTCGACATCCACCAGGGCCAGACCATCGGCTTTGTGGTCGAGACGCAGTGCAACTACTTCGCGCCGATTGCTTTTCCGCAAACGGTGGAAGCCGGCATCCGCGTGGCCCAGGCGGGCCGGTCGAGCGTGCGCTATGAGATTGCGCTCTTTGCGGAGGGCTCGGACGCGGCGGCAGCGCAGGGCCACTTCGTGCATGTGTATGTCGACCGGGCCACGCAGCGGCCGGTGCCGCTGCCCGAGGCGCTGCAGCAATTCGTCGACTCCCTGAAGACCTGACCCCATGAAAAACGGCGCCCGAGGGCGCCGTTTTTTTTGCCGCGATCCGGTGGGGACCGCCGCGGTCTTACATGGTCTTCTTCATGGCCTTGACGTCGGCCTTGCCTTGGGCTTCGTCGGCCTTGGCCTGCTTCTCGCAGGCAGACTTGGCATCGCCCGCCTGGTCGTCGCACTTTTCCTTTGCGACTTCGTACTTGGCCTTCACCTTTTCTTCAGCAACCTTGCGTGCGTGTGCATCGCTCGGCTTGTATTGCTGCTCCAGTTCGGCCTTGGCCACGTTCTCGGCGCCCTTGGCTTCCTTCTGGCAGACGTCTTTTGCGTTGTCCTTCATTGCGTCGCACTGGGCCTTCGCGGACTTGTAGTCGGCTTCGATCTTGTCCTTGGCGGCCTTGTATTCGTCCTTGGTCATCGCGCTGGCGTGCGTGGCCATGAAACAGGTCGAGGCGAGAGCGAGCATGAGCAGATGTTTTTTCATTTTGGTGTTCTTTCTTTTTGAAGTTGAAAAAGTGAATTTGGAAAGAAGTCAGGACGCGGGGCGGCCTTCAGGCCACCCGGCAGGCGTCAATACTTTTCGTACCAGAGGGTGTCGGGCGTGCGGCCGTCGCGCGATTCCCATTCCTTCACCTGTTTTTCGGCCTCGTCGCGGCTGATGCCGTGGCGTTCCTGGATGCGGCCGAGGAGCTGGTCGCGCTTGCCGGCAATGACGTCGAAGTCGTCGTCGGTCAGCTTGCCCCATTGCTCCTTGACCTTGCCCTTGAGCTGTTTCCAGTTGCCTTCGATGGTGTCCTTGTTCATGCGAATCTCCTTGTACGGTTGATTCGGCGGGCTGTTGGCCGCCGTGAACAAAATGTGGCGGGACCGATTCACCCTGGCGGTAGGACGTGCAGTGCAGGCCCCGTAGGCACAAGCCGACGCTGCCCGTGATAATCGAACGCACGCCGAAAAGCTTGAGACAACGCGCGCCGCACCATGATCATTCACAGCCTGCTCGACACCGACCTCTACAAGTTCACCATGATGCAGGTCGTCCTGCATCACTTTCCCGGCGCCCGGGTCGAGTACCGGTTCAAGTGCCGCAACCCCGGCGTCGACCTGGCGCAGTTCGCCGGGCAGATACGGGAAGAAGTGCGAAGCCTCTGCTCGCTGCAGTTCCGGGACGCCGAGCTGGCCTACCTGCGGTCGATGCGTTTCATCAAGAGCGACTTCGTCGACTTTCTCGGGCTCTTCCGGCTCAACGAGAAGTACATCAACATCATTCCGCAACCCTCGGGGGAGCTCGAGATCCGCATCCAGGGGCCGTGGCTGCACACCATCCTGTTCGAGATTCCGGTGTTGGCCATCGTGAACGAGGTCTACTTCCGCAACACGCAGAAGAAGCCCGACTTCGAGGAAGGCCGGCGGCGCCTGGAGACCAAGATCGGGCAGCTGCAGGACGCCGGGCTGGCCGATCTCAAGATTGCCGACTACGGCACGCGCCGCCGCTTTTCCAAGGACTGGCATGAAGAAGTGCTGCGCACGCTCAACGCCCGGCTGGGCGCGGTCACGCCGCCGACGCTGCATCCCAAGCCCGGTGCGCGGCTGCCGCAGCTCGCGGGCACCAGCAATGTGCTGTACGCCATGAAGCTGGGCCTTATTCCGCTGGGCACCATGGCCCATGAATACCTGCAGGCCTGCCAGGCGCTCGGCCCGCGGCTGCGCGACAGCCAGATCTTCGGCTTCGAGAGCTGGGCCCGTGAATACCGCGGCGACCTGGGCATTGCGCTGTCCGACGTGTATGGCATGAGCGCCTTCCTGCGCGACTTCGACCTGTACTTCTGCAAGCTGTTCGACGGTGCGCGCCACGACAGCGGCGATCCTTTCCAGTGGGGTGAACGCATGCTGGCGCACTACGCGGCCAACCGTGTCGATCCGCTCACCAAGACGCTGATCTTCAGCGACGGCCTCACGGTGCCGCGCACCATCGAGCTCTACCAGCAGTTCCGCGGGCGCTGCCAGCTGGCTTTCGGCATTGGAACCAATCTCACCAACGACCTGGGCTACGAGCCGCTGCAGATCGTCATCAAGATGATCAATTGCAACGGCCAGCCCGTGGCCAAGCTGTCGGACACGCCGTCCAAGAATATGTGCGAGGACGAAAAATACCTGGCGTACCTGCGCCAGGTGTTCGAGATCGAACAGCCTCCGGCCTGACGCCCGTCTGGTACGGTACGGCCCCATGAAAAAAACAGTTCGCCTGGCGGCGGCCGCAGTGCTGCCGATGATGTTTCCCGCGCTTGCCATGGCTGCCGAATTCGACGGCAGCAAGCTTTCGGCGCTCTGGGGTGTTCCGTTCGCGGGCATCCTGCTGTCGATTGCGCTGCTGCCGCTGCTGGCCCCGGGCTTCTGGCACCACCACTACGGCAAGATATCGGCCGCCTGGGCGCTGGCGTTTCTTCTTCCCTTTGCCGCAATCTACGGGGCGCCGCTGGCCGGCGCCCAGCTGGTGCATGCGCTGGTGGAGGAGTACATCCCCTTCATCATCCTGCTCACCGCGCTGTTCACGGTGGCGGGGGGCATCCACATTCGCGGCAACCTGCATGGCGCGCCCGGGCTCAACACGGCCATTCTTGCGATTGGCGCTGTGCTTGCGAGCTTCATGGGGACCACGGGCGCCTCGATGCTGCTGATCAGGCCGCTGATCCGCGCCAACGACAACCGCGTGAGCAAGGCGCACGTGGTGGTGTTCTTCATCTTCATCGTGTCGAACGCGGGCGGCTCGCTCACCCCGCTGGGCGACCCGCCGCTGTTTCTCGGTTTCCTGAAGGGCGTCGACTTTTTCTGGACGGCGCGGCACATCCTGCCCAACACGCTGTTCCTGGTCGGCCTGCTGCTCGCGCTGTTCTACGTGATCGACCGCCATCACTACCGCAAGGAGGGCGTGCTGCCGTTCGACCCGACGCCCGATACCCAGCGCGTCGGCTTCGACGGCGCGGCCAATTTCTGGCTGCTGGGCGGCATCATCTTCTTCGTGCTGCTCTCGGGCATCTGGAAGTCGCCCACGGGCTTCGATGTGTTCGGCACGCGTGTCGGCTTGCCGGGGCTGGTGCGCGACATCGGCCTGATCGCCATCACGCTGCTTTCGCTCAAGATCACCTCGGCCAAGGTGCATGCCGACAACCAGTTCGAGTGGGGCCCGATGGCGGAGGTGGCCAAGCTGTTCGCGGGCATCTTCCTGACCATCATCCCGGTGATTGCCATGCTCAAGGCGGGCGTGCACGGGCCCTTCAGCTCGGTGGTGGCGGCGGTGACCCGGCCCGACGGCCTGCCCGATCCGGCGATGTACTTCTGGGCCACCGGCATCCTGAGTTCGTTCCTGGACAACGCGCCGACCTACCTGGTGTTCTTCAATACCGCAGGCGGCGATGCCGCCACTCTCATGACCACCTACGCCACCACGCTGGCGGCCATTTCGGCCGGCGCCGTGTTCATGGGCGCCAACACCTACATCGGCAACGCGCCCAACCTCATGGTCAAGGCCATTGCCGAGAGCCGGGGCGTTCGCATGCCCAGCTTCTTCGGCTACATGGCATGGTCGGTGGCCATCCTGATACCGCTGTTCGTTCTCTCCACCTTCATCTTTTTCCGCTAGGCGCAGACAAATCATGAGCAAGCCCAAGATCCTGGTCGCACGCGCGATCTTTCCCGAAACCATCGAACGCCTCTCCCAGCACTTCGAAGTCGAGTCGAACCAGGCCGACGAGAGCTGGAGCAAGGAGCAGCTGATCGCCAAGCTCCAGGGCAAGCAGGGCGCCTTCACCACCGGCAGCGAGCGCATCGATGCCGCGGTGCTCGACGCATGCCCCGACCTGAAGATCTGCGCCAACATGGCCGTGGGCTACAACAACTTCGACGTCGATGCGATGGCCGCGCACGGCGTGCTGGGCACCAACGCGCCCGACGTGCTCACCGAGACCACGGCCGACTTCGGCTTTGCGCTCCTGATGGCCACGGCCCGCCGCATTACCGAAAGCGAACACTTCCTGCGCGCGGGCAAGTGGCAGAAGTGGAGCTTCGACATGTTCGCCGGCTCCGACATCCACGGCTCGACGCTCGGCATCATCGGCATGGGCCGCATCGGCCAGGGCATTGCCAAGCGCGGCGCGCACGGCTTCGGCATGAAGGTGGTCTATCACAACCGCTCGCGCCTCGACGCTTCGCTCGAGGCCGAATGCAAGGCCAGCTACGTCAGCAAGGAAGAGCTCCTGAAGACCGCCGATCACGTGGTGCTGGTAGTGCCGTATTCGCCCGCTTCGCACCACACCATTGGCGCAGCCGAAATTGCGCTGATGAAGCCGACCGCCACGCTGGTGAACATTGCGCGCGGCGGCATCGTCGACGATGCGGCGCTGGCCGTGGCGCTGCGTGAAAAGCGCATTGCGGCGGCGGGCCTGGACGTGTTCGAAGGCGAGCCCAAGGTTCACCCCGATCTGCTGACCGTGCCCAACGTGGTGCTCACGCCTCACATTGCGAGCGCCACCGTGCCCACGCGCCGCGCCATGGCCGAGCTTGCGGCCGACAACCTCATCGCCTGGTTCGGCGGCAAGGGGCCGCTCACGCCCGTCACGCCCGTTCCGGCGGCCGGCAAGTAACACCCACAAATCCAAGTGAAAACAGCGATCCCATTTTGCAATCGACCGACTTGATTCTTCTTCTGCTGGCCGCCTTTGCCGTGGCGCAGCTTGTGCTGGTGATCTGGCTGCTCGCACGTCGCCAGCCCAAGCCCGACCACAGCGAAATGCTCACTGCGCTGGCCGCCATGGGCGCGGCCAACGAGCGCACGGAGCGCGAGCTGCGCCACGAAATCGGCGAGAGCTCGCGCGGCGCGCGGCAGGAAACTGCGCAGGCCTTTGCCACCTTCCAGCAGGCGCTGGTGCAGCAGGGCGCCGAGGCCACGCGCACGCAGAACGCGCAGCTCGATGCTTTCTCGCTGCAGCTCGCATCGCTGCAGAAGAGCCTGGCCGACACGCTCAACACACAGCTGCAGGGCCTGAGCGATTCCAACGCACGCCGTCTCGCCGAAGTGCGCGAGACCATGGAAGCGCAGCTGGCGCAGCTGCAGCAGAGCAACACCGCCAAGCTCGACGAGATGCGCAAGACCGTCGACGAGAAGCTGCAGAGCACGCTCGAAGCGCGGCTGGGCGAAAGCTTCAAGCAGGTGGCCGACCGGCTCGAGCAGGTGCACAAGGGCCTGGGCGAAATGCAGACGCTGGCGGTAGGCGTCGGCAGCCTGCAGCGCGTACTGACCAACGTGAAGACGCGCGGCGTGTTCGGCGAAGTGCAGCTCGAGGCACTGCTCGAGCAGGTGCTCACACCGGACCAGTACGCCAAGCAGATCGAGACCAAGCCGCGCAGCGGCCAGCGGGTCGACTTTGCCATCCGATTTCCGGGCCGCGGCGACGATGGCGCGCCGGTCTGGCTGCCGATCGACGCCAAGTTTCCGCGCGACGACTACGAGCGCCTGATCGATGCGCATGAGCGCGCCGATGCGGCCGGGGCGGAGCTTGCCGCGAAGGCCCTCGAGGCGCGCATCCGCAGCGAAGCGAGGTCGATTGCGGAGAACTACCTTGCCGCACCGCACACCACCGATTTCGCGATTCTGTTTCTGCCGGTCGAAAGCCTTTACGCCGAGGTGCTGCGCCGCCCGGGCCTGATGGACGCCATCCAGCGCCAGCACCGCGTGACGCTGGCGGGGCCGACCACCTTGCTTGCCATGCTCAACAGCCTGCACATGGGCTTTCGCACGCTGGCCCTCGAGCAGCAGGCCTCGGAGGTCTGGAAGGTGCTGGGGGCGGTCAAGACCGAATTCGAGCGCTATGGCGAATGGGTGTCGCGCATCAAGGAGCAGGTGGCCAAGGCCTCCGACACGCTCGACAAGGCCGACACGCGCGCCAAGCAGATGCGCCTTGCGCTGCGCAAGGTCGAGGCGCTGCCCGAAGCGCAGTCGCAGGTGCTGCTGCCCCCCACGGCCGACAGCGAGGGCGACGACACCCCGTGAAAGGCTCCGAACTGCTGCGCGTGATCGGGGCCCAGGTGTGCCTGCACGCCACCATGGCCGGCATGCGGCTCGCAACGCCGCTGCTGGCGCTGCAGCAGGGGTACAGCGCAGCGGCGGTCGGCGTGCTGATTGCGCTGTTCGCGCTCACGCAGGTGTTTCTTGCGCTGCCGGCGGGCAGGTTTGCCGATAGGCACGGCTTCAAGCGGCCGCTGTGGCTTTCGGTCCTGGCGGCTTCGGGCGGTGCGGGCCTCGTGGTGATCTTTCCGGTCTTCCCGGTCATGTGCCTGGCGGCGCTGCTGACCGGCGGTGCCACGGGCGCAACGGTCATTGCGCTGCAGCGGCATGTGGGCCGCTCCGCCACCAACGCCACGCAACTCAAGCGCGTGTTCAGCTGGCTCGCGATTGCGCCCGCGGTCGCCAATTTCGTCGGCCCGTTCGTCGCCGGCATGCTGATCGACCACGCCGGCCGGGCTCCTGCGGACATGCTGGCATTCCGGGTCTGCTTTGCGGCCATGGCTCTGCTGTCCATCGCCTGCTGGCTGTTTGCGCGCGGCGCGCACGAACCTCCGCCCGTCGCGCCCGCGGCAGGGGCCGCACCGACGCGGGCCTGGGACCTGCTGCGCGAACCGATGTTCCGGCGCCTGCTGTTCGTGAACTGGCTGCAGTCGTCGAGCTGGGACGTGCATGCCTTCGTGCTGCCCGTGCTGGGGCACGACCGCGGCATCAGCGCTTCGGTCATCGGCTCCATTCTTGGTGCCTTTGCCATTGCGGCGGCCGCCATCCGAGTCGTGCTGCCGCTCATCGCCTCGCGCGCGTCGGAGCGCAGCGTGATCCTGATTTCGACCATCGTCACGGCGGCGGTGTTCGCGGTCTATCCGCTGCTCGATTCGGCCTTGACCATGGGGCTCTGCTCCGTGGTGCTGGGCTTCGCGCTCGGGGCCGTGCAGCCCATGGTGATGAGCATGCTGCACCAGATCACGCCGCATGAGCGGCACGGTGAGGCGCTGGGCCTGCGGCTCATGACCATCAATGCATCGAGCGTGGCAATGCCGATGCTGTTCGGCTCGATCGGCGCGCTGATCGGCATTGCCGGCGTTTTCTGGGTGGTGGGCGCCGTGGTTGCGCTGGGCGCCCGGGCCACCTGGGGCTTGAAGGCCTGAAAGCCCGAAAGGCCGAAGGCCTGGCGCCCTCTGGCGGGCCTACAGCTTGTAGAAGCGCTTGATGGCGTCCCACGCGTCTTCGGGCGCGTCGACGTATTCGAACAGCTTCACATCCGTCGGCGAAATCACGCCTTCCTCGACTAGGAAGTCGAAGTCGATCAGCTTCTTCCAGTAGGCCGAACCGAACAGCACGATCGGCACCGGCTTCGACTTCTTGGTCTGCACCAGCGTAATCACTTCGAACAGCTCGTCGAGCGTGCCGAAGCCGCCCGGAAAGGCCACCAGCGCCTTCGCACGCATCATGAAATGCATCTTGCGGATGGCGAAGTAGTGGAACTTGAAGCTCAGTGCCGGCGTGACGTACGGATTCGCTTCTTCTTCCATCGGCAGCGCAATGGCAAGGCCGACCGAAAGGCCGCCGCCTTCATGCGCGCCCCGGTTGGCCGCCTGCATGATGCCGGGGCCGCCGCCGGTGCAGACGAAGAGCTTGTCTTCGGGCTGCTTGCCCTCGCTGTATTGCGCCACCAGCTTGCCGAAGGCGCGCGCCTTCTCGTAATAGTGCGAGCTGCGCGCCAGCCGGCGCCAGCGCTCGGCCGCGACGGCATCGCCGTTGGCTTCGGCCTGGGCGACCAGCGCGGCAGCTTCTTCCTCGCTGCGGAAGCGGGCGCTGCCGAACACCACCACGGTGTTTTCGATGCCGTGGGCGCGCTGCTCGAGGTCGGGCTTCATCAGCTCGAGCTGCATGCGGATGCCGCGGGTTTCGCGGCGCAGCAAGAACTCGGGGTCCGCGAAGGCGATGCGCGAGGGATCGGGGTCGAGCGGGAGGCCTTTTTCCGAATGCGTCTTGAGCGTGGCCCAGGCATCGGCGAGGCGTTTGTCGTGAAGGTCGTGCGTGTTGTTCATGGAGGAATCAGACAGGAAGACGGGTGCATTGTGCAGCCTTGCAACCGGCATGCCCGCCGGTTCAGAAAGTGCCGTGCCGCCCCGCACCTCGCACAAAACGCTCGGCGCCCGCAGCGCCTTCGGCCGCGACGATCGGAACACCCAGGCGTCCCTCCTGCTGCAGCGCCTCGGCGAGCGGCAACTCCCACTGGGCGTAGGCGGAATGGCGATCCGCCAGCATGCATTGCTGTGGAAAGGCCGCAATCTCGCGCGCAAGCGCTTCGGCTGTCTCGCGGGCCTGGCCCTTTGGCACGAGGCGGTTCACCAGGCCCATGGCAAGCGCTTCCTGGGCACTTACGGGCCGGCCCGTCAGGATGAGGTCAAGCGCGCGGCCCATGCCGACAATGCGCGGCAGCCGCACGGTGCCGCCGTCGATCAGCGGCACGCCCCAGCGGCGGCAGAACACGCCCAGCACCGCATCTTCTTCGGCCACCCGAAGGTCGGCCAGCAGGGCCAGTTCGAGCCCGCCGGCCACCGCATGGCCGCTGATGGCGGCAATCAGTGGCTTGCTCAGCGCCATGCGAGTCGGCCCCATGGGCGCGGAGCCGCCACCCTCGGGGTCGAGCTCATTGCGCCGGGCAGGATCGGCGACCGCGCCCAGGTCAGCGCCAGCACAGAAGGTGCCGTGCTCGCCCCACAGCACGGCCACGCGCTGGCTTTCGTCGGCTTCGAAGCGCTCGAAGGCGGCGCGCAGCGCGTCGGCCATGGGCCGGTCGACGGCATTGCGCTGCTTCGGGCGGCTCATGACGATGGTGCTGACCAGCCCATCGATTTCGGTGCGAACGCTGGCGTACGTGTTCATGAGGGCAAAGGGTACGCCCATCAACGAAAAAAGGCTCCTTTCGGAGCCTTTTGTCAGGGTGGCGGTTCGGCCCGCCAGCAAGCGCTTAGACGCGCTTGCGGTATTCGCCGGTGCGGGTGTCGATTTCGATCTTGTCGCCTTGCGAGACGAAGAGCGGAACCGGCACTTCGAAGCCGGTTGCGATCTTGGCGGGCTTGAGCACCTTGCCCGAGGTGTCGCCCTTGACGGCCGGCTCGGTCCAGGTGATTTCGCGCTCGACGCTGGTGGGCAGTTCGACCGAAATGGCCTTGCCGTCGTAGAACACCACTTCGACGGGCATGCCGTCTTCGAGGTAGTTCAGGGCGTCGCCCATGTTCTCGGCTTCGACTTCGTACTGGTTGTACTCGGTGTCCATGCACACGTACATCGGATCGGCGAAGTAGGAGTAGGTGCACTCCTTCTTGTCGAGCACGATCTGGTCGATCTTGTCGTCGGCCTTGAAGACCACTTCGGTGTTGAAGTTGGCGATCAGGCTCTTGAGCTTCATGCGCACGGTGGCGGAGTTGCGGCCGCCGCGGCTGTATTCGGTCTTGAGGACGACCATCGGGTCCTTGCCGTGCATGATGACGTTGCCGGCGCGGATTTCTTGAGCGATTTTCATATCAGGTTCTCTGGATGTTGGCCGCTCGGTGCACGGGGCCATGGGCGACGTTTGCAATGTTGCGGTGCAACGTCTTGCCGGCGTTCTTGGCCCCGCGGTACATGTCCCGCGGCAGGTTTGGCGGACAGCATCTCGGATCTGTGTAATCCGGGCCGAAATCCGCAAAGCCCGCTATTTTAGCTTTTTCCGGCGACCAGATGCCGCAATTGAGCGACCAAGTCCTCTTGCGTGCACAGCTTTTCGCGGGCCGCCAGTACGCTTTCATGCCATGCCCCCGGTATTTCGAGAGGGGGCAGAGGGCTGTCGCCGAAGCCGTTCCAAGCGTGGTGGAACTGCCGCAGTGACGGCGGCGCGCCGAGCCAGTCGAGCCAGGCGCCGAGCTTGACGTGGTGCGCATCATCGTCCTGCGGGTAGATTTGCCACACGAGGGGTGCGCCGGCCCAGAGGGCGCGCACCAGTGAATCTTCGCCGCGCACGAAGTTCAGATCGCAGGTCCACAGAAGATGGTCGAAATCGGGCTGCGTGAGGTAGGGCAGGTATGAAATTGATAGCGCTCCCCAGCCTGAAAACCCGTGGTCCGGCCGTTGCCGGCTTGAAAAGAACGCCCTGACCGCATGGGCGGCGCGGCCCGAAGTCACCAGGAGCCGGGTCGGCTGCGAATCTGCCGCCAGTTGCTCGAGCAGGGTCGCCAGCGCCGGGGGTTCGTAGCAGAAGAGCGACACGAGCCGCTCGCCTTTGCGCCAGGGGATTTCCTGCGCCGCCAGCCATTCCCCGCGGTCGAAATGCGCCCGCCGTTCCAGGAGGCCGGGCTCTCGCAGCAGTCCCCCGGTGGCCGGCGTGAAGCCGGGATAGAAAAAGCGCTTGGTCAGCCCCGCACCAGGTCCCTTGAACACCGGGGAAGGCAGCCCGTGCAGCCGTTCCACATAGGGCTCGGCCGACAGGTATTCGAGATTGATCCACGCCCGGCCCGGTCCGCCCGCGGCCGGCGGCTCGGCAAAGCGGGCGATCAACTCGGGTGCCGGTTCGCAGCCGAAGGCTTCGATCAGCACGTCGGGCGGCGGGGCTGCGGCGGCCTGCCGGATGGCCGCGGGGTCGAGCCAGTCGACCACGCTCACGCCCTCGCACCCGGCGGGCGCCATCCAGTGCAGCGCCGTGGCGTCATCGATCCACAGCCGCAGGCGCTCGCCGAGCGCTGCCAGCTGGCTGGCCAGCCGCCAGCACACGCCCAGGTCGCCGTGGTTGTCGATGACCTTGCAGAAGATGTCCCATTGCATGGCGCCAGTGTGCCCGTCTTCGGCGGGCCGGGGCAGTGGTGGCTGCTTGGTATGCTGGCCGGCACCACAACATCCCGGAGCGAGAAACCATGCGTATGAAGACCCGCCGTTCGCCGCTGTTCCCTGGTTGCCTTCGCACGGCGAGAACCGTGCTCGCCCTGTCCTTGGCCTTGGGCGGCGTCGTGGGCGCCTCGGCGCAGACCACGCCGTCGCTCACGCCGCAACAGCAGCGGTTTCATGGCATCTACAAGGAGTTGATCGAGATCAACACCAGCCATTCGGTGGGCGACAACACGCAGGCGGCGCGTGCCATGGAAAAGCGGCTGGTCGATGCGGGCTTTGCCCCGGGCGACATCCAGATCTTCGAGCCCTTCCCCAAGAAGGGTAACCTGGTGCTGCGCTTCAAGGGCAACGGCAGCAAGAAGCCGTTGCTGCTGCTGGCGCACCTCGACGTGGTCGAGGCCAAGCGCGAAGACTGGAAGACCGATCCGTTCAAACTGCAGGAAACCGGCGGCTACTTCACGGCCCGGGGTTCCATCGACGACAAGGCGATGGCCGCGGCGCTTGTGTCGGTGCTGGGGCAGCTCAAGCAGGAAGGCTTCAAGCCCAGCCGCGACATCATCCTCGCGCTGACGGCCGACGAAGAGCGCGGCGATGCGCTCAGCAACGGCGCCTTCTGGCTCATCAACAACAAGCCCGAGCTGCTGCAGGCGGAATTCGGCATCAACGAAGGCGGTGGCGGGGAGCTGCGCGGCGGCAAGCCCAACCTGCACCGCATGCAAGTGGCCGAGAAGATGTACACCACCTACATGCTCGAGGCGCGCGACGTGGGCGGCCACAGCTCGGTGCCGACCAAGAGCAATCCGATCTATGCGCTGTCGGCGGGCCTGGAGCGGCTGGGCAACTACGCCTTCCCGGTCAAGCTGGCCGATGTCACGAAGACCTATTTCGCACGCAGTGCGCCGTTTGCCACCGGTCAGCTGGCCGACGACATGCGCGCCATCGGCAGCGGCAACCCCGATGCCGCGGTGATCGAGCGGCTTTCGGCCAACCCGGCCTACAACGCGCAGCTGCGCACCACCTGCGTGGCAACCATGGTGCAGGCGGGGCATGCCGAAAATGCGCTGCCGCAGTCGGCCAAGGCCACGGTCAATTGCCGCATCCTGCCGCATGACGACCCCGAGGAAATCGAACGCCTGCTGACCCAGGCCATCGGCAACGACAAGATCGTGGTGCGCAATGTCGGCAAGCCGCTGCGCAGCCCGGCCTCTCCGCTGAACGGCGATCTCGTGAAGACGGTCGAATCGGTGACGCAGGCCATGTGGCCGGGCGTGCCCGTGGTGCCGGCAATGAGCACGGGCGCTACCGACAGCCGCTTCATGCGCAACGCCGGCATTCCGATGTACGGTGTGACGGGCATGTTCCTCGACCCGGCGGACGCGCGCGCCCACGGGCTGGACGAGCGCATCGAGATCCAGCGGCTGTATGACGGTCGCGAGTTCCTGTACCGGCTGGTGAGCGAACTCGCCAAGTAGCTCCGGGTCATAAGGAAACGCGGCGGCCGAGCTGGTCGCCGCGTTTCTGCTTTCTTCAGCGCGCCACAATAGCCGCCATGTCAGACGTGCATTCCGATCAATTGCTCAGCGAAGTCGCGGCCCTGCCGCAGCTGCCGGGCGTGTACCGCTATTTCGATGCGGCCGGCGCGGTGCTCTATGTGGGCAAGGCGCGCAACCTCAAGAAGCGGGTTGCGAACTATTTCCAGAAGAGCCATGGCGGCACGCGCATCGGCCACATGATCTCGAAGATCGCGCGCATGGAAACCACCGTGGTGCGCTCCGAGGCCGAGGCGCTGCTGCTCGAGAACAATCTCATCAAGACGCTCAAGCCGCGCTACAACATCCTGTTTCGCGACGACAAGAGCTACCCGTACCTGAAGATCGCCTCGCACGAGTTTCCGCGGCTGGCCTACTACCGCGGCGCGGTCGACAAGAAGCACCGCTATTTCGGGCCGTACCCGAGCGCCTGGGCGGTGAAGGAGTCGATCCAGCTGCTGCAGAAAGTATTCAAGCTGCGCACCTGCGAAGACACGGTGTACGCCAACCGCACGCGGCCTTGCCTGCTGTACCAGATCAAGCGGTGCACCGGGCCGTGCGTGGGCTACGTCACGCCCGAGGCCTATGCGCAGGACGTGGCCAGCGCCGAAGCCTTTCTGATGGGCGACACGCAACTGGTGTTGTCGAAGCTCGAGGCACGCATGACCGAGCACGCGGAGAAGCTCGAATTCGAGCAGGCGGCGGAGCTGCGCAACCAGATGTCGGCGATTTCTCGTGTGCTGCACCAGCAGTCGATCGAAATTGCTTCCGACAAGGACGTGGACATCCTCGCCGTCAAGGTGCAGGGCGGCAAGGCATGCGTTAATTTGGCAATGGTGCGCGGCGGCCGCCACCTGGGCGACCGCGCCTACTTTCCGGTGCATGTGGAAGACGCCGCGCAAATCCATCATGGCGAACTCGATGCGGAAGAGGGCGTGGTGCCCGCGCCGGCCGATTCGATCGAAGTGCAGGTGCTCGAGGCCTTCATTGCCCAGCACTACATCGACGTGCCGGTACCCGCCACGCTGGTGCTGAGCCATCTGGTGGGCCGCGAGCTGATCGAAGCCATCTCCCAGCAGGCCGGCTCGCGCGTGACGGCGGTGTTCCAGCCGCGCGAGCAGCGCCGGCACTGGCTCGAAATGGCCGAGACGAACGCGGGCCTGCAACTGGCACGCCTCCTGGCGGAAGAAGGATCGCAGCAGGCGCGTACCCGCGCACTCGCCGATGCGCTGGAGCTCGCGCCCGACGACCTCGACAACTTTCGCATCGAGTGCTTCGACATCTCGCACACCGCGGGCGAGGCCACGCAGGCATCCTGCGTGGTGTTCGAGCACCACACGATGCAGAACCGCGAGTACCGCCGCTACAACATCGAGGGCATCACGCCCGGCGACGACTACGCGGCCATGCGCCAAGTGCTGCATCGCCGCTACGGCAAGCTCGCCGAGGCAATGGCGGCCGAGACCGACGCGCCGCCCATGGGCGACGCCGCGGGCGCGGGCAGCGATGCACCCGCGAGGACCAAGGCCGCGCGCATGCCCGACCTGGTGTTGGTCGATGGCGGCAAGGGCCAGGTGTCGATGGCGCGCGAAGTGTTCAGCGAGCTGGGCCTGGCGCTCTCGCTCATCGTGGGCGTGGAGAAAGGCGAGGGCCGCAAGGTCGGGCTCGAGGAACTGGTGTTTGCCGACGGCCGCGAGAAGGTCTACCTGGGCAAGGACTCCGCTGCCCTGATGCTGATCGCCCAGATCCGCGACGAGGCGCACCGCTTCGCCATCACGGGCATGCGTGCCAAGCGCGCGAAGGTGCGCGTGGGCGGCAGCCAGCTCGAAGACATTCCGGGCATCGGGCCGAAGCGCCGGGCGCGCCTGCTGCAGCGTTTCGGTGGAATCCGCGGCGTGGCGGCGGCCAGCGTCGAGGACATCGCATCGGTCGAAGGCATTGCCACCGACCTTGCCGAGGAAATCTATCGCGCACTGCACTGACGCCGATTTGCCCTTTGGCCTTCGGCCGGTCACGCGCGCATGACACAATCGCCCGCATGTTCTGGACCCTCCCGACCATCATGACCTGGACGCGCATCGTCGCGATTCCATTGATCGTTGGCGTGTTCTACCTGCCGATCGCCGAGCCGATGCGCAACCTGATTGCCACGGTGATGTTCATCGTCTTTGCCGCCACCGACTGGCTCGACGGCTATCTGGCGCGCAAGCTCAACCAGACCTCGTCCTTCGGCGCCTTCCTCGATCCGGTGGCCGACAAGTTCCTGGTGTGCGCCGCGCTGCTGGTGCTGGTGCACCTGCAGCGCGCCGATGTGTTCGTGGCGCTGATCATCATCGGCCGCGAGATCGCCATCTCGGCGCTGCGCGAATGGATGGCGCGAATCGGCGCTGGCAAGAGCGTGGCGGTCCACATGATCGGCAAGGTGAAGACCACGGTGCAGATGGTCGCGATCCCGTTCCTGCTCTATGACGGGCGCCTGTTCAAGGTCATCGACACGGGCCTCTGGGGCCAGTGGCTGATCTGGATCTCGGCGGTGCTCACCGTGTGGTCGATGGTCTATTACCTGCAAAAGGCCATTCCCGAGATCCGGGCCCACAGCAAATGACGGCGGCGGCCACGGCACGTGGCTCCGGGTGGCTGCGGGCCATGCCGGCGGTCTTCGTGCTGATCTGGAGCACGGGTTTCATCGTCGCGCGGTACGGCATGCCGTATGCGCCGCCCCTCAAGTTCCTGGCCGTGCGCTATGCACTTTCTCTCGTGTGCTTCTGCATCTGGGTTGCGCTGGCGCGGGTTGCTTGGCCGAAGGAGCGCGCGCAGTGGGGGCACCTTGCGGCCACGGGCGTGCTGATGCAGGCGGGTTACCTGGGCGGCGTCTGGGCTGCTGTGCATGCGGGCATGGGCGCGGGGCTGGTGGCGCTGATGGTCGGCATCCAGCCGGTGCTGACCGCCATCTGGCTTTCGTTCACCGGCGGGCGCATTTCGCAGCGCCAATGGGCAGGGCTGGTCCTGGGATTTGCCGGCCTGGTGCTCGTGGTCTCGCGCAAGTTCGGGCAGGGCACTGAAGTCAGTGCGTTGACGATGGGGCTCGCCGTCATGGCGCTGCTTTCGATTACCGCGGGCACCCTGTACCAGAAGCGCTTCGTCGCGCCGTGCGACGTTCGCAGCGCCAGCGCCGTGCAGATGGCGGCGGCGTTGCTCGTGACCTTGCCCTTTGCGGTCATGGAAACGCAGGGCATCGAATGGAACGTGTACTCGACCGGCGCCATGGCGTGGTCGGTGCTGGTGCTGTCGCTCGGCGGCAGTTCGCTGCTCTACATGCTGATCCAGCGCGGCACGGCCACCGCCGTTACCAGCTTGCTGTACCTTGTACCGCCATGTACCGCGGTGATGGCCTGGCTGCTGTTCCGCGAGCCGATCACGCTGGTGACCTTGCTGGGCATCGGGCTGACCGCGGCGGGCGTAAGCCTGGTGGTGCGCAGCGAGCGCTGATCGGGCGCGTTTTCTTTCAGCGCGGCGAACCGGGCTTGCCCGGCTTCCAGGGCTCGCCGCGGAACTGTTCGGCCAGATGGTCGAGCAGCAGGCGCACACGGCGCGGCGTCTTGGGCCGCCAGGGCGCAATCCAGTGGATGTCCGCATCGGGCATGGCGTAGTGGGGCAGCACGCGCACCAGCTCGCCGGACGCCAGTTGCGGCGCAATATCCCACAGGCTGCGCAGCATGATTCCGTGGCCGGCCAGGCACCAGTCGCGCACCATCTCTCCGGAATTGCTTGTCAGCGGCCCTTGCACGCGCACGCGCGCCGTGCTGCCGTCGCGCGCGTGGCGCAGCGTCCACAGCGCGAACTGGTGCTGGTTGACCTCGCCGTTTTCGCGCGCCACCAGGCAGTCGTGCGTGCCCAGCGCGTCGACCGTGGCCGGCAGGCCGCGCCGCTCTATATATGAAGGAGAGGCGGCAAGCACGCGCTGGTTGCGCGCGATGCGGCGCGTGACCCAGTCGGCCGCGCGGCGCTGCTGCACGGCCCAGAGCCACAGCGCGCCGTCGTAGCCTTCGGCGCCGAGGTCCGGGAGCCGCTCGGTCAGCAGCAGCTCGATCTGCAGCCCGGGGTGCCGCGCCTGGAACGCGGCCAGCGCGGGGCCGAGCCAGCGCCGACCGAAGCCGAAGGTGGCGGCGAGCCGTATCGTGCCGACCAGTTCGTTCTGCCGTTCGCCGAGTTCGCTTTCGAGAGCCGCAAAACCCTCGAGCAGCGCCCTGGCATGCAGGCAGACAGCCTCGCCCTCGGCCGTGACGCTGAGCCGGCGCGTGGTGCGCTCGAACAGCCGCTGGCCCAGCCGCGCCTCGAGTGCGCCCAGTCGCTTGGTCACCACCGAAGGCACCACGTCCAGCGTGGCGGAAGCGCCCGCCAGGCTGCCCTGGTCGCGAATGGCCAACACCAACTCCAGGTCGCCCCGGTCCATCGACAATGAATTCATGCCAGATTGGAAAGTATGAATTGGCTGATTGTTGCTTGATGGCCGGCAGAGCGCAACGCACAATGGCTGCGTGACTGCTTCTTTCTTCGACTTTCCTGAATTCGACATCGGACGCAACGGCGTGCGCGTGCATGGCCGCATCGGCGGCCGCGGCGCTCCGTTGCTGCTGTTGCATGGCCATCCGCAGACGCACCTCATTTGGCACCGCGTGGCACCGGCGCTTGCCGAGCGGTTCACGGGGGTGGCGGTGGACTTGCGCGGCTACGGCGACTCTGGCCGCCCCGCGGACGACGCCGATCACGTGACCTACAGCAAGCGCGAGATGGCGCTCGATGCACTCGCCGCCATGCGGCACCATGGCTTCGAACGCTTCGGCGTGCTTGCGCATGACCGCGGCGCGCGCGTGGCGCATCGGCTGGCGGCCGACCATGCCGCCGCGGTCGACCGCATGCTGCTGCTGGACATCGCGCCCACGCTCTCGATGTACGGGAACACCACCGAAGCGTTTGCTCGCGCTTACTGGCACTGGTTTTTCCTGATCCAGCCGCCGCCGCTGCCCGAGGCGCTGATTGCTTCGGACCCTGTGCGCTACGTGCGCAGCGTGATGGGCGGGCGCCACGCGGGGCTCGCGCCCTTTGCGCCCGAGGTGCTGGCCGAGTACGAGCGCTGCGCCGCAATCGCGGGCACGGCCGAATCCATTTGCGGCGACTACCGGGCCTCCGCCACCATCGACCTGGTGCATGACCGCGCCGACATCGACGCCGGCCGGCGCCTTGAGCAGCCCCTGCGCGTGCTGTGGGGCGAACACGGCGCGGTAGGCCGATGCTTCGATGTGCTGGCGCTCTGGCGCGAATGCGCCGGGCAGGTTTCGGGCCGCGCCTTGCCGTGCGGCCACTATGTTCCGGAAGAAGCTCCCGGCGAGGTGCTCGCCGAAGCACTCCAGTTTTTTACTCCCCCTCTCCAGCAAGAAGGAACCAGACCATGACCACCCACAGAATCGCAGTCATCGCCGGCGACGGCATCGGCAAGGAAACCATGCCCGAAGGCCTGCGCGTGGTCGATGCCGCGGCGCGCAAGTTCGGTATCGACCTGAAGTTCGACCACTTCGATTTCTCTAGCTGGGATTACTGCGAGAAGCACGGCAAGATGCTGCCCGACAACTGGAAGGACCAGATCGGCGGACACGATGCGATCTACTTCGGCGCGGTGGGCTGGCCCGAGAAGATTGCCGACCACGTGTCGCTGTGGGGTTCGCTGCTGCTGTTCCGCCGCGAGTTCGATCAGTACATCAACCTGCGCCCCGCACGGCTGATGCCCGGCATCATCGCACCCGTGGTGCGCCGCGACGGCACCCCGCGCGAGCCGGGCGAGATCGACATGTACATCGTGCGCGAGAACACCGAGGGCGAATACTCGAGCATTGGCGGGCGCATGTACGAAGGCACGCCGCGCGAGATCGTGGTGCAGGAAACGGTGATGTCGCGCGTGGGCGTGGACCGCGTGCTCAAGTTCGCCTTCGAGCTTGCGCAATCGCGGCCGAAGAAGCATTTGACGAGCGCGACCAAGTCGAACGGCATCTCGATCACCATGCCGTATTGGGACGAGCGCGTGGCCGAAATGGCCAAGAACTACCCGGGCGTGAAGCTCGACAAGTTCCATATCGACATCCTCACCGCCCACTTCGTGCAGCGGCCCGACTTCTTCGACGTGGTGGTGGCCAGCAACCTGTTCGGCGACATCCTGTCCGACCTGGGTCCGGCATGCACCGGCACCATCGGCATTGCGCCCAGCGCCAATCTCAACCCCGAGCGCACGACGCCTTCGCTGTTCGAACCGGTGCACGGTTCGGCGCCCGACATTGCCGGCAAGGGCATTGCCAACCCCATCGGACAGATCTGGTGCGGCGCGATGATGCTCGAGTTCCTGGGGCACAAGAAGGCGCACGACGCGATTCTTTCCACCATTGAAAAGGTGCTCGCGCCCCAAAGCGGAGCACCGCGCACGCCCGACATCGGCGGCAAGGCGAGCACCAGCGACTTGGGCAAGGCAATTGCCGAAGCGCTTTGAAATAGAGTTCACGAAAGGCCCCTAAAATCGCGCGCTCCGCTGTTCTGCATGGCCTCGTGTCGTATTGACACCCTGCAGACCAGTGGTTGTAATCCTCGCTGGCAGTGCGCTGCCGAGGCGTCAGTCCTGCCACACTTCTTGCGTCGCGTCATTTCGCGGCCAGGTCGCACTGACGAAAGCCGACCAACTTTATTTCTTCGACAAGGGGCCCTTGTGAACAAGACCGAACTGATTGAGCACATCGCAAAAAACGCCGATATTTCCAAGGCAGCCGCCACGCGCGCGCTCGAATCCACCATCGGCGCCATTCGTACCACGCTCAAAAAAGGCGGCTCCGTGTCGCTGGTCGGTTTTGGCACTTTCGCAGTGGGCAAGCGGGCTGCTCGCACCGGCCGCAATCCCCGGACCGGCGACGCGATTAAAATCAAGGCCGCCAAGATTCCGAAGTTCCGTCCGGGCAAGGCGCTGAAAGACGCGCTCAACTAAGACGTAGACTCGGAGAGTTTCCCGGTGGGGTGCTTAGCTCAGTTGGTAGAGCGGCGCCCTTACAAGGCGTAGGTCGGGGGTTCGAGCCCCTCAGCACCCACCACCACCGATGCAAAGGCGAACACAGGTTCGCCTTTTTTATTGCCGTTCGACATCCGTCGCAAGAGAGTGTTCAAGCATGTTTGATTTCTTCCGCAAGTACAACAAGATCGTCATGATTTTCTTGTTCTTGCTGATCATTCCCTCGTTCGTCCTCTTCGGTGTGGACCGCTACCAGGGCTCCGGCAACGAGGAAAAGGTTGCGCGTGTCGATGGCAACAACATCACCCGTTCCGAATGGGACGCACAGCACCGCAACGAAGTCGACCGCATCCGGCAGCAGTCGCCGAACGTCGACCCGACGCTGCTCGATTCCGATGCAATGCGCTATGCCACGCTGGAACGGCTGGTGCGCGACCGCGTGCTGGCAGCCGCTGCGGCCAAGTCGAACATGACGGTGTCCGAAGAGCGGCTGACCCGCATCTTCGCGCAGGACGCGGGCCTTGCCGCATTCCGCACGCCGGACGGCAAGTTCGATCGCGAGACCTTCCAGCGCGTGACCGGCCGCACGCCGGAGCAGTACGAGGCCGCGATGCGCGCCGACCTTGCAACGCAGCAGGTGCTGCTGGGCATTTCGGGTACGGCGTTCACGCCGCCCGCGCTGGCTGCCGCCACCATCAACGCCTTTTATGACAGCCGCGAGATCCAGGTCGCACGCTTCACTCCCGATAGCTTCGCATCGAAGGTGACGATCAGCGATGCCGACATCGAGACCTACTACAAGGACCACACGGCGCAGTTCCAGGCCCCCGAGCAGGCCAGCATCGAGTACCTGGTGCTCGACCTCGAAGCGGCGAAGAAGAACGTCTCGGTGAACGAGGCCGACCTCAAGACCTACTACGAACAGAACAAGGCGCGCTTCGGCACGAAGGAAGAGCGCCGCGCGAGCCACATCCTGATTACCGCACCGGCCAGCGCGTCGGCGGCCGATCGTGAGAAAGCCAAGGCAAAAGCAGAACAACTGCTAGCCGAAGTGAAGAAGGCACCCACCACCTTTGCCGATGTGGCGCGCAAGAATTCGCAGGACCCTGGCTCCGCCGAGAAGGGCGGCGACCTCGACTTCGTGACCCGCGGCGCAATGGTCAAGCCTTTCGACGACGCGATGTTCGCGCTCAAGAAGGGTGACATCAGCGACGTGATCGAAACCGAGTTCGGCTATCACATCATCCGGCTGACCGACATCAAGCCGGCCGTGGTGCCTCCGTTCGAGCAGGTGCGCGCCACCATCGAGAGCGACGTTCGCGCACAACAGGCAACGCAGGAGTTCGCAAAGGCCGCGGAGGCCTTCACCGACGCGGTGTACCAGCAGCCCGACAGCCTCAAGCCCGCGGCGGAAAAGCTGAAGCTCACGATCCAGACGGCAACCAATGTGGCGCGCACGCCCGCACCGGGCGCCACCGGCGCGCTGGCGAGCCGCAACTTCCTGAGTGCGTTGTTTGCGCCCGATTCGCTCGACCGCAAGCAGAACACCGAAGCCATCGAAGTCGGTTCCAACCAGCTCGCATCTGGCCGCGTGACGCAGTACTCGCCGGCGCGTCCCATTCCGTTGGCCGAAGTGAAGGACAAGATCCGCGCGCAACTCGTCACCGAACGCGCCGCGGTATTGGCAAAGACCGAAGGCGAAGCCAAGCTCGCTGCCTGGACGACGAAGGCCAACGGCGCAACCTTTGGCGCACCGGTCACGGTTTCGCGCCGTGAATCGCAGAGCCAGCCGCTGGCGATCATCGATGCCGCGCTGCGTGCCGATGCGTCCAAGCTGCCCGCGCTGGTGGGTGTCGAACTGGGCACCCAGGGCTATGCGGTGGTTCGCGTGACCAAGGTCGTTCCGCGCACGCCTTCGGCCCCTGAGCAGGCGCAGCAAGAGAACGCGCAGGTCGGCCAATCCGTGGCTGCCGCGGAAGACGTGGCGTACTACAACATGCTGAAGGAACGCTTCAAGGCCGAGATCCTCGTGCCGAAGCCAGCTGACACGCTGCCAGCGGCACGCTGACCCGGCGTTCCGTCACACGAGGGACAAGCGCGCAATGCGCTTGTCGCCAGAATCGCATGCATGGGAACCCTCTATCTCGTGCGCCACGGGCAGGCCAGTTTCGGCGCTGCCGACTACGACAACCTGAGCGAGCTCGGACACAGGCAGTCCGTGCGGCTGGGTGAATACTGGCGCGAGCGCGGCATGCACTTCGATGCGGTGATCACGGGCACCCTGAAGCGGCATCGGCAGACCTGGGAGGGCATTGCACAAGGGCTCGGACTGCAGCGCGACGACGTGCTGCCATGGCCCGGGCTCAACGAGTACGACAGCGAGGCTGTTATTGCCACCATCCACGAAGGCAAGCTCGAGAAGCCCGATTCTCCCGAGATGTACCGCCACCACTTCCGCCTCTTGCGCAACGGCTTGGGCGCCTGGATGCAAGGCAGGACCCAGCCTGCCGGCATGCCGAGCTATGTGGACTTTCTGGCGGGCGTGACCACGGCGCTCGACCACGTGCGCGACCGCCACCATGGTGCAAAAGTTCTGGTGGTGTCGAGCGGCGGGCCGATCAGCACGGCGGTCGGACATGTGCTTGGCACGAGCGCGGAAACGACCATCGAACTCAATCTGCGCATTCGCAACACGGCGGTGACGGAGTTCGCCTTTACGCCCAAGCGCCACATGCTCGTGACGTACAACACCCTGCCGCACCTGGATGCCCCTGCCTACGAGGGCTGGATCACTTACGCCTGAATCTGCAGCGCCAGAAGAGGGCGTTGAAGGAGGGCGTCGGTTCAGGCCTGCCAGACGCCATAGCCGTTCGCGCGCAGCCGGATGCCGAGTTCGACCTCCATCGACCGCGCGTCCTCGTAGCTCATCGGGTTGTAGCGCTCATAGAGGGCGGGCAGCAGCCGCAGGCCGAACTCCTGCACGAAGGTGTTCGCCTGGATGCCGGCCTTGTGCTTGTCGAAGCGAATGTCCGGGTCGAGCCCGGTCATTCCGACATAGACGAAAGGCTTGCCGAGTTGATAGTCGGGATTGGCCCGCCTGAAGCGGCCATGGTTCCATACGCGGTCGTCGAGCTCGACCACGTAGACATGATGCTTGGCGCGTGGTTTGCGCGGCATCCCTACGCAGCCCCCCGGAATCAGCTCTTGCGCTTGATCAGGCCGTAAAGAACAAGCAGCACGATCGCGCCGAGCACCGACGCGATGAAACCGGCGCCCTGGCCCGCGGTGTACCAGCCCATGGCTTGGCCGACATAGGTCACGATCAATGAACCCGCAACGCCGATCAGCGTGGTCACGATGAAGCCGGCGGAATCGTCGCCCGGCTTGACGGCCCGCGCAACCAGACCCACGATGAACCCGATCAGAATAGTCCAGACGATGCTCATGAAGAAGTTCCTTTGGCGGTGAATTGGAAGAAGCGGGAAAGCATTGCCCGTTGATTCGGGCGACGATCATGATAGCGGAGCAAAACCGGCTCCACGGGCCGGGAAATACATCGGATTTGCGTTCGAGAAATTTGGCGCGGACGACCGCCAGCTCTTGTATGCAGCGGCGTCCTACAGGGTGAACTGCCGGACGGGGCTATACCGAAGCCATGCTCGAAAAATTGCCTGAAGTCATTGGCCACGCCCTGCACGGCGTGCGTGCCGGCCTGGACAAGATCGTTTTCAATACGCTCGGAATGCGGCAGGGCATGGCGTCCATCGCCCTGACCAGCGTGGCATTCGTGGACCATGGGCCGCTGCCCCCGCGCTATACGGCCGACGGCGAAGGCTTGTCGCCGCCGCTTCAGTGGGCCCAACTGCCGGCGGAAACCACTTCGTTGGTGCTGGTGGTGGAGGATGCCGACTCGCCAACCCCGAATCCGCTGGTGCATGCGATCGTGGTGGGGCTGCGGCCGAGCGACGGCAAGCTCGACGAGGCCGCAATTCCGAGCCGCGACAACGAAGGCACTGCCGGCCTGCAGGTTGGCCGCAACTCGGGACTGCAGGCCGCGTGGCTACCGCCGGACCCGCCTCCGGGGCACGGCGCGCACCGCTACGCCTTTCAGTTGTTTGCGCTCGGCAGCGCGCCCTCGTTTTCGTCCACGCCGGGGCGCGACGAAATATTCGAAGCGCTGCGCGAGCATGCACTGGCGAGCGGCCTGCTGATTGGCACCTGCGAAAGGCCGGACGGCTCCATCAAGATCGAGAAGACCGCGCCGGCGGGCCCTTTGGCAACGGGTTGAGCAGGGTTTCAAGCGTCTTTGAATGCCCCGTTGGCGAAAACGGGAGTTTTTGACGCTACAATTGCGGGCTCTTCGGTGGCTGTAGCTCAGCTGGTAGAGTCCCAGATTGTGATTCTGGTCGTCGTGGGTTCGAGTCCCATCAGCCACCCCAAATACTTTCCCTGACTGCTATTGCGCAATAGCGTCCAAGGGACATCAACGCCGGGCCAGCCCCGGCGTTGTCATTTCCGGCTGTTGCTGCCGTTGGGGCTTAACCCCCTTGTATTCCCTCTTTTTGTTCGATAAGAACGCGCGAGCCAAGTGCGCTTTGCATTGTGCGCCGCCGCAAACTAACGGTGCGCCCCGGGTTTTTTCTGGTACCGGCATGCTTGTTTTAAATTGGAATTGAATTAAAATCCGCCCCGTTTCCAATTTTCAGGAGTCCACAATGGCTTCGACCCTTGCCGATATCAATTCCCAGATCAAGAAGCACGACGAGCTGATTGCGCAATTGCGCAAGCAGGCCGAAGACCTTCGCAACCAAGAACGTGCGGGCGTCATTGAAGAGGTGCGCAAGAAAATCGCCGAATACGGTTTGACCGCTTCCGATCTGAAACTCAGCGCACGCGGCGGGTCGGTCAAGCGCGGCAACGCGGTTCCCGGAGCCAAGGCAGCGGCCAAATACCGCGGCCCGAGCGGTGAAACCTGGTCTGGCGGTCGTGGCCGCAAGCCGCGTTGGGTGACTGAAGCCTTGGCCGCCGGCAAGTCGCTTTCCGAGTTCGAGATCAAGTAAACGCTCGACAGGGCCTTCAGCCAATAAAAAAGCCCGCATCTGCGGGCTTTTTTATTGCGAGCGTGGAACCAACCGGGCGCAGGGCGCTCAGTTCACCATGACGAGTTTTCCTTTGACGCCGCGTGAGCCCATGTGGGCGTAGGCCGCTTTCAATTCTGCCATCGGCATCGTGCTGTCGATCACGGGCTTGATCTTTCCCTGGCCGTACCACTGCGCCAATTCAGCCATCATTTGTGCATTGGCCTTGGGCTCGCGCTTGGCAAAATCGCCCCAGAACACACCAACCAGCGATGCGCCTTTCAGCAGCGTCAGATTCAATGGCAGCGACGGAATCGGGCCCGATGCAAAGCCGACCACCAAATAGCGGCCGCGCCAGCCGATCGAGCGAAATGCCGGCTCCGCAAAATCGCCGCCCACCGGGTCGTAAATGACGTCAGGCCCCTTGCCGTCGGTCGCCGCCTTGATGGCGTCGCGAAAGCCGTTTGGAAGCGTATGCGTCGTGTAGTTGATGGTGACATCGGCGCCAATGGAGCGGCAGAGTTCGCATTTCTCGTCGGTGGAAGCCGCCGCAATCACTTTTGCACCGGCTGCCTTTGCGATTTGTATGGCCGCGGTGCCCACGCCGCCGGCGGCACCCAGCACGAGCACAGTTTCCCCGGCCTTCAGCTGCGCCCGGTCCATCAGCGCATGCCACGATGTGGCATAGATCATGATGAACGCCGCCGCGTCGACATGGCCGAAGCCTTCCGGCAAAGGCATGCAAAGCGCGGCCGGCGCCAGCGTGTGGGTTGCGAAGCCTCCGGTTCCCGAAAGGCACGCCACGTTCTGGCCGATCGAAAGATGCGTGACGCCTTCGCCCACCGCCTGGACGATGCCGGCGTATTCCGAACCGGGCACGAAGGGCAGGGGCGGCTTGATCTGGTATTTGTTCTGGACGATCAGCAGATCGGGGAAATTGAGGCTGGCAGCCCTGATTTCGATCAGCACCTGGCCCGGACCCGGCGTTGGTGTGGGCAGTTCCTTCCAGGTCAGCGCATCGACGCCGGTGGGGTTTTCGCAAAGCCATGCGTGCATGCTCGGGTCTCCTTGGATGAGTCGTGTGTGGGCAATGAATGCGAGGCGATGATAGGGGGCGCGGCAGGGCGCCGTTGTCCCTGCTGCGACGCACCCGGCGCCTACAATCCGGGGCACCCAGAAGCACCATGAAGATACTTATTTCCAATGACGATGGCTTTCAGGCGCCGGGCATCGTCGCATTGCACGACGCCCTGAAAGACATCGCCGATGTCGAGGTGGTTGCACCCGAGCACAACAACAGCGCCAAGTCGAATGCGCTGACCTTGGCCGCACCGCTCTATGTGCACAAGGCGCACAACGGTTTTCGCTACGTCACGGGCACACCGGCCGATTGCGTCCATATCGCGCTCAAGGGGCTGCTCGACTACCGGCCCGACCTGGTGGTGTCCGGCATCAACAACGGCGCCAACATGGGCGACGACACCATCTACTCGGGCACCGTCGGCGCGGCGATGGAGGCATACCTGTTCGGCATTCCGGCCATTGCGTTCTCGCAGATCGAAAAAGGCTGGGCGCATGTCGATGCGGCCGCGCAGGTGGCGCGCCGGCTGGTTCAGCGGATCGAGAGCGAGCGCATGATCGAAGGCGGCGCTTTCCTGCTCAACGTGAATGTGCCGAACCGGCCGTTCGAGGAGCTCAAGCCGATCAAGGTTTGCCGGCTCGGCCGCCGCCACGCGGCGGAAAAGGTGATTACGCAGGAAAGCCCGCGCGGCGAAACGATGTACTGGATTGCGGGCGCCGGCAGCGCCAAGGACAGCGGCGAGGGCACCGACTTTCACGCAACCGCCGCCGGCCACGTGGCACTGACGCCGCTGCAGATCGACCTGACCGATCACGCCAACCTGGGGCAATGGCGCGAGACGGTAGCCCGTCTCGGCAACTGAGCATGGCCACGCAACGGCCTGGTTTCCCGGTTCGCCTGACACCCACCGCATCGGCCGCCACGCGAGGGCGCATGCCCGCCGTGCCGGCCAAGCCAATGGTGCCGGCCACCCCCTCGATGGCTTCCGACGCCGTGCGCGCGCGCATGGTGCAGAAGCTCGCCGCCCAAGGCATTACCGACCCCCGCGTGCTGCGGGCGCTGGGCGCGGTGGAGCGGCATCGTTTTGTCGACAGTGCGCTGGTCAACCAGGCCTATGAAGACACGAGCCTGCCCATCGGGCTGGGCCAGACCATTTCCAAGCCCAGCGTGGTGGCTCGCATGATCGAGCTTCTGCTGGGTGCGCCTGCCTTGGTGGGCAAACCGCAAGAGCGGCTCGGACGCGTGCTCGAAATCGGCACTGGTTGCGGCTACCAGGCTGCGGTGCTGAACCATGTGGCCACGGAGGTCTACAGCATCGAGCGCTTGCGCGGGCTGCACGAGCGCGCGCGCGCCAACCTGCGGCACTTCCGGCTCGCGACCGTGCACTTGATGCTCGGCGACGGCATGGTTGGCTACGCCAAGGGTGCGCCCTACGCAGGAATCATCGCCGCCGCTGGCGGCGAAGCGGTCCCGCAAGCCTGGACCGATCAACTCGCAGTGGGCGGACGCATCGTCGCGCCCACGCAATCGGCGGGGGGCGGACAGGCCCTCGTCGTCATCGATAAAACCGCCCGTGGACTGGAGCGCCGCATTCTTGAGGCGGTTCACTTTGTCCCCCTAAAATCGGGCATCGCTTGAAGGAACAACACATGCAGGGTTTTGGCAATCGGAGTTGGTGCGCTGGTATCACGTTGGCCGTTGTGCTCGTGATCGCGGGCTGCGCCGCACCGCGAGGGCCGGCGCCGGTCGAAGACCGTGGCACGATGACGCGCGCCCCCAATGCGGCACCCGGAGGCCCGCTCATCACCACCGATGCGTCGGGCAAGCCGCTGCCCGGCATCGAGAACTATGGCAAGCCGGGCTACTACGCTGTGCGCCCCGGCGACACGATTCGCCGCATCGGAATCGAAACCGGCCAAGGCTGGCAGAACATTGCACGCTGGAACAATCTCGAGAATCCCGACCTGATCGAAGTCGGCCAGGTGCTGCGCGTGGTTCCTCCGGTGGGGCCGACGTCCACCACCGTGGCGGCCGCGGCCGCTCCCGCCGAGGGCGCCGTAACCAAGCCTGTGACGCCGCCCGCGGTGTTGCCCGCGGCGCCCGCGAGCGCGGCGGCCAGCAAGCCGCCGGTCACCGCATCGCCATCGGCACCCGCCGCCAATTCGGGCGACGAGGATCTCGGCTGGATCTGGCCCGCGCACGGCACGCTCATCGCAGGGTTCGACGACGCCAAGAACAAGGGCTTCGATATCGGCGGCAAAGCCGGCGACGCAGTCCTGGCCGCGGCCGATGGCCGCGTGGTCTATGCAGGCGCGGGCCTGCGCGGCTACGGCAACCTGATCATCCTGAAGCACAACAACACCTACCTCACGGCGTATGCGCACAACCAGACGCTGCTCGTGAAGGAAGACCAGTCGGTGCAAAAGGGACAGAAGATCGCCGAAATGGGCAACAGCGACGCGGACCGTGTCAAGCTGCACTTCGAAATCCGTCGCCAGGGCAAGCCTGTCGATCCGGCACGCTACCTGCCGAGCCGGTAATGCCATGGCCGCCTCTCGCCCCCGTCGCACACTGCCTGTGCGCCGGGCGGTGGGCAAGGGCGAAGCGGCCGCAGACAACAATCCAGAGAGCACGCCCGCAAGGCCCGGCCGTGCTGCCGCAGACCCGATTGCGTTTGCCGAACCGCTAGGCGGCGAGGGCGCGGATGCCCTGACCATCTACCTGCGGCAGGTGCGGCGCACGGAACTCTTCACGCCCGAGCAGGAATACCAGGCCGCATGCGCTGCCCGCGCCGGCGACTTTGCAGCGCGGCAATCGATGATCGAACACAACCTGCGGCTGGTTGTGAACATCGCCAAGGCGTATCTGGGCCGCGGCGTGCCGCTCTCCGATCTGATCGAGGAAGGCAACCTCGGCCTGATGCACGCGATCACCAAGTTCGAACCCGAGCGCGGCTTTCGCTTTTCCACCTATGCGACGTGGTGGATCCGGCAATCGGTCGAGCGAGCCGTCATGACGCAGGCGCGTGCAATCCGCCTGCCCGTGCAGGTGGTGCGCGAACTGCAGCAGGTGCTGCGGGCCCGCCGCACGCTGGAGGGCGATTCAGACTTCCTGGCGAACCGGCCCGACGGTGTGCGGGTGGAAGACATCGCCGCATTTCTGGGACGCGAAGTGCAGGCAGTGGCGGAGCTGCTGGCGCTTGCGGAGGCGCCGCGCTCCCTGGATGGCGGCGACGCGCACGGCGACGAGGGCTTTATCTTGGCCGACACCGTGGCCTCCGACGACGAGCGAAGCAGTCCGACCGACGTGACCCACACGCACGAGGTCGAACGCCTGCTCGACCAATGGGTTCATGCGCTCGATGCGCGCGAGCGCGAGGTGCTCGAAGGTCGCTACGGCCTGCATGACCGGGAGCCCGAAACGCTCGAGGTCCTGAGCGTTCGGCTGGGCCTGACGCGGGAGCGCGTGAGGCAGATCCAGAACGAGGCGCTCGCCAAGATGCGCCGCCAGCTGGTCCGCTCCGGTGTGGGGCGCGACGCCTTGTTCTAGGCGGCGCCGGCGCAGCCGCGGGAGGCCGGGCCGGCGCTGAGACAATCGGGGGATGACGGAATCCACTGAAGAAAAGAAAGTCCCCACGAAAGCGGCCGGGAAGACCCCGGCCAGCGCCCCGGACGAATGGCTCAAGGTCGAGTCGCTCGACCTGGACGCGCAGGGCGTCGCGCACAACGCCGAGGGCATGGTCGTGTTCATCGAGGGCGCCTTGCCCTTCGAGGAAGTGCAGCTCAACGTGCACCGGCGCAAGAACAACTGGGAGCAGGGCACGGTCACCGCAATCCGGCGTGAATCGTCGCAACGCGTGCGCCCGGGCTGTCCGCATTTCGGGCTGCACACCGGCGCGTGCGGCGGTTGCAAGATGCAGCATCTGGACGCCGCGGCGCAGGTGGCGGTGAAGCAGCGTGCGCTCGAAGACAACCTGTGGCATCTCGGCAAGGTGCGGCCCGAGAACGTGCTGCGGCCGATGGAAGGGCCGGCCTGGCACTACCGATACCGCGCCCGGCTCTCGGTGCGCCACGTGGTCAAGAAGGGCACGGTGCTGATCGGGTTTCATGAGCGCAAGAGCCGGTATCTCGCCGACATGCAGGTGTGCCCGGTGCTGCCTAAGCAGGTCAGCGACATGCTGATGCCGCTGCGCGCACTCATCGGCTCGATGGATGCACGCGAGACCTGCCCGCAGATCGAACTTGCCTGCGGTGATGCGCCGGGAACGACCGCGCTCGGCACAATCGCGCTGGTGCTCAGGCACCTGGAGCCGCTGTCCAGCGCGGACATCGGCCGCCTGAAAGCGTTCGCGGCGCAGAACCCCGGCGTTCAATGGTGGCTCCAGGCCAAAGGCCCCGAGACAGTGAAGCTGCTGGAAGAGGGCGGCACGCCGCTGTCGTACGAACTGCCCGAGTTCGGCGTCACCATGCCGTTCAAGCCGACCGATTTCACGCAGGTCAACCCGCACATCAATCGCGCGCTGGTGGGCAAGGCGCTGCGCCTTCTCGATGTGCAGCCGCAAGAGCGGGTGATCGACTGGTTCTGCGGGCTGGGCAATTTCACCCTGCCGCTGGCCAGCCGTGCGCGCGAGGTGCTGGGCATCGAAGGCAGCGACACCCTGGTGGCGCGCGCAAGCGACAACTTCAAGAAGAATGAACCTGCCACGCTGGCCAGGCGGGCGCTTTCGCCGACCCGGTTCGTGGCGCGCAATCTCTTCGAAATGACGCCCGCCATGCTGGTGGCCGACGGCAGCGCGGACAAGTGGCTGGTCGACCCGCCGCGCGAAGGCGCTTTTGCGCTTGCCAAGGCCATGGCCGACCTGCACCTGCAGCCGGAACTGAGAACCGACGGCTGGACGCCGCCGAAGCGCATCGTGTACGTGAGCTGCAATCCGTCCACCTTGGCGCGCGATGCCGGCCTGCTCGTACATCAGGCGGGGTACCGGTGCACGTTTGCCGGGGTGATCAACATGTTTCCGCACACGGCGCACGTGGAGTCGATTGCGGTATTCGATCTGGCATGAAAAAAGGGCCCGAGAGGGCCCTTTTTTAGTTGGCGCCGCGGGGCGCCTTCGCTCGGTTCGATCAGTCGCGTTCGCCGCCGGCAATGCCCAGCAGGGCCAGCAGGCTCTGGAACACGTTGAACAGGTCCAGGTAGAGCGCGAGCGTGGCGCTGATGTAGTTGGTTTCGCCGCCGTCCATGATCTGCTTCAGGTCATAGAGCATGAAGGCCGAGAAGATGCCGATGGCGGCCACCGAGATGGCCATCATGCCGGCGCTCGAGCCGACGAAGACGTTGATGATGGAGCCCACCATCAGCACCATGGCGCCGACGAAGAGCCACTTGCCCATGCCGGACAGGTCGCGCTTGATCACGGTGGCCAGCGAAGCCATCACGAAGAACACGCCGGCGGTGCCGCCGAACGCGGTCATGATGAGCTCGGAGCCGTTCTTGAAGCCCAGCACCATGGCGATGAGCCGCGACAGCATCAGGCCCATGAAGAAGGTGAAGGCCAGCAGCACCGGCACGCCGGCGGCCGAGTTCTTGGTTTTCTCGATGGCGAACATGAAGCCGAAGGCGCCGCCGAGGAAAACGATAAGGCCCAGCCCGCCCGTGAGCGAGCGGGTAATACCGGTGCTCACGCCGATCCATGCGCCCAGCACGGTGGGCAACAGGCTCAGGGCGAGCAGCCAGTAGGTGTTGCGCAGGACGCGTTGGCGCTCAGCCTGCGGCAGCACCTGGCCGTAGCCGGTGGAAGTGTCGAGGGTGGTCACGCGGTCGTTCATGGCAGTAGCTCCTTGGGTTGCTGCACTGACGCAGTTGGGCGCATTCTAGGGTTCTGCAAGAGGGGGTGATACAAAGACCGTATGGATGATGGTCCTAAGGGCGCCGGGACCGGCCGGCTCTTTGGCCGTTATGCTCTTGGGTTTTACGCAACCGACGCTCCAAATGAAGACCAAGTCCTTCCTCGAACTCGCCGACGTCAAGGCCATTGCCGCAGCCGCGGAAGCCGAAGCCCTCAAGAACAACTGGGCCGTCACCATTGCCATTTCGGACGACGCAGGCAACCTGCTCTGGCTCCAGCGCCTGGACGGGGCTGCGGCCCTGTCTTCGCACATTGCACCGGCCAAGGCCCATACGGCAGCCATGGGCCGCCGCGAAAGCAAGGTCTACGAAGACATCATCAACGGCGGCCGCACTGCGTTTCTCACGGCGCCGGCCGTGCAGGGCCTGCTGGAGGGCGGCGTGCCGATCGTGAAGGACGGCCAGGTGATCGGCGCCGTGGGCGTGAGCGGCGTCAAGTCGAACGAAGATGCGCAGATTGCCAAGGCCGGCATCGCAGCGCTCGGCCTTTGAAGTAATTCGTCCGGCGGGCTGTGCCCCGCTGAAAGCAAAACGCCGACTTCAAGGTCGGCGTTTTCTTTTCGGGTATTCAGCGTGAAAAAAAGCTTGGCTAGTCGGCGAACCGTTGGCTAGCAAAAAACGACCCTTCGGAGATGAATCTCCTGGAGTCGCCCCACGATGAAACTTGCGTGAAGGGCGGGCTGATGCTTACTTGGTAAGAATCAGCTTGCCGAGTTTGGTCGCCTGAAGACGATAGAGGGAGCCGTTGTGCATGATGCCCACGGTCTTGCTTCCCTTGAGAAGCTCCGTGCTTTCGACCATCGGCGCCGGACGGGGGGCCTGGATGGACGCATGTCCGCCACCCGATTGGTCGAGCGACGGATGGCTCAGAACAGAAAAGGCGTTCGGTTTGGCTTGCATCTGAAATTCCCCTTATCGAAGCGATGAGTGAATGATAATGATTCGCAATAAAAAGTCAATCGCGGCGATCAACTTTTTTTGCGGCATTCAGTGACTTACTTCGCGTCGGGTTCGGTAATGAAGCCGATCTTGCGCACGCCTGCCTCGCGGGCCGCAGACATTGCCTTGGCCACGCGCTCGTAGCGCACTTCCTTGTCGCCGCGGATGTGCAGCTCGGGCTGCGGGTTCTTGGCGGCCTCGGCCGCGAGGCGGCCAGGCAGCTCGCCGTCGGCGATCTTCTGCTCGTTCCAGTAATAGTCGCCCTGGGCAGAAATGCTGAAGAGGATGTTCTCCGGCTTGGCCTGCTCGGGCTCGCTGGTGGCGCGGGGGAGGTCGATGTTGACCGCGTGCTTCATCACCGGCACGGTGATGATGAAGATGATGAGCAGCACCAGCATGACGTCGACCAGCGGCGTCATGTTGATCTCGTTCATCACCTCATCGGGTTCGTCCTGGGTACCGAAAGCCATGATGCTCAGCCCTTCTTGAGCGGAACCACGATGGCGTCCCCGCTGCCGCTTTGCACGCGCGCGCCGGTCACGAAGTAGGCGTGCAGGTCATGGGCAAAGCTGTTGAGCTTGGTCAGCACGAACTTGTTGCCGCGAACCAGCGCGTTGTAGCCCAGCACCGCCGGAATGGCCACTGCCAGGCCCAGCGCAGTCATGATCAGCGCCTCGCCGATGGGGCCTGCCACCTTGTCGATAGTGGCTTGGCCGGCCGAGCCGATGCTCATGAGCGCGTGATAGATGCCCCACACCGTGCCGAAGAGGCCGATGAACGGCGCGGTCGAGCCGACGGAAGCCAGGATGGCAAGGCCGGTTTGCAGGCGCGCCGTGAAAGCGTCGATGCCGTTGCGCAGTGCGCGCGTGATCCAGTCGCTCACGTCGAGCGCATCGTGCAGATGGGCCTTGGTGTTGCGGTGGTGCGCAGCCGCTTCACGGCCTTCGAGCGCCAGTGCGCGGAACGGGTTGCTGTCGTCCTTGCCGAGCTTGTTCAGCGCGGTTGCAAAGTCTTCGCTGTGCCAGAAGTCCTGCGAGTGCTTGGCAAGGCGCTTGTATTTGATGACGTCGAGGGCCTTGACGATGATCACGATCCACGACGCAAGCGACATGCCGATCAACAGCACCGCGACGGCCTTGGTGACGAAATCGCCCTGGTTCCAGACGTTCATCAAGCCGAATTGGGATTCCATACGAAGTTGCTCCAGAGAAAAATTAGTTCAATTTGAAGGAGAAGGGCGCCCGCAGCAGGTAGGTCGTCTGTGCGTTGCCTCCTGTTTGCCTGAAGGGCGTGACCTGGGCGGTTCGGGCGGCGCTCAGCGCCGCTTCGTCGAGGCGTTCGAAGCCGCTGGATTTGTAGAGTTCGACCCGCTTGGCGAAGCCTTCGCTGTCGAAGTAGATCGAGACGACCGTCGTTCCCGATTCGCCCAGGCGCCGGCTCATGCTCGGGTAGACGAGCTTGGGCTCTCTTATATAGCGGGTCTGGCCCTCAGAGATCTCGATCATCCGCGGTGCCGGCGGGGCGGGGGGCGCGGGCGGCGGTGCGGGTGGCGCAGGCGGAGCCGGGGCCTCGACCGGGGGTGCGGGGGGAGGCGGCTCGGTCACGCCCACGGGCGCAGCGGGGGCGGGTGTCGGCTTGGGTTCGCGAACTGCCACCGGGCGGGGCGGAGGCTTGACGGCCTCGGGCTTGCGCTGGGGGGGCGGCGGCGGTGGGGGAGGCGGCGGCTCGGCCGGCTTGGGTGGTTCGACGAACTGGCTCAGTATTTCTACAGGAATCACCACTTCGGCAGCGCGGCGCAACAGGCCGCTTTGCAGCGCCCACAGCGCGGCTGCATGAAACAGGATCACGCCTCCGGCAATGAGTGCATTGCGCGAGAGGCCCAGAACGGAGGGAGGGGGGGCAAAGCGGTCAGACACGATCAACCAATTCGAATGCGGGCACGCACGGAACGCGCCCCGATTGCAGCAAAACCGCTACGACTACTGTTACTTACGAAAGATCCACCAGACGGAGCCTGCGACGAGTATCAGGCTGCCGCCGATTGCCGAGAAGAGTTCCATGCCTTGCTTTCCGAAATGGAGGTGGCAAGCTGGATCGCACTCGTTCCGGATTCGCGGTTCAACGCGGCGACCGGGTGCGAGGCGCTGCACTGCGCGACGATATCGCGCGCACAACCTTCACATTGACCACACTGGGTGGCCACGCCAAGCTCGAATTGCACTTCGTCGAAAGTCATGCCGGCCCGCACATGACGTGCGATTTCACGGTCGGAGACTCGGCGGCAGACGCAAACGATCATGGCGGTGAAAGCGGCAGTGGCTGGCTGGTTTGGGTTCGAGCCGATTATAAATACGAATCTCTCGCATTTTCAATAACTATGGCCGGAGAGAGGCCTTCCGTACTGTTATGGGAGAAAGTAGCATTTTGACAACAGCGAATCTAAATGTGAATGATTAAGACTACGCCGGCACTACACTCCAGCCCAATTTCGGCAAGCCACTACCGTTAAAGCGGTCCCAGCCAGCCATTCAAACCAGCCGTTTGGCTTTCTGGGAGGTCATCTTGTCCAATGTTGCCGGTCGGCGCGCTCGTGTGTCGCGCCCCAAGTCTTCTTCTGTTTCCGCCGCCGGCAGCCTGCCGCGAGAAGCGGCAGTCCTGCCTTTTGGCGCGCTGATGCTGGCCGCTTCGGTCAGCAGCTGGGCGCAGACACCGCCGGCCACGGTGCAGGGCGGCACGCTCGGAACCGTCACGGTGACCGAGCAGGCCGAAGCGCAGGGCAAGGACCAGGTCCAGACCAGGAAGACCAACATCGGCAAGGGAACGCAAGAAATCCGCGATATTCCCCAGTCGATCAACGTCATCACAGAGAAGCTGATCGACGACGTCAAGCTCGACACCCTCAAGGACGCCTTGCACTACTCGGCTGGCATTACCTTCGCGGCAACGGAGAACGGCACCGACCAGGACATCCGTCTGCGTGGTTTCCCAGTGGCCACCGTGGGCGACCTGCTGATCGACGGCATGCGCGACCCTTCGCAGTACGACCGTGACACCTTCAATCTCGAGCGCATCGAGGTGCTGCGCGGCTCCGCTTCGATGATTTTCGGACGCGGCTCCACGGGCGGCGTGATCAACCAGGTCTCCAAGAAGCCCTTGCTGGCCGACCAGACCGACGTGGAAGCCACGGTCGGCTCGCGCGGCTACTACCGCACCACGGCGGACTTCAACGTTCGCACGGGCGAAACCTCGGCATTGCGAATCAACGCAATGTGGAACAAGGCCGACAACGGCGGTGCCAAGATCGACAAGTACGGCATTGCGCCTTCGTACAGCTGGGGCGTCGGCACGGCCAACGAGTTCACCGTGGGGCTGTTCCACCTGAACGTGGACAACGTTCCGCTATCGGCGGTTCGCTGGGTGGCGACCGGCCGGCAAGGCATTACCGGTTACAGCGCAACCGGCGTGCCGACGGTCGGCAGCCTGGGCACCCTCGCGCCTGTCAAGCCCGGCAGCTTCTACGGCACCACGGCCGACAAACTCCTTGGCAAGGCTACCTACGGCACGGCTTCGTGGCTCCATCGCTTCGACGACGGCGGCGAACTGCGCACCCAGGTGCGCTCGGGCACCTTCGACCGCAACCAATGGTCGACGGCCGCCGGGGCCAGCACCACGTTCGGTGCCCCCACCACGCTGGCCAATTTCAGCGAATACACGATGCTCACCCGCAGCGGCCTGACGCCGCGCAAGGATGAGTACAAGGGCACCTACCTGCAAAGCGACTACAGCAAGGAGCTGAACTGGGGCGGCATGAAGCACCAGCTGCTGGCCGGTGTCGACGCCTCGAAGGAGGAGGCGAGCCGCTACCAGAACGACGCCTTCTTCAACAACAGCTTCCGCGGCCGCGCGCTGGGCTCGCGAGCCAACACCTTCGTCGGCACGCCGAACGACGGTGCGGGCCTGAGCGGCACGTTCGTGGAGCCGGTGTACCGCGATTCCAGCGCCTATTCCGCGAAGTCGGTCGGCATCTACCTGCAAGACCTGGTCCAGGTGGCGCCCGATTGGAAGGTCCTCGGCGGCGTGCGCTATGACCGACTGAGCGGTGATTTCGACCAGTACACCTATTCGAACCCCGCCTGCGTGAGGCCCACTCCGGCACCGCGCGGCTATACGCAAACGGCGAATTGCAGCGACCGTCGCGAGCGCTATTCCGCCGGCAGCCCGTTCCCGACCGTCACCAGCACCCATCTGTCGCAGGGCGCATGGAGCTACCGCGCCGGCGTGCTGTACCAACCTTCGATCACGCAGTCATATCACCTGTCGTACAGCACCTCGTTCAACTCGTCGGCCGACACCTATCAGTATGTGTCGCCCCAGACCGCGGGCACGCCGCCCGAGAAGAGCCGCAACATCGAACTGGGCGCCAAGCTCGACTGGCTCGACGGCAAGCTCTCGACACGGGCGGCCATTTTCCGTACCGAAAAGACCAACGAGCGCACCACCGATTCGGACTTCGCGGGCAGCTCCTATCTGCTGTCGGGCAAGCGCCACTCGCAGGGTCTCGAGCTCGACGTGGTGGGCCGCCTCACCTCGCAGTGGGAGGTGTATTTCTCGTACTCTTTCATTCCCAGGGCGACCATCGACCAGGTGGGCAGCACTGCAACGCCCGGTACCGTGGGCTCGCGTGTCGGCCTGACGCCCAAGCACAGCGGCGCGGCATGGATCAGCTACCAGGCCACGCCCAAGCTGCGCATTGCAGGCGGCGTGCGCGGCGCATCCGAAAACCGGCCGCTGCAAGGCGTCACCGGTGCCGCCAGCCTGGCCAACAGCACCCCCGGCTATGTGGTCGGCGACATGATGCTCGAGTACAAGTTCACGCCCGACCTGTATGCGCAGCTCAACGTGAATAACGTGACGAACAAGCTCTACGGCGATCAGCTCTACCCGGGCTTTGCAATTGCCGGTGCGAAGCGCACGGTGCTCTTCACGGTCGGGGCGCGCTTCTAAAGGTCTCTTGAGTTTCTAGAATAGCCAACGCCGTTGCTCCTTACACATGCTCTTGCACATTCGCGAAGTGCTCTCGCTCGACGAGGTTCGTCAAGCCAGGGAAATTCTGGGCCAAGCACCTTGGGAGGACGGCCGCCTGACCGCGGGCGAGCAGTCCGCCAAGGCGAAGAACAACGAGCAGTTGCGGGAAGACTGCGAAGAAACTCGTGCCGTTCAGCAACTGCTGCTAAGGGGCCTCGAGCGGCACCAGGTTTTCTTCTCGGCCGCGCTGCCGAAGCAGATTTCGCCGCCGCTGTTCAATCGCTACGGCGGTGAGTCCAACAGCTTCGGCAATCATGTGGACAGCGCGGTTCGTTTTCTTCGCGACGGCTCGGGACGGGTGCGCACCGATATCTCGTGCACCCTGTTCCTGGCCGAACCGAGTGAATACGACGGCGGCGAACTGGTCATCGAGGACACCTTCGGCACCCAGCGCGTCAAGCTTGCCGCCGGCGACATGGTGCTCTATCCGGGCACCAGCGTTCACCGGGTGCTGCCCGTCACGCGGGGCTATCGGCTGGCGAGCTATTTCTGGATCCAGAGCATGGTGCGCAGCGACGAACAGCGCCGGCTGCTGTTCGAAATGGACAACCATCTGCGCCACCTTCGCAGTAAATATGGCGAGACCGACTCCGGCGTGATCGGCCTCACGAGCACCTACCACAACCTGCTGCGCATGTGGCTCGACATTTGAGCCGCGGCATGGCGCCTGCCTGTCAGGAAACGCATTCATGATGAACAAGTCACTTCTTCCGGCCGCAGCAGTCGCGGCCGCAATTTTCTGGTCCGCATCGGCGTCTGCCCAGTTTGTCGACCACGACGCTGTCAAATGCGCACCGGTTCCCAAGGAGCAAATGCGTCCGCAGATGGAACTGCAACGCAAGCTGACCGGCGAAGGCTGGAAGGTTCGCCAGATCAAGAACTTCAATGGCTGCTACGAGGTCTACGGCTTCGACGAAAAGGGCCAGCGCACCGAAGCATTCTTCGACCCCAAGACCTTCGAGAAGGTCGGTCAGGTGAAGCAGCCGTCCTGAGGATGCGGAAGGTGCGTGCAGCGCCAGCGCGTTCGTCGGCGCAGGTCTGGGCGCTTTGGTTGCGCGCAACGCATTGGGCGCTGGTCGCCGCCATTGCCGTGGCGTGGTTCAGCGGCGAGGCGTTGCTGCGGCAGCACGAACTTGCGGGCTACGCGGCGCTGGTTCTGGTTGCGGTCCGCTGCATCGGCGGATGGCTCGGAGGCCGCTATGCAAGCTTCAGGCAGTTTGTGCGGCCTCCGTCGCAGGTGCTGCGCTATGCGTCCGAAGTGCTCGCACGGCGCGAGAAGCGCTACCTGGGCCACAACCCGCTCGGCGGCTGGATGGTCGTCGCCTTGCTTGCCACGGTAACGGCTGTCGGCGTCACGGGCTGGATGTATTCGCTGGATATGTTCTGGGGATTGGCGTGGGTGGAATGGCTTCACCGCACATTGGCCTGGACACTGGTGGCGCTGATTGCGCTGCATCTGGCCGGCGTCGCTTTCACGAGCTGGCGGCACCGGGAGAACCTGGTCAGCGCCATGTTCAGTGGGCGCAAGCGCCCCGAAGAGCCGGGCGACATCGCCTGACGGCGGCACCTCGCTCGCCGAAAAGGGGCCTGGCGGCCCCTTTTCGGAGTTCAGCCGATCTCGCCCATCTGCGACTGCAGGTAGTTCTGCAGCCCGACCTTGTCGATCAGGTCGATCTGGGTTTCGAGGAAGTCGATGTGCTCTTCCGTGTCGTCCAGAATCTCTTGCAGCAAATCGCGTGACACGTAGTCCCGAACGGTTTCGCAGTACGCGATGCCGTCCTTGATGGTGGCTTGCGCGCCGGTCTCGGCACCCAGGTCGCAGCCGAGCAATTCGGGCACGTCTTCACCGATGTTCAGCTTGCCCAGATCTTGCAGGTTGGGCAGGCCGTCCAGCATGAAGATGCGGTCCATGAGCTTGTCGGCGTGCTTCATTTCGCCGATGGATTCCTCGTATTCCTTCTTGGCCAGCTTGTCCAAGCCCCAGTGCTTGAGCATGCGGTAGTGCAGGAAATACTGGTTGATTGCGGTGAGCTCGTTCTTGAGCTGCGCCTGCAGATGTTCGATGACCTTGGGGTCGCCCTTCATGATTGTTTTCCTTGTTCTGAAAGTAGGGATTGTGAGAGGGGCGAGCGAGCTCTTGCAAGCAATCCCATGCTCCGCTGGTCTGCATGCGTTTGATGGTGATACACGTTCGTATTCGAGCAGGAGGCGAGGGTGACCTTGCCTTTGGTTTTCATAGGCCGCAGCGATACAGTCGATAGCTGATTACTATGAATTTGTCTTATTTGGTAGCTATACTCATGGCTCGCACTTATTTTTGTCCACCCGCAGCATCCAAGGAAGCAACATGTCCCTGATCAACACCCAAGTCCAACCCTTCAAGACCCAGGCCTACCTCAACGGCAAGTTCATCGATGTGTCCGACGAGACGCTCAAGGGCAAATGGTCCGTGCTGATCTTCATGCCGGCGGCATTTACCTTCAACTGCCCGACCGAAGTCGAAGACGCGGCCGACAACTACCCCGAGTTCCAGAAGCTGGGCGCCGAGGTCTACATCGTGACCACCGACACGCACTTCTCGCACAAGGTGTGGCACGACACGTCGCCCGCCGTGGGCAAGGCCAAGTTCCCGCTGGTGGGCGACCCGACCCACGCGCTGACCAACGCTTTCGGCGTGCACATCCCCGAAGAAGGCCTGGCACTGCGCGGCACCTTCGTGATCAACCCCGAAGGCATCATCAAGACCGCCGAAGTGCACTCCAACGAGATCGCCCGCGACGTCAAGGAAACCCTGCGCAAGCTGAAGGCTGCGGTCTACACCGCCGCTCACCCGAACGAAGTCTGCCCGGCCAAGTGGAATGAAGGCGACAAGACCATCGCTCCGTCGTTCGACCTCGTCGGCAAGATCTAAGCGTCCCGCGCGAAAGCCCGGGCGCTCACGAGGCCCCGGGCTTTTTTGCCCCAAGTTGATAGTCTTAAGTTATCGAAAGAGAGTCCCTCATGCTTGACACCAGCACCAAAGCCCAATTGAAGAGTTACCTCGAACGCGCCACGCAGCCGATCGAGATAGTCGCCTCGCTCGACGACAGCAAGGCCTCGGGCGAAATGCTGTCGCTGCTGAAGGACGTTGCCGAAGCGTCGCCGCTGGTCAAGCTGACCGAAAGCCGCGACGACAACCATCGCAAGCCCTCTTTCTCGGTCAACCGCCCGAGCGAGAACCATGGCCCGCGTTTTGCCGGCCTGCCGATGGGCCACGAATTCACCTCGCTGATCCTTGCGTTGCTGCAAATCGGCGGCTATCCCCCCAAGGTCGAAGACGCCGTGCTCGAGCAGATCCGCGCGCTCGACGGCGACTTCGAGTTCGAGATCTACGTTTCGCTCACTTGCCACAACTGCCCCGACGTGGTCCAGGCGCTGAACCTGATGGCGATCCAGAACCCTCGCATCCGCACCACGATGATCGAAGGCGGCACCTTCCAGGACGAGGTCAAGGAACGCCAGGTGATGGCCGTGCCCACCGTCTTCCTGAACGGCACCGAGTTCGGCCAGGGCCGCATGAGCCTGGAAGAAATCCTCGCCAAGATCGACACCAGCGGCGTCGAGCGCGAGGCGAAGAAGATCGCCGCCAAAGACCCGTTCGACGTGCTGATCGTCGGCGGCGGCCCCGCAGGCGCCGCGGCTGCCGTGTATGCAGCGCGCAAGGGCATTCGCACCGGCGTGGCATCGGAGCGCTTCGGCGGCCAGGTGCTCGACACGCTCGGCATCGAGAACTTCATCTCGATCAAGGAAACAGAAGGACCGAAGTTCGCCCATGCGCTCGAAGAGCATGTGCGCGACTATGACGTCGACATCATGAACCTGCAGCGCGCCAAGGCGCTGGTTCCGGGCAAGGACCTCATCGAGGTGCAGCTCGAAAGCGGTGCTTCGCTCAAGAGCAAGTCGATCATCATCTCGACCGGCGCACGCTGGCGCAACATCAACGTGCCCGGCGAGCACGAGTTCAAGAACAAGGGCGTGGCGTATTGCCCGCATTGCGACGGCCCGCTGTTCAAAGGCAAGCGCGTGGCGGTCATCGGCGGCGGCAACTCGGGTGTCGAAGCGGCCATCGACCTGGCCGGCATCGTGGGCCACGTCACGCTGATCGAGTTCGACACCGCGCTGCGTGCCGACGCCGTGCTGCAGCGGAAGCTCAAGAGCTTGAGCAACGTCGACGTGTTCACGAACGCGCAGACCACCGAGATCACCGGCGACCAGAAGGTCAACGGCCTGGTCTACAAGGACCGCGCGACGGGCGAGCTGAAGAAGGTCGAACTCGAAGGCGTGTTCATCCAGATCGGCCTGGTGCCCAATACCGATTGGCTCAAGGGCGTGGTCGAACTGACGAAGCACGGCGAGATCGTGGTCGACGCCAGGGGGCAGACCTCGGTACCGGGCGTGTTTGCCGCGGGCGACGTGACGACAGTGCCGTTCAAGCAGATCATCATTGCGGCAGGTGATGGTGCCAAGGCGGCGCTGGGCGCGTTCGATCATTTGATCCGCACGTCGGCACCGGCTTGAGCGACTGGAAAAACTGTAGCCCGAGTAGGTTGCAAGTTGTACAAATGAGAATTATTCTCATACAATAGTGATCAAGGGCAGCACGCCCTTTTCCGCCAGCCAGGTCAATGGGCGCAGCACTTGCGCCAAGGTCCAGCAAGCAGTTCTTCAACTGTTTTCTGGACCTTTTTCGTGGCCTCCCAATCAACCTACCCTCCCAACGTTTTGCACTTCTGCCCTGGCTGATTGCCACCGGCTTCGGCATGTCCGCGCCTGCCTGGTCCCAGCAGCTCGCAGTACTGAATGAAGTGGTGGTGAGCGGCTCGCGTTCTGAACAGGCCAGGGACGACTTGCCGGTCAGCGTGGAGGTCATCAATCGGGAAGACATCGAGTCCAAGCAGATCAACGACATCCGCGATGCGGTGCGCGATCTGCCCAATGTTTCAGTCAAGCGCTCGCCAGCGCGCTTCGGGCTGGCGCAGGGCAACACGGGCCGCGACGGCAACGCCGGCTTCAACATTCGCGGGCTCGACGGCAACCGGGTGCTGCTGCTGACCGACGGCATCCGCACGCCGCGCAGCTACGTCTTCAGCGCCAACGCCTTCGGCCGCGACTACTTCGACATCGGCCTCGTCGAGCGCATCGAGATCATCAAGGGTCCGGCTTCGGCACTCTACGGTTCGGACGGCCTGGCCGGCCTGGTCAACTTCGTGACCCGCGAACCCGCGTCTTTCCTGCGTGAAGGCCGCAGCTTCGGTGGGAGTGCAAGCATCGGCTACAGCGGCGACGACAACGGCATGCGCGGCGGTGTCACGCTTGCCGGCAAGGCCAACGACACGTTGCAGTGGCTCATTTCGGCCAACGCAGGTCGCGCCAGCGAACTCGAGAACATGGGCACGCTCAATGTGCCCAATGTGGACCGCACCACGCCCAATCCGCAGCGCGACAGCAACCGCTCGCTGCTGGCCAAGGCCATTCTCACGCCCAACGCAGACCAGCGGCATTCGTTCACCTTCGAGCACATCGAGAAGACCAGCCGCTACGACCTGCTCTCGGGCATTGCCAAGCCTCCTTATGCGTCCACCTCCGTGGTCGGCCTCAACGCGAAGACCGACCTGGAGCGCGACCGCTTTACCTACGAAGGCCGGCTGCGCCTGAACGCCGCCGTGGCCGACAACCTGCTCGCGGTCGTGAGCTACCAGAAGGCCGAGTCGCGCGAGTTCATCTATGAGGACCGCTTCACCGCTGCCGACCGCACGCGCGACGTGACCTACGACGAGAACACCTGGCAGCTTGGCCTGCAGGCCGACAAGACGCTCCGCATGGGTGAGTGGGCGCAGAAGATCACCTACGGATTCGACTACACGCGCACCAACGTCGAGAACCTGCAGACTGGCCTCGTGCCGCCCACCGGCGAGAGCTATCCGCTCAAGCGCTTTCCCGATACGCGCGAAACGTCGTCGGCGTTCTACGTGCAGGATGAATTCATCCATGACCGCTGGAGCATCACGCCCGGCATTCGCTTCGACCGCTTCTCGCTCGACGCGAAGCAGGCCGGCTTCAACGCGCAGGCCGTGTCGCTGTCAGGCTCGGCTGTATCGCCCAAGCTGGGCGTGCTGTTCCGTGCCACGCCGCAATGGAGCGTCTACGGCAACTACGCATCCGGCTTCAAGGCGCCCAACGCGTTCCAGGTCAACAACTTTTTCGAGAACGTGATCCAGGGCTACAAGACGATTCCCAACCCGAATCTCAAGCCTGAAAAGAGCCAGAACATCGAACTCGGCGTGCGCGGGCGCACCGGCGTCCTGAGCTTCGACGTGGCTGCGTTCACCGGGGACTACAAGAACCTCATCGAGAACGACAAGCTCGTCGGCGGCCGCGGCATTCCGCGCATCGATCCGCTGGTGTACCAGTCGGTCAACGTGGGACGCGCGCGCATCAGCGGTTTCGAAATCAAGGGCGAGCTCGACTTCACCGAAAACGGCACCGGCTTTTCCGTGCCTTTTGCCTATGGCCAGACGCGCGGCCGCGACCGCACCAACAACCGGCCGCTCAACTCGATCGATCCGCAGAAGTTCAGCGCCGGCCTCAAGTACCAGGCGCCGTCCTGGAGCGTGCGCCTGGACGCAGTGCATCACAGCGCCAAGGAGTGGGAGGACGTCGATCGCAGCGAAGTGACGACCGGCCTGCAGTTCCGCACCCCGCAAGCCACCACGCTGGACATCAGCGCGCAGTGGCGCATCAAGAAGGACCTGCGCCTCAACGCCTCGGTGACCAACCTCACCAACAAGCGCTACTGGATGTGGAGCGATGTGCGCGGGGTGACAACAACCTCGGCCATTCGCGAGGCCTACACGCAGCCGGGCCGAAGCTTCAATGTCTCGCTCGTGGCCGACTTCTGAAACTGCCTCATGGCAACCCAGCAAATCAAACAACAGGAAACCCGATGACCTTGGAAGAAATTCGAGCTCGCTTCTCTGAACTGCGTGCCAAAGGCATGCGCCACAAGGATGCCGCCGCCGCCATGGGCTTGTCCGAAGGCGCGGCCATTGCGGCGCACACAGGCGCGCACGACAAGGCCCTGCGCGCCACGCGGCTCAACGGCCCATGGGTCGAACTGCTGCAGGCACTGGAGCTGTGCGGCCCGGTGCTTGCGCTGACGCGCAACGAGACCACGGTGCACGAGAAAACGGGCGTCTACGAGAAAGTCTCCGGCAGCGACAAGATGGGGCTCGCGTTGGGCGAGGCCATCGACCTGCGCCTTTTCTTCAGCCGCTGGCACGCAGGCTTTGCGGTGAATGAAGCGGCGGCCAATGCGGGCGTGCCGCCTTCGCTGAGCCTGCAGTTCTTCAATGCGCAGGGCGTGGCGGTCCACAAGATCTTCGCGCGGGACGCCACGGACCGCGATGCATTCCAATCGGTCGTCGACACGTACACCGCACCGGAAAGCACGGTGCAGTTCGAGCCGGCTGAAGACAAGGCCGTACCGCGCGACGACGGCACCATCGATGCACGCGGTCTCTCCGATGCATGGCGGGCCATGCAGGACACGCACGAGTTCTTCGGGCTGCTGAACAAGTTCGAGGCCGAGCGCCAGCAGAGCTTTCGCCTGACCGAAGGCGAGTTCACGCAACGCGCCGAACTGCACGCCGTTCGCGACCTGCTGCTCGAGGCGTCTTTCGACGGCACGCCGATCATGGTGTTCGTGGGCAGCCCCGGCTGCATACAGATTCACAGCGGCCAGGTGTCGCGGATCGAGCCGATGGAAATACCCAGCAGAGACGGGAACGCGCCGCCCGTTCGCTGGCTCAACGTGCTCGACACCGGCTTCAACCTGCATCTGCGGGAGGACTGCATCCAGAACGTGTGGATCGTCGAAAAGCCCACCAGCGACGGCATCGTCACCTCCGTCGAGGCCTTCGACAAGGACGGTGAGCTGATGGCCATGTTCTTCGGCGCGCGCAAGCCCGGCGTGCCCGAGCGCGAAGAGTGGCGCCGCATCGTGCGGAATCTTCCGCGTTCAACTCGGGCGACCGCGCAGTCCGCGTGAACGTCGCCAAAGACGCATCGTGCCTTGACTGTGATCCGATATCCAATGAGCGAACTTCACCTTGATCCGACTCCTTGCGCTGTGCATCGCCGCAAAGCGCTGCGCCTTCTCTCGGCCGCTTCGTTCGGTGCCGCCGCGCTACCCTTGTTCGCACAGCCGGCAAAGCTTCCGAGGCTGGTGACCGTGAGCGGTGCCATCACCGAGGTGGTGTATGCGCTCGGCGCGGAGGGCCAGCTCGTCGGCACCGACACCACCAGCCTTTACCCGGCTGCCGCACGCGGCACGCCCAAGGTCGGCTACATGCGGCAGTTGTCCGCCGAGGGGCTGCTGTCGCTGAAGCCGGATGCGATCATCGCGACCAATGAATCCGGTCCAGCGGTCGTGCTCGACCAGGTTCGCAGCGCCGGGGTCAAGATCGAGGTCATTGAGGCCGACCACACCTGGGGCGAGGTGCAGCGCAAGGTGCAGGCCGTTGGCCGTGCGGCCGCCAGGGAGGCGCAGGCGCGTGAACTGCAGGCCAGGCTCGATGCCGAATGGGCGCAGGTGCAGCAGCGCATCGGCGCTGCGAAGGGGCGCAAGCCGAAGGTGCTCTTCGTGCTGTCGCACAGCGCGAGTCCGCAGGTGTCGGGCGAGAAGACGGCGGCGCATTCGGTGATCGGCTTTGCGGGCGGCGTCAATGCGATGAGCGGCTTCCAGGGCTACCGTCCGATGACGGCCGAGGCCATGGCCAGCGCCGCGCCCGACGTCATCCTCACGAGCACCCAGAGTATCGAAGCCCACGGCGGCGTCGACCGGTTCTGGCAACGGCCCGAGCTCGCGCTTACGCCGGCTTATAGAAAGCGCGCGCTGATCACGCAGGACGCCTTGCTGCTGCTCGGCTTCGGTCCGCGCCTGCCGGCGGCGATCGGCGAGCTCCACGAGAAATTCCAGGCGGCGCTGGCATGAGCCAGCGCCTCGGTTTTGGAACCGTGTTGTGCGGCAGCATGCTGCTGCTCGCGGTGGCCTTTGCAACGGGAGCGATTTCGGGCGCCTATGCCATCAGTCTCTCGCAGCTCTGGAATGTGTTGGCCTCAGTGGGGCAGGGCAGTGCGGGCAATCCGTCGCCCGAGCACCTGGTGTTCCTCAACATTCGCCTGCCGCGGCTGATCCTCGGCATGGCGGCCGGCGCCGGGCTCGGCATGGCGGGCACCCTGATGCAGGGCCTGTTCCGCAATCCCTTGGCAGACCCCGGGCTGATCGGCATCAGCAGCGGGGCGGCGCTGGCAGCGGGCATCACCATCGTGCTCGGTGCCTGGTTCTGGCCCGTGCTGCCGCGCACGCTGGGAAGCTGGACACTGGTGGCCATGGCTTTCGGCGGCGGCTTCATCGTGACCCTGCTGATCTACAGCCTTTCCCGCAGCGAAGGCGGCACGCGCATGGCGCTGATGCTGCTGGCGGGCATTGCCATCAACGCGCTGGCAAGCGCGGGGCTCGGCCTGCTGAGCGTCATGGCCACCGACGAGCAGTTGCGCAGCCTGCAGTTCTGGCTCCTGGGCAGCCTGGGAGGCGCGCGCTGGAGCGCGGTGTTGCTCGTGTGCGCGGCGGTGTTTCTTTCTTGCTGGGCGGCGGCTTCACTTGCTTCGCCGCTGAACGCCATTGCGCTCGGCGAGGCGCAGGCGGCGCTGCTCGGGGTGGACGTCGAGCGCACCAAGCGGCGCGCCGTCGTCATCACGGCGGTGGCCGTGGGGGCGATAACGGCCACGACCGGAATCATCGGCTTCATCGGGCTGATTGCGCCGCACTGGGTGCGCATGCTGGCCGGGCCTGATCACCGCGTGGTGCTGCCGGCCTCGGCTCTGCTGGGCGCCGTGCTGGTGCTTGCAGCCGATACGGTGGCGCGGACCGTGATTGCGCCTGCCGAGTTGCCGCTGGGCGTGCTCACCGCGTTGATCGGCGTGCCCGTGTTCTTGCTGATGCTGCGGCATTTCAGGGGGCGCATATGACGTCGGCCGAGCACAACCGGGCGCCGCTGCTGTCGTGCGCGGAGGTGGAGGTTCGCATGGGCGCCAAACTGCTGCTGGCCAACGCCTCGGTAAACCTGGCGCCGGGCCGCGTGACGGCCATCCTCGGCCCGAACGGCGCGGGCAAGTCGACCCTTCTGTCGGTGCTTTCAGGCCAGCGCGAGCCGACGCGGGGCAGGGTTGTGCTCGACGGCCGGCCGCTCGCGGACCATGGCATGGCGGCGCTGGCGTTGCGTCGCGCGCTGATGCCGCAGGAAAGCGCGGTCGCGTTCGACTTCACCGCGCAGGACATCGTCGCACTCGGCCGCTATCCGCACCGCCGCGCACCGGCTCGAGACGAAGACGACATCATCGGCCGCGCCATGGCGCTGACCGATGTCACGGCGCTGGCGACCCGCATCCTCAATACCTTGTCGGGCGGCGAAAAAGCCCGGGTTCATCTGGCGCGTGCGCTGGCGCAGCTGTGGCATCCGCGTCCGGACGGCGCCACCCGCTGGCTGCTGCTCGACGAGCCCACCGCGGCGCTGGACCTCGCGCACCAGCATTCGGCGATGCGGTTGCTTCGGGCCTGGGCGGCGCAGGGCGTGGGTGTGGTCGCCGTGCTGCATGACCTGAATCTCGCGCGCCGGTACGCCGACCAGGTCGTGGTGCTCGGTGCGGCGGAGGGGCTGCGGCAGGGGCCAACGGCCGAAGTGCTGCAGCCGGAGTTGATCGAGGCGGTCTGGGGCATGCCCTGCCAGCCGGTCAGCAGTGCCGATGGAACGCTGCAATACCTGTTTGGCTAGCGGGCGAGCGATGCCGTTGAAGCTGGCGCTTCAGCTTCAGTAGGTCAGCCGCTCGGGCTTCAACTCCTGCAGGATGGTGGTGGCAATTTCCTCGATCGACTTGGTGGTCGTCGAAAGCCACCGGATGCCGGCCCGGCGCATCATGGCTTCGGCCTCGCTCACCTCGTTGCGGCAGTTCTCGAGGCTGGCGTAGCGCGAATCCGGCCGGCGTTCATTGCGGATCTGGCTCAGCCGCTCGGGCTGGATGGTCAGCCCGAAGATCTTCTTGCGATGGGGCATCAAGGCCGGCGGCAGCTGGCGGCGCTCGAAATCTTCAGGAATCAACGGGTAGTTGGCGGCCTTCAGGCCATGCTGCATGGCCAGGTAGAGCGAGGTTGGCGTCTTGCCGCTTCGGCTCACGCCCACCAGGATCACGTCCGCGCCTTCCAGGTCGCGGTTGCTCTGGCCGTCGTCGTGCGCCAGGCTGAAGTCGATGGCGGCGATGCGGGCGTCGTATTCCTTGCTCTTGCTGACGTCGCTGAAGCGGCCGATGCGGTGGTTCGACTTCACGGCCAGTTCAATTTCGAGCGGCCGCACGAAGGTGCCGAACATGTCGAGCAGCATGCCCTTGCAGCCGGTCTCGATGACTTCAAGCACTTCCATGTTGGCCAGCGTGGTGAAGACGATGGGGCGCACGCCCTCGAGCTCGGCCGTGTGGTTGATCTGCCGTACCGCCTGGTGCGCTTTGTCGACCGTGTCGGTAAAAGGCAGCCGGACATGGCGCGGTTTCATCTCGAACTGCGCGAGCACGGCGTTACCGAAAGTTTCAGCGGTGATGCCGGTGCCGTCTGAAATGAAGAAAACAGTGCGTGTATGCATGGTGTAGCTCTTGCGGCCTTGTCCTGCGGCGCGTGCAATCTCGCCACGCCTACAATCCGGGCCATTATCGGGAATCCGCTTTCCCTTGACCCAATTCTTTCCATGCACGCCGCGCCAGCACCCAAAAGCAACGACAACGATCGTGCCGCGCCGCCTGCATGCAGCACCGGTTTCAACTTCTGGAGCTTTCCCATGTCTGCACTTTTCGACGCGACCGCCCTGGTCGTACCGTTTGAAAACCTGAGGATGACCGACGTCGAGTCGGTCGGCGGCAAGAACGCCAGCCTCGGCGAAATGATCTCGCAGCTGCCGCAGGGTGTGCGGGTGCCCACGGGTTTTGCGACCACGGCGCACGCGTTTCGCCAGTTTCTGGCCCACGATGGGCTCGCCGACAAGATCAGCAAGCGGCTTGCAGCCCTGGACACCGAAGACGTGCGGGCGCTGGCCGCAGCCGGTGCTGAAATTCGCGCCATGGTCGAGGCCCAGCCTTTTCCGGCCGATCTGCAGAAAGCTATTACCGAAGCGTTCGCAAAGCTGAGCGCCGGCAATCCCGCCGCCTCTTTTGCCGTGCGCTCCTCGGCCACGGCCGAAGACCTGCCCGACGCTTCCTTTGCCGGCCAGCAGGAGACCTTCCTCAACGTGGTCGGCATCGAAGACGTGCTGCACAAGATGAAGGAGGTTTTTGCCTCGCTCTACAACGACCGCGCCATCAGCTACCGCGTGCACAAGGGCTTTGCGCACGACGTGGTGGCGCTCTCGGCCGGTGTGCAGCGCATGGTCCGCTCCGACCTGGGCGCGGCCGGCGTGATGTTCACCATCGACACCGAATCGGGCTTCGAAGACGTGGTGTTCATCACCTCGAGCTACGGCCTGGGCGAAACGGTGGTGCAGGGCGCCGTGAACCCCGACGAGTTCTATGTGCACAAGCCCACGCTGCGCGCCGGCAAGAAGGCCGTGATCCGCCGCAATCTCGGCTCCAAGCTGATCCAGATGGAGTTCGCGACGCCCGAAGAGAAAAAGGCCACCGGCAAGCTGGTAAAGACCACCGACGTGAAGGCCGAGCAGCGCAACCGCTATTCGCTGAGCGACGCCGACGTGGAGCAGCTCGCCAAATACGCGCTGGTCATCGAAGAACACTACGGCCGCCCGATGGACATCGAGTGGGGCAAGGACGGCACCGACGGCCAGCTCTACATCCTTCAGGCGCGTCCTGAAACCGTGAAGAGCCAGCAGCAGGGCAAGGCCGAGCAGCGCTACAAGCTGCTGGGCAAGGGCGCAGTGCTGGCCGAAGGCCGCGCCATCGGCCAGAAGATCGGCACCGGCCCCGTGCGGCTCGTGCACAACATCAGCGAGATGGACAAGGTGCAGGCCGGCGACGTGCTCGTCACCGACATGACCGACCCGAATTGGGAACCGGTGATGAAGCGCGCTGCCGCGATCGTCACCAACCGCGGCGGGCGCACCTGCCACGCGGCCATCATTGCGCGCGAACTCGGCATTCCGGCCGTGGTGGGCTGCGGCGACGCCACCGACCTGCTGAAGGAAGGCACGCTGGTGACCGTGAGCTGCGCCGAGGGCGACACCGGCTTCATTTACGACGGCCTGCTCGAAACCGAAGTGACCGAAGTGCAGCGCGGCGTGATGCCCGAGATCGACATCAAGATCATGATGAACGTCGGCAACCCGCAGCTGGCCTTCGACTTCGCGCAACTGCCCAACCATGGCGTGGGCCTCGCGCGGCTCGAGTTCATCATCAACAACAACATCGGCGTGCACCCGAAGGCGATCCTCGACTATCCGAACGTCGACAACGACCTGAAAAAGGCCGTCGAGTCGGTGGCCCGGGGCCACGCGTCGCCGCGCGCCTTCTACGTCGACAAGGTGGCGGAAGGCATTGCGACCATTGCCGCGGCCTTCTGGCCCAAGCAGGTCATCGTGCGCCTGTCGGACTTCAAGTCGAACGAGTACCGCAAGCTGATCGGCGGCAGCCGCTACGAGCCCGAAGAAGAAAACCCGATGCTCGGCTTCCGCGGTGCCGCCCGCTACCTGAGCAAGGACTTCGGCGAAGCCTTTGCCATGGAATGCGAGGCGCTCAAGCGCGTTCGCAACGACATGGGGCTCACCAACGTGCAGATCATGGTGCCCTTCGTGCGCACGCTGGGTCAGGCCGAGCGCGTGACCACGCTGCTTGGCGAGCACGGCCTGAAGCGCGGCGAGAACGAGCTCAAGCTGATCATGATGTGCGAGGTGCCGAGCAACGCCGTTCTGCCCGAGGAGTTCCTGAAGTTCTTCGACGGCTTCTCGATCGGCTCGAACGACCTGACCCAGCTCACGCTCGGCCTGGACCGCGATTCGGGCCTCGAACTGCTGGCCGCCGACTTCGACGAGCGCGACTTGGCCGTCAAGGCGCTGCTGAGCCGGGTCATCAAGGCCTGCAAGGCCGAAGGCAAGTACGTGGGTATCTGCGGCCAAGGCCCCAGCGACCATCCGGATTTCGCGCTTTGGCTGGCGGAAGAGGGCATCGAATCGATTTCCCTGAACCCCGACAGCGTCATCGACACCTGGCAGCAGCTCGCCAAGCGCTGACGAAAAAAGGGCGGTTGTAACCGCCCGGTAAGGCGGTCGTGGGAATCCCCATTGGGGAAATTCCCGCTTCCGCAGGGCACAAATGAATCAAAATGTGTTCTTTATGCCAGACTTGTGACGCTCACAAGGGCGGCAGTCGCTTGCGGGTTGCGCATGGCGAAATTGCCAGTCGCGCAAACCGGCGGTACATCGCGGAAGAAACATCATGATTCTTGTCAAGACAGAAGCCGGACAGCAGGTGTTCAAGGACCGTTCGGTGCCGCTTTCGCCGCGCCAGCGCACGGCGTTCATCCTGTTCGACGGCAAGCGCTCGGTCGATGAGGTGCTGGCTGCGGGAAACGGCATTGCACGCGAAGAGATCGACCAGATGGTCGACCTGGGGCTGCTCCAGCCAGCGGCGGGAAGCAAAGCGGCTGCGGCGCCCAAGGCACCCGAACCCGCCACCGCAGGCAAGACGGCGGCAACCGCCGCGCCGCAGCCTTCCGGCGGAAGCAGGCCACCCGAGTCAGCAAAGCCGAAGCCGGCCGAACCCGCGCCCGCGCCCGCGGCCGCGCCCGCTGCGGGCCGCAGCCGGCAGCAGCGCTACAAGGACGCCTATCCCATCGCCACTCAGCTGACTGGAGCCCTCGGGCTGATGGGCTTCCGGCTCAACCTGCAGGTCGAAGGCACCACCAGCTATGAAGACCTGGTGGCGCTGGCGCCCAAGATACGCGCCGCGGTGGGCGCCGAGAAGGCGGCGGCCCTCGACAAGGCCTTGAACGACTGAGCACTGGACCAACGCCGTGCCTATAGTGCTACAATAGCCGGCTTTGCCTTGCCACACTGCGCCCGACGCTGCAGGTGGCTTTTCCTCTTCCACGGAAGAATCCACAAGGAGTGCCATGCGTCACTACGAAATCATTTTGCTGATCCACCCGGATCAGAGCGAACAAGTTCCGGCCATGCTGGAGCGCTACAAGGGCCTGATCACGGCCGGCGGCGGCAAAGTCCACCGCGTTGAAGACTGGGGCCGCCGTCAGCTGGCCTACCAGATCAACAAGCTCAACAAGGCGCACTACCTGTGCGTCAACATTGAAGCCGAACAAGCCGTGATGGGCGAACTCGAACACGCGTTCAAGTTCAACGACGCCGTGCTGCGCCACCTCACCGTCCAGAAGAAGAAGGCCGAAACCGGTCCTTCGTCGATGATGAAGACGGTCGAGCGCGAAGAAGCCCGCAAGGCCCAGCAGGCCGAGTACGCCGCCAACAACAGCTGATAGCGGCGTGACCGCTGCCGCTGCTGCGGCAACCGGGGTCAATCAGCTCCTGCTGACAGCCTCCGTTGCCGAACTCGGAACCTTGCGATACACGCCCGCCGGCCTTCCCGCCATCGACCTGAAGCTCGAACACGAGTCGACGCTTCAGGAGGCAGGAAAAGCCAGGCAGGTGAAAACGGCCCTCAAGGCCGTTGCCTTCGGCGCCATCGCCGAACGGCTCGCAACGCAGTCGATGGGTAGTCTCTGGTGTTTTCAGGGATTTCTCGCGACACCGGGCAACGGCAAGCATCCGGTCCTGCACATTCAGGATTTTCAGCAAAATTAATTTTCGACAAGAGGTCCCCAAATGGCCACGTTCAAGAAATTCAACAAAGACAAGCGCCCGAAGCGCAACACCCAGTCGCTGCTGTTCAAGCGCAAGCGCTTCTGCCGCTTCACCGTCGCTGGCGTCGAGGAAATCGACTACAAGGACATCGACACGCTGCGTGACTTCATCAGCGAAAACGGCAAGATCATCCCCGCACGCCTGACCGGCACGCGCGCGATCTACCAGCGCCAGCTCAACACCGCGATCAAGCGCGCACGCTTCCTCGCGATGGTGCCGTACAGCGACCAGCACCGCGTCTAAGGAGCAAGCACCATGCAAATCATTCTTCTGGACAAGGTTGTCAACGTCGGTGGCCTGGGCGATATCGTCAAGGTCAAGGACGGCTACGCACGCAACTTCCTGATTCCGTCGGGCCGCGCCCGCCGCGCCACCGCTGCCAACAAGGCCGAATTCGAAGCCAAGCGCGCCGAACTCGAAAAGGCTGCGGCCGCCAAGCTGGCCGAATCGCAAGCCCAGGGCGAGAAGCTCGGCGGTACGACCATCAAGCTGACCCAAAAGGCTGGCGTTGACGGCCGTCTGTTCGGCTCGGTCACCAACGGCGACATCGCCGAAGAGCTCGGCAAGCAAGGCTACAAGGTTGCCAAGTCGCAAGTGCGCCTGCCCAACGGCCCGATCAAGGTCGTCGGCGACAGCACCGTGAGCGTTGCGCTGCACACCGACGTGGTGGTCGACATCACCGTGACGGTCTACGGCGAAACCGCCTGATCGTCATTGCGGCGCCTTGTGCGCTGCCGCAAAAGCCGCCTCCGGGCGGCTTTTGTTTTTGTGCCTCTGGGTTTTCCACTCCGTTGCACCGGAAGATCACCGTTTATTCACAACCTTGTCCACACGCGCAACGCCGTGCGCGGCTTAGCATGCAGGGTTGCAAGGGAAGTCCATGTCCGCCGTTTTCTCCTATGCCGACAATGACCCGTCGGCCGATCGCCAAGTTGCCAAACTCCGCATTCCGCCTCACTCGATCGAGGCCGAGTCGAGCGTGCTCGGCGGCCTGCTGCTCGACAACGGCGCATGGGACCGCATGGGCGACCTGCTGGTGGACGGCGACTTCTACCGCCACGAACACAAGCTGATCTACGCGGCCATCGGCGGGCTGATCAATGCCAGCAAGCCGGCCGACGTCATTACCGTTTACGAGCAGCTGCAGGGCCTGGGCAAGGCCGAGGAAATTGGCGGGCTGGTCTACCTGAACTCGCTCGCGCAATATGTGCCAAGCGCGAGCAACATTCGCCGCTACGCCGAGATCGTGCGCGAGCGCTCCATCTTGCGAAAGCTGGTATCCGCCAGCGACGAGATCGCGACCAACGCCTTCAACACGCAGGGCAAGTCGGTCGACAAGATCCTGGACGAGGCCGAGCAGAAGATCTTCAACATCGGCGAAGAAGGCACGCGGATGAAGCAGGGCTTCCAGAGCATGGACGCCCTGGTGGTCGAACTGCTCGACCGCGTGACCGAGATGGCCGAGAACCCAAACGACATCACGGGCGTGCGCACGGGCTTCTACGAGTTCGACAAGATGACCTCGGGCCTGCAGCCGGGCGACATGATCGTGCTGGCTGCGCGTCCCTCCATGGGCAAGACCTCGCTGGCCATCAACATTGCCGAGCACGTGGCCCTGAACGAAGGGCTGCCGGTGGCGGTCTTCTCGATGGAAATGGGTGCCTCGCAGTTGGCGGTGCGTATCGTCGGCTCGATCGGGCGCATCGACCAGGGGCACCTGCGCACCGGCAAGCTCAGCGACGAAGAGTGGCCGCGCCTGACAGAGGCCATCGAGAAGCTGCGCAATGTGTCGCTGCACATCGACGAAACGCCGGGCCTCTCTACCAGTGAGCTGCGGGCCAATGCACGCCGGCTCGCGCGGCAGTACGGGCGGCTCGGCCTGATCGTGGTCGACTACCTGCAGCTCATGTCGACCAGCATGAGCGGCGACGAGAACCGCGCGACCGCGGTGGGCGAAATTTCCCGCGGCCTGAAGATGCTCGCCAAGGAACTCAAGTGCCCGGTGATCGCGCTGTCGCAGCTGAGCCGAGGCGTTGAAAGCCGTACCGACAAGCGCCCCATGATGAGCGACTTGCGCGAATCCGGCGCCATCGAGCAGGATGCGGACATCATCATGTTCATCTACCGCGACGACTACTACGACAAGAACAGCAAGGAGCCGGGCGTGGCCGAGGTGATCATCAGCAAGCACCGGAACGGGCCCACGGGCACCGTGAAGCTGGCTTTCCTGAAGCCGCTCACCAAGTTCGAGAATCTGGCCAGCTACGGCAGCAGCGACGACTACTGACGCTGCGGACTTAGCGTGGCCGCTGCTGTTTCCGCAGCGTTGCATTCGGCCGCAGCCCGCGCCTTCAGCTGGCGCATCATGTCGGCCAGTGTCTTGCCCGCTTCGTCGCGAAACCGCTCCGGCAGCACATCGACCGCATCCATGCGGTCGAGGCGAAAACCTCGAAAGTCGCTGCGCAGCTCGCACCAGGTCGAAAGCGTCCAGACCTTGCCCCAGTAGAAGCAGCCGAGCGGACGCACAGTGCGCTCGCTGGCATCGCCCGATACATCGCGATAGCTGAGGCGCAGCTTCTGGTGCGCTTCGACGGCCTCGCGCAAGATCTGCAGCCTGGCTCGGATGGTGTCATCCAAGCCCAGCGCGGGAGCATAGAGCGCCAGCGCCTCAGCCGACACGCGTGCCGCCGCCGGCAGCACCGAAAGAATCTTGCCCAGCCCCGTTTCGATGTTGCGCGCCAGCGCCGGATCGACCCAGCTCTGCGCGAGCCGGGCCGCGGCCACGAGCGCTGACGCCTCTTCCTGGCTGAACATCAGCGGCGGCAGCTCGAAGCCCGCACCAAGCCTGTAGCCCACGCCCGCTTCGCCTTCGATGGGCACGCCCTGGTGCTGAAGGTCGGCGACGTCGCGGTACACGGTGCGTTCCGACACTTCCAGGCGCTGCGCCAGGAAGGCGGCCGTGGTGAGCCGCCGGCCGCGGATGATCTGCACGAGCTGGAACAGGCGGTCGGCGCGGCGCATCAGTGTGTCCGGGCCAGTTTCTTCGCGAAGTCTTCGACGAAGTAGCGCTTGCCGCGCTGCACGACTGTGTGGCCTTCGGCCTCGAGCCTTGTCATTTGCGCCTCGATGCCACCCGGATATTTGGCGTTGAGCTCGCCGCCGATCTTGAGCGTGCGCCAGTAAGGCGTCTCGGCCTCCGCCTGCACGGCTTCTGCGGCCGCATGCGCGACCATGTGCGCAAAGATCGCCGTCGTCACCGTGCAGCCGATGGTGGCACCGTGGCGCACGGCAATGTTCTCGCCAATGCCAGAGACGGTGGCGAGCCGGCCTTCCGGAATTTCCCGCATCGCCTCTTCGACCTCGCGGGGTGAGGGCGTCGCGATGGTGCCCTCGCCGTGCCGCTTGCGCAGGGGTGGAGGAATCTCCTTGACGTTCGGCAGGTGAGGGTAGCCGGCGAGCCTGTCGCGCCAGCTCTTCTTGGTGCTCATGAAATTCCGATGTGGATCGCCACTTTGTCAGGCCCGTCGTACGCTTCGAAATCGCTGCGGTAGCGGCGCGTGATTGTGGGGTTTGCCTCGAAATACTGCCAGATGCGCTGCCAGGTATCGATCACCATGTGCGGCATTTCACCTTGGCCGGAAAAGACGAGGTAGTCACCGGCTTCGATGCCCACTGCCCCTGTTCCGTCCGAAACGGCCACACCCACAGTCACGTCGAACGCGCCATGGGCGTCGGACTCATAGCCGGAGTACACGCCGAAGATGCGGGCGTCCTGCGTGCGGTGGGGCGTCGAGCGGTAGGTCTCCTCGGTGAAGAAGCGGTTCCACAACGGGCCGATGCGGGCCGTGGCAGCGTCGTTCTCTTCGCTGTTCTTGGTGCGGGCCGTGAGGCCCGCGACCTGAAATTCGCCATGGTGCTGGCGGACCGGTTCCATCTGGTTCTTCTCCTGCATGAATGATGTCTTGATGTTGTTGGGGCCGTGCTGCGAAGCGCTGCGGCTCGTCGATCAGGCAAGGGCGTGGAGCCCGACTTCGTTGCCCTCGGTATCGCGCAGATGGGCAATGAAACCCATACCCTCGGGCAGCGCCGATTTGGGCGCCACGATCTGGCCGCCGGCCGCCTCGACGCGGGCAAGCACGGCATCGATGCTCGGCATGCAATCGAGGTAGATGCGGATGCCGCTGCCCGCGCGTGCGCTGGGATTGGCGTTGGCACCGGCCTGCAGGGCACCGCCCGTGGCCGGATTGTCGTAGGGAAAGACGGCGAGCGTTTCACCGCCGAACTCTTGGCGGCGCAGCGTGCGGCCAAGAACGGTTTCGTAGAAGGCTTGCGCACGGTCGATGTCGGCGACCGGAATCTCGAACCAGCTGATGGCGTTTTGCATGAAGTGCTCTCTTTCGTTTGTGCGTTGAAGGAGCCTCGATGGTGCGGACAGGCTCCTGACAACGTCGTGTCAGGAGCCTGTCACCACGGACGAAAAAAAGCCCGCGCATGCTCCTGGGAGCATGCGCGGGCCTTGATTGCTCGGCAGTCGCGGGGAGGGCGGCCTAGAGCACGTCGCTCGCGAAGTCGGCCAGCCGCGAACGCTCGCCGCGCGCCAGCGTGATGTGCCCGCCGTGCGGCCAGCCCTTGAACTTGTCGACCGCGAAGGTCAGGCCCGAGGAGCCTTCCGTGAGGTACGGCGTGTCGATCTGCGCGAGGTTGCCCATGCAGATGATCTTGGTGCCAGGGCCAGCGCGGGTGATCAGCGTCTTCATCTGCTTGGGCGTCAGGTTCTGCGCTTCGTCGATGATCACGTACTTGTTCAGGAAGGTGCGGCCGCGCATGAAGTTCATGCTCTTGACCTTGATGCGGCTGCGGATCAGCTCGTTGGTGGCCGCGCGGCCCCATTCGCCGGCGCCGCCACCATCGCCCTTGGCCAGGAACTCGAGGTTGTCGTCGAGCGCGCCCATCCAGGGGCCCATTTTTTCTTCCTCGGTGCCAGGCAGGAAGCCGATGTCCTCGCCCACGCTCACCGTGGCGCGGGTCATGATGATCTCGGTGTAGCGGCGGTCGTCGAGCACCTGCGTCAGGCCCGACGCCAGCGCCATCAGCGTCTTGCCGGTGCCGGCCGTGCCGGTGAGGGTGACGAAATCGACCTCTGGATCCATCAGCAGGTTCATCGCGAAGTTCTGCTCGCGGTTGCGCGTGTTCACGCCCCACACCGCGTTCTTGCCCGAGCTGTAGTCCTTCAGCGTCTTGAACACCGCGGTCTTGTCGCGGATTTCGGTGACGCGCGCATACATGCTTGGCTCGCCCGGCGCCTCGAAGTACACAAACTGGTTGATGTACAGGTTGGGCACCAGCGGGCCGCTGATCCGGTAGAAGGTGCTGCTGCCGCTTTGCCAGCTTTCGACCGTCTTGCTTTGGCGCGTCCAGAAGTCGGCCGGCAGCGCGAGCGAGCCCGCGTAGAGCAGGTCGCCGTCCTCCAGCGTCTTGTCGTTCTGGTAGTCGTCGGCGGCCAGGCCGAGGGCGCGCGCCTTGACGCGCATGTTGATGTCCTTCGACACCAGCACCACCTCTTGCTTGGGACGGCCGGGCTGGTCCTTGGCGTACTGGTCGCGCAAAGCCTGGACCACGCCGAGGATCTGGTTGTCCGCCTTGCCCTGGGGCAGGCTGACCGGCAGCGAATAGTCGAGCGGCGCGGTCTGGAAGAACAGCTTGCCGCCGGCCTCGCGGTGGCCCGTGGTGTCGAGTTTCAGGCCCTTGGCAATGTCGGCGTCTTGCGCTGCCGCCAGGGCGTCGAGCGTGCGGCTGGTCTGGCGGCCGTTGCGGGCCACTTCCGTGGTGCCCTTCTTGTGGCCGTCCAGTTCCTCGAGCACGATCATCGGCAGGAAGATGTCGTGTTCCTCGAAGCGGAACAGGCACATCGGGTCGTGCAGAAGCACGTTCGTATCGAGCACGAACAGCTTGGCCGGTCCATTGGACTTGGCGCGCTTGGTGCGGGCCGGAGCCTGCGGCACCGCCACTTGCGCCGGCGCCGGCACATAGGCCGCCGGTGGTGTTTCAGGCTCGCCGCGGGCAGCGGGCCGGTGCTCCCGGTTTCGGTCCTCGTTGCGTTCCTGGTTCCGCTCCTGGTTGCGGGACGAGGCAGGTTTCGACCGGCCACGCGTCGCAGGGGCGGCCTCCGCGCTGCCGCCGACCGCTTCCGCGGCATTGCGGTCGAACAATTCCAGGGGCTGGGAGCCGCTCGTCGAGGCCGAGTCGGCGCGCGATTCGCCTGAGCGGCGCGATCCCTTGTGCGAGGAGCGGGCGGGTGCATCGTGCGCATCCGGCGAGAGCAATGCGGCGCGTTTCGTGGGGGCGGGAGGCAATGGCATGTGTCAGGTCGCTCGCAGGAGTTGGAAACCAGAAAACGAAAAAGCCGCCTGTAGACCAAGGCGGCTTTGTTCGGGGGATGCGGTCGTGGAGCTCAACGGCATGAGGCCATTATGCACACCGGCCGTGACGCGTCTCGTGCTCTTTGCACCGTTCGTTGGGCATTCCCCACGAAGCGAAGCAAAAGCGCACAGAAGGCGCTTCTTGTAACTGTCAGGCAGCCTTCTTGAGGGCCTTGACGGCCTTGAGCACGTCGTCGACATGGCCGGGGACCTTGAGGCCGCGCCATTCGGCCTTCAGGATGCCGTCGGCGCCGATGAGGAAGGTGCTGCGCTCGATGCCCTTGACCTTCTTGCCGTACATGATCTTGTTCTTGACCACGCCGAACATGTGGCACATTTTTTCTTCGGTGTCGGCGATGAGTTCGAACGGGAGTTCGAGCTTGGCCTTGAACTCGTCGTGCGACTTCATGTTGTCGCGGGACACGCCGAACACGGTGGCGCCGGCTTTTTCGAAGTCCTTGTAGCGGTCGCGAAACTGCATGGCTTCGGTCGTGCAACCCGGAGTGTTATCTTTCGGGTAAAAATACATGACCAGCACGTGGCCGAGGTGCGAGGTATTCGAGACTTTCAAGCCGCCCGTGGCGTTGGCGTCGAATTCAGGAATGGGTTTGTTGACAACGATCGCCATGAAACTTGTTTTCTCCGTTGGTTTCCATTGAATCGAGCTCTTTCGGGCAGACTCGATGAATGGAGGATTGGTCGTTGCTAACTGAGGGCAGCTGGCCTGTTCGCAACCCGGTATTTTACCCCGAAAAGCGCCCCCTCAGCCATCCTGGGGCGGTTCGACCAGCAGGGCGGCAATCACATGGCGGCCTTCGCCGGCCAGGATGTTGTAGGTACGGCAGGCGGCAGGGGTGTCCATGGTTTCCACGCCGGTGCGCCTGGCCATGAGCGGCTGCAGCCAGGCGGCCTGTGGAAAACGGATGCGCGATCCGCTTCCAAAAATGATCAATTCCGCGCCAAGCGAGGCCAACTGAGCGAAATGCTCGGGCCCCAGCTGGTCGAAGCGTGTGCAATTCCATTCGAAGCGCTCGCCCCGGGAGCCGACCACCACGCTGCCCTCGACCTTCTCGTTGTTGATCGCAACCCACCCGGGGCCGTGAGCGGTAAGGGACTGGGCGTCGGATTTGTCGGGCTGGAGCTTCATCGGGGCACTGGGAACTGTGGTCAAATTATAGGTTTTCCCCAGTGACACGAGGCCTCCAAGGGCCTTTCGACATCGAGTAACCCGCGCCCGGGAGGGCCCTTTGAAGCAGTTCAAGAAATCGGCCAAGCTGGCCAATGTGCTCTACGACATCCGCGGCCCCATCATGGACGCCGCGAAGCAGATGGAGGAAGAGGGCCAGAAAATCATCAAGCTCAACATTGGCAACCTGGCTGTGTTCGGTTTCGATGCGCCCGAGGAAGTGCAGCAGGACATGATCCGCAACCTGCCGGCCTCGGCGGGCTATTCGGACAGCAAGGGCATCTTCGCGGCGCGCAAGGCCGTGATGCACGAAACGCAGAAGCAGGGCATTGCCGGCGTCACGCTCGACGACATCTACCTGGGCAACGGCGCGAGCGAACTGATCGCCATGGCCACCAACGCGCTGCTGAACGACGGCGACGAAATGCTGCTTCCGGCGCCCGACTACCCCCTGTGGACGGCCGCATCGAGCCTTTCGGGCGGCACGCCGGTGCACTACCTGTGCGACGAGGCCAACGGATGGATGCCCGACCTGGACGACATCCGCGCCAAGATCACGCCCCGCACCAAGGGCATCGTGGTCATCAACCCCAACAACCCCACGGGTGCGCTCTATTCCGACGAATTGCTCAAGAGCATCGTGGCCATTGCGCGCGAACACGACCTGGTGATCTTCGCGGACGAGGTCTACGACAAGGTGCTGTACGACAACGTCAAGCACACCGCCATCGCGAGCCTTTCGACCGACGTGCTCACGCTCACCTTCAATTCGCTTTCCAAGAGCTACCGTTCGTGCGGCTATCGCGCGGGCTGGCTCGTGGTGTCGGGCGACAAGAAGCGCGCGCGGGACTACATCGAGGGCCTGAACATGCTCTCGAACATGCGTCTTTGCGCCAACGTGCCCGGCCAGTGGGCCATTCAGACTGCCCTTGGCGGCTACCAGAGCATCAACGACCTGGTGGGCGACGGCGGCCGCCTGCGGCGCCAGCGCGACCTGGCCTACGAGCTGATCACGGCCATTCCGGGCGTGAGCTGCGTCAAGCCCAGTGCGGCGCTGTACATGTTTCCCAAGCTCGACCCGAAGATCTATCCCATCGAGGACGACCGGCAGTTCTTTCTCGAGCTGCTGAGAGAAACCAAGGTCATGCTGGTGCAGGGCACGGGCTTCAACTGGGCCACGCCGGACCACTTCCGCATCGTGTTCCTGCCTCATGAGGACGACCTGCGCGAAGCGATCCACCGCATTGCCAGATTCCTGGAGCTGTACCGCCTGCGCAGCAAGACCGACTGACACGAACCCTCAACGCGAATCTCCAATGAAACCCATTCAAGTAGGCCTGCTCGGTGCAGGCACGGTCGGTAGCGGCACCTTCAAGGTGCTGCTGCGCAATCAGGAAGAAATCAAGCGACGTGCGGGCCGGGGCATCGAGATCACGATGGTGGCCGACCTCGACCAGGCGCGTGCGCGCGAAGTGGCGGGCGAGGGCGTGCGTGTCGTCTCCGATGCGCGCGACGTCATTGCCAATCCGGACATCGACATCGTCATCGAACTGATCGGCGGCTACGGCATTGCGAAGCAGCTGGTGCTCGAGGCCATTGCGGCCGGCAAGCACGTGGTCACGGCCAACAAGGCGCTGCTCGCCGTGCACGGCACCGAAATCTTCGCGGCCGCGCATGCCAAGGGCGTGATGGTGGCCTTCGAGGCCGCGGTGGCCGGCGGCATTCCGATCATCAAGGCGCTGCGCGAAGGCCTCACGGCCAACAGCATCCAGTGGCTGGCCGGCATCATCAACGGCACCACCAACTTCATCCTCTCCGAGATGCGCGACAAGGGGCTCGACTTCGCCACCGTGCTCAAAGAGGCCCAGCGCCTGGGCTACGCCGAAGCCGACCCCACCTTCGATATCGAAGGCGTGGACGCCGGCCACAAGGTCACGCTGATGAGCGCCATTGCCTTCGGCATTCCGGTGCAGTTCGACAAGGCGCACATCGAAGGCATCACCAAGCTTGCCGCGCAAGACATCAAGTACGCCGAGCAGCTCGGCTACCGCATCAAGCTGCTCGGCATCACCAAGCGCACAGCGCAGGGCGTCGAGCTGCGCGTGCACCCGTCGCTGGTGCCGTCGAAGCGGCTGCTTGCGAACGTGGAGGGCGCGATGAATGCGGTGGTCGTGCATGGCGACGCCGTCGGCACCACGCTGTACTACGGCAAGGGCGCGGGCAGCGAGCCGACCGCCAGCGCGGTGATTGCCGACCTGGTGGACATCACGCGCCTGCACACGGCTGATGCCGCGCACCGCGTGCCGCACCTGGCCTTCCACCCCGACGCCATGAGCGACCTGAAGGTGCTGCCGATGGCCGAGGTCGTCACCAGCTACTACCTGCGCCTGCGCGTGGCCGACCAGGCCGGCGTGCTTGCCAAGGTCACGGGCCTGCTTGCCACCGCCGGCATCAGCATCGACGCGGTGCTGCAGCGCGAAGCCGACGAAGTGGGCGGCGAAGGCTCCACGCAGACCGACCTGATCATCCTCACGCACGACGCGCGCGAAGGCACCGTGAACGACGTGCTCGCCGAACTGCAGGCCCTGCCCACGGTGCTGCAACCGATCGTGCGTATCCGCAAGGAAGAGCTGTCCTGAGGGCGGCGCAAGAGAACCATCGTGAACTACCTGAGCACCCGCGGGCACCCGGACCGCAAGCGTTTCTGCGAAATCCTGCTTGAAGGCCTCGCGCCGGATGGTGGGCTTTACCTGCCCGAGCACTATCCGCAAGTCGATACCGCCACGCTCGCGAAATGGCGCGACCTGCCGTACGCGGAGTTGGCGTTCGAAATTCTCTCGCTGTACATCGACGACATTCCGCCGGCCGACCTGAAAGCCATCTGCGCCAAGACCTACACGCACGAAGTGTTCGGCAGCGAAGAAATCGTGCCGCTGCGTGAGCTCGAAGACGGCGTGTACCTCGAAGCCCTGTCCAACGGCCCGACGCTGGCCTTCAAGGACATGGCGATGCAGCTCCTGGGCAACCTGTTCGAATACGAACTGGCCCGCCGCGGCGCCGAGCTCAACATTCTTGGCGCCACCAGCGGCGACACCGGCAGCGCCGCCGAGTACGCCATGCGCGGCAAGAAGGGCGTGCGCGTCTTCATGACCTCGCCTGACGGCCGCATGAGCCCGTTCCAGCAGGCGCAGATGTTCAGCCTGCAGGACGAGAACATCCACAACATTGCCATCACCGGCGTGTTCGACGACTGCCAGGACATCGTCAAGGCGGTGTCGAACGACCTGGGCTTCAAGCGCAAGTACCGCATCGGCACGGTCAACTCGATCAACTGGGCGCGCCTGCTCGCGCAGGTCGTCTACTACTTTGCCGGCTACTTCCAGGCCACGGCGGGCAACGACAAGCCGGTGAGCTTCACCGTGCCGTCGGGCAACTTCGGCAACGTGTGCGCGGGCCATGTGGCGCGCATGATGGGCCTGCCCATCCACACACTGGTGGTTGCCACCAACGAGAACGACGTGCTCGACGAGTTCTTCCGCACCGGCATCTACCGCGTGCGCGCGGCGGCCGATACGCACGAAACCTCGAGTCCCTCGATGGACATCAGCAAGGCCAGCAACTTCGAGCGCTTCGTGTTCGACCTGGTGGGCCGCGATGCCGCCAAGCTGCGCTCGCTGTTCGTCGATGAACTCGGCAGCCAAGCCCGCTTCGACCTGAGCGGCGAACCTGCATTCAAGCAGGCGGCAGAACGCTTCGGCTTCAAGAGCAGCCGCAGCACGCACGCCGACCGCCTTGCGACCATTCGCGACACCGAGAAGCGCTTTGCCACACTGGTCGATCCGCACACGGCCGACGGCCTGAAGGCTGCGCGCGAGCACCTCACGCCCGGCGTGCCGATGGTGGTGCTCGAGACCGCACTGCCGATCAAGTTTGCCGCCACCCTGGTGGAAGCGCTCGGCCATGAGCCCGCGCGGCCGGCCAGGTTCGAAGGCATCGAAGCGCTGCCCAAGCGCGTGGTCAAGCTCCCGGCCGATGTGGAGGCCGTGAAGGCCTACATCGCCCAGAACTGCGACTGATCTTCGCCATTTGCCGCAATGGCTCTCCCGCATCCGCGCATTTGCATTCGGCTGTCGACCAGCTAGCAGCCACAGGAACTCGTCATGAAGGTGATCGGCTTTTCCGGGTACTCGGGTTCGGGCAAGACCACGCTGGTCGAGCGACTGATTCCGGTGCTCAGGCTCCACGGGCAACGCGTGTCGGTGGTCAAGCATGCGCACCACAAGTTCGACATCGACCATCCTGGCAAGGACACCTACCGCCACCGCGAGGCGGGGGCTTTCGAGGTGGTCGTGGCATCGGACAAGCGGCTGGCGCTGATCCGCGAATTCGAGCAGCCCGCGCAGCTCACGGTGCATGACCTCATTGCGGAGCTTCACGACGGCGTCGACTGGGTGCTGGTCGAGGGCTTCAAGCACAGCGACCTGCTGAAGATCGAAGTGTGGCGTGCGCCCGAAGCAGGCCAGGCGCCTCGGCCTTCGAAGTACATCGACGATGCCTTCGTGACGGCCATTGCCACCAACGCGCCCGAAGGGCTGCCGGCGCCTACCAACCTGCCCATGTTCGACCTCGACGACATCGAGGGCATCGCGCAGTGGCTGATCGACAGCGGAACCCGCTTCGAATACAACCCCGAACATCATGGCTGACACCGCTCCTCACTCGCGCCCGCCGCTGATGGCGCTTGACGAAGCGCTGGCAACGCTGCTCGAAAAAGCGGCACCCAAGCTGCCCGCCGAAAGCGTCGCCACCTTCGATGCGGACGGCCGGGTGCTCGCGCAAGACCTGGTCTCCGCGCTCACCGTGCCGCCGCGGGACAACAGTTCGATGGACGGCTATGCCGTGCGCACGGCGGACTGCGCTGCGCCCGGCGCCTTGCTCCAGGTTGCGCAGCGCATCCCCGCCGGAACCGTGGGCACGCCGCTGGCGGCCGGCACGGCGGCACGCATCTTCACCGGCGCGCAGATTCCCGAGGGCGCCGATGCGGTCGTCATGCAGGAAGACACGCAGGCCGTGCCGCAGGAGGGCGGGCTTGGCGCGGTGCGCATCCAGATCGCTCCCACCGCCGGCCAATGGATTCGCCGCGCTGGCGAAGACGTGGCGTCCGGCGACGTGGTGCTGCGCAAGGGCGAGCGCCTGACGCCCGCCGCACTCGGGCTCGCCGCGAGCATCGGCTTCGACCGGCTCCAGGTGGCGCGGCGCCCGCGCGTGGCGCTGCTGTCCACCGGCGACGAATTGGTGATGCCCGGCGAAGTCGCACCCGAGGCCATGAAGCCCGGCGCGATCTACAACTCCAACCGCTTTTTCATGCGCGCCTTGCTGCATCGGCTGGGCTGCGAGGTGAACGACCTGGGCATCGTGCCCGACAAGCGCGAAGCCACCATCGAGGCGCTGCGCGGCGCCGCCGAGGGCAGCGACCTGATCATCACCACGGGCGGCGTGTCCGTGGGAGAAGAAGACCACATCAAGGCCGCGGTGCAGGCGCTTGGCGAATTGCAGCTGTGGTCGCTCTCGATGAAGCCCGGTAAGCCTTTCGCCTACGGATCGATTCCCAGGGCGGGAGGCGACGCGAAGGGCCGCTGCCACGTGACCGGACTGCCCGGCAATCCCGTCTCCAGCTTCCTGACTTTTCTGCTGCTCGTGCGCCCCTTTCTGCTGACGCTCCAAGGCGCCACGCGCGTGGCGCCCGAGCCCGTGCCGATGCGTGCCGACTTCGACTGGCCGCGTGCCGACAAGCGCCGCGAGTTCCTGCGCGCGCGGCGCAACGCAGCCGGCGGACTCGATCTGTTCGCCAACCAGAGCTCGGGCGTGCTGACGTCGATGGTGTGGGGCGACGGCGTCATCGACAACCCGCCCAGCCAGTCCTTCAAGGCCGGCGACACGGTGAAGTTCATTCCCTTGGCCTCGCTGCTGGCCTGAAGCGCATCTCACATGAAGGTCCAGATCCGTTATTTCGCCTCCGTGCGCGAGGCGCTTGCCACCAGCGGCGAAACCGTCGAAACCGGCGCCGGCACACTTGCCGCCTTGCGCGATGAACTCATTGCCCGCGGCGGGGCATACGCCACGGCCCTTGCACGCGGCAAGGCCGTTCGCATGGCGCTCGATCAGGTCATGAGCGACGAGGCGGCCGCGCTGCGCGAGGGCGCCGAGGTCGCCTTCTTCCCGCCCGTTACGGGCGGCTGAGCCGGGCGTCGAGTTCTACCAACCGGTCGCGCAACGCATCGGATGCGCGAGTCATCGGCGAGCGCAATTCATCGCTCATCGATCCGTCATGCGCCAGCAGCGCCTTGAGCGGCGCCGGGTTCGGTTCGGCAAACAGCATCTCTATCAACGGCTGCAGCAGCTGCCACTCGGCGCGCGCTTCCGCAAGCCGGTTGTCGGCCAAGAGGCGCAGCACCTGCACAAAGCGGCGGGTCTGCACATGGCCGCTTGCCGCGATGGCACCCACCCCGCCTTCGGCCACCGTACTGAAGATCTGTTGGTCTTCGCCGGACAGCACCTGGAGCCTGCCGTCCGCAATCACGGCGCGTGTCTTGGCCATGTCGCCGCCGCAATCCTTGATGCCTCGAATGCGCGGATGCTCGGCAAGGGTCAGCAGTGTTTCGCGCGCAATGGTCGCGCCGGTGCGGTAGGGAATGTCGTAGACCAGCACCGGCGCGGCGCTGGCGTCGGCAATGGCGCGGAACCATTCGAGCAGACCGGCCTGCGACGGCCGGATGTAGTGCGGCGCGGGCACCTGCAGCCCTGCCAGGGGCCGTTCGGTGAGCCGCCGTACCCAGGCCGTCGTCTTGCCCAGGTGGTAGCCCGACAGGCCCATGATGATCGGCAGCCCGCCGGCGGCAGCCTGCACCGTGTCGAGCGCGGCCAGTTGCTCCGCTTCATCGAGCGCCGCGGCTTCGCCCGTCGAGGCGCAGACCACGAAGCCTGACACGCCGTCATCGGCGAGCCGGCGTGTCAGGGCCGAGAGCGCAGCGTGGTCGACGGCGCCGCCGCGAAACGGCGTGACAAGAGGAATCCAGAGGCCCGAGAAATCAGGATTGGAGGAGGGGTTTGACGATTGCGGCACGCAGGCTTCCTTCGAGGAATCGACCGATGGAAAAGAACCGTCGTTCGATGCGCGCGCAACCCAAATCGGGGCCAAGGCCTTTGCAGGTTCCGTCGCTCATCCGACGACGGAACCGCAGCTCCGGTCAGACGAGCTTTGGTTTTTTGGCTTTGCTGCCTTGGCGCGCGCGGCTGCTTCCCAAGTGCGAAAGCACTGTGAAGAGCGTGGCGTGGCAAGGCATTGCCGAAGTCTAGCGCGGTGCCACAATCCCGGCATGAGCGATGCACGCGTTTCGATCCAGACAGCCGATTTCGACCTGGGACAGGAGGTCGCCGCGTTGCGTGCCGGCGACAAACGCGTGGGCGCGGTGTGCAGTTTTGTCGGCACGGTCAGGGACCGCAACGACGGCAGCAACATCGCATCGATGGAGCTGGAGCACTACCCCGGCATGACCGAGAAGGCCATCGAAGCCATGATCGACGAGGCGCACAAGCGCTTCGACATCCTGGGCGCACGCGTCATCCATCGCGTGGGCCTGCTGCAGCCGCTCGACCAGATCATGATGGTGGCGGTGGTCTCGGCCCACCGCGGCCAGAGCTTCGAGGCCTGCGAGTTTCTGATGGATTATCTGAAGACGCAGGCGCCGTTCTGGAAGAAGGAACAGACGCCTGAAGGCGCGCGATGGGTGGATGCGCGTGTGAGCGACGATGCGGCGCTGGCGCGCTGGGGCATTGATGTCGGCAATGCGTGAATCGCGGCGGGCTTCAGCGGGGCTCGACTAGAACATAGTCGCCAAAGCGCTGCCGGTCCTTCTTGCCCACTTTGGCGCACAGGCGGCCATCGCACAGTGTGACATCTGCCTGGTTGTAAGCCTTGAGCAGGTCGGCCGACACTTGATTGGTACGAATCTCCTCGTAGTAGTGCCAGGACAACCAGCCCCCGCCAGCCAGAAGAAGCACGAGACTGCCCAGTGTGATGCCGGCAACTTTCCAGATCAAATGCTTGTGCAGCGTTTCAGCGCGCAGCAGTTGCGAGTTGAGTGCGTTCGACGCTTGCTGCAACCGCTCGCCCGCCTCGCGCAAGCGCTGTTCATAGGCGGCTACTGGCCGCTCGATTCCTGATCGGACGCCGCCCATCACCTCGTCGGGAATGCGGCGAAAGTGCTCGTCGGCCGACTGCCGCACCACACCCGGCATCTGTTGCGCGAGGTGGCGCAACTGTCCGCTGGCGTGCTCGCAGCGACGGTCGAATTGCTCGACAAGTGCCGCAATCTTGCTGATCAAAACCATGCTTTTTTCTTCGTTCATTTCTTCCCTTTCCGCTCCCGTTTCCGAGCCGTTCAATGGCGATCTACTGGGCGTTACATGCGCATGACCGGGCCACTGACCTGGGCGGCCTGCTGCAGTTGGGCTTGGTGCTGTGCGGCCAATTGCTCCTGCTGGTCTACGGCGGCAACGGCTTCGGCACGCAACTCGCGTCCGGGTGGTAGATCGGCCAAGGTCTGGGTCATCTTGCGGAAGGAAGCGTCGTCGCCCGACTGCGCGGCGGCAAGCATGCGGTCGAGATAGGCGGAGAAGTCCGCTGTGGGCGAGAGTTCCCGCTGCGCCTGGGGTGTGCCGGACGGCTGAACAGACTCCGGATCGCGCGGATCGCCAGCGTTTGCGCCAAGCGATCCCGTCGCGCCGGGAACCACCGGCACATGCTGATGGCTGTTGGGAACGCCGGCCGGCGTGTTGGTGTGATCGAAATGACGCGGTGCCGGCGGCAACTGGCTGGTGTCGTTATAGGGCTGCGGCGTTCCGGGATTTTTTCCGATGGTGATGCCGTTCCGCTCCATCAAGTCTTCGCGCAGCCCCAGGCGAGACATGTCGAATTGCATATTCGGCGCTAGGCCGTTGACGGGCTGGGCGTAGGAGCGCTCCATATCGATGGCGCGCCCCACCGCATGGGCGCCGTAGTAGTTGCGGTAGTCGGAGTCGCCGTGAAAGCCGATACCGGTGGTTTGATTCTCCGGTACGCCGGGCGTCCCTTTGGGCGGCTTGTCGAAGTAATACTGCCCCGCCGCGACTATGTTGGCGGGGGTCTGCGACAGGGTGGTGTCGGGGTTGAAGGCCAGCCCGGGGCGGGGTTGAGCGGAGTTGGAATTTCTGTCGAGCTCGACGAAATCTCTTACTCTGAAATTTCGGGTTCCCAGCATGTTATCGAGCCCTGCGTGTGGCGTGATCTGCTGCTGCCTGCTCAACAACGCATTCCACCCCGCAATTTGCGCACTAGCCTCATCTTCACGCGAAGCCTGGGTCAGCCTGCCGATGGCTCCGGTGTAGTCATGCGCAAGGCTGTTGCTCTGGGCGATCTGCCAAGTCTCGGTGTTGAAGGACTGACTGGCCGCAGTCATGGCGGCATGGTTGAAGGCATGTTGGACTTCATGGCCCAGCACAAAGGTCATGTCCACCGAATTGAATGGGGTCGAAAGACTTGTGGGCGGCAGGCTCATGGTTTTTGTGGTCCCGTCGTAGGTGCCGCCGGCCACCGTCCCGCTGAGGGGCACAAAGTGCTGTAAGGGCGCCTTCTGCCCAGGCCCAGGTGGCGTAACCGCCTTCTTGATCTCCTGCGCCAGTGCTGGTGAGCCATTGATGGTCGATTGCAGGTTGTTCACCATCTCCTGCGTGATCGGACGGCAGAGCTTATTGACAGGGTCGTCGTAGTCGCTGTGCGCAAAACGCAAGGACATGTCCTGCAAACGCAGCGTTGCGATCAAGTCTGCACTGGCAACTGCGCCGGTAGGAGCAAAACTGCTGGCCGGCAGGGTGACCACCCCCGAAACGATCTCATAGGTACCCGCCAGATTCGGTTGGGTGCCGACCTGCGGCAGGGCAAATCCTTTGAGATGGCCTTCGGCGGCGTTCTGATTCAGACTTTCCAGCAGCCGGGCATCGCTGGCGACAGCAGCACGCAGTTGAGCTTCCTGCGCGGGAGTGACACCGGGTTGGGCTGCGAATTGGGAGAGGGCTGTATCCAGTTGAGGATCGAGGATGGGCATGGCTTACCTCTTTCCGAAGCGCATGGCGGTGATGGACTCCACGCACGCGTGACGCAGCTTTTCGTCAGGAACATCTGCTTCGCGTCGGGGGGTGATCTGCACCACAACGTTGTTGCGCGTAAAAAAATAGACGGGCAAGCGCCGGAATTGAGGGGGAGAGGGCTCCAATTGCCCTGTTTGCTCGTTGCGGCGCGGATAGGGGTGTAAGGCGTCGTATCGCGCCAAGTCCTCCCGTTCCCGGAAGCCCATGCTCTTTAGTGCCGTCACATAGGCGCCGTAGTCAATGGCGCAGACTGGGCCCATGTCGGCAGTTTCGCTTTTGCCGAGGAACTCATAAGTAATGTTCTTCGACTCTGACAACTGAGGATGGTCATAGTAGGAGAAGACGTAGTACCAATCCGACGCTGGCAAATGCATTCCGAAAGCGTGCGATGTCCGTGATGGCATCTCGTACAGAGGCAATCGCATCACCTCCCGCACCCGCTCCAACGACAACTCGTCGAAGGATGTGAGGCTGTCGATCAGCTTGAGCATTCGCCGGCCCATTTCTTTCGGCGTGAGGTCGGGGTGCTCGTCCAGTGTGTGGGGACGGTAGGCTTTCGCAGATGCATTCATCGGCATGGTCTTTTTGGAGTCAGGCGCGGGGTCATGAGCACAGGCGCTCAGGGCCAGTGTGGCAATCACTGGCAATATGAGTTCGCGCGCAATCATCGGGACGCGCCTTGGTTCGGCTGGACCAGCAAGTGAGCGTTGCTGGAGACGTCAGCGCGCAGTTGCGCCTTTTGCGCGGGAGTGACGCGAGGCTGGGCTGCGAACTGAGCCAGCGTCGTTTGCTGTTGGGAGCTGAGGTTGGTCATCACCCATTGTGGTTGGCCGGATTGATCAAAGCCGCAGTGCTGCCCCGACTGCGGCAAACGAACCGTGAAAGAATGCAGCTCTCCGGCGCGCGTGAGCCGTGGCAAGGCTGGCGCGCTGGGGCACTACGGCCAGCAATGCTTGATTCTCTTTTCCCTTTCTCTTTGAGGAGGGCGGAGTGAGAGCAGCGGCGCCTGTTTTGAGCGCCGCGCTTATAGGCGGCTCAGTGCTCTCACCCCAACCCTCTCCTCAGGGAGAGGGAGAGACAGGAAAGCTCAGAGGGGCTTGAACCCGCTCGACTGAATGATCCGCTCCCAAGTCTGCGTATAGCTGCGCACGCGGCCCGCAAACTGCCCTTGCGGCTCATACGCCACGGTGAGCCCCATCGTCGTCAGCTTCTGCTTCACATCGGGCATGGCCAGCACCTTCTGCAGCGCTTCGCCGTATTTGTCGATGACCGGCTGGGGCGTGCCCACGGGCGCGAAGATGCCGTAGTAGGGCAGGTCTTCCAGGTTCGAGAAACCCAGTTCGGTGAAGGTCGGCACGTTCAGAAGCACGGCCTGGCGCTTGGCGCCGATGGAGGCGACGATGCGCACCTTGCCCGCCTTGTGGTTCTCGATGAAGTCGGGCACCGAGGCAATGCCCGCGGTGATCTGGTTGCCCAGCATGTCCGCCGTCATGGGCGCGCTGCCGCGGTAGGGCGCGGGCTGCACGTCGATCTTGTATTTTTCCGAGATCATTTTTACCAGGAACTCGGGAATCGAGGCGGGCGCGGGGATGCCGATGGTTTCCTTGCCGCCGCGCTGGGTGCGAATCCACTTCACGTACTCATCGATGCTCTTGGCCGGCGTGCCGCCGGACACTGCGAGCACGTTGGCGAAAGTGGCGAAGCCGGCCACGGGCACGAAGTCGGTCGCGGGGTTGAAGCCCGGGTTCTTGACCACCTGCGGCAGGATGGAAATCGAGTGGTCATGCGAAAGGAACAGCGTATGGCCGTCGGCCGGGGCGGCCTTGAGCGCTTGGGCCGCGATTTGCCCGCCTGCACCAGCGCGGTTTTCGACCACCACCGGCACGCCCAATACGTCCTTGAGTTTTTCGCCCAGCGTGCGTGCAATGGCGTCCGTGCCCGCGCCGGCCGGAAAGCCGACCAGGATGCGGACGGGCGTGCCTTGCGCCTGCGCAACGCTTGCGAGGCCCAGGGCCGCTACAAACAGACCGACGCCGAGCGCCCGGCGAACCGGATGAGGGCGCAGCATTGAAAAAACCATGATCGACTCCATTCCAAAAATGACGAGGCACAGTGCAATAGCCGTGCCCGATGCGCCGGACATCTTGAATCGCGCCCGAACAGTCCTATTTTGAGTGCAGGAATACCACCATGCGACAAGACAAACTCACCACCAAGTTCCAGGAAGCGCTGAGCGACGCCCAGACGCTCGCGCTCGGCAACGACAACGCCTATATCGAACCAGCCCACCTGCTGGTCGCCATGCTGCGCCAGGAAGACGGCCCGCGCGCCCTGCTGGAGCGTGCCGGCGTCAATGTGCAGGGCCTGGCGGGTGCGGCCGAGGCCGCCATCAAGAAGCTGCCGCAGGTGCAGGGCCATGACATCGTGCAGGTTGGACCCGAGCTCGGCAAGCTGCTGCAGGCCACCGAGAAAGAAGCCATCAAGCGCAATGACCAGTTCATTGCGGGCGAGCTCTTCCTCTTGGCCGTGGCCGACAGCAAATCGGACATCGGCCGGATCGCGAAGGAAAACGGCCTGAGCCGCAAGTCGCTCGAATCGGCCATCGACGCCGTGCGCGGTGGGCAGGGCGTGAACAGCGCCGATGCCGAAGGCCAGCGCGAAGCCCTGAAGAAATACTGCCTCGACCTGACCGAGCGTGCCCGGCTGGGCAAGCTCGACCCGGTCATCGGCCGCGACGAGGAAATCCGCCGCGCCATTCAGGTGCTGCAGCGCCGCACCAAGAACAACCCGGTGCTCATCGGTGAGCCCGGCGTGGGCAAGACCGCCATCGTCGAGGGCCTGGCGCAGCGCATCGTCGCGGGCGAGGTGCCCGAGTCGTTGAAGGGCAAGCGCGTGTTGTCGCTCGACATGGCCGCGCTGCTGGCCGGCGCCAAGTTCCGCGGCGAGTTCGAAGAGCGCCTGAAGACCGTGCTGAACGAACTCGCCAAGGACGAAGGCCAGACCATCGTCTTCATCGATGAGCTGCACACCATGGTGGGCGCCGGCAAGGCCGAGGGCGCCATGGACGCCGGCAACATGCTCAAGCCCGCGCTCGCGCGCGGCGAGCTGCACTGCGTGGGTGCGACCACGCTCGACGAGTACCGCAAGTACATCGAGAAGGACGCTGCGCTCGAGCGCCGCTTCCAGAAGATCATCGTGGGCGAGCCCAGTGTCGAAGCCACCATCGCCATCTTGCGCGGCCTGCAGGAAAAATACGAAGTGCACCACGGCGTGCAGATCACCGACCCGGCCATCGTGGCCGCAGCCGAACTGTCTGACCGCTACATCACCGACCGCTTCCTGCCCGACAAGGCCATCGACCTGATCGACGAGGCCGCGGCCAAGATCAAGATCGAGATGGACTCCAAGCCAGAGGTGATGGACCGCCTCGACCGCCGTCTCATCCAGCTGCAGATCGAGCGTGAAGCCGTGCGTCGCGAAAAGGACGAAGCCTCGCAGAAGCGCTTCGGCCTGATCGAGGACGAGATCGCGCGCCTGCAGAAGGAGATTGCCGATTACGACGAGATCTGGCAGGCCGAGAAGGCGCAGGCGCAAGGCAGCGCGAAGATTCGCGAAGACATCGACAAGATCAAGTTCGAAATCGAAGAGTGGAAGCGCAAGGGCGATTTCAACAAGCTCGCCGAGCTGCAATACGGCCAGCTGCCGGCGCTGGAGAAGCGCCTGCACGAGGCTGAAGAAAGCGAAGCGAACAAGGGCAAGTCCAGCGCGCCGACACTGCTGCGCACGCAAGTGGGCTCCGAAGAAATCGCCGAGGTCGTGGCGCGCGCCACCGGCATTCCGGTTGCCAAGCTGATGCAGGGCGAACGCGACAAGCTGCTCGTGATGGAAGACAAGCTGCACGAACGCGTCGTGGGGCAGGACGAGGCCATCGGTGCGGTCGCCAACGCCATCCGCCGCTCGCGCTCGGGCCTTTCGGATCCGAACCGCCCGACCGGCTCGTTCCTGTTCCTCGGTCCCACGGGCGTGGGCAAGACCGAGCTCTGCAAAGCGCTCGCGGGCTTCCTGTTCGACAGCGAAGACCACCTGATCCGCATCGACATGAGCGAGTTCATGGAGAAGCATTCGGTGGCCCGCCTCATCGGCGCGCCGCCGGGCTACGTGGGCTATGAAGAGGGCGGCTACCTCACCGAGGCCGTGCGCCGCAAGCCCTACAGCGTGGTGCTGCTCGACGAGGTCGAGAAGGCGCACCCCGATGTGTTCAACGTGCTGCTGCAGGTGCTCGACGACGGCCGCCTGACCGACGGCCAGGGCCGCACGGTGGACTTCAAGAACACCGTGATCGTGATGACGAGCAACATCGGCTCGCCCATCATCCAGTCGATGGTGGGGCAGCCGGCCGAAGACATCAAGGAAGCGGTGTGGGACGAGCTGCGGAACCACTTCCGCCCCGAGTTCCTGAACCGCATCGACGAGACGGTCGTGTTCCACGCGCTCGACGCGAAGAACATCGAATCGATTGCCGCGATCCAGCTCAAGGTGCTGCAGGCGCGGCTCGCCAAGATGGACCTGGCGCTCGAGGTGTCGCCCGCGGCGCTGGCCGAAATTGCCAAGGTCGGCTTCGACCCGGTGTTCGGCGCCCGGCCGCTGAAGCGCGCCATCCAGCAGCGCATCGAGAACCCGCTCTCGAAGCTGCTGCTCGACGGCAGCTTCGGGCCGAAGGACACGATCGAAGTCAACACCGACCCGATCCGGAACCCTGGCCATTTTTCGTTTACGAAGGCCGGGGAACCATCGGAGGCTGTTGCGGCCTAAAGTCGGATGATGAACTTCATTTTTCGCGTCATTCTTCTGCTCCTGGGGTTGGTTTTCGCGGCCAGCCTGGCGGCGGCGGTCACGCTGTTGGCCGCTGTGTGGGGCGTGCGCTACGCCTGGGGCCGGATCACGGGCAAGCCCGTGACGCCCTGGATGGCCTCGATGGGTGGGCGCTTCGACCCGCGCTCGGGCTTTGAGCGTTTTCGCAATGCGGCAAAGCCGGCCGAACCCAACGCCGCGGACGTGGCCAATGCGCGCGCGCGCGGCGAATCGGTGCGCAGCCCGCTGTCGCTGCGTCCGGCCGGCGACGTGACCGACGTGCGGGCCCGGCCTGCTCGCGGCGAGTAAGCCGCCCCGGCACCGATCAGGCGCGGTACAGCGCCTCGATTTCTTCCGTGTAAGCCTTGTAGATGCTGGAGCGCCGCACCTTCATGGTTGCGGTGACTTCGCCGTCGTCGTGGTCCAACTCTTTTGTGAGCAGGTGAAAACGCCGGATCTGCCACACCTGCGCGAGCTTGTCGTTGCCGCGTGAAACTTCCGATTCGATGAGCGCGCGCACGCGCGGCTCTTCCACCAGCGAGCGGAAATGCGTGAACGGAATGCGCTCCGCCTCGGCCCACTTGCCCACCGTTTCGTAGTCGATCTGCAGCAGCGCGCCGACGAACTTGCGTCCGTCCGCCACCACGATGCATTCCTTGATGAAAGGGCTGCCCTTCATGGTGTTCTCGATTTCCGAGGGTGTGAGGTTCTTGCCGCCGGCCGTGATCATGATGTCCTTGAGCCGGTCGACGATGCGCAGTTGGCCGTCTTCTTGCCGCACCACGTCGCCTGTGTACAGCCAGCCGTCGCGTATGGAGGCGGCGGTGGCCTCGGGGTTCTTGTAGTAGCCCTCGAACACCATGTCGCCGCGCACCAGCAGCTCACCCGCTTCGCCGATGCGGTGTTCGGTGCCCAGCGTGGGCACGCCGACGGTGCCTATCTTCACGGCATCGCGGCGATGGCCCGCGATCATGCCGGTCGATTCGGTGAGCCCGTACACCTCCACCAGCGGCACGCCCAGCGTGCGAAAGAAGCGCACCACGTCGGGCGGAATCGGCGCCGCGCCGGTGAGTGCAATGCGCGCGCGCCGCAGGCCGATGAAGTTCTGCAGCGCGCGCAGCACCGTCCAGTAGTGCAGTGCGAAGCGGCCGCGCTCGGCCACGGTCCATGTGTTGCGCGGCTTTTCGGCCAGCGGCGCGCAGGCGGCAATCGCACGGTTGAACAGCGCCCGTTGCAGCCGGCCGGCCTCCTGCATCTTGATGCTGATGCCGGCGTGCAGCTTTTCCCAGATGCGCGGCACGCCCAGGAACATGGTGGGCGCGACTTCGCGCAGGTCTTCCTGCACGGTGCGGATCGATTCGCCGAAGTTCACCTGCGAGCCCAGGTACAGCGGCACAAAGGCCGTGAGCATCTGCTCGGCCACGTGGCACAGCGGCAGGTACGACAGGTGCGTGGTGTCGCCGTCCAGCGCCAGCCGCTCGACGATGCCGGGCACCACGCCCCGGATGTTGCGGTACGAGATCATCGCGCCCTTGGGCTTGCCGGTGGAGCCCGAGGTGTAGATCATCAAGCCGATGTCGGCCAGCGTCTGGCGCTCGAGCGCGGCGTCGACGAGTGCGGTGCCGTCGCGCGCCTCGGCCTCGGCGCCGGCCTGCTCGACTTCCGCGAAGGTCGAGACAAGCGCGCGCACCTCGGGCGGGTAGCTCGCGAGGCCCTTGGTCTCGATCACCACGATCCTGCGCAGGCGCGGCAACTGGTCGATGGCGTCCAGCACCTTGTCGGTCTGCTCCTGGTCCTCGCAGACGATCACTTCGATGTCCGCATGCGCGACCACGTAGGCCACCTCGTTGCTCGGGCTGGTCGGGTACACGCCGACGGTGACCGCGCCGGTCAGCCCCGCGCCCAACTGAGCGATCAGCCATTCGACCCGGTTCTCCGAAATCACGCCGAGGTGGCCGCCCGGCGCAAGGCCCATCGCATGCAGCCCAAGGCCGAAGTGCGTGGCGCGCCGCAGGTAGCCGCGCCAGTCCAGCGGATGCCAGATGCCGAAGTCCTTTTGGCGGATTGCGATGCGATGGGGCCGCAGCCGCGCCTGCTCGCGCAGCATCTGCGGCAAGGTGAGCGAGGGAAGCGCAGCATCGGTCATGAGAGCCAGCGCTTGCGGCGCTTGTAGTGCTTGAGCGCGCGGAAGCTGCGCGACTCGCCGCTGCCGCCCACGCCAAGGTAGAACTCGCGTACATCGGGGTCGGCGGCGAGCCGCTCGGCGCTGCCGTCGATCACCACCTTGCCGCTTTCCATGATGTAGCCCGTGTGCGCAATGGCCAGCGCCACGCTCGCGTTCTGCTCGACCAGCAGCATCGAGGTGCCGCGCTCCGCATTGATGCGCGCGATGATCGTGAAGATGTCCTCCACCAGCTTGGGCGAGAGGCCGAGCGAGGGCTCGTCGAGCAGGATGAGCTTCGGTTGCGCGACGAGCGCGCGGCCGATGGCCAGCATCTGCTGCTCGCCGCCGGAAAGGTAGCCTGCCAGGCCCTTGCGGCGTTCGTGCAGGCGGGGGAAATAGGCGTACACATCGTCGAAGTTGCGCGGGGTTGCGGTGCCTGTGCGGCCCGTCAGCGCATAGGTTGCGGCCACGAGGTTCTCCTCGACGGTGAGGTCCTCGAAGATGCGCCGGCCTTCCATCACATGGCTGAGCCCCCGCCGCACGAGTTGCTGCGGCGCGAGCTGTGCGGTGGGTGCACCGTCGAATACGATGCGGCCCGCTTCCACCTCGCCGTCCTCCAGCGCCAGCAGCCCAGACACCGCTTTCAGCGTGGTCGACTTTCCTGCGCCGTTGCTGCCCAGCAGTGCCACGATCTGTCCGCGTGGCACGGCGAGCGACAGCCCGCGCAGCACCTGCACGACCTTGTTGTAGACCACCTCGATGTTGTTGACCTCCAAGACAAGGTCAGCCCTTTCGAAGGCGGGCGCAGCCGCGGACAGGTTCATGGTTCAGTTCAGCGAGATCCAGTCCGAGGCCGCCACCATCTTCTGCGCCTTCATGTCGGCCTTGTAGACGCGGCCCACCGGAATCGAGTTGCCCTTGATGGTGATCGGCGTGCCGATGATCCCGCCGGTGTCGAAGTCCTTGATGGTGTTGAGCGAGGCCTTCAGGTTCTTGCCGTCCAGCGGCTTGCCCGCATCCAGGGTGCGCTTGGCAGCCTCGGTGAACAGCATGGCCGTGAGAAAGCCCTGCGTGTAGGCCGTGCTCTGGTACTCGGGGCGCAGCGCACGGATCTTGTCGAGCATCGGCGCCTTGGCCGAGGTGTCGTAGTAGTAGCGGTAGGGCATCACGCCCATGAAGCCGTCGGCGCCTTCGCCCATCTTCATGACGGTGGAGCTGTCCATGGTCCAGAAGGTGCCCATCCATTTGCTGGTCATGCCCATCTGCTTGCCCTGCTGGATGAACTCGGGGATCGGCGCGAGGATGTAGCCGTGGAAGATGGTGTAGTCGGGCGCGGCCCGGCGCAGCTTGATGACTTCGGTCGACACGTCGACGCTGCCCGGCGGTGTCATGAGCTTGACCGGCACGGTGAGGCCCAGCTTCTTGGCGGCCGCCTCGCTGGCCTCGATCGGGTCGCGGCCAAACTCGGAGTCGGAGTACACGAAGGCCACCTTGGCACCCGGCTTCTCCTTGGCGATGTGGCGCAGCAGGATGCCGAACTGTTCGGTGTAGTCGGGCCCGACCAGGAACTGGTTGGGGTACTTGGCGGAGTCGTTCAGCTCGGTTGCGAACGATGCGCCGGCCATCAGGATCTGGCCGTTGCGGTCGAGCTCGGGGTTGATGGTCTTGGAGAAGCCGGTCGAGTCGCCGTAGTAGAGGTTGACCTTGTTCTGGCTCGTGATCTTCTTGAAGGCCGCCACCGACACGTCGACCTTGTAGCCCGTGTCTTCGGGCACGTAGCGCAGCTTGCGCCCCTTGATGCCGCCCGCGTCGTTGACGATCTTCACGTAGTCGGCAATGCCGGCGTTGATGCCGACGCCCGCAAAGGCGAACACGCCGGTCATCGGAATCGAGCCGCCGATGACGATGTCTTCGTTACCCTGCGCGCTGGCAGCAAATGGAACAGCGGCTGCGAGGCCGGCGGCAATCAGCAATGCGCGGCGGTGCTGGAAAAGCTTCGGTGTCTTGGGCATGCGTGTCTCCTGCGGTCTAGTTACGGAAGGGCCATAGATGAAAGAAGCGGCGGATGCGCCGCCACACTTCTGCGAGCCCATGCGGCTCGAACACCAGAAATCCGACGATGAGCAACCCGAACACGACGGTGCGCACGGGTGAGAGAAACACGGTCATCTCGACACCGCCCGGCAGCAGGTCGACCACCAGCTTGAGCAGCTCGGGCACCATGGTCATGAACACCGCGCCGAAGATCCCGCCGAGGATCGTGCCCATGCCGCCGACGATGATGGCGGCCAGGAAGAAGATCGACATCAGGAGCGGAAAGCTCTCGGGCGTGACCACGCGGAAGAAGTAGGCCCACAGCCCGCCCGCCACGCCGGCATAGAACGACGAGAGCCCGAACGACAGCAGCTTGTAGCGCAGCAGTGGAATGCCGAGCACCTCGGCCGAGATGTCGCGGTCGCGGATGGCGATGAAGGCGCGGCCCACGCGCGTGCGAAACAGATTGGCTGCGCCCAGCACCATGAGCACCATCACGGGCACGATCACCCAGTAGAGGCGGAACGACGTGTCCAGCGGCAGCCCGAAGAACTGCGCCGGCGGCAGGGAGAGGCCCGAGGTTCCGCCCGTGAGCTTGAGGTTGGCGAACAAAAAGTGCGCAATGAATGACGCGGCAATGGTTGCGATGGCCAGGTACAGGCCCTTCACCCGCAGCGAGGGAAGGCCGACGACCAGCCCGCCGAGCATGGCGACGATGCCGCCTGCGACGATGTTCAGCACGAAGGGCGTGCCTAGCCGGGTCTGCATGATGGCGACGGTGTAGGCGCCCAGGCCCATGAACGCCGCCTGGCCCAGGCTCACCAGCCCTGTGTAGCCGGTGAGGATATTGAGGCCCGTGGCGCTGGCCACGTTGATTGCGACAAGGCAGGCGAGATAGAGCCAGTAGTCACTGGCCATGAACGGGAACAGCACCAGCAGGGCTGCGCCGATTGCCAGCCATGCCTTCTGGGTGCGTGAGTCGAACAGCGCCGCATCGGCTGTGTAGCTTTGCTTGAGGGTGCCTATGCGCATCGGTTTTCCCTCTTCTTGCGGGTTTTGCGCTGCTGTTCGGGGCGCGTGCAAAGGCCACCGGATACTCCCCTCCGCGAATGTCCCCCGCCTTCGGCTCCTCCTTTATTTCGCTGCGGGGAGCACCCGGTGCCCTGTGCACTGGGGCACGCTCTGGGTGTACCGCTGATCAACGACTGCTCCGTATAACGCACCCGCTGGCGGGGTGCCTTGCGCAGCGAAATAAAGGAGGAGGCCGCAGGCCGGGGGACATTCGCGGAGAAAGGTACCCCGTCGGCGGGGGCGCACCCTGAACAACAAGCCCTAACCACGTTCCAGCGTGCAAAAGAGAGAGTCATCTCAAAGCCTCTCGATCTCATGCGTGCCGAACAGCCCATAGGGCCGCACCATCAGCACGAGCACCAGCACGATGAAGGTTGCGAGAAGCTTGTATTCGCCGCCGAGATACGAGCCCGCGAGCGCCTCCACCAATCCGATGAACAGGCCGCCGACCAACGCGCCCAGCACGCTGTCGAGCCCGCCTACGATCACCACCACCAGCACCGACAACCCGAACACGCCCATCGACGACGAGATGCCGCCAATGGCGCCGACGATGATGCCGGCCACCGCGGCGATCATGGCCGAGGCCACCCATGCGAGCGAGAACACGCGGGGTACGTTGATGCCCATCGAGTACGCCGCGGCCTGGTCCGACGCCGTGGCCCGCAGCGCCACGCCGCCGCGCCAGAAGCGGAACAGCAGCAGCACCAGCCCGATCAACACCACGGCAATCAGTGCGCCATAGGCAATCTTGGGAGCGAGGAACGCGTCGCCGATCATCACCGGTGCGTTGGGCAGGAACTCCGGCAGCCGGCGCTGGTCGGCGGTCCAGATGATCTCCACCAGCCCCACCAGGATGGACGCGAGCCCGACCGTGACCATGAACACCGAAATCGGCGGCTCGCCCAGGAGCGGCCGGATCATGGTGCGTTCGATCACCGCGCCCAGCAGCCCTGTGCCGATCACCGAGCCCAGCACCGCGAGCCAGATCGGCAGCGAGAAGCTCGCGGCGAAAGCAAAGAACAGGTACGCGCCGATCATCAGCATCTCGCCGATGGCGATGTTGACCACGCGCGTGGCCTTGTAGACCAGCACGAAGGCCAGCGCGGCCAATGCATAGAGGCCGCCGCCCGCGATGCCCGTGAGGGCGATTTCGAAGAGATAGGCCCAATCCATCATGCGGCCGCCTGCGCCATGGACTCGCCGCGCAGCTTGCGCCGCAGCTCGCCGACATCGCCCGCGCCCAGGTAGGCGCGAATCACTTCGGGGTCGGCCTGCACCTGCGCCGGCGTGCCCTGCGCAATGACCTGGCCGAAGTTGAGCACCACCACGTGGTCCGACAGGTCCATCACCATGCCCATGTCGTGCTCGACCATCAGCACCGTGACGCCCCACTCACGACGCACGTCGAGGATGAAGCGCGCCATGTCTTCCGTCTCTTCGCGGTTCATGCCGGCCACCGGCTCGTCGAGCATCAGCACCTTGGGCTGCATTGCCAGTGCGCGCGCCATTTCCACGCGCTTTTGCAAACCGTAGGGCAGGGCGGCCACGGAGGCGTGGCGGATGTGATCGATCTCGAGGAAGTCGATGATCCGTTCTTCCACGTCGCGGCGCAGCTCGGCCTCTTCGCGCCGCGCCCGGCCCAGGTAGAAGAGGGCGTCGAACACATTGGTCTTCAGGTGTGCATGCCGGCCGAGCTTGATGTTGTCGAGCACCGTCATGCCGCGGAAGAGCGCAATGTTCTGGAAGCTGCGCGCCAGCCCGAGCGCCGCCCGCTTGGGTGCGGGCAGGCGGGTGATGTCCTCGCCCTCGAACAGCACGCGGCCCTGCGCGGGCTTGTAGAAGCCCGATATGGTGTTGAAGAGCGATGTCTTGCCCGCGCCATTGGGGCCGATCACCGCGGTGATCGAGCCCGCGGCCACGCCGAAGCCCACGTTCGTCAGCGCCTTCACGCCGCCGAACGAAAGCGTCAACGCCTCGACCTGCAGCACGGTGGAGGCAGAGGCGGGAGAGGCGTCCCGTGAGGGCTCGTCAGGCATGGCTCGCAGCGTTGGGATAGGGTCAGGGTTTGTGTCCAGGGGCAGAAAAGCTACTGGCCCGTAAAATTCCTACTGGCGGGTAATGTCACAGTTCGCCGCATCGCGCGGCATCAGGACTTTCCCCGCCCGCACAAACCCCATGCCCCGCCCAGCCCTCATCGCATCCTCCATGGCTTCTCCCTGGGAGCCCGCGGACAAGCGCGCGCAGCAGCGCGAGCTCAAACGCAACGCCGTGCTGCAGACGGCCGCGCAGCTCTTCAACGAGCGCGGCTTCCATGCCACCTCGCTCGACGACATTGCCGAGCGGCTCAATGTCAGCAAGCCCACCGTCTACTACTACGTCGAGAGCAAGGACCAGATCCTGCTGGAGTGCGTGAAGATTGCGCTCGACCTCATGCAGGCCGGCATCGACGAGGTGCGCGCCGCGGGCGGCAGCGCCATCGACCAGCTCAAGGCCTGCATGCGCATCTACTCGAGCGTGGTGACGCAGGACTTCGGCATGTGTGTGATCCGCATCGGCGAAGACCCGCTGCCAGATCCGCTGAAAAAGGAGCTGCGCGGCCTCAAGGCCGGTATCGACGGGCAGTTTCGCCGGCTCATCGCGGAAGGCGTGGCCGAGGGCTCGCTCGCGCCCTGCGATCCGAAGATGGCGGCTTTCATGCTGGCCGGCGCGCTCAGCTGGATCGGCCGCTGGTACCGCCCCGACGGCGACCTCACGCCCGACCAGATTGCCGACCAGGGCATCGAACTGCTGTTGAATGGCGTACTGCATCGCCCGGCCGCCGGCGCGCGCCGAAAGCCCGCCGCGGTAAAGGCCCGGTGAGCGCCCGCCCAAACGAATCTTTTCCAATCCAGGAGACCCGCCCCATGACCCAACGCGACATCTTCGTGGTCGGCACCGCCCGCACCGCCATCGGCACCTTCGGCGGCTCGCTGAAGGATGTGCCCAACACCCAGCTGGCCACCACCGCAGTCAAGGCGGCCATCGAGCGCAGCGGCGTTGCGGCCGATGCCATCGGCCACGTGGTGATGGGCAACGTGATCCCCACCGACGTGAAGGACGCCTACCTGAGCCGCGTGGCAGCCATCGACGCGGGCTGCCCCATCGAGACGCCGGCCTTCAACGTCAACCGCCTCTGCGGCTCGGGCCTGCAGGCCATCGTGTCGGCGGCGCAGGCCATTGCGCTGGGCGACTGCGACATCGCCATTGGCGGCGGCTCGGAGTCGATGAGCCGTGGCCCGTACTTCGACACCTCGGCCCGCTACGGCGCGCGCATGGGCGACGCAGTGCTGGTCGACTACATGCTCGGCATCCTGCATGACCCGTGGGAGAAGATCCACATGGGCATCACCGCCGAGAACGTGGCCGCGCGCTACGGCATCACGCGCGAGCAGATGGACGAGCTGGCCGTGGCCAGCCAGCAGCGCGCCGCCGCCGCCATTGCCGCGGGCCGCTTCAAGGAACAGATCGTTCCGGTGGAGGTCAAGACGCGTAAGGGCGTCGTGCTGTTCGACACCGACGAGCACGTGCGCGCCGACACCAGCGTCGATACGCTCTCGAAGATGAAGCCCGCCTTCAAGAAGGACGGCCTCGTGACCGCCGGCAATGCCTCGGGCATCAACGACGGCGCCGCCGCCGTGGTGCTGGCAGAGGGTGGCCGCGTGAACGCGCTGGGCCTCAAGCCGCTGGCGCGCCTGGTCGGCTACGCGCACGCCGGCGTGGAGCCCGCCTACATGGGCATCGGTCCGGTGCCCGCCACGCGCAAGGTGCTGGAGCGCACCGGGCTGAAGGTGGGCGATTTCGACGTGATCGAGTCGAACGAGGCCTTTGCGGCGCAGGCCTGCGCGGTCATCAAGGAGCTGGGCTTCGATCCGGCCAAGGTCAACCCCAACGGCTCGGGCATTTCGCTCGGGCATCCGGTGGGCGCGACCGGCGCGATCATCACCACCAAGGCGATTGCCGAGCTGCACCGCACGGGCGGCCGCTACGCGCTGGTGACGATGTGCATCGGCGGCGGCCAAGGCATCGCGGCCGTGTTCGAACGCGTTTGAAGGCACACTTGCGGGCATGCTCCGCCCACCCATCCTGATCGACCCCGACGAGGTCGAGATCAGCGCCATCCGGGCGCAGGGCGCGGGTGGGCAGAACGTCAACAAGGTGTCGAGCGCGGTGCACCTGCGCTACGACATCCACGCGAGTTCGCTGCCCGCCGACGTGAAGGAGAGGCTGCTCGCGCTGCGCGACAGCCGCATCACGCAGGAGGGCGTTTTCGTGCTGAAGGCGCAGCAGCACCGCACACAGGAGATGAACCGCGCCGACGCTCTGGCGCGCCTGCAGGCCGTGGTCGATAGCGTGGCCACGCCGCCGCGCGTGCGGCGCCCCACCAAGCCCACCTACGGCTCGAAGCAGCGCCGGCTCGAAGGCAAGAGCCAGCGCTCGCAGATCAAGAACCTGCGCGGGCCGGTGCGGGACTGACCGGCTTGCCGCCGCGCAGCCGCTTGACCTGCAGCGTCAAGCCGATCAGGTACAGCGCGCCGAGCACCGCGGTGATCGCCTTGAGCTCAGGCGCATCGGCGTTCGGCAACAGCGGGGCGCCCAGCGGCAGGCGCGTCAGGGTTTCGGTAAAAGCCGGAATCCAGTGGAACAGGAAGCTTGCCGAAAAGGCCGCGGCTTCGATGTAGCGAGACGCCTGGCCGAAGAAGGCGCCGCGCCCGGCGGCCGCCCCTAGGGCGAGCGCTGCGAGCGTGAGGATGCCCAGTGCATGCGGCTTGCCGAAGCCGCCGTGCTGGAAGATGCCGAAGCCCGTCAGGCAAGTCAGCACGGTGGTCCACACGAAGATCCGGCCCCAGCCGGTGCGCAGCGTGATTTCCTTGTAGCGGAACAGGGCGATCAGCCCCGCGATCACGGCGATCAGGCTGATCGCGGTATGAACAATGCCAAGGGACGTGAGTCCCAGCCATCCTGTCGCTGCCATGCCGGATCTCCTCGGAGTCGTGGTCGCGAGATTCTGCCGGCCGGTGGGCAATTTGTCTCCTTCATTAAGGCCCCGCTAAGCTGCCTGACACGGGCCGCAAGCACAATAGGCGCCATGAGAGCCCTCTTTTGCCGCGCCTTGCCGGCTTTGCTGCTTGCCCTGGCCGCATTGGCCCTGACGGGGTGCGGGCCGGCTTCCGAGGGCAGCCCGGCTGCAATCGGCGCGGTGCAGGAGCTCAAGTGGGAAGAGCTCGTTCCCAAGGACTGGGACCCGACAAAGCGCTACCGCAACATCAGCCTGGAATCGCTGCGCGACAACGATCCGCGCGCGGTGCAGATGCTCGACGAGATGCGTGCCGTTTGGGACAACGCGCCGGTCAACGTGGCGCTCGACGGCACCGCTGCGCGGCTCTCGGGCTTTGTGGTGCCGCTGGACGACACGCAGGGCGGTATTCGCGAGTTCTTGCTGGTGCCCTATTTCGGTGCCTGCATCCACACCCCGCCGCCGCCCGCCAACCAGATCGTGCACGTGATCGCATCCGATACGGTGAAGGGCCTGCATGCGATGGATACGGTGCGCGTCAGCGGGCTGCTGAAGGCGGCGCGTTATTCCTCGGCGGACATGGGCGTGAGCGGCTACGAGATCAAGTCGGCCTCGGTCGAGCCCTTTGTCGCGGCGCGCTGAGCCTCGTCAGCCCATGCGCTGCGAAAGAAAATCCAGAAACGAAGTGATCCGCGCCGACAGCTGCGTGTTGCGGTAGTACACCGCATTGACCGGCTGGCGCACGTCGACCGTTTCCTTGGCCAGCACTTGCACCAGTGCACCGCTTGCGCGGTCGGCGCCGGTCATGAAATCGGACAGGCAGACGATGCCCGTGCCCGCCAGTGCCAACTGGCGCAGCGTTTCGCCGCTCGAGGCGGCGAGCGTGGGCGTGATGGTCCACTCGTCGCCATGCACGCTGCGCAGCGGCCAGCGGTTGAGCGATTCGGGCTGCGTAAAACCCAGCAGTGCGTGGCCGCCCAGGTCTGCCACCTTGCGCGGCTTTCCGTGCGCTTCGAGGTAGGCCGGGCTTGCGAGCACGCGCAGCCTGTGCGTGCCGAGCGGACGGGCGTGCAGCGTGGAGTCGCGCAGCGGCCCGATGCGGATCGCAATGTCGGTGCGGCGCTCCAGCAGGTCGATGGGCAGGTCGTCGGTGTCGAGCTCCAGGCTGATCTGCGGAAACAGCCGCCGGAACTCCGGCACCAGCGGCACGATGGCATGCAGCATGAAAGGCGAGGCCGCGTTCACCCGCAAGCGTCCGGCGGGCTGCTGGCGCCGCGCGGCAAGCTGCTCTTCCGCTTCGTCGATGGCGTCGAGGATGGCGCGCGTGTGCAGCAGGAAGGCGGCGCCTTCTTCCGTGAGTTCGAGCCGCCGCGTAGTTCGCCGCAGCAGCGTGGTTTCCAGCTTCTGCTCGAGCCGGCTCAGCGCGCGGCTGATGCCCGACACCGTCTGCGAGAGCTGTTCTGCGGCCGCGGTGATGGAGCCGGTGTCCACCACGGCGCGAAACGCGACCAGTTCTTCGATGGTGGTCTTCATTGCAAGAAGTGCCGCCTGTCAGGCGACGGCTTCGCCCTGTACCGGCGCGGGAGGCACCGCTTCGGCGGCCTGCGTCAGCGCCGCCAGTGCCTCTGAATCGGTGCGGTAGCTGAAGAGCATCGGCCCGGGCGCGAGCAGTCCAGCACGCTCCAGCACCTGCATCGCGGGCAGCTTCAGCCCGCTCAGATGCAGCCGCACGCCCTTGGCTTCCATCATTCGCCGGATGGAGCCGAACACTTCGGCCCCCGTAATGTCTATGCGATTGATGGGCTGGGCGAAGAGGCACACGTCCGTCAGGTCAGGCCGCTCGGCCAGCGCGACCGTGAGCGCGCGCTCGAGCGTGGAGGCCGATGCGAAGTCGAGCTCGGCATCCATGCGCAGCGCGTACAGATGCGGCGCCAAGGGCGGCAGTTTCCAGAGATTGCGGTCGCGCAGGCTGCCGTCGGGGTGCAGGCCCACCTCGATGATGCGCGGATGCAGGTGGCGGTACATGTAGTGAGCCAGGCTCGCGAGCAGCCCGCCCAGCACGCCCCAGTAGATGCTGGGCGCCGTGGCAATCGTCAGCACGAAGGTACCGAACGCAATGCCCGCCTCGATGCGCGACACGCGCCAGAGCGCGGCAAAGCTCGCCGGCTTGACCAGCCCGAGAATGGCCGTGACCACCACCGCCGCCAGCACCGCCTGCGGCACGTGATAGAGCAGCGGCATCAGCCACAGCAAGGCGCCGGCCACCACCGCCACGCTGAACAGCGTCGCCCACCCGGTCTGCGCGCCCGCATACAGCGTGATGGCCGAGCGCGAGAACGACGAGCTGGTGGGAAAGGCGCCGGAGAAGCCCGAGGCCAGCTTGGCCAAGCCTTGGCCGATGAGATCCTGGTTCTCGTTCCAGAGCGTGCCCGCGCGCGCGTTGTCGACCTTGGCGCTCGATGCGGTCTCGAGAAAGCTCACCAGCGTGATCATCAGCGCCGGCAGCACGAGTGCGCCGAGCGTTGCTGGCGGCAGAACTCCCGGCCAATAGAACGAAGGAAGGCCCGAGGGCAGGCTGCCCACCACCGCGCCGCCACGCAATGCGTAGTTGAGCGCCCAGCTGATGGCCGCGGCTCCAGCCACCAGCGCCATGGTGGTGGGGAAGCGCGGCGCCAGGCGCTTGCCGAGCCACAGCACCGCAATGCTGCCGAGCCCGAAGGCAACGGCCACCAGGTCGGGCGGCGGGCCGCCCTGCAGCACCTGCGGAATGGTGCGCCCGGTGAAGCCCAGCAGCGCCGGCAATTGCGAAATGGCGATGAGCACCGCGGCACCTTGCGTAAAGCCGATCAACACCGGCGAATTCACCAGCCGCAGCAGCCAGCCGAAACGCCCGGCGCCCAGCACGACCTGGATGGCACCCGAAATCAATGTGAGCCACACCGCCATCGCCACCCATTCGGAACTGCCGGGCACCGCCAGCGGCGCAAGCGATGCGCCCACCAGCAGGCTCGTGAGCGCCGTGGGCCCGACCGACAGCCGCTGCGATGAACTGAAGATCACCGCAACAAGCGCCGGGAAGAGCGCCGCGTAAACACCGGTGACCAGCGGCATGCCCGCCAGGGCGGCGTAAGCCACGCCTTGGGGAATGACCATCAGCGCCACGGTAATGCCCGCCATGGCCTCGTTGCGCAGCAGCGCAGCCGAGGGGCGCGGCCAGGCGAGGCAGGGAACCCAGCGCGAGAGGCGTTGGCGCAGGGAAGAAGAAGAGGGGGAGGCTGCCGGATTCATGAATAAGGAGGGGCACTCTGTTCCGGCGTCAGCTTACCCCCGGCACCGTGCGCTGCAGCCGGTCGCGCTAGGCCCTGCGAAAGAGCAGCACCGAGTTGGTCCCGCCGAAAGCGAACGAGTTGCTGATGGCGGCCTGGAGTTCAGGCGCGGCGGTTTCGCCGGGCTTGACCAGGTTCAGGCTGCAAGCGGGATCGATCTCGCTGCAGTGCGCGTTGGGCGGCAACTGGCGCCGAAGCAGCGCAAGCACGGTGATGACGGCCTCGACCGCACCGGCGGCGCCGAGCATGTGCCCGTGCAGCGCCTTGGTGGAGCTGACGCGCAGATGTTCAAGGTCGTCGCCCCAGACCTCCGCGAGCGCGTTGCGCTCGACCACGTCGCCGATGCGCGTGGCCGTGCCGTGCGCGTTGCAGTAGCCCACGTCGCGCGGCTGCAGGCCGGCCTGGCGCAGGGCGGCGCGCAATGCGCGGGCCTGCCCGGGGGCGTCGGGCTTGGTGAGGTGCGTCGCGTCGCTGCTGAGGCCCCAGCCCGCGAGCGTGGCGTAGCTGCGGGCGCCGCGGCGGCGGGCGCGCTCGGCCGATTCGAGCACGATGAACGCCGCGCCCTCGCCGAGCGCAAACCCGTTGCGGTCGGCCGCGAAGGGGCGCACGGCGCCGGCTGCTTCGCCGGGCTGGAAGGTGGCCAGCGTCTGCATGGCCTGCCATGCCAGCACGACGCCCGGCACGATGAGTGCCTCGCTGCCGCCGGCAATCGCCAGGTCGACTTCGCCGCGTTGAATGGCCTTGGCGGCTTCGGCAATGGCCACCGACGACGAGGCGCAGGCGACCGAATAGGTGAGCACCGGCCCCTGCACACCGTTGCGCATGGCCACGTGCGCCGCAGGAGCGTTGGGCATGAAAGCCGGAATGGTGAGCGGCGGCACGCGCATGCCGCCGCGGTAGGCCGCCTCGAGCGCCGCGGCGCCGCCCATGCCGCAGCCGGCGTAGACGCCGATGCGCTCCGGGTCGGCGTCTGCGCGGTCGAAGCCCGCATCCTGCAGCGCGAGATCGGCGGCGGCCACCGCAAGCTGGCTGACGCGGTCGACGCCGGCGAGCTGCAGCTTGGTGAACCAGCGTGTTTCGTCGAAAGCCACGGTGGCCGCGGCGGCCGGTTTGGGCAGGTCGGGAAAGATCGGGCGGATGGCCGACTGGCCATCCTGCAGCGCCTGGAACAGCGCATCGGGCTCGCCGCCGTGCGGCGCCATGACGCCCAGGCCGGTGACGTAGACCTCGTGGTTCACGCTGCCTTCGCGGCCCTGACCTTGTCGACGAGCAGCGCCAGTTCGCCCAGCGTGTCGATGTTCGCGTCGTCGTCGGGCATGGTGATGCCGAAGTGGTCTTCGATGGCAAACAGGAACTCGGCCAGCGCGAGCGAGTCGAGTCCGCCGGTGTCGCGCATCGATGCGTTGGGATCGAGCTTCGACGGTTCGATACCGTACTTCTCGTGGATCAGGTCCTGCAATTCCTTCAGCGAACTCATCGTGCGATGCCTGTTGTCGTGTGCCGGCCGCTGATCGATCGCCACCCCTCAGGGTGCTCCATGGGATCGACCCCTTCCTCGCTCGGCGTGTGGGTCAGTGATGGCCAATGATATCCGCTCCCACCAAAGTAGTCGGCCGGTTCCGGTAGGCCGGCCGCCATCGCAGGGAGGGGAGCGCAAAGGCCGTTCCCAGCAGCGCGCCGGCCACTGCGTCGAGCACCACGTGCTGCTTCACGGCTAGTGTCGAGTAGGCAATGGCGGCAAACCAGATCCAGTTGACCACACGCAGAAAGACTGGCGTGCGCGCCTCGCGCAGCACGTGGTCCAGGCGTATGGCCGTGAAGATGGCCACGGCCACGTGCATCGAGGGGCAGGCGTTGCCCGCAGCATCCACGCCCTGCAGCATCGCAAAGCCCGGGTAGCCCGACACATCGATGGTGAGCGGCGGTATTTGCGTGGGCCAGAAGTAGAAGAGGCCCAGGCCCGTGAGGCACAGCGCGCCGATCCACAGTCCGTAGACCACCAGTTCCCGAAAGCCCAGTTGCAGTCCGGGCGCAATGCCGACATAGAACCAGAGCGAGAGGTAGGCGCCCAGCGTATAGGGCTGGAACGGTATCAGGTGGTCCAGCGCCGTGAGCGGCATCACCGTGACCGGGTACGCCGGGTTGCGCAGCAGATGGAAATAGCCGATGAAGAAGAGCCAGGTGAAGGCCGTGGTGCCGATCGCCTTGAGCCAGAAGAGGGAGCGGATGCGCTCGCCGATGTCTGCGGTCCAGGTCAGGGGGCGGTGCGATCGGGAAATGGGCGCCATGGGGCAGGTCGGTCGGGTCCGTGGTTTCTTGGGCCCGCCGATCTTGCCAGAGCGCCATGACGGCGCCATGCGGCTGAAGCGATTGCAGCGGGTCAGGCGAGCGCGGCCGATCGCTTCCGGTGCTGGAACGAGGTTGGCGAGCGCCCCGTCGCTGCCTTGAACATGGCGCAGAACGCGCTGTCGGTCGCATAGCCGCTGGCCGCGGCCACCTGGCTCACGGCCATGCCGCGCGCCAGCAGCGGCAGCGCATGCGCCATCACGGCCTGCTGCCGCCATTGCTGCCAGCTCATGCCGAGCTGGTCGCGAAAGAGCCGCGCCACGGTGCGCTCGCTCGCGCCGATGGCGGCGGCGCGCTCGGCCAGCGTGGCCCGGTCGGCGGGGTTGCGCAGCAGCGCTTCGCAGAGCTGGCGCAGCCGCTTGTCGGTGGGCAGCGGCACGTCGATGCGTATCTGGGTGGCACGCTCCAGCTCGTCGACGAGCAGCGGGGCGATCATGCGTTCGCGCTGCGGTGCATGCGGATCGGCGGGCGGCAGGCCATCGGGCGTGGTGTCGAGCGCGAGCATCAGCGCGCGCAGCAAGGGACTGATTTCGAGCACCTCGCACTTTTCCCATGGCGGGCCGAGCCAGGCATGCAGATAAACGGTGCGCAGCTCGGCATCCTCGATCAGCATGATGCTGTGCGGCATGTTGGCCGGCACCCAGACCGCGCGGGAGGGCGGCACGATGTAGCTGCCGTCCTGCGTGCTGAGCCGGATCACGCCGCGGGTCGAGAAGGTGAGTTGCGGCCAGGGGTGCTGATGCAGTTCGACGAAGGTGTCTGCGCTCAGGAAATGTTCCTTGGCGCGCAGCGGACGCACCGCGTCGGGTGCGTAGAGGTGCGGCGTGAGCGAGGCGACGCTGGTGACCGGTGCCACGTTCGGGCCGCGTGGCTTGGCGGCGCGCGGGCTTGTGGAATCGGTTGAAAAAGAGGTGGAAACGGCGCTTGGCATGGTTTCGACAAATGTTGTCGCTGTATCGCCATTCTGCCGCGACCTGCGGGCATAGCATCGGTGCCTGCCCGGTTTTTTGTAGCAATCCATGTCTTCAACTTCCTCCCCGACAGCCACCCCTTCCACCAGCCTGCGCAGCGATGCCCAGCTGATCGGCCTCGTCGGCCTGGCCCATGCCATCAGCCACTTCAGCCAGCTGATCCTGGCGCCGCTGTTCCCCTGGCTGAAGGACGCGTTCAACGTGAGCTACACCGAGCTTGGCGCGGTGCTGACGGTGTTCTTCGTGGTTTCGTGCGTCGTGCAGGCGGCCTCGGGCTTCATCGTCGACAAGCTCGGTCCGCGGCCGGTGCTCTTCGTGGGGCTTGGGGCGCTGGCGCTGGCGGCTTTCGGCTATGCCATGGCCCAGAGCTACTGGATGCTGCTGGCCTGCGCGATCGTGGGCGGCATCGGCAACGGCGTGTTCCACCCGGTCGACTACACGCTCTTCAACCGCAAGGTCGCGCCGACGCGGCTCGGCCATGCGTATAGCGTGCACGGTATCACCGGCAGCTTGGGCTGGGCGCTGGCACCGGCTTTCGTGGTGCCGATTGCCATCGCCTTTTCTTGGCGCGTGGCGCTGGCATCGGCAGGTGCGCTGGCCATCGTGGTGCTGCTGGTGCTCTGGGTTTACCGCAGCGTGCTGTCGCTCGATGTGAAGGCGGTGCAAAAAGCCACCGGCCACGGCGAGCCCGCGCCCATCGGCGGCGAGTTCGACTTTCTGCGCATTCCGGCCGTGTGGATGTGCTTCGGCTTCTTCTTTTTGTATGCCGTCGTGATCAGCGTGGTGCAGACCTTCGCGCCGGTGGCGGCGGGCCATCTGCACGCGGTGCCGGTGGCGCTGGTGGCGGTTTGCCTGACGGTGTACATGGTGGCCAGCGCGGCCGGCATGGTGGCGGGCGGCTTTCTCGCTTCCGATCCGTCGCGCTGCGAGCGCATCGTGGGAACGGGCTTCGGCATTGCGGCGGCCGTGGCGCTGGTGCTGGCCTTTGCGCAGTTTCCGCCGGTGCTGGTGCCGGTGCTGTTCGGCGTGATGGGTTTCGTGTCCGGCGTGGCCGGGCCTTCGCGCGACCTGCTGGTCAAGCGATCGACGCCGCCCAACGCCACGGGGCGCGTCTACGGCGTGGTGTATGCGGGCCTCGATATCGGCCAGGCGCTGGCGCCGCTGGTGTTCGGGCGGCTCATGGACCATGCCCAGTACACGAGCGTGATCGTCGGCCTGGCGCTGGTGCAGGGCGTGCTGATTGCCAGTGCCTTCAATGTGACGAAGGTGCGCCGCACGGCACTGGTGCCGGCCTCGGCCTGACGCGTCGGGCGCCGCCAACATGGCGGTAAGCATGCGGTCGATATCATCGGCCGCATGCAGGCCTTGTATGTGTATGTGATCGCCGGCGCCGTGCTGGCGGGCTTTGTGCAGGGCCTGTCCGGTTTTGCGTTCGGCCTGGTGGCCATGTCGGTCTGGGCCTGGACCCTGGAGCCGCAACTGGCCGCCGTGCTTTCGCTGTTCGGCGCGCTCACCGGCCAGGTGATTGCGGCGGTCACGGTGCGCCGCGCTTTCGACAGGCATGTGCTGTGGCCCTTCGTGCTCGGCGGGCTGGTCGGCGTGCCTTTCGGCGTGTGGCTGCTGCCGCACCTCGATCTGGTGCTCTTCAAGGTTTGCCTCGGCGTGCTGCTGGTGCTGTGGTGTCCTGCCATGCTGATGTCGCAGCACCTGCCAAAGGTGACCTTCGGCGGACGAATCGCCGACGGCATCGCGGGAACCATCGGCGGCGCCATGGCGGGCATCGGCGGCTTCTCGGGCACCATTCCCACGCTCTGGTGCACCTTGCGCGGCTTCCAGCGCGACACGCAGCGCGCGGTGATCCAGAACTTCAATCTTTCGATGCTGCTGGTGGCGTTTGCAATCCACCTGGCGACCGGCAGCATCGGCCGTTCGATGGTGCCGCTGCTGGGCGTGGTGGCGCTCGCCGTCGCGGTGCCGGTGCTCTTGGGCGCGCGGCTCTACATCGGCATCAGCGAGGCGGCGTTCCGCAAACTGGTGCTGGGGCTGCTGACAGCCTCTGGCGTGGCGATGCTGGCCTCGGGCGTGCCTGCACTGCTGCAGCGCGGCTGAACCGCGGGCTTGCGTCTCTACGCAGTCGGCAAAATCTCGCGCACGCGCGCCCATGGCCGGCACATCAGCGTGCCGCGCGGTGAGACCACGATGGGCCGCTGCAGCAAGATGGGGTGGGCGACGATGAAGTCGAACAACTGGTCGTCGGTCCATTTCGGGTCGGCCAGCTTCAGCTCTTCATAAGGCGCTTCCTTCGTGCGCAACAGGTCGCGCACGCCCATGCCCATGGCCTTTGCCAAATCGCGCAGCTTCCTCTTCGATGGCGGTGTTTCCAGGTAGAGAACGATCTCGGGTTCCACGCCGCTCTCGCGGATCAAGCCCAGCACGTTGCGCGACGTGCTGCAGTTGGGCTTGTGGAAGATGGTCATCGGATACGCAGTGGTCGGGGTGCGTGCGGTCATACGTCGTCGTCAGTCTTTCTGCACCTGCGGGTCCAGCGAAAAAGGAAAGCGCTCCGCCCAGAAATCGGCCAGCCGGGGATCGGCGTCCACGCGCCGCACCACCTGGGCCATGCGCGGCGCCACGCGGTAGAAGCGCTTTCGATGCGGCGTCCAGCGCGACAGCACGGTCACGTAGAGGTCGAGCATGCTGATCTTCTCGCCGAGCAGGTAGGGCGCGGGTTCGTCGATCTGCGTGTCCATCAGGTGCCAGCAGTGCGCAATGCGCTCGGCCGAACGTTCGAGCATCGCGGGCTGGGCTGCAGGGTCGGGCGTGAGGCGCGTGGGATCGTCGCGTACCCAGTACAGCGAATAGATGGCCGCCGGCAGGTAGACCATCCAGCGCAGATAGCGCGCGCGCAGCGGATCGTTGGGCGCGGGGCAAAGCCCCGCCTCCGGATAACGATCGCCAAGCCAGATCAGGATGGCCGCGCTCTCGGTCATTACCTCGCCCGAAGGCAGCACGAGTGCGGGCACCTGGCGCATCGGGTTGATGCCCGACACGCGCTCGCGCTCGGATTCGCCCTCCCACGGAGAGACGTCGACGGTGTCGACCTGCGCACCGATCAGCGTCAACGCCGCATGAACGGGCGTGGCGCCGGAACCGGGCGCACCGTAGAGGGTGTAGCGGTCGTTCGAAGGAGCGGATGAAAAAGTCATCCGCCCAGATTACTGCAGCAGCCTGCCGCTTGTCACGCGGTGGCCAGCAGCGCGTCGACCTTCTTCAGGCCTTCGAGGGTCTTCACGCAGGCCTCGGCCACTTCGGTGCCCTTGACGGCAAAGTGGCGGTGGAAGTACTTGCGATGCTCCACATGCTCATGGAAATGGTGCGGCGTGAGCACGGCCGAGAAAATCGGCACGTCGGTTTCGAGCTGCAGCGACATCAGCGTGCTGACCACGGTGCTGGCCACGAACTCGTGGCGGTAGATGCCGCCATCCACCACCAGCGCGCAGCCCACGATGGCGGCGTACTTGCCCGAGTTGGCAAGCCGTTTGGCGTGCAGCGGAATCTCGAAGGCGCCGGGTACATCGAACACGTCGATGAGGTCGCGCGCCACGCCGAGCCGTTCCATTTCGGCAAGAAAGGCGTCCCGCGCCTGGTGGACGATGTCGGAATGCCACTGCGCCTCGACAAAGGCGATGCGCTCGCCGCGCGGATTGCCCGACGCGTTGATGGCGGAAAGGGGAAGGTCGTTGATCTGACTCATGGTGTGCCTCTTGAAAGCAGGTTTCCTGAATCAGGGCGCACGAAACCGCACGCCAGACCACGCGCCATTGCACCGGAGACGGCAAAGCACGCGGGCCAGCCCGCATTTTCGCGCTCTCTTTCATCCGGACTGTGACCGTCGGCTTCGGAATTGCACCGAAATCTGCTGACCCCGCAGCCTGTTTGTTGCAGGCCGCGGGCGCTCGCGGGCTCGTGCGGTTCATCTCTCGAAGAAGCCGCCATTACCGCCGGTGGGGAGTTTCACCCCGCCCTGAGAACGCTTGCCGTCCGGCATGCCGGGCGACGCCGCGATTCTAGGAGCGGGCGCCGACATGGGTTGTCGCCCGCGCGCCAGACCTTCTGCGACGCGGGGATTTTCTTTGCAGACGACCGCGGTTCAGCGCTTCATGAGGAACTGCGTCATGCGCTGCAACTCGTCGTCCAGCGCCGCACTGAAGGCCGCATCGCGCGGCTTGCGGTCGACATAGCCGAACGCAGGATGCAACCGGCCTTCAGGTGCGGTGACGTTGGCCCAGCCTATGACTCGGTCGTGCCACAGCATCGGCAGTGCGTAGTAGCCGAACCGCCGCTGGGGCGCCGGCGTGTAGGCCTCGAACTTGTATGTCCAACCCCACAGCAGCTCGAAGCGGCGGCGGTCCCACACCACGGGGTCGAACGGTGCGAGCAGGCGCACTTCATCATCAGGCGCGTGGCGGCGCGAGGCCGGGTTCTCGCTGGCCGGCCAATACCAGGTGGTGCCGTCGATGCGGCAGCTAGCAAGCTCTTCACGTGCAAGGCGCAATGCGGCCTGGGTCTGCGCCGAGAGATGCGGCGCGCCGTACCCGAGTAACCGCACTAGGTACGTCAGGCTCGCAGCCGGCAGCGGTGCGTATTTGCGCACCACCAGGTCGATGAGCGCGGCGGCGCGTTGGGCACGGCCGGAGGGGCTTTCGTCGGCGGGCGCATGCGTAACGGCTTCGTAAACACGCGTGCCGCTGTCGCGCCGCACCACGCGCAGCATGCCGCGATAGTGCAGCCCGTCCAGCAGCCGCGTCGTCGCATTGCTGAAGCCGCCCCAGTAGTTCTTGACGCTGCCATGTGCAAAGTGCTGTTCGACTTCACGCGGATGCACCGGCCCGCGCTCGCGCACGAAGGCCAGCACATCGGCTGCCTTGCGGCGGGTATCCGCGTCCCATGGCTGCCTGGGTTCGCGCGGATGCATCAGCGCCAAGTGCTCGCGCGGAAGAAAACCGTAGTTGACGAGGCAGTCTTCCTCGATGGCCAGGCGCGTGTAGCGGCTTTCAAGATCGCCCGCGCGGTAGTCTTTTACGCGGTGGCGCAGCGTCAGGTCTTGCGCGCGTGCAGGGGCTCGGATCGGGTCTGCCTGAACAAAGCCGAGCTGGCGGATCGCGCCGGGGAGGGTGGTGGGCTTGAAGAGCGTGCGGGCAATTGCATAGCGACGCAGGTCGTCGAGGGTCGGGGTAGCCATGGGCGAATTGCAGCACAAGTGGCTGTTTTTCGTAGCGCTGCTGTTTCGGGGCGCGCACCCGCCTACGGGGTACCTTACTCCGCGAATGTCCCCCGGCCTGCGGCCTCCTCCTTTATTTCGCTGCGCAAGGCACCCCGCCAGCGGGTGCGAGTTCAGAGCACTGGTTGATCAGCCGTACACCAGCGGCGTGCCCAGGTGCACAGGGCATCGGGTGCTCCGCGCAGCGAAATAAAGGAGGAGGGGCGCAGCCCCGGGGGACATTCGCGGAGGGGAGTACCCGGTGGCCTTTGCACAAGCCCTGAACACGACCCCGAATGCGCCCACAGGCAAAAAAATTCAAACAGCCTTCTTATGCCGTTCAATACACACATCGAGCGTCTCGTCACCGCTCCGCTGCCACCAGTCGAGGTTCGAAAAGATCTCGACTTCGCTGAACCCCGCAAAGCCCGCCTCTTCGACCCAGCCGCGGATTTTCTTGAGTTCCACGACGCCGTCGCCCATCATTCCGCGGTCAGACAGCAAGTCGCGTGTCGGCGTGAGCCAGTCGCAGACGTGGTACGCCAGCAGGCGCTCGCGGCCGGCGCGGGCGATCTGCTGCTGCAACTTCGGGTCCCACCACACGTGATAGATGTCCAGCGCCACGCCCAGCATGCCGCTCTTGCCCGCATCGAGCTCGTCGCAAATGTCCAGTGCATGTTCGAGCGTGTTGATGCAGGCGCGGTCGGCTGCTTGCATGGGGTGCAACGGCTCGATGGCGAGCGGCATGCCGACTTCGCGGGCGTACTCCAGCGAGGCGGCGATGCCGTCGCGCACTTCGCCGCGCGCACGGCCGATGTCCTTGTAGGCCGCTTTGCCGTCGAGCGCGCCGGGCAGCGCGCCGACCACCAGCACCAGGCACGGGGCGTTCAACGTCTTGGCCTCGTCGATGGCGCGGCGGTTGTCGTCCAGCGCTGCCTTCAGGCCTGCCGCATCGGGCGCGGGAAAGAAGCCCCCGCGGCAGTAGCCCGAGAGATCGATGCCGTGCGTCTTCAACTGCTTCGCGATCTTGTCGAGCCCGACGGCGGCCACCTGGTCGCGCCAGGGGCTGATCGCACGGATGCCGCGTTCGGCGCACTGGTCGATGATGCGGTCCAGCGGCACCTCGGCGCCCGACTGCTTGCGGATGGTCGCCGTATTGATCGACAGCCAGTCGTGGTTCTGGGAGAAATCGCGCATGGGTCAGTGCCCGCCCGGCCGCCCGAAGGGCACTGAACGCCCCCTCGGGGGGCAGCGATACACGAAGTGATGAGCGTGGGGGCGCATGACTAGCCTTCCACGCCGTGCAGCGCGAGCAATGTCTTCATGCGCCGCACCGCCAGTTCCGGCTGCTCCAGCAGGTTGGCCGCATCGGCCAGCCGGAACAACTCGGCAAAGTGCTGCAGCGACCGCGTGCTCTGCTGGCCGCCCACCATCGCGAAGTGCTTCTGGTGGCCGTTGAGCCAGGCCATGAACACCACGCCGGTCTTGTAGAAGCGCGTGGGCGCCGCAAAGATGTGGCGCGACAGCGGCACCGTGGGGCCGAGAATCGCGTGGAACTTCTCGGTGTTGCCTTGCGCCAGCGCGCCCAGCGCCGCACTTGCTGCGGGCGCGATCGCGTCGAAGATACCCAGCAGCGCATCGCTCTTGCCGTGCGTTGGCTCGCTGCCGAAGCCGTCGCCGGCAATCAGCTCGGCGTAATTGAAGTCGTCGCCGGTATACATGCGAACACCTGCTGGCAGGCGGCGGCGCATGGCGATTTCCTTGTCCTTGTCGAGCAGCGAAATCTTGATGCCGTCCACCTTGTGCGGATGCGCGGCAATCACGGCGAGGGCCGTGTCCATCGCTGCGTCCACATCCTTGTTGCCCCAGTAGCCCGCAAGGGCCGGGTCGAACATGTCGCCGAGCCAGTGCAACACCACCGGCTGTTTGGCCTGGCTCAGGATGCGGTCGTACACGCGCTCGTAGTCGGCGGGGCTCTTCGCCACGCGGGCGAGGGCGCGGCTGGCCATGACGATCAGCTTGCCGCCAAGCGCCTCGATGGCGGCCATCTGCTCTTCGTAGCCGCGGATCACGTCGTCGACGCTCTTCACGTCGTCGATGTTCAGGTGGTCGGTGCCGCAGCCCGAAGCCACCAGCGCGCCGGGCACGTCCTTCGCCGCGTCGAGCGAACGGCGGATGAGCTCCAGCGAGGTCGGCCAGTCCAGGCCCATGCCGCGCTGCGCGGTGTCCATGGCTTCTGCCACGCCCAAGCCCAGCGAGAACAAATGGCGGCGGTAGGCGATGGTGGTGTCCCAGTCGACTGCAGCGTGCAGCCACGGGTCCACCGCGGCCAGCGGATCGGCCACCACGTGTGCGGCCGAATAGGCGATGCGGTTGAACTTGACGCCCGCTTCGGGCTTGACCGGCGCGGTGCCGCGCAGGGCGTACGGTGCGAGCGAGCCGCTCGCGGTGGGAAGGGTCAGCGAAAATGCCATGCTGCCTGCCTCAGACTTTCAGCGCGGGCACGTCGATCCAGCGGCGTTCCTTCCACGACTCGAGCGCGGCCTCGACCAGCTGCACGCCCTTGGCGCCTTCAGGCAGCGTCCACTTGTAGGGCTCGTTCTCGACCACGTGGCGAATGAAGTGCTCCCACTGGATCTTGAAGCCGTTGTCGTACGCCTGCGAATCCGGAATCTCCTGCCACTGGTCGAAGAAATTCATCATCTGCTTCTCGTCCGGGTTCCACACCGGGCGCGGCGTGGCCACGCGCGACTGGGCGCGGCAGCTCGACAGGCCCGCCACGGCCGAGCCGTCGGTGCCGTCGACATGGAAGGTCACGAGGTCGTCGCGGCGCACGCGCGTGACCCAGCTCATGTTGATCTGCGCAATGACCGGCTCGCCGTTGTGGCCGGTGAGCTCGCAGGTGGCGTAGGCGGCGTCGTCGGCGGTGGCCTCATAAGGCTTGCCGGCTTCGTCCCAGCGCTTGGGAATGTGGGTGGCGCCCAGGCACGACACCGACTTGACCTCGCCGAACAAGTTGTCCAGCACATAGCGCCAGTGGCACATCATGTCCAGGATCATGCCGCCGCCGTCTTCCTTGCGGTAGTTCCAGCTCGGGCGCTGAATGGGTTGCAGGTCGCCCTCGAACACCCAGTAGCCGAACTCCAGGCGCACGCTGAGCATGCGGCCGAAGAAGCCCGCGCGGCGCAGCATGTCGAGCTTGCGCAGGCCTGGCAGGAACAGTTTGTCCTGCACTGCGCCGTGCTTCAGGCCCGAGCCTTCGGCCAGGCGAGCGATTTTGACCGCTTCGTTCAGGTTGGTGGCAATCGGCTTCTCGCAGTACACGTGCTTGCCGGCGCGGATGGCCTTGGCCAGCAGCGTGGGGCGCATCTGCGTGGTGCCGGCGTCGAAGAAGATGGTGTCTTCCTTGTTGGCCAGCGCCGCGTCCAGGTCTGTGCCCCAGCGCGCGATGTTGTGCGTCTTGGCAAGCGCTTCCATCTTCTCGGCGTTGCGGCCGATGAGGATCGGGTCGGGCATGACCTTGTCGCCGTTCGACAGCGTGACGCCGCCTTGTGCGCGGATCGCGCAGATCGAGCGGATCAGATGCTGGTTCATGCCCATGCGTCCGGTGACGCCGTGCATGATGATTCCGAGTCGTTGTGTAGCCATGTCTTCAGCCGAAAAAGAGTTGGGGAGAAAAGGGAGAAAGAAGAGGGCGGATTACTGCGCGGGCGTCAGGCCGGCAGCCTTGACCAACGCCGCGTTGGTCTTGATTTCGTCCTTGATGTAGGCGTCGAACTGCTCGGGCTTGAGCGTCCATGCATCGGCGCCCAGCTTCAGGAAGCGTTCCTTGACCTCGGGCGAAGCAAGCGCCTTCGCCACTTCGTCGTGCAGCCGGTTGACGATGTCGCGCGGCGTTTTGGCCGGCGCCATCATGCCGATCCAGAAGTTGAACTCGGAGCCCGGCACACCGGCTTCGGCCGTGGTCGGCACATCGGGCAGGGCGGCCGCGCGCTTGGGCGAACCGACCGCCAGCGCCAGCAGCTGGCCGTCCTTGATCTGGCCGATGACCGGCGCGATCGGCGAGAAGTAGTAGTCGACCCGGCCCGACAGCACTTCGGTCACGGCCTCTGCCGAGCCCTTGAACGGAATGTTGGTGGCGTCGATCTTCGCGGCCAGCTTGAACTTCTCGGCGTTGAGGTGGGTGGCGCTGCCCTGGCCTGCCGATGCGAAGTTGATGGTGCCGGGCTTGGCCTTGGCTGCCGCGACCAGCTCCTGCAGCGTCTTGATGTTCTTCGACGGCGAGATCACCAGCGCATTGGGCAGCGACGAGATGGGCGTGACGGCGGCAAAGTCGTTGACCGTGTCGAACGGGAGCTTTGCGAAGGTGGACGGGCTCACCGTGTGCGACGACGAGTGAATCATGATCGTGTAGCCGTCCGGCGCGGCCGTGGCCACGGCCTGTTGGCCGATGGTGCCGCTGGCGCCGCCGCGGTTGTCCACGACCAGTGTCTGGCCCATGCTCTGGCCCATCTTGTCCGCGATGGCCCGGGCAATGATGTCCGTGGTGCTGCCGGCCGCGAACGGCACGATCACGCGAATGGGCTTGTTGGGATACCCGTTTTGCGCCGATGCAAGCCCTGGCATCAAGGCGGCGAGGCAGGTGAGCGTGGCGAGTGCAGTGGTGCGTACAAGTTGCTTCATGGTTGTCTCCGTGCGGTCGGGCCGCCTTGTCTTGATCGATTAATTCACCAATAAGTGAATTAGACAATTCTAGGAAGGCTGGCGCCGCGGCGCAACCGCCGCTGATTGGTAAATACCCGGAGATGGAGGAAGGGCGCCCGAAGGCTCAGTGCAGCACGTAGCCCAGCACGAGATCGGTCATATGCGAGAGGCGCTGCGCCATCGCCTTGGGCGCGCGCAGGTCACGACCGAAGACGGCCGAGAGCGTGTGGTTGTTCGACAGGTAGAAGTAGCACAGCGAGGCGATCGAGATGTAGAGCTGCACCGGGTCGACGCCGGCACGGAACAGCTTGTCGCGCTTGCCACGCTCCAGCACGGTGTCGAGCAGTTGCACCAGCGGCGAGTTCATTTCCTGGATGCGCTCGGAGCGCTTGAGGTGCGCGGCGCAATGCAGGTTCTCGCTGTTGAGCAGCGTGATGAACTCGGGATGCTCGAGGTAGTAGTGCCAGGTGAAGGAGACCAGTTGGCGGATGGCCTCGACCGGATCGATCTCGTCCAGGTGCAGCTGCTGCTCGGCCTCGCGGATGTCGGCATAGGTGCGCTCGAGCACCGCCAGGAACAGGTCGTCCTTGCTGCCGAAGTAATAGTAGATGAGGCGCTTGTTCAGCCCCGCGCGCGCGGCGATGCTGTCCATGCGGGCGCCGGCCAGGCCCCGTTGCGCAAACTCGTCGCGTGCCGACGCAAGAATGGCCAGCTGCGAGCGATCGGCATCGCGGGAGCGCGGCTCGATGGCTTCGGGTGGGGAATCTTTCGCGGCTTTCATCGCACGAATTTAACCATTTGGTGAATTAACGCAAGGCGTTGGGAGCGGGCGCACATAATTCCGAAGACATTTGCAGCTGAGGTTCGACTTCTCATGAGTACATCACAACCCGCCGGCCACCTGATCGTCGAATGCCTGGTCGAGCAGGGCATGGAGATCGCGTTCGGCGTTCCGGGCGAAAGCTTTCTTGCCGTGCTCGACGGCTTTCACGCCTACCGCGATCGCGCGCGGTTCATCGTCAATCGCCAGGAGGGCGGCGCCGCATTCATGGCGGAGGCGCACGGCAAGCTCACGGGGCGGCCGGGCGTGTGCTTCGTCACCCGCGGGCCGGGGGCCACGAATGCCTCCATCGGCGTGCACAACGCTTTCCAGGATTCCACGCCGATGGTGCTGTTCGTCGGCGACGTGGGCAGCGACTTTCGCGACCGGGAAGCCTTCCAGGAAGTGGACTACGGCAGCTTCTTCGGGCCGAGCACCAAGGGCTTTGCCAAGCGCGTGGAGCGCATCGACGACGCGGATCGCATCCCTGAGTACGTGGCGCGCGCGTTTTCTACAGCGATGAACGGAAGGCCCGGACCGGTGGTGCTGGTGCTGCCTGAAGACATGCTGCGCACGCGGACCGCGTCGCGCCCGCTGCCGCGCGTGGATGCCGTTCAGCCCTGGAGCGACCCCGGCTCACTGCGCACCTTGCGCGAGTTGCTGCTTCAGTCGCAGCGGCCGCTGGTGATTGCGGGCGGCGGCGGCTGGACGACGCAGGCCGCGCAGGCGCTGCAGCGCTTTGCCGAGAACTGGCGGCTACCCGTTGCCAATGCGTTCCGCTTTCAGGACACCTTCGACAACCATCATCCGCTCTACGCGGGCGACGTCGGCATTGCCATCAATCCCAAGCTCGCGCAGCGCGTGAAGGACAGCGACCTGATCATTGCCATCGGCCCGCGGCTGGGTGAGATGACGACCGGCGGCTACACGTTGCTGGAAGCGCCGAAGGCCAGGCAGAAGCTGGTGCACATCCACGCGAGCGCGGAGGAGCTCAACCGCGTCTACCAGGCCGACCTGGCCATCAACGCCGGCATGAGCGCCGCGGCACGCAGCCTCGAGGTGCTGAGTGCGCCCAATACCTTGCCGTGGGAGGAGTGGGCCGCGCAGGCGCACGCGGACTACGAAGCGAACCTGGAGCCGCAGGCGCTCGCGGGCATGCCGGCTGAAACGCCGCGCGGTCCGGTCGACATGGCGGAGGTGGTCGCGCTGCTGCAGAAGCACCTGCCGCCGGATGCGGCCATCACCAACGGGGCCGGCAACTTTGCGAGCTGGGTGCACCGCTATTTCCGATATCACGGGCTTGCCAAGGGCAGCAAGACGCAGCTGGCGCCCACCAGCGGCGCCATGGGCTATGGCGTGCCAGCGGGCATTGCGGCCAACCTTGCGACCGGCCGGGTGGCCTTCACGATTGCGGGCGACGGCGATTTTCTGATGACGGGGCAAGAGCTCGCTACGGCCTCGCAGCATGGCGGCAAGAGCATCATCGTGCTGCTGAACAACGGCATGTTCGGCACCATCCGCATGCACCAGGAGCGCGAATATCCGGAACGCACGAGCGGCACTGCCCTCCGCAACCCCGACTTCTGCGGCCTGGCGCGGGCCTATGGCTATGCCGCCGAACGCGTGACGGAAACCGCACAGTTCGAAGCCGCGCTGCTGCGCGCACTGGCGGCCGATACGGGCACACTGATCGAAATTCCGCTGGACCCCGAGGTGATCACGACGCGCGGCACGCTGGCGTCGATCACGCGTGCGGCGCAGGCGCGGGGCTGAACGAGCAGGGCGCGCCGAGCGCCGCGCGCGGCGAAAAAAAAGCCGGCATGTGCCGGCTTTTTGATTCGGGAGCGCGATGAACGCGCAGTACCCGAGCGCTTACTTGACGTGCTTGCCGATCAGCGCGGCCAGTTCGAACATCGACACTTGCGGCTTGCCGAAGATTTCCTTCAGCTTGGCGTCGGCGTTGATGTTGCGCTTGTTGGCCTTGTCTTGAAGGTTGTTCTTCTTGATGTAGTCCCACAGCTTGCTCACGACTGCGGTGCGCGGCAGAGGCGTCGAACCGACCACAGCGGCGAGTGCCGGGCTGGGGGTCAGGGCCTTCATGAACGCGGCGTTGGGCGTGCGCTTCTTGGCGGGAGCGGCCTTCTTTGCAGGAGCCTTCTTCGCCGGTGCAGCCTTCTTCGCAGGAGCAGCCTTCTTTGCGGGAGCTGCCTTCTTCGCCGGTGCGGCCTTCTTCGCAGGAGCCGCAGCCTTCTTGGCGGGAGCGGCCTTCTTTGCCGGAGCTTTCTTGGCCGGAGCCTTCTTTGCAGTTGCCATGGTTGATTTCCTTTTTTGGTTGAACAGTCACCAATGAAAAACTTGCGTCTCCAGTGGCATTGCGGATGCTAAAGGAGAAAAAACGCGTTTCCAAGGGAAAAAGAGCTTTTTTCATTGGGAGTTGTTGTTTTTTCAGAGGGGAGAACCCGAGGTTTTCACCTCCGGCGTTCAGGCCAGGTGGCCAGCACCACACCAATGAGCGCGAGCGCGAATGCAAAGAGCTGTGCTGCGGAGAGGCTTTCGCCCAGCACAAGCACGCCCACAAGGGCCGCGCTCACAGGCAGCATCACCGCGAAAACACCGGCTTGCGCAGCGGGCACATGGCGCAGGCCCGTCATCCAGAGCCACACGGTCCAGATGCTTGCTGCGAGTGCGTAGACAACGAGCAAGGCCCAGGTGCCGATGCGCACCGCCGAGAAGTCGAACTGCAGTGCGAACCAGATGCCGAAGGGCATCGACAGAACGAAGCCCCAGAGGTTGATGAGCGACGAGATCCGCTTGGGCCCCAGGTGGCCGGTGAGCGACTTGCCGATCACCGCGTAGGCTGTCTCGCAAAGCACGGCGCAGAACACGAGCAGGTTGCCAAGCCAGGGCATCGATGTGGGCGCCCTGCCGTCTGTGCTTGCCGGTGCGTGCGCGGGCGTGAGGGCCAGCAAGCCAATGCCGAGTGCGGCGCAACCGATGGCAAGGCCGATGCGCACCGTGATGCGTTCGCGCAGGAAGAGCCAACTCGCCACCGCCACGGCCGCAGGAATGGACGCCATGATCACGCCCGCGGACACCGCGCTGGTGAGGCTCACGCCGAACAGCATGAAGATCGAGAACAGGAAATTGCCGAGGAACGACTCCAGGAAGACGAGGCCGCGTGTGCGCGCGCTCATGGGCGCTTCGTCCGGCGCGCGTCGAAGCCAATGCGGCATGGCCAGTGCTGCGATGCCGAACCGCAGCCATGCGAGCAGCAGCACCGGAAAGGCCGCCACCAGCGGTTTGGAAAGGGCGACGTAGCCGCCGACGAGCGACATGCTCAAGGCCAGGCAGCCATAGGCCACAAGACGGCTGGAGGCGGGAGCGGCGGTGTTCAATAGACTGGACGGCTTGTTGGGAACGATGGATTCAATGATGCCGCAATCGCTGAGTTTCGATGGCGCACCGGCCGTGCGCACACCAGGCCATGTCTTCGTCTACGGCACCCTGCGCCGCGGCGGGCGCAACGACATCGCGCGCTTTCGGCCTGAACCGATCCATGTGGCCGACGCCGCCATCCCCGGCACCTTGTACGACCTGGGCGCATATCCCGGTTTGGTGCTGAACGGAAAAGGACGCGTGCTGGGCGAGATCTACCGCATCGAGCCCGAGGTGGAGGCGGCGCTAGACGTGCTCGAGGAAGTTGCGGACGACGACTCCGGCGAATACATCAAGCGACGTGTGACGGTGGATGCCGGAACCGGGCAGTTCGAATGCCTGGTCTACGAAATCCATCCGAATCGGATCAATGGGCGTGCGGTGATTGGCAGCGGGGACTGGATTGCGCATGCCGCTGCCAAGTGAGTGATATGAGTGGGCTGCCGCGATGGCTTTTCACAGCTGAAGCGGTGATTGCACATTGCGAAATGAGAGGCTGCTGCATTGCAATATTTTTTCTCGATATGAGAAAAATAATTTTGCATGGAGAAATATTGTCGTAAGTCCTTGATTTTGTTGGGCTAAAAATATGTCTTCTATAAGACATAAGAGTGTTGCTTGCGCTTAAAGTAACTCCACGGCCGCAGCGCCCAACCTTCAATCAACCTCACGGAGTGACCATGCCCCAGACCCTTACCGAACAACTGAGCCGCGAACAGCAAATTGCCGCCCTCGAGAAAGACTGGGCCACCAATCCCCGCTGGAAGGGCATCAAGCGCGGCTACAGCGCGGCCGACGTGGTGCGCCTTCGCGGCTCGTTCCCCATCGAGCACACGCTGGCCCGCCGCGGTGCCGAGAAGCTCTGGGAGCTGGTGAACAACGAGCCCTACGTCAACTGCCTCGGCGCGCTCACGGGCGGGCAGGCCATGCAGCAGGTGAAGGCCGGCGTGAAGGCCATCTACCTGTCGGGCTGGCAGGTTGCGGCAGATGCCAACAGCTATTCGTCGATGTACCCCGACCAGTCGCTGTATCCGGTGGATTCGGTGCCCAACGTGGTCGAGCGCATCAACAACACCTTCCGCCGCGCGGACGAAATCCAGTGGTCGAAGAACGTGAACCCGGGTGACAAGGGCTATGTCGATTATTTCGCCCCCATCGTTGCCGATGCCGAAGCAGGCTTTGGCGGCGTGCTGAACGGCTTCGAACTGATGAAGGCCATGATCAAGGCCGGCGCCGGCGGCGTGCACTTCGAAGACCAGCTCGCCTCGGTCAAGAAGTGCGGCCACATGGGCGGCAAGGTGCTCGTGCCCACCACCGAGGCCGTGCAGAAGCTCATCGCCGCGCGCATGGCGGCTGACGTTTGCGGCACGCCGACGCTCGTGATCGCCCGCACCGATGCTGAGGCGGCCGACCTCATCACCAGCGACTACGACGAGAACGACAAGCCCTTCCTGACCGGTGAGCGCACCGCCGAGGGCTTCTACAAGACGAAGAAGGGCATGGACCAGGCCATCAGCCGCGCCGTTGCCTACGCGTATTACGCCGACCTGGTGTGGTGCGAAACCGGCACGCCCGACCTCGAGTTCGCCCGCAAGTTCGCTGAAGCGGTGCACAAGGTGCATCCCGGCAAGATGCTGGCCTACAACTGCTCGCCGTCGTTCAACTGGAAGAAGAACCTCGACGACGCGACCATTGCCAAGTTCCAGAAGGAACTGGGCGCCATGGGCTACAAGTACCAGTTCATCACGCTGGCCGGCATCCACTCGATGTGGTTCAACATGTTCGACCTGGCGCAAGACTACGTGCAGCGCGGCATGTCGGCCTATGTCGAGAAGGTGCAAGAACCCGAGTTCGCGGCACGCGACCGCGGCTACACCTTCGTGTCGCACCAGCAGGAAGTGGGCACCGGCTACTTCGACGAGGTGACCACGGTCATCCAGGGCGGCAAGTCCAGCGTCACGGCGCTGACGGGCTCGACCGAAGAAGAACAGTTCCACTGATCGGCCGTTACTCGAACTGCCTGCACAGGCGGTTCGCGGCCACCTACGAGCCCGGCCCCGCGCCGGGTTTTTTCGTCTGGGCATGCAAGACTCGATGCCGACGGCCTGAACCGGCAGCGGATAGAATCGCTGTCTCTGTACCCAACAAGAGCGAGAAAGGCACCCTGGTTATGACACCGCGAACTACTCCGCAAGGATTCAGCGGCTTTTTCTTCTTCGAAGGAAAAGGCCGGTAGACCGCGCACGCTGGTTTCTTCCAGCTCTCACACCAGGCAAAGCGCGGCAATCACCGCGCTTTTTTGTTTTTCCGCCCGAGGTTTTTTCCATGATCCAGATCACGCTTCCCGACAACTCGCGCCGCGAGTTCCCTGGCCCGGTTTCGGTGGCCGAAGTTGCCCAGTCCATCGGACCGGGGCTCGCCAAGATGACGGTGGCCGGCAAGGTCGACGGCAAACTGGTCGACGCCAGCGACGTCATCGACCGCGACGCCAAGCTGCAGATCATCACGCCCAAGGACGACGAGGGCCTGGAGATCATCCGCCACTCGACGGCCCACCTGGTCGGCCATGCGGTGAAGCAGCTGTATCCGACGGCCAAGATGGTCATCGGGCCGGTGATCGAAGAGGGCTTTTATTACGACATCTCGTACGAGCGCCCCTTCACGCCCGAAGACATGGCGGCCATCGAGGCGCGCATGCGCGAGCTGATCGCGCAGGACTACGACGTGGTCAAGAAGATGACGCCCCGCGCCGAAGTCATCGAGGTGTTCAAGTCACGCGGCGAAGATTACAAGCTGCGCCTCGTCGAGGACATGCCCGACGAGCAGGCCATGGGCCTGTACTACCACCAGGAATACGTGGACATGTGCCGCGGCCCGCACGTGCCGAACACGCGCTTCCTGAAGGTCTTCAAGCTGACGAAGCTGGCCGGTGCCTATTGGCGCGGCGACGCCAAGAACGAGCAGCTTCAGCGCATCTACGGCACGGCCTGGGCCGACAAGAAGCAGCTCGACCAGTACATCCAGCGCATCGAAGAGGCCGAGAAGCGCGACCACCGCAAGCTGGGCAAGGAACTCGACCTGTTCCACATCGACGAAGTGGCGCCGGGCGTGGTGTTCTGGCACCCCAAGGGCTGGGCCGTGTGGCAGGCGGTAGAGCAGTACATGCGCGGCATCTACCGCGACACGGGCTACTGGGAAGTGAAGGGCCCGCAGATCCTGGACAAGAGCCTGTGGGAGAAAACGGGCCACTGGCAGAACTACCGCGACAACATGTTCACGACGGAATCGGAAAAGCGCGAATACGCGCTCAAGCCGATGAACTGCCCTGGCCATGTGCTCATCTTCAAGAGCGACCTGCGCAGCTACCGCGACCTGCCGCTGCGCTACGGCGAGTTCGGCCAGTGCCACCGCAACGAACCCAGCGGCGCGCTGCACGGCATCATGCGCGTGCGCGGCTTCACGCAGGACGACGGCCATATCTTCTGCACGGAAGACCAGATCCTCGACGAGTGCATTGCGTACACGGAACAGTTGCAGAAGGTGTATGCCGACTTCGGCTTCACGGACATCCTCTACAAGGTGGCCACGCGGCCCGACAACCGCGTGGGCTCCGACGAGCTGTGGGACAAGGCCGAGCATGCGGTGATGGAGGCGCTGCGCCGCTCGGGCGTTGACTTCATCATCTCGCCCGGCGACGGCGCCTTCTACGGCCCCAAGATCGAATACACGCTGAAGGATGCGCTGGGCCGCCAATGGCAGTGCGGCACGATGCAGGTCGACTTCAACACGGCCGAGCGCCTGGGCGGCGAATACGTGACGGAATCGAGCGGCCGCGCCCACCCCGTCATGCTGCACCGCGCCATCGTGGGCAGCCTGGAGCGCTTCATCGGCATGCTGATCGAACACCATGCCGGCGCACTGCCCGCATGGCTCGCTCCGGTGCAGGTGGCGGTGCTCAATATCAGCGAAGGGCAGGCGGATTACGCCGCTTCAGTGGCGAAAACGCTGCAGAATCAAGGGCTTAGGGTTCAGCTGGACCTGCACAACGAGAAGATTACGTATAAAATACGCAAGCATTCGTTGCAAAAGCTTCCCTATATCCTCGTCGTAGGCGACAAGGAAAAGGAAGCCGGTGCCGTCGCAGTGCGCGCCCGGGGCAATCAAGACCTCGGTGCAATGTCCCTCGAATCGTTCGTACTACGGCTCGTTCAGGATATTGCTGACAAGCGTTGATTTGTCCCGGAAGCACCCTCACATGTGTTGCCTGACCCAATCATGCCGCTTGTTCGCGAGAACTGACCGGCGTCCGCTACAGATTTTGTAGCAACTTTTGAAGGATTCTGACCATCGCTACTGCATTTCGCGACCGCCGCCACCGCGAGGAACGCCAACACCGCCTGAACCGGGAAATCATGGCCCCGGAAGTCCGCCTTGTAGGCCCGGAAAACGAGCCATTGGGTGTTATGAGTCTCTCCGAGGCGTTGCGCCTCGCCGGTGAGGCTGACGTGGATCTGGTCGAGGTCGTTGCCGCGGCCAACCCGCCTGTCTGCCGTCTGATCGAGTACGGCAAGTTCAAGTACCACGAGCAGAAGAAGGCAGCCGAGGCAAAGTCGAAGCAGAAGGTCATCGAGGTCAAGGAAATCAAGTTCCGGCCCGGTACCGACGATGGTGACTACAACATCAAGATGCGCAACATCAAGCGCTTTCTTGAAGAGGGTGACAAATGCAAGATCACGCTGCGCTTTCGCGGCCGCGAGATCACGCACCAGGAGCTCGGTTTGGCTTTGCTGCAGCGCATTCGCGATGAGCTTGGCGACCTGATCGTCGTCGAGCAGTTTCCGAAGCTCGAAGGCCGGCAGATGATCATGATGATCGCTCCGGGCCGCAAGAAGCCGGGCGGCGGTACCGCCAAGCCGGCGTCGTCGGAAACGTCGGCGCCTGCAGCAGCCTGAAAAGGCTGGCTGAGCGACAGAGAGATAGCAGGGTTTGAAGAATTCCGCCCCTGCTGGCTCTTCGAAAGAAGGGCCGGCAGGGGCGGAGTAAAGAAGTGTCTCGGGGCCAACAAGTCCGTGGAGTATCCGCGGCGCCTCACGAGCACAAACTAAAGGAGCATTCATATGCCCAAAATGAAGACCAAGAGCAGCGCGAAAAAACGTTTCCGCGTTCGTCCCGGTGGCACCGTCAAGCGCGGTCAAGCCTTCAAGCGTCACATCTTGACCAAGAAGACCACCAAGAACAAGCGTCACCTCCGTGGTGCCGTGGCAGTGCATGAAACCAACATGGTTTCCGTCGCCGCCATGCTGCCCGGCCGTGGCATTTAACTCAGACGAACAAGGAGTACACACATGCCTCGCGTCAAACGTGGTGTAACGGCTCGCGCCCGCCACAAGAAAGTTCTCGCACTCGCCAAGGGTTTCCGTGGTCGCCGCGGTAATGTCTTCCGCATCGCCAAACAGGCGGTAATGAAGGCTGGGCAATATGCCTACCGTGACCGCCGCACCAAGAAGCGCGTTTTCCGTCAACTGTGGATCGCGCGTATCAACGCCGCCTCGCGTGAACTGGGCCTGACCTACAGCCAGTTCGCAAACGGCATCCGCAAGGCCGGAATCGAGATCGACCGCAAGATGCTTGCGGACATCGCAGTGCACGACAAGGCCGCTTTTGCCGGCATCGTGGAGCAGGTCAAGGCCAAGCTGGCTGCTTGATCCTGTACAGCAGGGCGGCTGTCTTCGTGGCAGCCTCCTGCGCCCACGACACAAGGGCTGGCGCTTGAAAAGGCTCCAGCTCTTTTTTTATTTCCCCCGCCTATTTTTTGTTGCTATGAACGAGTTGGACTCCCTGGTCGACACCGCACGCGTTGCCTTCGCCGAAGCGAAAACGCCCGCCGAGCTCGAGAACGCCAAGGCGCAGTTCCTCGGCAAGTCGGGCCGCATCACCGAGCTGATGAAGGGCATGGCCGCGCTCAGCGTCGACGAGAAGAAGTCGCGCGGCGCCGCAATCAACGTCGCCAAGCAGGCCATCGAGTCCGCACTGACCGAGCGCCGCCAGCAGCTGGCGGACGAAGAGCTTTCGCAACAGCTGCGCGCTGAAGCCCTCGACGTGAGCCTGCCCGGCCGCCGCCGCATCCCGGGCGGACTGCATCCGGTGAGCCGCACACTGGAGCGCATCGAGGAGATCTTCTCGAGCATGGGCTTCGACGTGGCCGACGGCCCGGAGATCGAGAGCGACTGGCACAGCTTCACCTCGCTCAACAACCCGCCGAACCACCCGGCGCGTTCGATGCAGGACACCTTTTATGTCGACCTGAACGGCGACGACGGCATTCCGTACAACCTGCGTCCGCACACCAGCCCGATGCAGGTGCGCTATGCGCATCAGCACATCAAGAAGTACGCGGCCGAGTTCGCGGCCGCAGCCGCAGACACCGCCGGTGCCGTCAAGGCGTCAGAGATCCGTGTGATTGCGCCGGGCCGCACCTACCGTGTCGACAGCGATGCCACCCACTCGCCCATGTTCCACCAGTGCGAAGGCCTGTGGCTTGGCGAGAACGTGAGCTTCAAGGACCTGAAGGTCGTCTTCACTGACTTCTGCCGTACCTTCTTCGAGAGCGACGACCTCGTGCTGCGCTTTCGGCCGAGCTTCTTCCCGTTCACCGAGCCCAGCGCCGAGATCGACATCCAGTTTGCGAGCGGCCCGCTCGCCGGCCGCTGGCTCGAAGTCGCGGGCTCGGGCCAGGTGCATCCGAACGTGGTGCGCAACATGGGCCTCGACCCGGAGCGCTACATCGGCTTTGCCTTTGGCATGGGGCCCGACCGGCTCACGATGCTGCGCTACGGCGTGAGCGATTTGCGGCTGTTCTTCGACGGCGACTTGCGCTTTCTCTCGCAGTTCCAGTAAGCACCCATCCATAGAAAAACCGAATACGAGATCGAAGAGATGCAATTCCCGGAATCCTGGCTGCGCGAGTTCTGCAATCCGCCCCTCGGCAGCGCCGAACTGGCCGAAACGCTCACCATGGGCGGCTTCGAGGTCGAAGAGCGCCGCCCCGTCGCGCCGCCCTTCAGCCGCATCGTGGTCGGCGAAATCAAGGAAGCCGTGCAGCACCCCAATGCCGATCGGCTGCGTGTGTGCCAAGTCGACGTGGGGCAGGGCGCCTTGCTCAACATCGTGTGCGGTGCACCCAATGCGCGTGTCGGCATCAAGGTGCCCTGCGCGCTGGTCGGCGCTGAACTGCCGCCGGGCGAAGACGGCAAGCCCTTTCTCATCAAGCTCGGCAAGCTGCGCGGCGTCGAGAGCCAGGGCATGCTGTGTTCGGCTCGCGAACTGAAGCTCAGCGAAGACCACGGCGGCCTGCTCGAGCTCGATGCCGATGCGCCCATTGGCGCCGATGTGCGCGACGTGCTCAAGCTTGACGACGCGCTGCTCACGCTCAAGCTCACGCCCAACCTTGCCCACGGCCTGAGCGTCTACGGTGTTGCGCGCGAGCTCGCAGCGCTCACCGGCGCGCCGCTCAAGACGCCCGCCATCCCGCCGGTGGCCGCATCGTTTGCCGATGTGTTGCCGGTGAAGGTGGAAGCACCCGAACTCTGCGGCCGTTTTTCGGGCCGCATTGTGCGCGGTGTGAACACCAAGGTGGCCACGCCGGCATGGATGGTCGAGCGGCTTGCGCGCTGCGGCCAACGCAGCGTGACGCCGCTGGTCGACATCTCGAATTACGTGATGTTCGAATACGGCCAGCCCAGCCACATCTTCGACCTCGACAAGATCCATGGCGGCCTCACGGTGCGCTGGGGCAAGGCGGGCGAACAGCTCAAGCTGCTGAACGGCAACACCATCAGCGTCGACGACAAGGTGGGCGTGATTGCCGACAACGAGGCCGTCGAGTCGCTCGCCGGCATCATGGGCGGCGACGCGACCTCGGTGTCCGACGACACCCGCAACATCTACGTCGAGGCCGCCTTCTGGTGGCCCGAAGCCGTTCAGGGCCGCTCGCGCCGCTTCAACTTTTCGACCGACGCGGGGCATCGCTACGAACGTGGTGTCGATCCGAGCCGCACGGTCGAGATCATCGAGCGCATCACGCAGCTCATCATCGAGATCTGCGGCGGCCAGGCCGGCGCCATGGACGACAAGATCCTGAATGTGCCCGAAGCCATGCCCGTCACGCTGCGCGTGGCACGCGCAGCGCGCGTCATCGGCATGCCGCTCTCGCAAGCGCAGTGCGCCGACGCGCTGCGCCGCCTCGGCTTTGCGCTCAGCGAAGGCGAGGGCACATTGACCGTGACCCCGCCGCCGCACCGCTTCGACCTGCTGATCGAGGAAGACCTGATCGAAGAGGTTGCACGCCTGATCGGCTTCAACAACCTGCCGACCACTGCGCCGCTTGCACCCATCACGGCGCGCGTGCGGCCTGAAGCCCGGCGCAGCCGCTTCGCGGTGCGTCGCAGCCTGGCGGCGCTCGGCTACCAGGAAACCATCAACTTCAGCTTTGTCGAGGCGCACTGGGAGCAGGACCTGGCGGGCAACGCCAATCCGGTGAAGCTGCTGAACCCCATTGCCAGCCAGATGAGCGTGATGCGCTCGTCCTTGCTCGGCTCGCTGCTGCAGGTGCTCAAGTTCAACCTCGACCGCAAGGCGCCGCGCGTGCGCGTGTTCGAGCTGGGCCGCGTGTTCATGCGCGACGACAGCGTGACCACCACCGACAGCACCGTGCGCGGCGTACACCAGCCGATGCGGGTGGCCGGCCTTGCCTGGGGCGATGCCGAAGAAGCACGCTGGGACGGCAAGCCGCATCGTGTCGACTTCTACGATGCCAAAGGCGACGTCGAAGCATTGCTCGCGCCGCTGGTGCCGAGCTTCGAGGCGGCCGAACATCCGGCCCTGCACCCTGGCCGTTCCGCGCGCGTGCTGATCGATGGCAAGGCCATCGGCTTTGTCGGCGAACTGCATCCGCGCTGGCGCCAGAAGTGGGACTTTGCGCTGGCCCCGGTGGTTTTCGAGCTTGACCTCGACGCCGTTGCCGCGCGCCCCGTGCCCGTGGCAAAGCCTGTGCCCAAGCACCAGGCCGTCGAACGCGACATCGCCGTGGTGGTGGCCGAGGCCGTCACGCACAATGCGTTGATGCAGACCATCCATTCGGCTGCGGCAGCCCAGGGGCTGCTGCGGGACGCCACGCTGTTCGACATCTATCGCCCGCAACCTGCGCGCGACGGTGCCGTGCCGGCATCGGGCGCCCTGGCGCAAGGGGAGAAGAGCATGGCGGTGCGCCTGAGCTTCCAGGACGACAACGCCACGCTGACGGACGAGCAGGTGGAGCCCGCCGTGCGCGCCATTGTCGAACAATTGAGCGCCAAGCTCGGCGCACGCCTGAGGGGTTGATGAGAATGAACGCCGCGGAATTCACGCTCGAAGCCCTCGAAACGCCCGCACTCACGAAGGCGCACCTGGCCGACCTGCTGTTCGAGCAGATCGGCCTGAACAAGCGCGAATCCAAGGACATGGTCGAGGCGTTTTTCGACCTCATCGCCAACAGCCTGATCGAAGGCACGGACGTGAAGATCTCCGGCTTCGGCAACTTCCAGATCCGTGTGAAGGCGCCCCGGCCGGGCCGCAACCCGCGTACCGGCGAAGCCATTCCGATCGGCGAGCGCCGCGTGGCCACCTTTCACGCAAGCGCCAAGCTGAAGGAACAGATTCACGGAAGCATCGAGCAGAGCGGCACTTCCGAAGTCGAGTGGAGCCTGGGCGCCGAATAGTGCTTGGTGCTGCGCGGGTGCGTAGAGTAATCTCTAAGGTTTCCCGCGCACGGTCTTGATTTCAATGGAAATAATGGAGAAAGCGCTCCCGCCGATTCCCGTCAAACGCTACTTCACCATCGGTGAGGTCGGCGAACTTTGCGGCGTCAAGCCGCACGTGCTGCGCTACTGGGAGCAGGAGTTCACGCAACTGCGCCCCATGAAGCGGCGCGGCAACCGGCGCTACTACCAGCACCACGAAGTGCTCATGATCCGCCGCATCCGCGATCTGCTCTACGACCAGGGCTTCACCATCAGCGGTGCGCGCAACAAGCTGCAAGAGCTGGTGCAGGGCGAGCGCGACCGCCGCAAGGCGGGCATGGTGCCGCTCGAGGGCATGGAGGCCGTCGAAATCGATCAGGAAGAGTTCGATGCGGCCGTTCACGAGGACGATCCCGCATCCGAAAGTGCCGTTCGCACGATCGATCCGTCGCAGTTGCTGCACCTGCGACGCGAACTCTTTGAAATTCGTGAGCTGCTGACCGTCGGACGGTGATTTCAGCCGGCTATAATCGAGAGCTTCGGTGTGTGGCGCAGCCTGGTAGCGCACTTGCATGGGGTGCAAGGGGTCGAAGGTTCGAATCCTTTCACACCGACCAAAATTGCTAGATAGATCAACGGGTTAGAGCCAAAAGCTCTGACCCGTTTTTCTTTGGTTTTGACAAACTCGTAGGTTCCTGACAAACCCGCCCGTTTTCAGCTGTTTCCACGCCCCCCAATTGCCGACGGCAAGGGGGTGCCCGTTGGGATCTTGCGACGGTACACGCGCTTCGTGACCTTCACGTCTTCGTGGTGCAACAGTTCCTGAGCCGAGACGTCCGAGTCGGAATCTGACGCCGCTTTCGCGCGCATGTCGTGAAAAGTGATCTCCCGCGGCTGCAGTCCCAGTTTCTTCCGCACGGCGCCCCAGAGCGTTTTGAACGCTTCTTTGCCGTAGGGTTTTCCCTGTTTTGTGATGAACAGGTAATCGCTGGGCAGGCTGGCCGCACCGCCCCGGTTTTTCTTGCGCAGTTCAAGCGCGCGGGTCAGCGCTCGCCAGAGGTCCGGCGTCATGCTGTATGCCTTGGTGATGTAGCCCTTGCCGTTGCGTTTTTTCGTCACGCGCAGCTCGATCTGCGCTTCGTTGAAGTCGCCGATCCGAATGTCAAAGATCATCCCTTCCCGCGCGCCCGTTTGGGTGCTGATCTCGAGCATGCACTGCAGCACGGGGCTCGCCACGCCGTAGATCTCGGCATAGCGCTCGTCGCTCACGTACTGGTCACGGGGAGTCTCCGGCAGGTACTCGATGCCATCGCAGGGGTTGAAGGTCGTCAGGCCCCACCGCACCCGCGCCAGGCGAAACATGCGCGACAAGAGCTGGATGTCCTTGTTCGCTGATGCCGCGCGGTCGCGGTTCTCGTGCAAGTGCTGGGTGATGACGACGGCGCTCAGATAGTCCGGCAGCATCGCTTGGACCTCGGTCCGGGCGTAACGCTTCGTCTTGAATTTCAACCGCAGTCGGCGGATTCGGCCCTCGTACTCTTTCCGGGTGGCGTCGCGCTTGATCGTCGGGAGCTCGTCAGCCTCGTATTTGCGGATCACCTCCTCGACAGTGCCCACGACGTCGTCGTCTGGAACAGCCGCCACCAAGGCGGGGGAGACATGCTTTTCCCACCAGACTCGGGCTTGGACGGGCGTGGTGCCGCAGCGCATCCGCAGGCCGGCTGCCCTTAGCTTGGCCTCGATCTCCTTGGTGAGTCCGTCCGTGCCACGCCAGTACCAGACCGCCCCGACCTTGCGCATGCCGCGCGGCAGGTCAGGGATCTTCCGGTTAACTGTGCGAGGGCGCGGCATCTTCTATTTCCCGGCTGAGCGTTGCAAACGCCCGGAACGCCTTGACGGTCGATTCCATGCGGGACAGATTCTGCGCGTCCACCTCAACGGTCGTCCATCGGTGGCCACAGGCGCTGCAGCAGCGCAGCCGCATCACCTTGGAGTCAGTGTGCCGGGTCGTCATGACCCGGACCTCTTCGCTGGTGCAGGCGGCGCACCTCATGAGTGCCCTCCGCGGAGCCGGCTCATCGCTTTGCACCCTGGGCCATGACGACCCGCACGATGATGTTGCGCAGGTTGCCGCGATCCGTGACCGGGTGGTGAGCCCAGAACTCCGGGGCCTCCTGATCCAGGTTCTCCATGACCTTGGAAGCCAGCCAGTCGGCGTCGATCACGCCGGCGGGCGGCGGCACCAGGCGCAACGTGGGTCGGCACGCTTTCATTGCGCCTCCGCGATAGCTTCATCGAGCGAGGTCTTCGCAAGCTCGAGCAGGCGTAGTGCAACGTCAACGTACGAATGGCGAACGTCGTCGCACGCCCATGGAGCTGTCGATGTGCCGGGACCTTTTCGGATGAAGGACAACTTACACGGTACGGGAGAGCATCGTTTGTATCGTTGCGCTGGATGCGGACGCGGCGGTTTGGCTTTCATCATTTATCGGGATGGCAGCTTCCCTGGCGCTCGGCACGAGTTGTGGGAATTTCTACAGGAAGTAGGGGAGCGCCTGAGATTGCCTGCAGATACACCGGCGGGCATCGCTGCCGAGTTTCGAGAAGCTGAGAAGTGCCAGTCGAATTGCTGTTACCGCGCCACCGCTGGCATGTTTCGGTCAGTGCTGGATAAAACTCTGCGGGCGAACGGCTACAAGCTCAAGCCCGGCACGAACCTCGAACAGCAGATCGACCTCGCCGGGGCAGATGGCGTTATCACCGAACCGAGGCGACGCCGAGCACATGACGAAGTTCGAGTGCTTGGGAATGACGTGCTACACGATGAGTGGCGTGAAATACCTGCGGCGGATGGAAGCAGCACATCACTATGTTCAGCGAATCCTCGAAGACTTTTACGACGACCGACCGTCCACTCTAACGGTCCTCCGAGCAAAGGGGCGAGTGCCCGACGAGGACAAGCCGGCTGCGAGCACCTGAGCGATGTTTCAGCAGGGGACTCAAAATCCCACCGAAAGTGTGCCGGTCCGATTCCGGCCCCGGGAACGAAAAAGCCCGCACATGGCGGGCTTCGAAGTGTCGGGCGCGACGGCGTTACCAGCCATGTACCTTGTAGTGCTGCGCGGCTTCGATGTAGGCGCCCCGCGTCTCGTCGATGTAGCACAGCCAAGCGCTGTAAATGAGCAGAAGCAGCGAGACCAGTGAAAAGCCCGCCAGCGTCCAAAGCGCTAGGGATGTGTCAGCGGCAGCCGGGCTCATAAGGCTGGGGATCGTCAGCAGCTCGGCCAGCGCCCATCCAACGAGGAACACACACAGAGCTGCGGCGAAGTAAAGCGCCCAGCGCCATCTGCCGAACTTGTGTGCAATCCGTCCCGTATCGAGTAGTTCAAGCATTTCCACCTCCAGTGGCGCGAGCGTACCGGAAAGCGCTGATCTATGCGACGTCGATCACGAGCGAAAAGCCCGTGTTCAAGCTTTCCGAGGTTCCGCGCTACAAGAGCGCATGCCTCAACCTCGCGGCCGACGCCATCCCCTTTTTCTCCGGCTGACCAAGCCCATCGACCCCGTCTACCCTGATGCGGTGACTCCCGTAGGATGGGACGACGACGAGCCGCTCGAGGAGTAAGCGCGCGGTGATCCCGTCTTGAGCTTGGCCGCGGTGTCTATGACGATGGTGTCCACCAAGGATTTAGGTGGACACCTATGGAAGACTCCAAGCGCGTGAGCCGGCGGCGCCACGCGGCCGATTTGAAGCGGCAAGTTTTGGCGGCGTGCGCAGAGCCCGGGGCGTCTGTGGCTCAAGTGGCGCTGGCCCATGGCCTCAACGCCAACCTCGTTCACAAGTGGCGCCGCATGGTCGACGCGAGAGGCATCACCTCGAAGGCCGGCGACCCGCAAGCCGAGTTCGTCTCGCTCACATTGGCGCCAGGCCCTGCGGTCGTAGGTGACATCCATCTCGAGCTTCGCCGCGGCGCGATCGCGGTAAACGTGACCTGGCCGTTGAGTGCGTCAGGCCAATGCGCCGCCTGGCTGCGCGAGATCCTCAGGTGATCCGGGTCGACGCGCTGTGGCTGGCCGTCGAGCCGTTGGACATGCGTGCAGGTACTGAAGCGGCACTGGCGCGCGTGGTGCGTGTCTTCGGCGCCGCGCGCCCGCACCACGCCTACCTGTTCGCCAACGACATGCACAAGCGCGCGGGCCTGATGCCCTTGTGCGCCTTGCTGATGAAGGTTCGACAGCAGGAGGCCGCCATGTCGTAGCCCCATCCTGCCCGGTCTGTGCGAGCGGCTCAATACGCGGGCGCACAGGCTGTAACCGACTACCCGGGTGTGCAAAGTCGGAACGTGGGTGCTGATCCCTAGAGCGTGCGCAGACCACCGATGCGGTGGTGAGAGTCTGGGGTTCGCGTGGGGTGCATCGACCACCGCGCGGCGCTTTCGGCGGGGCTAACGGTCGCGGCTGGAAATGCGCAAGGCACGTCTCCTGTGGTCACACGGGTAGGGGTGCTTTGCGCAATCAACAGAGACTTCAATCACGGCTGAACAGGGCTCTTAGTAGTTACCGATCTGATTTAGTTAAAGGAGAGTTTTCAATGTCAGAAACGACTCACAAGAAAAGCTCATGGCTGACGAAAAAAGCCGGCCCAGCAATACCAAGCCGCCCAACGAAGTACCCACTTTGCCCTATCGAGTTCTCAACCCAAGACCAGGAGGTGTCATGAAAATGACCGAACGAGCAGTCCAACCGGCTGCGAGCACTAGTGCGCGAAGATGCCGTGAGGGATTGCATTTGTCCGATCCCTTCTGGAGCATCAAATGTCGGAAGTTTTTACTCTGCTGTGGAATCGCGACGCCAACGCATTCCACGTCGAACCGCTTGAGCGCGCCTGCGCCAACGGCATGCGTCTTTTCCACAGCAATGTGGAAAGTGGCTGCCGGTTGCTCTTCACGGGCACAAGGGACGAGTGCCTCGCCAAAGCGGACGAACTGCGTCCGGTCCGCGAAGAGCGAGACGTCGTGCGGCGCTTGTACAGCCCGGACCAAAACGGAGCTTAGCGCTGCTGGCGGGAACCGCGAGGTTTCCCAATGAGCATGCGCGAATTCGAGCAGTACCTGAAGGCGTCGGATTTCTTCGCCGACACCATGAACGCCCACCGGGCGGCCACAGCTGAAGTCATCGCCGGCTTTGCCACAGTGCTCAAGCGCCGTGGACAGATGACCGATGTCGAGATGAACGAGCTGCTGCGCCGGCTGGAGGACAGCACCGGTCGCCCATCCGTGGATGGAAGCCGCCGCAACTTGGCTGCGCGCATCGGAGACAGCCTGAAAGGTCGCGGATGAAAGTCATCGAGCGGTATGCCGCCGCGGTCCGGTCGTCCAACCTGGCGATCAACGAGCGCACCACGCGCTCAGACTCTGATGTGCTGGGAGCCATGGGGCTCGCCGCGCGCCAGTTTCCTTTGGCCGTCGCCCTGCAGCGCCTGTTCTTGGGTGACGGCACCGCGGCGCGTGAGCTCGTGGAGATCCTGGCGGACGACGCATGGCGGCAGGCGAGGGCGATGCGCGTGAAGTTGAACCGCGTGCAGGCCTACGACCTGGCGCAAGGTTGTGTCGCCTGGCACCGCAATCCGACTTGTGACGAGTGCGGAGGGCATGGAGCGACGGTCATTCCTGGCAGTAAGACGCTCGGCGTCCGCTGCAAGCCTTGCAAGGGCACTGGCCGCACGTCACTGGCCAAGATGTTCAAGGAGCACTCGGAGGTTGCCGATTGGCTCGTCGCGCACATGGAGCGGCATCAGGCGATGGCCGGACCTGAGGCGATGAAGCAGATCGCGGGCTACCTGGACCTGAAGATCGCCGCCGCTGAAGCGGCGAAGTAAAAAGTCTTTACTCGCTCAACGCTTCTGCTTTAAAATCGTTTGGCCTGTACAAATCCCGGGTGAGCCGGGAACAATAAGAGCAGCTCAGCCCCTTGATGGCGGAGCTATGCGAAAGCTACACATCCTCTATGCCGAGTGTTTTTGTGTAGATCGCTTTGAGGTCTCCTTCTGGCGTGGTCCCGAAGGTAATCGCTCCGCGAAGCACAGGGCGATCTCCGTGAAGCGTCACGTATCGCATCAAAAGGGCTACCTCCTGTGGTTCTGATGGAATCGGCTTTGCGAACTCGGCCCGCACGTTCGCCCCCGACTGCAGAAGACCCATCTCACGGATGATGGGCTTTCCTGGGGCTCCTTCAAGCGAGAGCCAAAAGTCCATGCATGGCGCCCCAGCGTTATAGACTTCCAGGGCAAATTGGGCCCCTCGGATGTTCACAGGTAGGCGCCTGACGCGCACCATGAGGTTCGGAAGCGCCGCACGAAGCATTTCGGCGCGCTCTTGTTCGTGTCTTTCGATCTGCTTATTTAGCGCTTCTACGTCGGTGGCATGCTGTTTCTGGGCGACAGCCACAAGTTCCTTTTGCTGTTCGACGGAGTTCGCAAGCTCTTTCGCTTGAAGCCGTAGGGCGGCGCTGTTTTGGCGCAGCTCGATGCCCTGTTGGAAGTAGCCGAGAACGAGCCACAAAATTGCCAGTGGCCCAAAGGCCCCGGCCAAGAAGTCACCCAGTTCGTTCAGTGGCAGCCGTATGAGGGCACCCCATCGCTGGTGAATCAGATAAGCGAGCATTGCGCCATATGCGGTGGTGGCGAGGATGCCCAGCCGAGTAAAAGCTCTTCCCATTCTTGTCTCCTTCGTGCCGAGTATGCCGGGGAGCCACCGTCTGCACTCAGCCTGCCGGTGCGACGCAGCAACCGATCCCGCCCGGCTTGGTCACCCTGCAAGCCAATTCCTAATCCCCGGGAACCAGCGCCAGCCTTGCGCGTGCGAGCGGCGGGTAAACCGCTCGGTTTTTTCACCATTCGCACTCAGTGGGCGCAGGGCGCGAGTGCTGACCGCATTGGCCCAGCGCTTAGGCGTCAGACGGATGGGCTGCAGCTTCGGACAAGCCGTGAGGCACCCGAAAAGGAGCCGACATGGCAGCAAATAAGGGCGAGAAATTGGCAACGTGCGATGCAATGGGCATCGACAAGCTGACGGAAATGCTGATCGACGGACAGACCCAGACGGCGATTGCCGCCAAGCTCAAGGTGAGCAAGGCAACGCTGATTGCATGGATTGCCGCGGACCCTGACCGTTCCGCGCGCGTGCGCGAGGCGCGCATTGCCGCAGCGAGCACCTACGCCGAGAACGCGGCGGAAGGCCTGCGCGCTGCGGCTGACCCGTTCGCCCTGGCAAAAGCCAAGGAATTGGCACATCACCTCCGTTGGCAAGCCTCGAAGGCCGACCCGCGCAGCTACGGCGACAAGCTGGAGATCGACTCGCGCACGACCTTTACCGACCTGACCGATGAGGCGCTTGACGCGAAGCTGGCGATGTTGGAGGCAAAGCGCCTGGCCGCGGACAAGGGCAATGACGACGCTATCGCGGGCTGAAAAGCTCGAGTTGTTGGCGCTGCACGAAGAACGCGAGCGCCGGGCATCCGGCAACAAGCTGAAGCTGTACCGCGCGTACCCGAAGCAGGCGGAGTTTCACGCTGCGGGCCTAACTTTCCGCGAGCGCCTGCTGATGGCGGGCAACCAGCTCGGCAAGACGTGGAGCGCGGGATTCGAGACGGCGATGCACCTCACTGGGCGCTACCCGGACTCATGGCAGGGCAGGGCATTCGACAAGGCGATTGCGGCATGGGCAGCCGGTGTCACGACCGAGGTAACCCGCGATTCCGTGCAGCGCGTGCTGTGTGGGCGCATCAACGCCATCGGCACCGGCGCCATTCCGCGCGATGCCATCAAAGACAAGTCGCTGAAGCGTGGCGTCTCCGATGCACTGGACACCCTGGTGATTCGGCACGGCGGCGGCGGCGACATACAAGCCGGCGAGAGCCTGCTGGGTTTCAAGAGCTACGACCAAGGCCGCGAGAAGTTCCAGGCGGAAACGCTCGATTGGGTTTGGATGAAGAGCCCGACGACGATATTTACTTCGAGGCCCTGACCCGCACCAACGCGACGGCCGGAAGCCTTGCAATGACGTTCACGCCTCTTAAGGGCATGACGAACACTGTCAAGCGCTTCCTGAGCGAGAAGCCACCTGGAACGCACGTCACGCGGATGGGCGAAGATCCGCGATGTTCCATCGACTGGCACTGGCTGCCTTGTTGCCCCTCGCGTTGTGCGCCTGCTCAATGACGCCGCAGCGTGCGCCCGCGAAGATCGACCCGGCGCCTGTAGCGTTCACGAGCCCGTGTCCGCCCCCTGATGACCTAGTGGAGCCGGCCCCGCAGAAGGAACTCGAGGCGTGGGCCGCGCTGTGGATCGGTGCCTACGGCTGCGAGAAATCGAAGCGCCTGGGCCTGATTGATTCTTGGCCAAGATAGCTGTACTTGTTCAGGGCTTGGCTCACATTTCACCCAAAGGCCTCCGCGAAAGCGTAGGATGAAATGGTTGATCAGCCCGGCTCGTGCTTGCTGGGCGCCGCACAGGCTCGATCTGTTGCAAGTGGCACCGTCCAGGAGCACCACTATGCAGCCCAGCCCTGAATATCTTTGTTGGCGAGAGGCCGAATACCGCGTGACGGATGCCCAAGAGCAACTGCGCTCCTGTATCAGGTTCGACGGATTGGACCCGCATCAAATGGAGATAGCTGCGAAGGTCTGCGTATGCCGAACGGCCGCAGCGCGAGAGCTTTCGGCCCTGTTGGTGTCGATCAAGTTGAAGGCAAACAGCAGCAGGTGGCGCTAAGCCTTGGCGCAGTAACTCGCGCTCATGCGAAGTTGAAAGCGTGGTGCCGCTTTTGCAAGCGCAGCGTCTCAGCGCTGACGTGGCAGCGCTCTGGGGCGATGCGCGCATGCTTATCCACTGCCTTATCCACCGAAACGGTGGAAAACTCTCTCCGAGCTGAGCGCCTCCATAAGCGCCCTAGCTGCGGCATGTTCTGCATTTTTTTCTGTAACCCTGTCTTCCGCAGGCAGACGGTGGACGGTCACCCGCAGGCAGGAGCGCTCCGGTAGATTCGGGCATTCAGCTTGCCTGATTTCTTCCATGCACACCTCCCAGTCGCACCTCGACGATCTCCGGCGCCATGCCTCGCGTTCGCGCGCCGCTGCGATTGAAATTCAGCGCGCTCTCACCAGAAAGCTGGCAGATCCTGAGACCTGCACGCTGGTGACTGATTTGGAGCAGCAGGCTAGCGCTGCCCTCATGAAGCTTGCATTTGCAGCCGAGTCTCTGTATTTGCAAGAAGTCATAAGAAGCAACGCGGCCGTCCTGGAACGGATTGCAGAGGCTCGAAGCCCGGCGATGGGTGGTCGCGGGAGTAGTCACCGCGATTAGCCGGTTCCTTGCTCACGAACACGGGTGTCCCACATCCTCGCAAGCTCGTCATAGCCGTCTTCCGTGATACGAATCACCTTGGCGAACCGTGAAGCCACGTAGGGGCCGGTTGGGTCGAGAGCTTGGATTTCAGCTTCGATCAAACCCGTCGCCAAGAGCACGGAAACAGCGTGAATGTCCTCGGGATCAGTGATACGGGCTGGAAGCTGCAGATGCAGCAGTCTCATCAAGAACAAGTACGGCATTCGACTCTCCGAGTGCCGGCTTGTGCATTGCCAAAATGCCGGCCGTCTTTGGCGCGTCAAATGTAAGTATTTCGTTGCCTATTCGCAATCCGTAGTCAGCCATCTTGTGCGGAAGACTCACGGTAGCGGTTTATACCGCCCGCACTTCCGGCGCAGGCAGCGTTGAAGCTGGCGCGGGCTCTGGCATGTCCTCGATCCTTGCAATCTCGGCATGCCCATATTCCGTGATGCGCCTTACAGTGGCCGCCCTTGACGGGGCGTACCGGCCTGTGGCTTCGAGCGCGCCGATCTCGGCCTCGACCAGACCTGTGGCCGTAAGCACCGAGACATATCGGACTTCCCCAGGTTCGAAGACTCGGACAGGAAACTCTTCATGCTGCAGTTGCAGCAAAAACCACAGCGGCATCCGATTCCCCAGGCGGGTTCTGGCGTGCTCGGTTCTCAGGCGCTTGGCTTCCGCGCGCAGCCACTGAGCGTCGTCTGAGAGCTGTCTCACGACCGCGTTGAGGGCGGCGATCCTTGCCCCCAAGTCGGAGGACGCGTTGGGGAGGGTTAAATCATTCATCATCAGAACAAAATGTGATAATTTCACATTATCGTACCCTTGGTTACGATTGGGCTGCTTGGTAGTTTCCAGCGTCATGCGTCAAACCGGACTGTGGCTGCCCGCTGGACAACTCTAAGCAGGTACGTTGTGAGCTCATTTTTTGGATGCCTAGACATGATTCGAACCGGTGCTGTTCTCGGCAAAGAAGCGGGTTTGGCCACGCTGCGCGAGCTTCTCCATGAAGCAGAGCACGGCGCTTTGAATTGCATGGCGCTGCGCGTCTATCGCGCAGACGGCGGCTCGGATGACCTCGTGCTGGGAGGTAGCGCGAAAGAACAGGCCAAGGCGCTGGGTGACCTCCTCGCGATGAAAGATTGAGCGTCGGCGCGCCAGGCCGCAGCGCTACTCGTACGCTTGACGCTCCACAGGGACCACGTGCCACACCTGACGGTGCTCGATAAACCGAAGTTCACCGTCGATCCTCTGCGTCTCAAGCTCGATGCCGGAGAGCAAGAAGCCCGGACCCTTGAAGGGCCGTATGTCGGGATCAACCATGCAGCCTCTCCCAGCCATTTGCGCGGTGCCATACGACACATAGAGATTGGCCACGACTAGGTTGCGTGCCGAGTTGTTCTTGTCTCGGTCAGATTCCAGGATGGTGACGGTGTATCGCACGGCCGGCATCCGCTCGCTGGGTTTCAGGCGCAGGCCGTTGCGCATGAGGAAAGTGACGTCAGCGAAGAACATGAACGTGCGCCGCGAAACGGACAAATACAGGGGTTGGCATCACGGTTCTTAGTACCTTTGTACTGTACAAATATACAGTATTCTGGTGATAATGGACCCATGAAAAACGTGCCCGCGACCCTTTGGATTGCCGCCTGCGCACACCGGCTGCAGCAGCAGTGGCATACCGTGGATCCGCTCGAGCTGGAGGATGTCGCGCGTGACCTGTGGCGCGACGAACGCCTGCGAGCGATGTCGCCTGATGCCGCGGCCGTGGAGTGGCTGCGGCCGATCAACGAAGACGTCTCGTTCTCGGCCACAGCAGCCTGACAAACGTGGATCTGTCAGAGGAGGGCGACTGCACGACCAAGCGATTTTGTTGCGCTTGGTTTGTCAGGTCTTTAGGACCTATCCCATGAGCCGACAAGTACTTGCGGTGCTTTAAACGCCCTCATGGGGTGCAAGGGGTCGAAGGTTCGAATCCTTTCACACCGACCAATAAAACGTCAAAGGGCGTCCGGTTTCATCACCGGACGCCCTTTTTCATTGGGGAAAACGGGGGGCGGCCGTGCAACGCGGGGAAAGCGTGACATCCCCCTCGGGCAGGATCTGGCGTCGGCAGCCGCGCCCGAAGCTCTTCGCCCTCAGCCCGCTTCTGCTGGCCGCGCGTGGCGCGTCAAACTTGCGGCAGTCTCTTGAAGAACCAGCTGCCGATCCGGGTCATCGCTCGCATATGGGCTTGAAAGCAGTTGAGCCATCAGTTGATCGAAGTGATGCCTGACCCTTTCCGGGGCGGGGTGTGCCATGTACATCGCGCGCAGCATCGACACGATCGCGCTGATCCGCGCGTCAAATACTTCGGATTCGCCGATGCGCCCTGCCGCCTCAGAAGCGATCCATTGATCTTCTAGGGTCATGTTGATGCCACCGTTCGCGGCCCTGATGCGTGTGAACCGGCGCTGGTCTGTTTTCGCTTTTGGCGCAGATCGGGCAACCAGTGATCAGTAAAATTAGAACAAAGGAATTACATTTTAGTTCAGCTGGGGCAGGGATTTCAGCCTGTTGTAAATACCACCAAAGCTATAAATTTGCCCTCGCTTGATACGAAATGCATCACATCTGATGCCAATGCAAGTACGATCCTGCTGTGAGAAGCATCACACTCGAGGTCATGAATGAACCACTTGCTGGGCAAAGAGGCGGCTGTAGCGATGTTCCGGGAGCTCCTGCATGAAGCGGAATTCGGTTCGCTGAACTGCGTGGCGCTCCGCATCTTTCGCTCGGATGGTGCTGCGGAAGATTTCGTGGTTGGAGGAACGGCGCAACAACAGGCCGGAGCTTCGGTCGAGCCGCAGCGCGAGTTGGCTCAACGATGACGCAAGCTGCTGCCGCGAAGCGCCGGGGCTTCGCGTGGGCCACAATTTCCAGATAGATCAACGGGTTGGCGCCGCACGCTCCAACCCGTTTTCACTGTTTGCTCTGGTCCGGTGTTGTCAGCCGCGCCGGGCCGCCTCGATCGCGGCGATGTCGATCTTTTTCATCTCCATCATCGCGTCGAACGCGCGCTTGGCTGCCGCGGGATCGGGGTCGGCAATAGCGGCAATCAGGACGCGGGGCGTGATCTGCCATGACAGTCCCCACTTGTCCTTGCACCATCCGCACGCGCTTTCCTGCCCGCCGTTTCCGACAATCGCATTCCACAGCCGGTCGGTCTCGGCCTGGTCGTCGGTCGCCACCTGAAATGAAAAGGCCTCGTTGTGCTTGAACGCAGGTCCGCCGTTCAGTCCGAGGCAAGGAATGCCCATCACGGTGAATTCGACCGTCAGGATATCGCCTTGTTTGCCCGAGGGATTGTCACCGGGAGCCCGGAGGACCGTGCCCACCGCACTGTCCGGAAAGGTCTCGGCGTAGAACTTGGCGGCGTCCAGCGCGGTGCCGTCATACCAGAGGCAAATCGTGTTTTTGCTGACCATCTTGGTTCTCCTGGGTTGGGGGAAAGATCGATGCGACGACGGTCTTCGTCGCATCGGCGGTAGGCACCGGACCATACGCAAGTACAGATCCGATTGCCAGCGGCGCAACTGTTGGCCGCTTTGAGTGACGCCCGCTGGATGGCTGCTGGCGTATCGAGGAAAAGGCCATTGCTATCATCGAAAAATGCGGCCCGGAACAACCGCCCTCGCGAAGGAAACCATGTGCGGCTCAAGCTGAGAACCAAGACGGCACTGCTGGTCACCTCGCTGGTGCTCGCGCTTGTTGGCGCAACGGAGTGGTGGCAGTACCGCAACCTGTCCGGCGAATATCTCAACCTGATGCGCGACCAGCAGCAGGCCCTGACCGATAGCGCCGCGGCCGATCTCGACTACAAGCTGGGCGTTCACCTCGCCGCCCTGGAGCGCGCGGCCCGGGAGATCGGCGCGCGCGGCTTCGACGACGCTGAAGCGCGGCAGCGCTTTCTCAAGGACCGCGACTTGCTCGCGATGTTCGACAATGCCGCGCTCGCCGGCCCGGACGGCGCCATCGTCGCCATCAACCCGCCTGCCGACCACCCTCCGAACATTGCCGACCGCGACTACTTCCGGCAGGTGCGCGACCTGAGGCAACCCACCATTTCGGCGCCGCTGCTCACCAAGGACAGCAAACAGCCTGCCGTGGTCATGGCCGTTCCCGTCGACGCACCCGACGGCCGGCTCATCGGCATGCTGGGAGCGGCGTTGAACCTGCAGCGCGCCAACGTGCTCGGCGACATGAGCCGAGCCACCATCGGCCGCGGCGGCTACTACGTGATCGTCACACGCGATGCGTCTCCGCGCGTGGTCATGCATCACGATGCGAGCCTGCTGCTCAAGCCTGCGAGCGCGATGGTGGTCGCATCCGCCGACGACACCGGCAACGACCTGGCGACGCGTGCCATTGTGCGCAGTGCCGACTGGGACCTGCGCCTCGTCGTGCCGGCGGAAATTGCCTACGCACCGCTGGAGCAGGCGAAGCGAAGCCTGCTGCTGCAACTGCTGTGGCTGGGCCTGGGCTGCGCGTTTCTCGTTTGGATGGGTACGTCGTGGGCAATGCGACCGCTCGATGCGCTCACCAATGCGATTCGCACCTTGCGGCAATCGCCGGACAGCCAGGTCAAGCTCGATGTCGTCGCCACCGACGAGCGCGGCGATCTGGCCCGTGAGTTCGACGCGCTCATGGCCGAGCTGCGCGAGCAGCGGCTCGAGGTGGCCGCGGTCACCGATGCATCGCCGGTGGGATTGTTCCGCTCCGACACCGAAGGCCGCGCGACTTATGTGAACGACGAGTACCTTGCGATCCACGGCCTGGAGCGGAAAGACGCCGCGCTGGGTTGGCTCACGCTGGTGCGCGAAGACATCCGGGAGAAGGTTCTCAAGGAATGGATTCGCCTCGTGAATACGCCCGAACCGTTCAGCGCCACGCGCCGGCTCCACCGCAAGGATGGAACCCGGGTGCTGGTGGCATTGAGAAGCCGCCCCGTGATTGTCGGAGGCCGCGTGCTCGGCCACGTCGGAACGGTGACGGACATCACCGAGCGCACCCGGGCCGAGCAGGCCCTTCGCACGCTCACCGCCGTATTCGACATGACGACCGACTACATCGTGCAGATGGATGCGGCGGGGCGGCTCATCTACATGAACCCGGCCGCCCGCCGCCGCACCGGACTGCGTCTCGACGCGCCGATCGAGCAGCTGAGCGTGAACGACTTCAATCCGCCCAAGACGATCGAACGGTTCAGGTCGGAAGTGGTGCCTGTTGCCGTCGGCAAAGGCATCTGGGTGGGCGAGTCGATGGTGTGGGACGACCAGCGCCAGGAGTTTCCGGTCAGCCACATGGTGATTGCGCACCGCGACAAGCACGGCAAGGTGGAGTACTTCTCGGGTCTGATGCGCGACATCTCGGCGGCCAAGGCGGCCGAGCAAGCGCTGCGCGAGAGCGAACACCGCCTGCGCATGGTGACCGACCACCTGCCCGCGCTGATCTCGTACCTCGACTGGGATCTGCGCTTCCGGTTCGTCAACAAGGCCTACCAGGACTGGTTCGGTGTCGAGCCCGAACAGCTGATCGGCCGCAGCATGCGCGAGTTCTACGGCGACGAGGCCTGGGCCCAGATGGAGCCGCATCTGCGCGCTGCGCTGGCGGGGCGCCAGGTGACCTACGAGCGGAGGGTGGAGGGCCCCGGCGGGCGCCGCGACATCCAGGCCACGCTGGTTCCGGAGCGCAACGAACAGGGCCGGGTGATGGGCCTCTACACGCTGGACAGCGACATCACCGCGCACCACGAGGCGGAAGAAGCCCTCCAGGAGAGCGAAGCCCGCCTTCGCACGGTGGCCGACGCGCTGCCGATGCGCGTCGCCTATATCGATGCGGACGAGCGCTACCGGTTCAACAACCTCGCCTACGAGCGCGAATTCGGGCTCTCGCGGGACCAGATCCAGGGGCACACCGTGCAAGAGCTCCTGGGCGGTGCGGCCTACGAATCGGTAAAGCCGCACATCCGCGCCGCGCTGGCGGGGGAGGTCGTCACCTTCCAGAGCGAAGACACGCAGAGCGACAGCTACAACTGCTACGAGGCCCAGTACATTCCGCAACCGGCGGCCAATGCCGACACCATCGTCGGCTTCCATGCGGTCATCACCGACATCACGCGCCAGAAGCTCGAGGAGAAGCGCCTGGTCAACCTGGCGCAGATCGATCCGCTCACCGGCCTTGCCAACCGCGCGGGCTTCGAAGCGCGCCTGGCCGAGGCCATGGACCGCAGCCGCGGCGCCGGTGCGCTGATGGCGCTGATGTACCTGGACATCGACGGTTTCAAGCAGATCAACGACCAGTTCGGCCACCAGGCCGGCGACGAGCTGCTGAAGGGGTTCTCGAACAGGCTGTCGCAGGGCCTGCGTTCCAGCGACGTTCGCGCGCGCCTCGGCGGCGACGAGTTCACGGTGATCATGGAAGGCCTGCCCAATGCGGACATCGCCCTTTCCACTGCCGCGAAGCTTGTCGCGACCATGCAGGCGCCGTTTGCCCTGGAGTCGCAGTTGACCATCAGCATCACCGCGAGCATCGGGCTGGCGTTCTACCAGGGCGGCGATGCAACTGCCGCCACGCTGGTCAGGCGCGCGGACGAAATGCTCTACCAGGCCAAGAGGTCCGGCCGCAACAACGTCAAGGCGGCGCTCCTGCCGGTGGAAAACAGCGTGTAGCTCCATGTCGAGCGCTGACGACGAGCCCTTGCCTCACTTATCCCGCTTAGCCCGCCGGCTGTAGCCGCGGCTGCTTGCCGGCGTGGTCCGTGCGGGGGAAGGTGAGTGCGATGAGCACCGCGCCAAGTCCCACGGCCATCGAGCCGATGTACATCCAGGCGTAGCTGCCGTAGCGGTCGAAGAGCCAGCCGCCCAGCACCGGGCCAAGCGCCATGCCCAGGCTGGACAGCATCGACGCCGCGCCCAACACGGTGCCCAGGATCCGGGCGCCGAAGTAGTCGCGCGCCAGCACCGCATAGAGCGGCATCACGCCGCCATAGGCGAGGCCGAAAACAATGGCCACGGCATAGAAGCCGCCCAGTTGGTTGACCAGCAGGTAGCTGGCGGCGGCAAAGGCCTGGATCAGCAGCCCGGCGACGAGCACCCGCTTGGCGCCCAGCCGGTCTGCCAGCACGCCGAAGAGCAGGCGCCCTCCCAGCCCGGCCGCGCCTTCCATGCTGTAGATGGTGACGGCCGCGAACGTCGGAAGGCCGCAGCCGATCGCATAACTGACCGTGTGGAAGATCGGCCCCGAGTGCGCCGCGCAGCAGGCAAAGAACGTGATCCCGAGCACGAGGAATGCGCGCGAGCGAAGCGCCTGCCCCACCTTCATTTCCGGCGCCGGTGCTGCCCCTCCGGCAGGCGAAGCGGAAGCGGCTGCGGGCGCCGCGCGAATGAGCCAGACCGCGGGCAGCAGCACGACCCACGCGCCGATCCCGATGATCAGCTGCGCCATGCGCCAGTCGTAGTGCGTCACCAGCCATGCAGCCAGCGGAGAGATGGTCATCGGCGCAACGCCCATGCCAGCCGAGACGAGCGATACCGCCAGGCTGCGATGCCTGTCGAACCACGATGCGGTGGTTGCAATCACCGGCGCGAAGAAGCTGCCGGCGGCAATGCCCATCATCACTCCGTAGAAAAGCTGGAACTGGAGCAAGGTCGACGCACGGCTCGCCAGCACCGTCGAGAGCCCCAGCAGCACCGTGCCCGCCAGCACCACCACGCGCGGGCCGTAGCGGTCGCTCAGCGCGCCCCAGCCGAAGCCGGCCACGCCCATGCTCAGGAAGGCCAGCGTCATGGCGCTTGAAATGCCCGCGCGCGACCAGCCGGTGGCCGCGCTCATCGGCTCCAGGAAGACTGCCAGCGAGAACAGCACGCCAATGGCCACGCAGGTCATCAGCGCGCCGGCGGCAACAATGGACCAGTTCGAATCGAGCGCGTCGGCCGGGCGCGCGGAGGCACGGATGTTCATCGTCTTGCTCCGGAAGAAGTATGGCTACAGTGAACCAATTGGTTGACTATAACGACATTTCTTTTTTTGCGCATGCTCCCGGCGCCGGCGCAATGCAGCGGTGAGCTGCGCGGTACTAGTCGGCGGAGGCGGATCGCATGCCGAGCTTGCGCAGCATCCGGTGGAAGTTGCTGCGGTCGATGCCGGCCTCGCGCGCGGCGTTGGCCACATGTCCGTTGTGCCGCGCGAGCGCATCCGCGAGCCATGCACGCTGGAAAGCGGTCGTTGCTTCGCGCAACGTGCCGCCGGCGGCGAGAGCAAAGCTGGCGTGGCCGCCGTCCGTCGGTGCCTGGGCAAGCGGCGTCTGTGCGGACCCCGTCGCATGGCTCCCAGCAACCGCGGCATCCAGCGCCAGGTGATGCGGCTCGATCGCCGTCCAGCGCGCGCCGCGGCCCTGCTCCGTGACCGCCCTGAGCGATGCGCGGCTGACGACATGCTCGAGCTCGCGCACGTTGCCGGGCCAGCCATGCGCGAGGAGGGCGGCCTTCGACGCAGGTGAAAGCCGCAGGTTGCGCGCACCCAGCCGATGCTGGTTTTCTTCCAGAAAGCCGCCGGCCAGCGCCACTACGTCGCGCCCGCGCTCGCGCAGCGGCGGCACCACCAGCGGATAGACCGAGAGCCGGTGGTACAGGTCGGCACGGAAGCGGCCCTGCGCAATGGCGGCGGGCAGGTCGCGGTTGGTGGCCGCAATCACGCGCACGTCGACCTTCAGCGTCCGGTCGCTGCCGGGCCGCTGCACCTCGCCGCTTTGCAGCACGCGCAGCAGCTTGGCTTGCACCGTCAGCGGCAGTTCGCCCACTTCATCGAGAAAGAGCGTGCCGCCGTCGGCAATCTCGAACTTGCCGTTCCGGTCCTGCACCGCGCCGGTGAACGCGCCGCGCTTGTGGCCGAAGAGTTCGCTGTCGGCGAGCGTCTCTGGCAATGCCGCGCAGTTCACCTGCACCAGCGGCTGGTCGCGCCGCCGCGAGCGCGCATGAAGGCGCTGCGCCACCAGGTCCTTGCCCACGCCCGTCTCCCCGAGCACCAGCACAGTGAGGTCCGATGCCGCGACCGTATCGATCTCGCTGCACAGCTTCTTCATGGCGGCGCTGCTCCCGAGCAGTTCGCGCGTGGCACCGGGCCCCGAGCGCAACGCCTGCGCCACGGCCTGCTCGCGCATGGCGCGCGCTTCCATCTCCTGGATCGTGTGGGCGGATTCGATGCCGGTTTCCACCAGCGCAACGAGCGCGTCGAGCTGTGCCGGGCTTACCGATTCGAACGCGCCGGGCTCCAGCGCATCCAGCGTCAGCAGGCCCCACACGGCGCCGCGCAGGCGAAGCGGCGCCCCCATGCAGTCGTGCACCGGCAGGATGCCCGGCTGCCCCGCGACCAAGCCGTCATAAGGGTCGGGCAGGCCGCAGTCGTGCGCAAAGCGCAGGCCTTGCCCGCTCTCGAGCAGGCGCGCAAAGCGCGGGTGCGATGCCACCGGAAACTGCCGCCCCAGGGTCTCGTCGCTCAGGCCGTCCACGGCAAGCGGCCGCAGCACGTCGCCATCGAGCCGCAGCAGCGCGGCGGCATCGCACCGCACCAGGCCGCGCGCCGCGGCAAGAAGCGAGCGGTAACGCTGGCCTTCGGAAGCGGCGTCGGGCTCGGCCGTGGTCGGATTGACACTTTGTGTGGTCATAAATACAACATGATTGCTGTGGCGAATTTGACCACGCATCGAAAATCCCCAATGGTGGCGGGCACTTGCGCAGCGCCTGCGACTGGCACGGATCGTGAGAGAGAAGAAGCATCTCAACTGCCATCGCCGAGCCACAGATGAACCCGCAAACCATCGCCATCGTCAAGGCCACCGTCCCCGCGCTCCAGGCGCACGGAGAGGCCATTACCAGTCACTTCTACCGGATCATGTTCGAAGGCCATCCGGAGGTGAAGGCGTTCTTCAACGAGGCGCACCAGGCCGCCGGCAGCCAGGCGCGCGCACTCGCGGGCGCCGTGCTGGCCTATGCCATGCACATCGACCGGCTCGGCGAAATTGCCGGCGCGCTGCCGCGGATCATCCAGAAGCATGCGGCACTGGGCGTGCTGCCGGAGCACTACCCGGTTGTCGGCGGCTGCCTCCTGCAGGCCATCAAGGACGTGCTCGGCGACGCCGCCACCGACGAGATCATTGCCGCATGGGGCGAAGCCTACGAGTCGCTCGCGGCGATCCTGATTGCCGCCGAAGAAGAGGTCTACCGCAACAACGCCGCACAGCCCGGCGGATGGCGCGGCGAGCGCGAGTTTCGCGTTGCGCGGCGCGAGCAGGAGAGCGAAGTCATCACCTCCTTCTACCTGGAGCCCACCGACGGCGGCCCGCTGCTCGCGTTCTCGCCCGGCCAATACCTCACGCTGGTGCTGAACATCGACGGCGAGCCGCTCAGGCGCAACTACTCGCTGTCCGATGCGCCGGGCAAGCCCTGGTACCGCATCAGCGTCAAGCAGGAAGAGGGCGGCAAGGCGTCGAACTGGCTGCATGAGAACGCGGCCGTCGGAACGGTCCTGAAGGCGCAGGCGCCCTGCGGCGACTTTGTGCTGCAGCCCGCGGGCGAGCAGTCGCGTCCGCTGGTGCTGGTAACGGGCGGCGTTGGCATCACGCCAGCCATGAGCATGCTCGAATCCGTGGCGCACACCGGCCGGCCGGTGCACTTCATTCATGCGGCGCGGCATGGCGGCGCCCATGCATTCCGCGAGCGTGTCGATGCACTGGCGGCGCAGCATGCCAACGTGAAGCCGCTCTATGTGTACGACACGCCGCGTGAATCCGACCGGCCGCACGCCACCGGCTTCGTCACGCGCGAGTTGCTCGCGCAGCAACTGCCGGCCGACCGCGACGTCGACCTGTACTTTCTCGGCCCCAAGCCCTTCATGAAGGCGGTGTATGCCAGCAGCCTCGAGCTGGGCGTACCGAGGCAACAGCTGCGCTACGAGTTCTTCGGGCCGCTCGAAGCGCTGGAGGCGTAAAGGTCAGCAAGGCGCGTTCAGCGCCTACCGCAGCACCAGCACGGGCAGCATCGATTGTGCGAGCACATGCTGCGTTTCGCTGCCCAGCAGCAGGCGCTTGATGCCCTTGCGCCCGTGCGAAGCCATCACGATCAGGTCGCTCTTGTGCTTTTTCGCGGCGGCGACGATCGACTCCGCCACGAGATCGGAATTGGCCGTCGCCGTCTTGACTCGCACGCCGCTCTGCTCGGCGCGCGACTTGACGGTGTCGAGCATGGCCTGGGCCTTGTCGGCCCACTGCTTCTCTATGAGCGCAATGTCCTCGGGGGAGAACGACATCGCGCCGTCGAAGTAGCCTTTCGGGTAGCGCGGAACCACGTTGAGCGCCACCAGGTCGGCGTCGTGCGTTGCGGCGAGTGCAATGGCGCTCGTCACGGCCTTCTTCGAAAGCGTCGAACCGTCCGTGGCGACGAGGATGCGTTTGAACATGATGAGGGTCTCCGAAAGTCTGTGCCGCGAGCTTAGGCAGGCGGCGGCGCCGGGGGTTGATGCAGATCAACCGGCGCCATGGCGGCCGCCCTTAGCCTTGCGCGATGCAAGCTGCGCTCGCCCCGTTCTCTCCACCTTCATCGCCCATGCCGGCCTCCAGCGAGGCATGGCGGGTACTGGACGATTCCGCCGAATGGCCGGTGTTCGGCCGCTTGCTGGAAGGCGATGCGGGCACGGGCCGGTGGGAGTCGCAGATTGCGGTGGAGGGCATGCATTGCGCCGCTTGCGCATTCACGGTTGAGGCGGCGTTGCTGCAAGTGCCGGGCGTGCTCGAAGCGCAGGTCAATGCCGCGAGCCATCGTGCGCGCGTGGTGTGGTCGGCGGCGGCCACGCGGCCTTCGCGCTGGTTCGAGGCGGCGGCCGCCGCCGGATACCCGCTGTTGCCGGCCTCGAACAGCTCCGCGCGCGAACGTCGTGCAAGGGAGCTGCGGCTCGCGCTCTGGCGCTGGCTCGTCTCGGGCTTTTGCATGATGCAGGTGATGATGTATGCCTACCCGGCCTACATCGCGCAGCCGGGGGAGATGACGGCCGACGCTGCGCAGCTGCTTCGCTGGGCCTCCTGGGTGCTGACGCTGCCGGTCTTGTTCTTCTCGTGCGGGCCGTTCTTCCGCAGCGCATGGCGGGACCTTCGCCATGCGCGCATCGGCATGGACGTGCCGGTTGCCTTCGGCATCGCCATCACTTTTGCCGTCAGCAGCGCGGCTACCTTCGACACCGCGGGCGTGCTGGGCGGCGAGGTGTATTTCGACTCGCTCACCATGTTCGTGTTCTTCCTGCTCACCGGCCGGTGGCTCGAGGCGCGGCTGCGGGACCGGACGGCCGGCTCTCTCGATGCGGTGATGAACCGGCTGCCCGACAGCATCGAGCGGCTCGAAGCCGGCGGCGGCTGGCGGCGCGTGGCCGTAGGGCGCCTGGCGGTGGGTGACGTGGTGCGCGTGCTGCCGGGCGAGGCCTTTCCCGCGGACGGCGTGCTGATCGACGGCAACACCAGCACCGGCGAGGCGCTGCTTACCGGTGAATCGCGCCCGGTGCCGCGTGCGTGCGGCGAGCGCGTGCTCGCGGGCAGCCACAACCTCTCGGCCGCGGTGCAGGTGCGCATCGAGTCGGTGGGCGAGGACACGCGCTTTGCGCAGATCGTCCGGCTGATGGAAAGCGCCGCATCGAGCAAGCCGCGGCTGGCCCAACTGGCCGACCGCATCGCGCGTCCGTTTCTTGTGCTGGTTCTGTTGTCGGCCGCGGGTGCCGCTGCGTTCTGGTGGCATGCGGACACCGGCAAGGCCCTGATGGTGGCTGTGGCCGTGCTCATCGTGACCTGCCCGTGCGCGCTGTCCCTTGCCACGCCGGCTGCCATGCTCACCAGCGCAGGCGCGCTGGCCCGCGGCGGCGTGCTCACGGCCAACCTGCAGGCGCTGGAAGCACTGGCCAGCGTGGATACGGTGGTCTTCGACAAGACGGGCACCTTGACCGGCGACACGCCGCGCCTCGAACGCGTGTATTGCCGCCAGGGCCTGCGCCCCGGCGATGCGTTGGAGATAGGCGCGGCGCTCGGCATGCACTCCCTTCATCCGGGGGCACGTGCGCTCGTGAACGCATGGAATGCGCAGTTCCGTACTGCGCCTGCCTGGAACGTGACCCGGCCGGCCGAACTCGCTGGCCTCGGCCTCGAAGGCCTGCTGTGCCGGCGCGCCGGCGACGAAGATGCCGCGCGTCGCGTGCGGCTCGGCTCCGCAAGCTATTGCGGCGTGGCGCCGCTGCAGGTCGATGCACCGCAGGTTCACCTCTGCGACGAGCAGGGCTGGATCGCGAGCTTCGTGCTTGCCGAGGAACTGCGCGCGGACGCCGCCGCCGCCGTGGCCGCGCTGCAGGCGGAGGGCATCACGGTGCGCCTGCTTTCCGGCGACCGCGACAGCGCCGCCCGCGAGATCGCGGCGCGCGCCGGCATCGAGTTTGCGCAGGGAGATTGCAAGCCCGAAGACAAGCTGGAGGCGCTGTGGCGGCTGCAGGCCGAGGGCCGGCAAGTCGCGATGGTGGGCGACGGCCTCAACGATGGCCCTTCCCTGGCACGCGCCAATGCATCCTTCGCCTTCGGAAACGCGGTGCCGCTCTCGCGCGCGCGGGCCGACTTCGTGGTGCTCGGCGATGCGCTCGCGGCCATTCCACGCACCATTGCGCAGGCGCGCCGAACGCTGCGCGTGGTGCGGCAGAACCTTGCGTGGGCTGCCGGCTACAACGCCCTGTGCGTGCCGCTGGCCGTGGCGGGATGGCTGCCCGCATGGCTCGCAGGCATCGGCATGGCAGCCAGTTCGCTGGTGGTGGTGCTCAACGCCGCGCGGCTCGCCGCCCCGGGCAACGCGCCATCGAGTGGAGCGGGGCGCTGATGGACATCCTCTTCCTGCTCATTCCGCTGTCGGTCATGCTGGTGCTCGTCATCCTCGGCGGGCTGTGGTGGGCCATCGAGCGGGGCCAGTTCGAAGACGTCGACGTGGAGGCCGACCGGATCCTGCGCGGCGATTGATCTGCATCAAACCCCGTGTCCGGTTGCAAGGGGACACTGCCTCCAGTCCACCAACAGGCACCACGATGCAAGAACCCAATCCCCCCGCAGCGGTCTACGACGACACCGTCGTGCGGCAGTTCGCCCTCATGTCCGTGGTCTGGGGCGTGGTCGGCATGCTCGTCGGCGTGATCATCGCCTCGCAGCTGACCTGGCCCGAGCTCAACCTCGGCATTCCATGGCTCGGCTACGGACGGCTGCGCCCACTGCACACCAACGCGGTGATCTTCGCGTTCGGCGGCTGTGCGCTCATGGCCACCAGTTTCCACGTGGTGCAGCGCACCTGCCAAGTCCGCCTGTTCGCGCCGGGGCTCGCATCCTTTGTGTTCTGGGGCTGGCAGGCGGTGATCGTCGCGGCCGCCATCAGCCTGCCGCTGGGCTACACCACGGGCAAGGAATACGCCGAACTCGAATGGCCCATCGACATCCTCATTGCAGTGGTGTGGGTGGCCTACGCGGTGGTGTTCTTCGGCACCATCGGCATTCGCAAGGTGCGCCACATCTACGTTGCCAACTGGTTCTTCGGCGCCTTCATCATTGCGGTGGCGCTGCTGCACATCGTCAACAGCGCTGAAATTCCGGCGGGCTGGATGAAGAGCTACTCGGCCTATGCCGGTGTGCAGGACGCCATGGTGCAGTGGTGGTACGGGCACAACGCGGTGGGCTTTTTCCTCACGGCGGGCTTCCTCGGAATGATGTACTACTACATCCCCAAGCAGGCTGCGCGCCCGGTGTATTCGTACCGGCTTTCCATCGTCCACTTCTGGGCGCTGATCTTCACCTACATGTGGGCCGGCCCGCACCACCTGCACTACACGGCTCTGCCCGACTGGACGCAATCGCTCGGCATGGTGTTCTCGCTCATCCTCCTGGCGCCCAGCTGGGGCGGAATGATCAACGGCGTGATGACGCTCTCGGGCGCCTGGCACAAGCTGCGCACCGATCCGATCCTGCGCTTCCTGATCGTCGCGCTCTCGTTCTACGGCATGGCCACCTTCGAGGGCCCGATGATGTCCATCAAGACCGTCAACGCCCTGAGCCACTACACCGACTGGACCGTGGGCCACGTGCATGCCGGCGCATTGGGCTGGGTGGGCTTCATCACCATGGGCTCGCTCTACTACCTGATTCCGCGCATGTACGGCCGGACCGAGATGTACAGCGTCAAGGCCATCGAAGCCCACTTCTGGGTGGCCACCATCGGCATCGTGCTCTACATCGCGGCCATGTGGATCGCGGGTGTGATGCAGGGCCTGATGTGGCGCGCCATCAACCCCGACGGCACGCTCACCTACACCTTCGTGGAGAGCGTGAAGGCCACCTTCCCGTTCTACCTGGTGCGGCTGGTCGGCGGCCTGCTGTACCTCGGCGGAATGCTGGTGATGGCATGGAACGTGTGGATGACCGTCATCTCCGGGCGCTCGGTGCGCGCCGTGATTCCGGCCGCCGCCATTGCCCACGCTTGAGAAATCAGCCATGAATACGAAAACCGAAACCAAGACCGGCTTCACCCACGAGAAGGTGGAGACCAACAACCTGCTGATGATCGTGCTCATCCTGGTGGTGGTCGCCATCGGCGGGCTGGTCGAGATCGTGCCGCTGTTCTTCCAGAAGTCGACCACCGAGCCCATCCAGGGACTGAAGCCGCCCACCGCGCTGCAGTTGGCCGGGCGCGACGTGTACCTGCGCGAGGGTTGCTACAACTGCCACTCGCAGATGATCCGCCCGTTTCGCTCGGAGACGCTGCGCTACGGCCACTACTCGGTGGCGGGCGAATTCGTCTACGACCACCCGTTTCAATGGGGCAGCAAGCGCACCGGCCCCGACCTGCACCGCGTGGGCGGCAAGTACAGCGACGAGTGGCAGCGCATTCACCTGAACAACCCGCGCGACCTGGTGCCCGAGTCGAACATGCCGGCGTATCCGTGGCTCGGCAAGACGGTGGTGGATGCCGAGGCCATTCCGCGCCGCATGCGCGCGCTGCGCCATGTCGGCGTGCCGTACACGGACGAAGAGATTGCCCGCGCCGCCGAAGAAGTCCGCGGCAAGACCGAGCTGGACGCCACCGTGGCGTACCTGCAATCGCTGGGCCTCACGCTCAAGTAGGGAGCAACCGAACCATGACCGACATCACCACCCTGCGCGTTGCCGCGACCCTTCTGTGCTTTGCGCTCTTCGTGGGCATCGTGGCCTGGGCCTATGCCCGCCGCAACACGGTCCGCTTCGAGGAAGCCGCCCGGCTGCCGTTCGAGCAAGACTGAAGAAGAGGGGCCCCCGATGAGCGATTTCGTCAACAACTTCTGGTCCAACTACATTGCCGCCGGCACCGTGCTGAGCATTCTCGGATGCATGCTGCTGCTGTGGCTCACCGCGCGCAAGCGCGTGCCTTCGGACGCCGACAACACCACGGGCCACGTGTGGGACGAGGACCTTCGCGAAGCCAACAACCCGCTGCCCATGTGGTGGGTCGGCCTCTTCGTGCTGACCATCTTCTTCTCGGCCGGCTACCTGGTGATCTTTCCGGGCCTGGGCAGCTTCAGCGGCCAGGCGAACTGGAGCACCGAGTCCGAGTACGGCACCGAAGTGGCCAAGGCCAACAAGGCGCTGGAGCCCGTGTATGCCGCGTACGACAACATGCCCGCGGAAGACATTGCCCGCAATCCGAAGGCCATGGCCATCGGCGAGCGCCTGTTCATGAACAACTGCTCGCAATGCCACGGCTCCGATGCGCGCGGCAGCAAGGGCTTTCCCAACCTGACCGACAAGGACTGGCTGCACGGCGGCACGCCCGAGAAGATTGCCGAAAGCATCACCAAGGGCCGCATCGGCGTGATGCCCCCCATGGCTGCGGCAGTGGGCTCGCAAGACGACGTGAAGAACCTGGCGAACTACGTGCTGAGCCTTTCGGGCGAGCCGCACGATTCGGTGCGCGCGGGCCTCGGCAAGTCGAAGTTCACGGCTTGCGCCTCGTGCCACGGCATCGGCGGTGTCGGCAACCAGGCGGTGGGCGCGCCCAACCTCAGCGACAAGGTGTGGCTCCACGGCTATGGAGAGGCGGCCATTGTGCAGCTCGTCAACGCCGGCAAGCACAGCGCCATGCCCGCGCAGGAAGGGCGGCTGACCGAGGCGCAGATCAAGCTGCTTTCCGCCTACGTATGGGGCTTTTCCAACGCCCCGGCCGCAGGGCCCTGAAGCCGGCGCACCATGGACTCATCCGCACCCGCGAGCCCCGCCTCGCGCAAGATCATTCCGATTGTTCCGGCCGGCGCTGAAACGGGGGGGCTTTACGAGGCCACGAAGAAGATCTACCCGCGCAGCGTTCGCGGCGTGTTCGCGCGATGGCGCTGGGCAATGGTCTTTCTGACGCAGCTGGTGTTCTACGGCATGCCGTGGGCGCAGTGGGGCGAGCGGCAGCTGGTGCTGTTCGACCTGGCCGCGCGACGCTTCTACGTCTTCGGATGGGTGCTGTATCCGCAAGACCTGATCTACCTCTCGGGCCTGCTGGTGGTCAGCGCCCTGGCGCTCTTTCTCTTTACCGCCGTGGCCGGGCGGCTGTGGTGCGGCTACGGCTGCCCCCAGACGGTGTACACCGAAATCTTCATGTGGGTGGAGCACAAGATAGAGGGCAACCGCACCGCGCGGATGCGGCTCGACGCCGAGCCGATATCGGCCGAGAAACTGGTGAAGAAGTGGTTCAAGCACCTGGTGTGGATCGGCATTGCGCTGTGGACCGGCTTCACCTTCGTGGGCTACTTCACGCCCATCCGCGAACTTGGCATGGCCTTCCTGCAGACCCGCATGGGCTCGTGGGAGGTGTTCTGGGTGTTCTTCTACGGCTTTGCAACGTACGGCAACGCGGGCTTCATGCGCGAGCAGGTGTGCAAGTACATGTGCCCGTACGCGCGCTTCCAGAGCGCCATGTTCGACCGCGACACGCTCATCGTCACCTACGACCCGAAGCGCGGCGAACCGCGTGCGCCGCGCCGCAAGGGCCCCGATCCGCGCAGCATGGCGCTGGGCGACTGCATCGACTGCGGGCTGTGCGTGCAGGTGTGCCCCACGGGCATCGACATCCGCGAGGGGCTGCAATACGAGTGCATCGGCTGCGGCCTGTGTGTGGACGCCTGCGACACGGTGATGAAGAAGATGGCCTACGCGCCACGGCTGATCCGCTACGACACGCAGAACGGCATGGAGGCCGGCTGGTCGCGCCGGCAACTGATGCGCCGCGTGCTGCGCCCCCGCGTGCTGGTCTACACCGCCGTGCTGGCGCTGCTGATGGCGGGGCTGCTTGCCAGCCTGGTCACGCGCACGCCGCTCAAGGTCGACGTGGTGCGCGACCGTGCATCGCTCGCCCGCATCGTCGAGGGCGGCCGGCTCGAGAACGTCTACCGCCTGCAGATCATGAATGCCACCGAAGAGCCGCGCGGCTACCGCATTGCCGCGCACGGCATCGAAGGGCTCAGCGTCTCGCCCGACGAGCGCGTCACTGTCGGACCGGCGCAATCGCGATGGGTCGCCGTGCGGCTCCAGGTGCCCTATGGCGCGGCATCGGCCGGCTCGCACCCGGTGTACTTCGACATTCGCGAAGAGGGCGCGGGCGGGGTCCAGGTGTCTGAAAAAGCGGTGTTCCTTGTGCCGCGCTGAAGGAATGGAAATGAACGCAACAAGAAACGAACCGGCGGCGAATGATCGGTGGTGGCGGCACCCTTTGCTGTGGATGGTAATTGCGGGGCCGGCGCTGGTGGTGGTCGCGAGCTTCGTGACCTTCTGGTACGCCTGGGACAGCCCCGACCCGCTGGTGTCGGCAGACTACTACCGCCGGGGCGTCGAGATCAACAAGACCCTGGCGGACAAGAAGCTGATGCCCGCGCTCGCCGGCCGGAACCATGCGGCAACCCCGGCCGAAGCGGTGCCCTTGCCGCGCCGCGAGGCCGCGCCATGAGCAGCTCGCGCCAGCTGATCGGCATTCTGTGGCCTTCGTTCCTGCTGGCCTGCGCCATCGAGATCCTGGTGTTCGCGCTGGTCGATCCGTCCGATCTGCATTGGGGCGGCGAAGCGCTGCGGATGTCGCGCCAGGGCGTCTACACCGTGGCTTTCTTTCTTTTCTGGGGCATGGCGGCGGCTTCCAGCGCATTCACCGCGCTGCTGGCCGACCCGCCTTCCCGCGACCTTCCAGGACGTGCGCAATGACATTGCCTTCGACCGCCTGTGCCCACGTTGCCGACACCGCACCCCTGCCGGCCACCGTGCTGCGGCAGTTCGATGTTGCCGGCCCGCGCTATACCTCTTACCCAACCGCGGACCGCTTCGTGGAGGCCTTCGGCGCGGACGACTACGCCTCGGCGTTGCGCGCGCGGCGCGATGCCGGCGCCTCCGCGTCGCCGCTTTCGCTCTATGTGCATATTCCGTTCTGCGAATCGCTTTGCTACTACTGCGCCTGCAACAAGGTTGTGACGCGGCACCCCGAAAGGGCCGTGCAGTACCTGGCCTACCTGGAGCGTGAAACCCGGCTGCAGGCCGCGCAGCTCGGCCGCCGCGCCACCGTGAGCCAGCTGCACCTGGGCGGCGGCACGCCCACTTTCCTGAGCGATGCGCAGTTGGCAGGCCTTCTTGCCATGCTGCGCGAATCGTTCGACCTCGCTGCCGGCGGCGAGCAGTCCATCGAAATCGACCCCCGCACCGTGAATGCGGCCCGACTCGCGAACCTGGCGGCGCTGGGCTTCAACCGGCTGAGCTTCGGCGTGCAGGACTTGGATCCCGACGTGCAGAAGGCCGTGCACCGCATCCAGCCGGCGCACCAGGTGTTCGGGCTCATGGCCGATGCGCGCGCGCTGGGCTTCGAGTCGATCAACGTCGACCTGATCTACGGCCTGCCGCGCCAGAACGATGCGTCTTTCGCGCGCACGATGGACCAGGTCTGCGAGCTCCGGCCCGACCGGATTGCGCTCTATGCCTACGCCCATCTGCCCGAGCGCTTCAAGCCGCAGCGGCGCATTGCGGCCGAAGAACTGCCCGATGCCGAGACGCGGGTGCGCATGCTCTCCAGCGCCATTGCAACGCTCACCGCCGCGGGCTACGTCTACATAGGCATGGACCATTTCGCACTGCCCGGCGATCCGCTGGCGGTGGCCAAGCGGCAGGGGCGGCTGCAGCGAGACTTCCAGGGCTACAGCACGCAGCCGGAGGGCGACCTGGTGGCGCTGGGTGTTTCCGCCATTGGCCGCGTGGGCGCCACCTACAGCCAGAACGCCAAGACGGTGGACACCTACTACGACCTGCTCGACCAGGGGCGCCTTCCGGTGGTCCGCGGCATTGCGCTCTCGCGCGACGACGCGTTGCGGCGTGCGGTCATCATGGCGCTGATGTGCAAGGGCCGTGTCGGCTTCGATGCCATGGGCGAGGCGCACCGCATCGATTTCCGGCACCACTTCGCGGCCGAGTTCGCGGCGCTCGGGCCGCTGGCCGCGCAGGGCATGGTCCGCCTGACCGACCACGACATCGAAGTCACGGCGCAGGGTTGGTTCGTGGTGCGTGCCATCGCCATGGTGTTCGACCGCTACTGCCGCGACAACCGCACCCGCTTTTCGCGCGTGGTCTGAACATGCAGGCCGCGCTTGCCGGTGCCGCTTTGCTGATGGGCCTGGCCGGCGGGCCGCACTGCGTGGCCATGTGCGGTGCGGTGTCGGCCGCCGTGATCCGCATCGTGCCGGTTCACGCTGGCGCTTCATCCGCAACCGCAGGTAGCACCGCACCGGCTGCGCAAGCGGCCTTTCACATCGGGCGCATCGCAAGCTACGCCGTGGCGGGCGCCGTCGCCGCGGCCAGCGTGAACAGCCTGGCGCTGGCCGGGGCGCAAGTCGCCGCGCTCAAGCCGCTCTGGATGCTGCTGCATGTGTTCGTCTTCGCCTGGGGCGCGACGCTGGCGATCGCGGGGCGGCAGCCGGCGTGGGCACGGCGCGTCGGGCGCACGCTCGAAGCCCGCCTTCGTTCGCACGCGGGAGGCACGCCATGGGGTGTTCTGGCGACCGGCGCGCTCTGGGTGGCCATGCCTTGCGGGCTGCTCTATTCGGCATTGCTGCTTGCCAGCCTGGCCAATGGGCCCGTGCAGGGCGGGGTGGCGATGATGCTGTTCGCCGTGGGCAGCGGACTCTCCCTGGTGCTGGCGCCGTGGCTCTGGCAGCGGCTGCGGTGGAGCGGTGGCGGCTCTCAGGCCTGGGGTGCACGCCTTGCCGGTATCTTGCTCGCGGCCGTGGCGCTGCAGGCGCTCTGGTCCGATCTCGGCCGCCAGATCGAGATCTGGTGCCGCTGAACCCCGTGCGCCGGGGGCGCGCCTTTTGTTGACCTGTATCAAAGGCCCGCACGCCACCCGTTCGCAGAATTGCCGCATCTGTCCTAGAGGTGCCAATGCAATCCGTCTTGTTCTCCGGAGTTTTCGATCTTCCATGGTGGGGTGCCGTGCTGGTGGCGTTGGCGCTCACGCACGTCACCATTGCCTCGGTCACCATCTTCCTGCACCGTCACCAGGCCCATCGTGCGCTGGAGCTGCATCCGGTGGCCAGCCATTTCTTTCGCTTCTGGCTGTGGCTGACCACCGGCATGGTCACGAAGGAATGGGCCGCCGTGCATCGCAAGCACCATGCAAAGTGCGACACGCCCGAAGATCCGCACAGCCCCCAGGTGTTCGGGCTTTCCCGCGTGCTGTGGGGCGGCGTGTTCCTCTACATCCGCGAGAGCAACGTGGCGCAGACCATTGCACGCTACGGCCACGGCACGCCGGACGACTGGATCGAGCGCAAGCTGTATTCGCGCCACAAGATTCTCGGCATCGTTCTGATGGGCGTGCTGGACATGGCGCTCTTCGGCGTGGTGCCCGGCGGGCTGATCCTGCTCACGCAGATTGCCTGGATTCCGTTCTGGGCCGCGGGCGTGGTCAACGGCATCGGCCACTACTGGGGCTACCGCAACTGGCAGGCACCGGATTCCAGCACCAACATCTCGCCGATCGGCATCCTGATCGGCGGTGAGGAGCTGCACAACAACCACCATGCCTTTCCCAGCTCGGCGAAGCTGTCCAACAAGTGGTACGAGTTCGATGTGGGCTGGCTCTACATTCGCGTGCTGCAGGCGCTCGGCCTTGCCACCGTCAAGCACGTGGCGCCGACTGCACGGCTCGCCGCACCCAAGCCAACTGTCGACCTGGACACCGTGCAGGCAGTCATCCGCTGCCACTACGACGTGCTTTCGAGCTATGGCCACTCGTTGAAGCAGGCTTATGCCGAGGAGTTCGGCCGGCTGCGCCGCCTTTCTCCGCGCGAGGCGCGCTCGCTGCAAGCGGTGAAGCGCTGGCTGCCCAGGGACGAACGCATGCTCGACGAGTCGCGGCGCGCACGGGTTGCAACGGCTTTGCGCGGATCGCATGCGCTGGCCACGATGTACTCGATGCGCCGGGAACTGACCGCACTCTGGAGCCGTTCCGCTGCAACCGGCGAACAACTCGTCAAGCAGCTGCAGGACTGGTGCCATCGCGCGGAAGCCAGCGGCATTGCGCCGCTGGCCGAGTTCTCCAGGCGCCTTCGTTCCTACGCCTGAGCCGGGTGCCCCACAGGAGCCGTTCATGACCCACGCGACCATTCGCATCATTCGCCAGGAGCATGCGGCCCTTGCCGCAATGCTGCGCTCCATCACCATGCTGCTGGAGCAGCACCGCCGCAAGGGAACGCGGCCCGACTTCGCCGCCTTGCGGGCCATGCTGTTCTACGTGGACGAATTTCCCGAGAAGCGCCATCACCGCAAGGAGAGCGAGCTGCTGTTTCCCAAGCTGCGCGCCAGAACGCCGATCTCGCGCGAACTGATGGACCGGCTCGACAACGACCATGCCTGGGGCGAGCGAAAGGTGCGCAACGTCGAGCATGCGCTGCTGGCGTTCGAGATGCTGGGCGAGTCGCGCCGGGCTGCGTTCGAAACGGCCATGGCGCAGTACGTCGAGTTCTACCTGGATCACATGTCGGTGGAAGAGCGCGAGATTCTTCCGCTTGCCGAACGGGTGCTGACTGCCGACGACTGGCGCGAGCTCGACGAGGCCTTCGGCAGGAACCGCGATCCGCTCACCGGCTACCGGCCGGAGCGGGAATACGAGGCGCTTTTCACCCGCATCGTGAACATCGTGCCCGCGCCCATCGGCCTGGGGCCTGCATAGCGCGGCAGCAGACATCCGCTCCTCTTCAAGAAAAACCAACCAAGGAACATCATGAAAATTCTTCTCGCCGTGGACGGCAGCGAATACACCGCCCGCATGCTCGACTACATCGGCGCGCACAAGGAATGGGCCAACGCAGGCCATGCGTTCACCGTCTTCAACGCCGTGGTTCCGGTGCCGCACCGGGCCGCGGCATTCGCGGGGCCCGACCTCGTGCACACCTACTACGAGGACGAAGCCCGCGTCGTGCTGCAGCCGGTGCGCGCCGCGCTGGCCGCGCGCGGCATCGAGGCGGCCTTCGCACACAAGGTCGGCCATCCGGCGGAGGAGATCGCCGCTTTTGCGGAGCACGGCAAGTTCGACCTCCTGGTCATGGGTTCGCGCGGGGAGGGGGCGTTAACCAACCTCGTGCTGGGTTCCGTCGCCATGAAGGTGCTGGCCCGCTGCACGGTGCCTGTGCTGCTGGTGCGCTGATACACGCCGGACACAAACCATTCACGGAGCGTTACCCACCGACTCCTGCTGTTGTCACTGTGTTGCCGGACGCTTCATAGCATCCATCCATCGACCCGCGATGCACACAATAAACAGGAGCGTTCACATGTTCAACCCGTCCCAGACCCAGGCCGCCGTACCCGCAATGAGCGGCTTTCTTGCCGCAGGCGCATTGCCGAAGACCGGCGTGGCGGTCCACGAGCGGGCCAGCCACAAGTTGATGGAGACGCAAAAGCTGCTGAAGGAGCGCCTGGACCCGCAACGCCGCGTGGTGCATGCCGGCGACGTGGTCTACCAGGCCGGCGAGCGCTTCGGCAACCTCTACATCCTGAACTCGGGTTTCTTCAAGATCGTGAACCTGTCGGCCGACGGCCGCGAGCAGGTGGTGGGCTTGAAGTTTCGCGGCGACTGGCTGGGCTTCGACGGCATTGCCGGGGGCTGCTACTCGTGCGACGCGGTCGCCATGGACACCGGCGAGGTCTGGGTGGTGTCGTACGAGTCGCTGCTGGCCGCCGCCCTTGCCGAACCCGCCTTGCTGCAGGTGTTCCACACGGCAATGAGCCGCGAGATCGCGCATGACCGCGATTCGCTGATGTCCGTGTGCACGCTGCCCGCCGATGCGCGCGTGGCGGACTTCCTGCGCTACTGGGCGGAGTCGCTGGCCGAGCGCGGCATGCGCGCCGACCAGATCACGCTGCGCATGACGCGCGCCGAAATCGGCAACTACCTGGGCATGACGCTGGAAAGCGTGAGCCGCGCGCTCTCGCGGCTGGCGCGCGACAAGGTGATCGAGTTCGTTGAAAAAGGCCGCCGCGACGTGCAGATTCCCGATGTGGGCGCCTTGTCTGCCTTCGTGCAGCGCTGCCTTGCGCCGGCACCCGCCATGCTGCAGTGACCGTCAACTCCACGGCCTGTTCATACAGAGGGCCGATTCGCATGGGTGTTCGCGCAATCACATCAACCGCAATCCCCGGTTGAACTGCATCAAGGTCTTGATCGGCGCCGGCACATTGCCCATCTTCGCGATCTCGGCACGGCCATCTTCGGTGATGCGGATCACAGTGGCCATGCGCGACGATACGTAGGGCGAGGTCGGCTTGAGCGTCGTGATCTCGGCCTCTATCAAGCCTGTGGCCAAGAGCACCGAGACGTGCCGGATCTCTTCCGGATTGGCGACACGAACCGGTAGCTGCACATGCTGCAGCCTGTTCAAGAACGAAAGCGGCATTCGATTCTCCGATGCAGGTGTTGACCCTTTCGGGGGGAACACCTCGGGGGCAATCCATGTGCCCAGCCGCGCCCCCCGGTCGCGGTCTACTGGTTGTAGCATCTGCCCGGGTTATCACCTATGCGCCAAATGGCTACGGTCTGGTGGTAGTAGAAAGACTTACTGCATATATCGCTGCGAATCTTTCCGCCGCGATGTCTGGTACAAAAGGCCGATGACCGTTCCACTCGCGGTTTCCCTCGTCGATCTCCTCTTCGGACTGGCGCTCGGGCCCTCCGGCGGGGCAGCTCGCAACCGCTGCTCGCTCGAAGGCCTCGCCTGGAAAAAGTCCAGCGAGGAAGGCGTGCTCGAGGTCGCTATCCAGGAACTGGAAGCGACCGCGCTGCAGTTTGCGTCGGGGCCCTTTGTGCTCGACGTAGGCCGCATCGCCGCGCATGCAATCACAGGCGAGGTGCGCACCACCGAGGCCGGCGTGCTGAGCCTCTCCGCCGTCGAGGCAACCGAGGCCGAGCTCTCGGGGGTCAGGTTGCAGGGGCCCTTGGTCATGCCGCCGCAAATCCAGACGGCGTTGCATGCCCTGCAGGGCGCCGGCGGCGCGGCGCCCACTGCCGGTGGTGCCACCACGCCCCAGGCGGCGGCCGAAGCCTGGCGCTTAGGCCCGCTCGGGCAGGCCGAGGGCACGATTCGCGGGCGGATCACCGATGCGCACCTGCTGTTCGATGCCGATGTGACGGTGCCCATAGAGCATGGCCAGATCGACTTCAACGACGCGACAGTCGAGCACGTGGGCCCGGATTCGCGCATGGGCGTGAGCCGGCTCGGGCTCTATGTCGATGCGCCGAACGGGCGCAGCTACCTGTACCAGTTCGCTTCGGCGCCGCTTGCCGGCGTGGAGTTCGAGCGCCGCGGTGCCTTGCTGAGCCCGTGGGTTTCCGAGCGCGGCAAGCTGCACTTGCAGGCGTTTGCCGAGGCCATGCTGCGCCAGTGCATGGGCGGCCAGGGCCAGGGATTGACCGAACAGGCGCGCCTGCTGCTCGGCCGCACGGCGATCTCGGGCGAGGTGCAGCTCGGCGATGGGGTTCTTGCCGTGCCGGGTGCGCAGGCGCACATGGAGGGCCGCAGCGAGGGGCGCAACGCCGTCGGCATGCGCTCCGATGCGCTCGGCCAGGGCCTGACCGTCGAGATGGCTTCGCTCTCAGCGCGAGATGCGGCCGCGAAGTGGCGGGGAGCGCAGCTGGGCTGCGAGAGGATTACCGCGCGGCTCAAGCTGCAGCTCCTGATCGAAGGCGCGCAGATGCGCTTCGTGATCGAGATCGAGAACTGCAAGCTCGCAGGGCTGCGGCTCGATCTTTAGGGCCGGCCTGGCTCAGGCGGCCTGCGGAAGGTAGCTGGGCCGCGGCGCCGTCATGCCGCGCTTGACCTGCTGGGTGAGCTCGTCGGCCAGCACTTCGTCGTCGCCCGCTTCGAGCCCGTCGAGCGCACGCCTGACGATTTCTTCAGGGCTGGACTTGGGAACGTCGAACCCTTGTGTCATGCCGGTATCGACATAGGCCATGTGCAGCCCCAGCACCTGGGTCTGCTGCGCCGACAGTTCGCTGCGCAAGGCATTGGTGAGCGACCAGGCCGCCGACTTGCTGGCCGAATAGGCCGCCAGCTCGCCGCCGTTCACCCACGATGCAACCGACAGCACATTGAGCAGCGCGCCGCCGCCGTTGGCCTTGAGAACCGGCGCGAAGGCCTTGCTCATGCGCAGCACCGCGAAGAAGTTGGTCTCGAAGATGCGCCGCGCAACCTCTTCGCTGTCGGCTGCGAGAAAGCCGCCCACCTGGGCAATGCCCGCGTTGTTGATCACCAGCGTCACGTCGGACGCCAGCGCTGCGGCGGCCGCCACGTCTTGCGGGTTATTGACGTCCAGCCGCAGCGCCTGAACGCCCGACTGGGTCACAGCCACGGGGTCGCGTGCGCCGGCATACACCTTGTGCGCGCCGCGGGCGAGCAGCTCGCGTGCAAACACCAGGCCGATGCCGCGATTGGCGCTGGTGACAAGGGCGACGGAATTTTCGATCTTCATGGGAATCTCCAGGGTGGGGTGGGGGAACGAACGAAGTTCACTTGACCTTGATGACGACCTTGCCCTTGGCACGGCCTGCTTCGACATAGGCCAGGGCTTCATTGGTGGAGTCGAACGGGAACACGCGGTCCATCACAGGGCGGATGGCGCCAGCCTCGATCAGGCCGGTGATCTTGCGCAACTGGCTCCCGTTCGCCCTCATGAAGAGAAACGAGAAACCGACGCCGCGGCCCTTGGCCCTGCGCCGGATGCCCGCGCTCAGGAGCCGCATGACGAGCTTCACGAAGCCGGGCGCTCCGCTTTGCTTGCCGAACTCGGGGTCGGGCGGGCCGGAAATGGTGATGAGCTTTCCGCCGCGCTTGAGCACGTGGAGCGATTTTTCCAGCGTCTTGCCGTCCTGGCTGTTCAGCACCAGGTCGTAGTCCCGCAAGACATCCTCGAAGTCTTGCGACCGGTAGTCGACGACGACATCCGCGCCCAGGCTCTTGACGAGGGCCGCATTGGCCGCGCTCGTCGTCGTGGCGACTGTCGCGCCCAGGTGCTTGGCCAGCTGGATCGCAAAGGTGCCCACGCCGCCCGAGCCTGCCTGGATGAAGACCTTCTGACCCTTCATGAGCGAGGCTTTCTCGACCAGTGCCTGCCACGCCGTCAGCGCCACCAGCGGAATGGAGGCCGCTTCCTCCATCGTCAGGTTGTTGGGCTTGCGCGCGAGCGATGCCTCCTTGACCGGAACGAACTCGGCAAAGGTGCCGATACGGAAATCATCGACGCGCGCATACACCTCGTCGCCCGGCTTGAACTGCCGCACGCGCGCGCCGGCCTTCACGACCACGCCCGCCACGTCATGGCCCAGCACCAAGGGCACTCGGTAGGGCAGGATGAGCTTGAACTCGCCGTTTCGGATCTTGGCGTCCAGCAGGTTCACGCCGGCGGCATGAACCTCGACCAGGACCTCGTCGTCGCGCAGCTCCGGCGTTGGCATCTCCGCCGCTCGCAGCGGCCGCTTCTTGCCGTACCGGTCAAGAACAAAAGCTTTCATGGTCTTCCTTGTTTCCTGGCGGACCCAGGTTTGCGAACGGCGTCGATGCCGGGATATCCAACTTCATTTCGCATGATGTTCATCATATTTTTAGGCAAAGAAAACAGGCATCGTCTGGTGGTGGATTCAAGCAGCGCCGAGGTGCTTCAGTGCGGCTTCGCGCAGGCTGGCCGACAGTGCCGGCTCGTCGACCGCGCGCGCCAGGAGCAGCGTGCCCACCATGGTGGCGACCGTCACAAGGGCCCGCTCATGGGCACCGGGCTGCCCCCAGTCGGGCGACTGCCGGGCGACAAGATCGATCATCTCCTTGACGTGGCGAGTGGTGGCCCGGCGCACCTCCGGCGCCTGGCGCGGCGTTTCAGAACCCAGCGCGGCAAGGGGACAGCCGAGTTCGACCTGCGCCATGTGCTCAGGGGAGAGATAGGTGCGAAGCATCACCGCCAGCGCCTGCTCGGGCGGCGCACTGGCTGCCACGTTGACGGCCACCGCGGCCGACTCGGCACACGCACGGCTTGCCGCCTCAGCCAGCATGGCTTCGCGGGATTCGAAATGGGCATAGAAGGCGCCGTGGGTCAGCCCGGCTTCCTTCATGATGTCCGCGACGCCGGTTCCACCGTAGCCGCTGCGGCGGATGGCGCGCGCGGCCGCGGACACGATGCGCTCGTGCGAGGCTTCCTTGGCAGAGGTTCTGGTTCCGTGCTTTGCATTTCGCATGATGTTCATCATACATTGTTTGACAAAGATGCGTACGCCGACCTGTCGGGCAGCGAGGAATTGCGGGGCTAGGCCGCTTGCCGCAGGGATGCGCGCGCGCACGCCAGGAAGGGCTCGATCAGCGGGCTCTGCCAATCGCTGCGCCAACAGGCGGCAATGTCCATCTTTGCATCGGCGTTGCGCAAAGGCCTGAACACCACGCCGGGCGGCCGCCCGATGCGGGCGCATGCGGGCAGGATCGCCACCCCCTTGCCGGCAAGCACAAGCGCCAGGGCAGACACCATGGTTTCGACGCGCTGCGCGATCGGCATGCTGATGTCGTGCCGCCGGAGCATCGATGCGACAACGGACTTGTCGATGCCGCCCGGGGGAAGGGGCAGCCCGATGAGGGGCAGCGCCGAGAGCCGCTCCAGTGGAATGCTGGACATGCGGGCCAGGGGGGAATCCGCGCGCACGGCCAGCATCAAAGGCTGGGTGCCGATGCGCTCGACCGCAATTCCCGGCTGGGCGATGGGCGGAATGCAGATGGCCACGGACACCTCCGACTCGGTGACGGCCGAGACGTTGTTGACCGCGTTCAGCTCCACGTACTGGATTTCCACGTCCGGCAGCTTTGCCCGCAGCATGTTTTAGAGCCGGGGCAGCACCAGGTAGGAAAGCACGACCATGGTCCCCACAGTGAGCCGGCCCCTGCTGCCCGAGCCGATGGCGCGCGCCGCGTCGAAGCCTTCGTTGGCAAGGAGCAGCGCCTCTTTCGCCCGTTGGAAGAGGGCGTTGCCGGCGTCGGTAATTTCCATGCCGCGCGCGGCCCTGCGAAACAGGGGCGTGCCCACCGCCGCTTCCAGGTTCTTGATGTGAACCGACAGCGGCGGCTGGGCCATGTTGAGCCGGCGCGCCGCCTTGCCGACGCTGCGCTCCTCGGCAACGGCCACGAAGTAGCGGAGCGTTCTGAAGTCTGGTGCAGCCATACGCCGATCGTATGTGTTTTGCAGAAAACAGTATTGGACCGGGATGGTGCGGTGCGTCAATCATCTGCGCATGAAAGAGTTTCCGCACCTTCCGAAGTCCGAAATCTGCGGAATGTCCGCCGTGGCATTGCGCACCCTCGTCGCGCAGCGAAAGCTCTCGCCGGTGGAGATCGTCGAAGAGGTATTGCGCCGCGCCGATGCGGTGCAGCCGCACCTGAACTGCTTCATCACGCTGTGCCATGAGCAGGCGATGGCGCAAGCCAGGGAGGCGGAAAGCGCATTGATGCGGGGCGAGGCGTCGGGCCTGCTCCACGGTCTGCCGTTCACGGTGAAGGACATCGTCGACACCGCGGGCGTGAGGACCACCTACGGCTCCCTGCTGCACCGCGACCATGTTCCCACCCAGGACGCGCTCGCCGTCGCGCGCATGCACCAGGCGGGCGGCATTCTCATCGGCAAGACGACCACGTCGGAGTTCGGTGCCAAGTGCCTGACCGATGCGCCTCTTTTCGGAAGCACCCGCAACGCATGGGATGCCTCGCGCACGAGCGGCGGCTCCAGCGGGGGCGCCGCCGCATCCATGGCGGCGGGTGTGGCGCCGCTGGCCATTGCCACCGACGGCGGCGGCTCGACCCGCATTCCCGCGGCGTGCAACGGCGTGGTGGGCCTCAAGCAGAGCCTGGGCGTGGTGCCCCACAGCCAGGTACAGGACGCATTCGGCAACTACACCTACGTGACGCCCACCACACGCAATGTGGCCGACACCGCGCTCATGCTGCAGGCCATGACGGGCCCCCATGGCTCCGACCCGTGGTCGCTGGGCGTACCGGCGCAGCCTTACTTCGATGCGCTGCAGCCCGGCTGCGATCTTCGCGGCAAGCGGGTTCTCTACTGCGCGGCACCCGAGGGGCGGCCGATCTCCGCCGACGTCGCGGCCGCATTCGAGGGGGCTCTTTCAACACTGCGTTCGATGGGCGCCGAACTCGTGGAGATGCCGTGAGAGGGGTACGACGTGGAGCCGGTCTGGCGGGTGATCAACCACACCAGCTGGCGCGGCCGCTTCGCTCCGTTGGCCGAGGCGCACGCCGGCGAGCTGAGTCCGTCGCTGCTGCGGCAGCTCGCGCTCGCGGAGCATGTCGACGGGGTTGCGTTCCAGCAAGCCATGTTTGCCAGGACCGCGCTCTTTCGCAAGGTGCAGGCGCAGCTGGAGGCGAACGACTTCATCTTCACGCCAACCCTCTCGCGAACGGCCCTGCCGATCGGCCAAGACCTGTTCGATCCCATCGAGATCGATGGGCAAGCGTATGCCGAGGTGCGGCCGAACTGGTTCCCGTGGACGATGCCCTTCAACCTCACCGGCCACCCCGCCATCAGCCTGCCATGCGGCGCGGGCCACGACGGCCTGCCCATCGGCATGCAGCTCGTCGGCCGGTTTCGCGAGGACTTGCAGCTGCTGCAAGCCGCGGCATCTTTCGAAGCCGCGCACCGGCCCGCCAACGCGCTGCCCACGCTGGCCTTCTGAGTCTTCCGTCCCATCTGTTCGTCTTTCAATTCTGCAGGTACTCCCACCATGGCCTCGTTACTCAAGACACTTCTTCTCGGTGCGTCGATCGCCTTGACCGGCGCCGGCGCGCATGCCGACAACACGCCCGTGCGGCTGGTCATCGGCTTTCCGCCGGGCGGCGCGCTCGACAACCTGGCGCGCTCGCTGGCCGAGGACTTGCGCACGGCCTTGGGTGAGTCTGTTCTGGTGGAGAACCGGCCCGGCGCCTCGAGCCGGATTTCCATCGAAGCCGTCAAGGCCTCGCGGCCCGATGGCCGCACCATCCTGCTCGGCAGCACGCCGCCCTTCGTGCTTTTTCCGATGACCTATTCGCGGTTGAACTACGACGCCGAGAAGGATTTCATCCCCGTAGCGCACCTGGCGTACGTGCCCAGCGTCATTTCCGCGGGCGCGAACCAGTCGTTCAAGACCGTTCCCGAATACGTTGCGTGGCTCAAGAAGAATCCGGGCGGCGGCAGCGTGGGGTTGACGAACCTCGGAGGCGGGCTGCATTTCAGCGTGCTGCAGTTGTCCAAGGCCATCGGCGTGCCGCTCGCACCGGTTACCTACAGGGGCGGCGCGCCGCTTGCAACCGACATCGTCGGCGCTCACGTGCCGGTGGGCACCGATGCGCTGGCCAGCCAGCTCGAGCTCCACCGCGCGGGCAAGCTGCGGATACTGGGCGTTGCGGGAACCAAGCGCGTGAGCTGGCTGCCCGATGTTCCGACCATCAAGGAAGCGGGCTACGACGCGTTCGACCGCGCCAACGCCTCTTACGCCGCATTCGTGCCGGCCGGCACGCCCAAGGAGATGGTCGCAAAGCTGGAGGCCGCCTTCGTCGCCGCCATGCGCAAGCCGCAGGTGCGTGCGCAGGTCGATCGCATGGGCCTGGAGCCCACGGGGCTTTCCGGCGCGGAAACGAAGCGGATCATGGACGAGGACCGCGTGTACTGGCGTCCCATCGTCAAGGCGTCGGGGTTCAAGAGCGAAGACTGAGGGTGGTGGCCGACGATGCGGACAAGGCGGGCTGGCCGGTGCTCGCCGCCGCCAGTGCGGGCGCGTTGCTGTGCTTTCTCAATCTCAGCGCGCTCAATGTCGCGTTGCCCGCCGTGGCACGCAGCCTTCATGCATCGCCCACGCAGGCGAGCTGGATCCTGCTGTCCTACATGCTGGTCAGCACGGTCTGCATCCTGAGCTTCGGGCGGCTGGCCGACCTGTGGGGGCGGCGCCGGCTCTTTCTTGCCGGCCTCGCGCTTTTCGTGGCCGCCTGCGCGGCATGCGCCTTGGCACCTACGGCCGGATTCATGCTGGCAAGCCGCATCGGCCAGGCCGTGGGAGCGGCCGGCGTCATGGCCAATGCCAGCGCATTGGTGAGCGATGCGTTCGGCCGCCGCAAGATGGGCTTGGCGCTTGGCGTGCTTGCCATGGTTGCGGCCCTGGCGCAGGTCGTGGGCCCGTTGGCCGGGGGCTTCGTGGTGTCGTGGTGGGGGTGGTGCGTTCTTTTCATGCTCAACGTGCCTCTGGGGCTTTGCGTGCTGGCGTGGTCCTGGAAGGTGCTGCCGGCAAGCCCGGTGGTTCAGGCGGAGCGTTTCGACCTCGCGGGCGCGGCGCTTTCCTTCGCCGGCATCGGCTGCGTGATCTACGCGCTCTCGATGGCGGGACCCCACGGATGGACGAGCACGCCGGTGTGGGCCTTCATGCTCGCAGGCGCTGTGGCCGTCGTGCTTTTCTGGGGCGTGCAGGTGCGCGTGGCCAGCCCGTTGGTCGCCCCCTCGCTGTTCGCCGACCGGGGCCGGCGGACGGCCTACGCGGGCATCCTGCTTCTTTCGATGACGCAAGCCGCGCCCTTGCTGCTTGTGGCGCTGTATCTGCAGGCTTGCGCAGGCCTGGCTGCCTCGGAGGCGGGCCTGCGCATCGCACCGGTGGCGGTGGGCATGTTGATGGCCGCGCCGGCGGCGGGCATTCTGCTGCGGCGCTTCCGGGCGGAAACTCTTTGCGTGGGTGCCATGCTGCTTGCCGGATGCGCATTGGCATTCCTGGGCGCGCTGCTGCGGCCGGAAATGGGGGGCATGCAGTTGTCCATCGGCCTGTGGGCGCTCGGCCTGGGCATCGGCAGCTTCGTCACGCCGAACAACGCGTCGATCCTCCAGAGCGTGGCTCCGGTGCGCCGGGGCATTGCGAACGGTGTGCGGTCGACCTTGCAGAACACCGGCATCATGGTGGGAACCGCGCTTGCGCTGAGCGTGGCGCTGGCGGGGCTCTCCCCGGGTTCGCAGCGCACGATCCTGGGCAATGGTGGCGCGGCGCTTTCGACTGCGGACCTGGCCGCCTTTACGCGGGGTGCCAGCAGCGCGCTGTTCCTGCTGGCGGTGCTTTGCCTTGCGGGCGCGGTGCTGATCGCATACAGCCGCACACCGCACCCGGAGTGACCTCCGTGCACAATCGGCCGCATATCGACCCGCTCTCACTGAATGCGAATCCACGAATTGAAACAACGGCTGCGAGAAGCCGGCGCAGGCCCCAGCCACGAGCAGCGGATCTTGCGGCTCTGGTCGCACGCGCTGCCCCGCAACAGCGGCAGGCGCCTGCCTGGGAGCTTCTTTCCCTCTTCGCTGCTCGAAGCCCTGCCGTCTATTGAAGCCGAGCTTGCGGGGCTGGCGCGCATTCACACCGTGCACGCCGGCGCGGACGGTTCCGAGCGGCTGCTGGTCGCCCTGGCGGATGGCCAGACCGTGGAGAGCGTGCTCCTGCCTCGCGAAGGCCTGTGCGTGTCTTCGCAGGTCGGCTGCGCCGTGGGGTGCCAGTTCTGCATGACGGGCCGGGACGGCTTGCTGCGCCAAGTGGGGAGCGCCGAGATCATTGCCCAGGTTGCGCTCGCGCGCATGCGCCGGCCGGTGCGCAAGGTGGTGTTCATGGGCATGGGCGAACCGGCCCACAACCTGGACAACGTGCTGGAGGCGATCGAGCTGCTCGGCACGGTGGGCAACATCGGCCACAAGAACCTGGTGTTCTCCACCGTGGGCGATGCGCGCGTGTTCGAACGGCTGCCGCAAGAACGCGTGCGCCCCGCGCTGGCGCTCTCGCTGCACACCACCAAGGCCGGGCTGCGCAAGAAGCTCCTGCCGCGTGCACCCGGCATCACGCCCGAAGAACTGGTCGACGCAGGCGAGCGCTACGCCAGGGCCACCGGCTATCCGATTCAGTACCAATGGACGCTGCTCGAAGGCGTGAACGACGGACCGGATGAGGTCGAAGGCATCGTCAGGCTGCTGTCCGGCAAGTTCGGTGTGCTGAACATCATTCCCTTCAACGCAGTGGACGGCGTGGCCTTCAGCCGCCCGTCGTGGGAGCGCTGCAAGGAGATGGCACGCACGCTGCACCAGCGCGGCATCCTGACCAAGCTGCGCAACTCGGCCGGGCAAGACGTCGACGGCGGCTGCGGCCAGCTGAGGGCGCGCGTGGGCGAGGTGCCGGTGCGGTTCGAGCGGGCAAACCGCAATCCCGCCAATCTTGTTACTCCCGATCTGCGGCCCGCGGCGCCAAACTGATTCCTGGCCGCCGACGAGCGGTGAGCAAACAGCGGACGAATCGCGCTTCGGCCACGGGGCAGGGGAGTCCGCCAACCCAGGAGATTCGAGCAATGACTGCATCCACCAAGAACGGACAGAAAGACGCGCGTCCCGCCATGAACACGCCTCCCGTCGTGTCGCCCAAGGCGTGGCAAGCGGCCTACGAGCAACTGCTGGTCAAGGAAAAGGCGAACACCCGCGCGCGCGACGCCCTGGCCGCCGAGCGCCGGCGAATGCCATGGATGGCCGTGGAGAAGACCTATGCCTTCGAAGGGCCGGCGGGCAAGGCCAGCCTGGCAGACCTGTTCGAGGGGCGGCGCCAGTTGATCGTCTACCGCGCCTTCTTCGAGCCCGGCGTGTTCGGCTGGCCGGAGCACGCCTGCCGGGGCTGCTCGATGGTGGCCGACCAGGTGGCCCATGTGGCCCACCTCAATGCCCGCGACACCACGCTGGTGTTCGTCTCGCGCGCGCCCCAGCAAGAAATCGCGCGGCTCCAGGCGCGCATGGGCTGGGAGATACCGTGGTTCACGCTCACCGACAGCTTCGACGCCGACTTCGGCGTGGACGAATGGCACGGCACGAACGTGTTCTATCGCGACGGCGGCCGCGTGTTCCGAACCTACTTCCTCAACAACCGCGGCGACGAGCAGATGGGCAACACCTGGAACTACCTTGACATCACGCCGCTGGGCCGGCAGGAGGTGTGGGAAGACTCGCCCGCAGGCTATCCGCAGACGCCCACCTACAAGTGGTGGAGCTGGCATGACAGCTACGCCGCCGATGCCGCGTCCGACAAGAAATGGGCCGAGGTGTCGGCTGCCGGCGAGGCGGCGTTCCGGGAGCAGAGTGCGCGCGCCAAGCCTTGACGCGGCTTGAAGGGCTCGCCGTTCTCCGCGCTACTTCGACGAGCCCTGCTTGGCCATCCGCGTCCAGCGCTGGTCGGTGTGCCTGCCCGCGTATTCGTTGTCGATCTCGTCGATCAGGGCATCGGCGTTCTTCGGGTCCACCGCCGCCAGGATTGCATCGATCTTGGCCTCCATCCGGTCGTCGCCTTCCTTCGATTGCGGAGAGCCGACATACAGAAGAAACGCCAGCCCGCCGATCTGCCAGATGAGCTGCAGGAACTCTGACTGCCAGTTTTCCAGCGTGTCTCTCGACATCTGGATCAGGTAGCCCGACATCTCCGGCGGCGCACCGAAATTCTTCTGCTCGTCCACATAGGCAAACCAGCCGAAGACCCAGTGGCCGATCAGCGACAAGAGAAAGAAGCCGAGGGTGACCCACCCATAGCCGTACAGTTTCCAGATGGATTTCTTCATGTAGTGCTTTCCGCTCGGGTTGCTTTTTCAGAGGCGTCCTTGTGGGCGCGGCGCGCACGTTCACCGCGCGTCTTGTCCAGGGCCGCATGGCTCTTCTTCGCAGCGGCCTCGCACTTTTCATGCAGCACGGCCAGTTCCTTGTCGGTGAGCTTCTCGATGCCGATGAACTCGTCACCCGCGGCGGAGGAGCGAATCAGTTCGTCCAGCTTGGTCTGAAGCGCGACGCCATCGCGGTTTTGCGTGTTCTGGATCAGGAACACCATGAGGAACGTGATGATGGTGGTGCCCGTATTGATGGTCAGCTGCCAGTTTTCCGAAAATTGGAAGAAGGGACCCGAAACCGCCCAGGCAACGACCAGCGCAATGCAAAGCAGAAAGGCGAATGGACTGCCGGCTGCGCGCGCCGTGGCATTCGCGAAGGTTGCAAAGAACTTGTCCATGCGCAAAGGGTGCTGCATCGGCAGCGGCAGGGCGTCATCCATCGCCCATAAAACGGGGTTGAAAATTCCGCTTGAGCATGTGAGCGGCCAGCCATTTGCGGGGAGTGCTGCGCGGGCGCGTCCCGCGTGTTGCAGTAGGAAAGTACCGACCCGCGCTGGCGGCGGTTGCTGGCGCGGGCGGAAGGTGGTTGTGGCTCACATAACGGGCTCACATAGCGGCTTTCAGCCAATGGAGGTGACCCATGCACGCAAGAGCTCGTCTACTCGGCCATCCGGTACACCAGATGCTGGTGGTGTTTCCGCTCGGGCTGCTCGCCACGGCGGTGGTGTTCGACATCATCTATCTGATCGGAAACAGCCCGGTCATGGCCGCGGTGTCCTACTGGATGATCGCGGCAGGCCTTCTCGGCGGGCTTCTTGCCGCGCCTTTCGGAACCATCGACTGGCTGGGCATTCCGGCGGGCACGCGGGCCAAACGCATCGGCACGATGCACGGCGGCGGCAACGTGCTCGTGCTGCTGCTGTTCGCGCTGAGCTTTTTCCTGCGCGACAGGGACTACGCGCCGGGCTTGGCGCAAATGGTGTGGTCCTTTGCGGGTGCGGCCATCGCAATGGTCACCGCCTGGCTAGGCGGCGAGCTGGTGGACCGGCTGGGCATAGGCGTCGATGAAGACGCGAGCTTGAACGCTCCCAGCTCGCTGAACAAGCGGCATGTGGTGGCCGGCAAGTAAAGGCATCAAGCCGGGGTTCGCTCGGCCATATCGGCCGACAGCACGGCTTGCAGCACCTGGGCCTCTTCCACCGGTTTCACGAAGTGGCCATCCATGCCGGCACGCCTGCTCTTTTCGCGGTCTGCCGGTTGGCCGAACCCGGTCAGCGAAAAAATCTTGAGAGGCGCTGATTCACCCAGTTCTTTTCGCAGCAGCGCGGCCAGCTCGTAGCCGTCCATCACGGGCAAGCCGATGTCCAGAAAGGCGACCTCCGGCTTGAACGACGAGGCAAGCGCCAAGGCCGCGGCCGGGTCGTAGGCCACCCGCGCGTCGTGCCCGTGCTCCCGGAATATCGCGCCGAGCAGGTCCGCGGCATCCTGGTTGTCGTCGACGATCAACACCTTGCGGCGAAGCACGGTGCCTCTCGAAAGCGCAAGCGCCTCAGGCACGATGGCCTTCAACTGGTCGCTGGAGGGCAGCGGCAGGCGAACCGTGAATTTGCTGCCTTGCCCCGGCCCGGCACTGCGGGCTTCTACCGTGCCGTTGTGCGCGGCGACCAGGCTCTTGACCAGCGCCAAGCCCACGCCGAGGCCGCCTGCGGCGCGCTCGATGGTTTGCGCCCCCTGGTAGAACAGGTCGAAGACCTTGGGCAGCGCGTCTTCTTCGATGCCCCGCCCGTTGTCGGTCACGGAGATGACCACGTCTCCTTCTTCCTGCCGTGTTTCCAGATGAATGACGCCGCCCAACGGGGTGTAGCGCGCGGCATTGGTCAGCAGATTGCTGATCACCTGGGCCAGGCGCGTCGGGTCTCCATGCCAGAGCATCGCGCTGTCCGGATAGACGGCATTCAGCGTGTGCTGGCGCTGCTCCATCAGCACGCTCACCATTTCGACGGCCTTTGCAAGCACCGATGCCAGCTGAACCGTTTCTTCGCGCAGCGTCAACTTGCCCCGGGTCACGCGAGACACGTCCATCAGGTCGTCGACCAGCCGGATCAGGTGCTGAACCTGGCGGTGGATGGCGTCCTGCTCCTTCGAGGTCTTGAGGTCTCCGCGCCGCTTCATCAACTCGAGCGCAGTGACGATCGGCGCCAGCGGATTGCGAAGTTCGTGCCCGAGCACCGCAAGAAATTCGTCCTTCGCGCGGCTCGCGCGTTCGAGATCGCGCAGCAGCGCTTCGCGCTCGGCGCTCGCCCGCTCCTGCCCCCGCCGTGCGGCGACGAGGTCGGTCACGTCCACGGCAATCAGCATCAGCCCGTACAGGCGGTCGACCCGCTTCAGTGGCTGCACGCTGAGCTTGAAATAGCGTTCATCGAGGCGCCCGCTGCCGGCGCGCTCGACGAGGGTCAGGTGTTCTTCGGCCACGTAGGGGCGGCCCGATTCGAAGGCCTCGTCCAGGATGCGCAGCGTGTCGTCGCGTGCGCAAAGCTCGGGCAGTGCCTGCTCGTAGGTTTTTCCTTCAAGGTCGAACTTGCCCACCATCGACTTGTAGACATCGTTGGCCAGTTCGAACCGGTGTTCGGCGCCCACCAGCAATGCTGCGGCAACAGGCGCCTGGCGCAGCAGGTCGTTTCGTTCGCTCTCGGCTTCTTCGCGCGCCACACGCTCCGTAAGGTCGCGCGAAAAGCAGCGCGTGTAGCGAAGCACCCCGTTTTCGAATCGGCCGTTCGACTGGATGAGAACGTGCTTGATGGCGCCGTCCTTGCAGACGAGGCGGGCCGGGTAGTTGCGCAGCGTTTCCCCCGCGCTGAGCCGCTTGAGAATGTCCTGGATCACCGGCTGGTCGAGATGAAAACGCGTAATGTGCTGGCCGATGTATTCGTCGGCGCTGTAGCCCAGCAGCTCGAGCTCCGCCCGGTTGGCCCAGAGGATCGTGCCGTCGGCCGCCACCTGGTGCAGGCCTTCCGCGGCGTTCTCCGCGAAGTCGGCCAGGTCGCGCTCGCGCGCACGCGTGGATTCTTCCGCCTGGCGCCGGCGCAGCACTTCGTCGTCCAGCGACAGCACCTTTTGCTGGAGCACCGCGATCTCGGCGGGCGCCATGATGGCCGTGCCGCCGATGGGAATCACCCGGGAATGCGCCTGGCACACATGGCGGAATACTGCGGCGTGCGCCGTGCCCGGGAATACGGAGAGCGGATAGCCGCAGAAAAGCTCGAACTCGCGCCGGGTGGTAAGTCGGTTCCAGTAGCCCTCCAGCAAGAGCGCATCTTCATGCTTGCCGTCGGCGCAAAGCAGAGCGACCAGCTCGCCGTAGATGCGGAGCTTTCCGCGGCCTTGCAGGGTATCGAGCAGGCCTCCGACCAACTGGTTGAACAGGCGTTCGTCGGGCTTGCCGTTCAACACGATTTGCCCCAGCGCTTCCGCGGCGTCGACGAAAACGATGTTGTCGTCGGGGCCAACCCCGGACAGGCGCATGCGGAAATTGCGGCGATGCGCCTCGGTGGCAAGAATCAGGGCGCAACCGCCTTCAGCCAGGGCTTCGGCCAGAAAGTCGGCTGCCGACGCGATCAGGATCTTCTCGTCGTCGTAGAACTGCACCTGGTGGGCGCAAGATGGGCCGGTGTCGCTGGCAGGGAGAAGATGGGCGCTCATGCCGCACATTTTCAGGCCTGCTCGACTCATCGGCATACATCACAGGACACTGTCCGACACGCGCTTTACACGATAGGGCCCTCCGGCCCCCACCGAATGCCGGACGCGCGTGCGTCCGGCGCTTTCCAAATCAGCGGATCAGCAGTTGCCCTTCTTGGCCTGTCCTGGCGGGCATTGCTTTCCGTAGCCGCCACCACCACCGTGTCCCGGGCCGTCGGTGTAGACAGCGCAGCCGCCGAGCATTGCGGTTGCGAAGAGTGCAGCGAGTAGTTTCTTCATGGGGAGCCTTTCGAATTTTTGGAGTTCGAGCTTAGCTGTCTTGCCGTGCCTTCCAACGGTCGCCAGGGGTTTCTCCGTGTAGGACTTCACGACGCGGGGCTCCGATCGGATGCGGAGCGCCGCGCGGCAGGAAACCCCGGGGATTCGGCACATTTCGGCAATCTCGCCCGGAACCTGTTCGGCCGGCCGTGCTTTCCGAAGAAGACCTGCCCGATGATCCGGCCGCACGTGCATGCGGCGCGGAAACGTGTTGCATCTCTTCGAACAACGCGGGCGCGGAGCCCGCCCACAGGGATGGCCTATGCCGAAACAATCAACACACCACATCGCGCGGAAAAGCGGGCGGCTGGCAAGTCGCCTGGCCGTATTGGGCGCCTCCGCGGTGCTGGCGGGCTGCGCAGTGGGCGTCGGCTTCGGCATTCCGCTTGCGCCGGGGGTGTCGCTCAGCGTCGGCGTCGGGCCCGGCGGACCCAGCCTGGGCCTGAGCACCGGCTGGGGGCCGCTCGGCGCGGGCATCAGCGTGAATCCTCGCGGCCAACTGGTCGGCAGTGCGGGCGTGGGTATGGGCGCGGGACCGGTGGGCGTCGGGGTCGGCCGCAGCGTTGTGCTGCACGACCCGCAACCGCCGCTGGCCTACGCGTTGCCGGCGGCGCCCGCCTATGGCGGCGGCCAGCCCGGCGATCCCGTTGCGCCCTGAGGTTTACACGCCCGTTGCGGCTCAGGGCTGGAAGCCGGACCGGCGCACCACCGGCTCCCATTGCTGCCGAAACGCCTTGAGCATTTGCACGGTCTCGGCCTGCGTGCTGACGATGGGCGTGATGTAGGCGGCATTGGCGGCCTTCTGCAAGGCCGGGTCTTGCATCACGTCGCGGATGGCGGCGGCCAGCAACTGCACCTTGGCGGGCGGCATCGTGGCGGGCGCGAAGAAGGTGTTCCAGCCGTCGGCATCGATCTTCATGCCGGCCTCGCGGAAGGTGGGAATGGCCGGCGCGAAGCTCACGCGCTTCTTGCCCGACACGGCCAGGATGCGGATCTTGCCGGCCAGGTGCTGGGCATAGAGCGAGTCGAGCGTGTCTATGGCAATCGGCAGGCTGCCGCCGCTCAGGTCGGCCGACAACGGCGCCGATCCGCCGTAGCCCTTGATCTGCGGCTGCACGCTGAGTGCATCGCCCACCATCAGGCCGAAGAAGTGGGGCAGGCTGCCGGTCGCCGGCACGCCGAAGACGGCCTCTTCCGGGTGCGCCCAGAGCCGCCCCACCAGGAACATCGCGCGGTCGAGCTGCAGCTTGTTGCCCACGGCCAGCGCAAAGTCGTAGCTGCTGACCTGTGACACGGGCACAAAGTCCTTGTCGGGGTCGTAGCCGGCGTCCTTGAACACGAGCGGCGCTACCACCATCACCGCGGGGTTGCCTAACATCAGTACGTTCTGCCCGGCCAGTGCGCGCTTGACCTCCTTGGCCGCCAGCCGGCCGCCTTCGCCCGGGCGGTTTTCCACCGTGGCTGTCACGCCGAGCTTGGGCCCCAGCCGCTCGGCCACCAGGCGGGCGACACGGTCGGTGCTGCCGCCGGCGGTGTAGCCCACCACCAGCGCGAGCGGACCGTCGAGAGCGGGTGCCTGGGCATGGGCGAGGGGGGTGGCACAGGCGCCGAGTGCGAGGCACCATGCCGTGAGCTTTCGGCGGGAAAGAAAAACAGACATGGGTCCTCCTGCTGCGTTATTGGCGAACGGGTGCGCGCAGGTTTTCACGGCGACAATCGCCGGCCCGCTTCGTTTCAACCCGTGTAATTTGTTACTGGGTTATACGCAGGCAACAATCAGTTGATCTAATCCATCAATTGCCAACTGAGGCGTGCGAGTCACACTGCGCCGTCGCCTCATCACACCCGTTAGAACCTTTCCATGCACGGCACGCAAGGTATGCAAGCTTTTCCCGATGCAGGCGCCTTGCGCGCGCCCAGTTCCCTGGACGACCTGCTGCTGTATCGGCTCTCGCGCGCGGTGCGCACCAGCAGCGGCATGGCCACGCGCCTGGTGGAAGGCGGCTTCGGCATCACGCGACGCGAATGGGGAATGATCGCCACGCTCGCGCAGCAGGGCGAAATGCGGTCTTCGGCACTGGCCGCGCACCTGCACCTGGACCGCGTGCGCACCTCGCGCGGCCTGCGAGGCCTGGTCGAAAAGAAGCTGGTGGCGCGCCGGCAGGACGCCGACGACCGGCGCGAAGTGCATGTGCGGCTGAGCGCCTCGGGCCGGGAGCTTTACGAAAAGGTGTTTCCGCGCATCGCGGGGCTCAATACCGATCTGCTCGAGGGCATCGAGCCCGCTCACTTGGATATCTTCCTGCAGTGCCTGCGGCACCTCGAAGAGCGCGCGAACACGCTGAGCGCACAAGGCGCGGTGGTGGAGAAGGCCAACCGGCGCTCGGGCGGCACGCGGCACCGCTGGCCGGAATCCGGCACGGCTTAGCGGCCCCGGCCCGGCGCGCCTTTGCAGGCGAACCGCGGAGTTCGGCTTCAGCTCTCCGGCACGATAAAGCTGGGATGCCGCGCGCAGATTTCCGGCAGCGAGCTCAGCGTGCCTGAGAGGTGCTCGCGCAGCGCCTTCTGCGCGCCGGCACTGTCGCCTTGCGCAATGGCGCGCACGATGGCGCGGTGGTCGCGAAGAATTGCCTCGGTCTTGCCCGCGGTGGGCAGGTGCAGGCGCCGCAGCCGGTCGACGTGGCCTGAAACGCGGCTCACCATGTCCCACAGGCTCGGCACACCGGCGGCCTCGTACATCAGGTGATGAAACTTGCGGTCGGCGCCGACGAAGTCGCTGTATTGCCGTTCCGCCGCCAACGTTGCCTGCAGCGCGATCTGCGTTTTCAGCTGCGCGACAAGCTCGGGCGTGGCCTGTTCGGCCAGCTGATGCACGATCTCGAGTTCTATCGAGCGGCGCAGAAAGTGCGCCTGCCGGGCCGCGTCGATGTCGATGCGGCTCACCAGCGTTGCGTGCTGCGGAAACACATCCACCAGCCCTTCCTCGGCCAGCCGCAGCAAGGCCTCGCGCACGGGTGTCTGGCTCACGCCGAACCTGTCGGCCAGCTCTTGCCGAACCAGCACCGTGCCGGGCACGAGTTCAAGCGAAAGAATGGCATCACGCAGCTTCTCGAGCACCTGTGGTGCTGCGAGACGCGTGCGGTCGAGTCGGATCCGGGTGAGGGCGGTCATTCGCTGGAATTTTCGCTTTGCTGAACTGATATATTAGTGTTTTAATGTAGTTGATTCCACAACGGCCACTGGTTCAGCCATCCGGTTCAGTTCCTCCGCTTCAGTCCCTCCGATGCAACGCTCCTACGACACCCTGCGCAGCGCCCGCTGGTTCGCACCCGACGACTTTCGCTCCTTCGGCCACCGCTCCCGTGTGCTGCAGATGGGCTACGCGCCCACCGACTGGGTCGGCAAACCGATCATCGCCATCGTCAACACGTGGAGCGATGCCAACCAGTGCCACTCGCACTTCAAGCAGCGTGTGGACGACGTCAAGCGCGGCATCTTCCAGGCGGGCGGCTTTCCGCTGGAGCTGCCTGCCATTTCGCTGTCGGAGAGCATGGTCAAGCCGACCACCATGCTCTACCGCAACTTCCTGGCGATGGAAACCGAAGAGCTGCTGCGCAGCCATCCCATCGACGGCGCCGTGCTGATGGGGGGCTGCGACAAGACCACGCCGGGCCTCACCATGGGCGCGCTCAGCATGGGCCTGCCGTTCATCTACCTGCCGGCCGGCCCGATGCTGCGCGGCAACTGGCGGGGGCAGGTGCTGGGCTCGGGTTCGGACGCCTTCAAGTATTGGGACCAGCGCCGCGCAGGCCAGCTGAGCGACCAGGCCTGGCAAGAGATGGAAGCCGGCATTGCGCGTAGCCATGGCACCTGCATGACCATGGGCACCGCGGCCACCATGATGGGCATTGCCGAGGCCGTCGGCTTTTCGCTGCCGGGTGCCTCGAGCATTCCGGCCGCCGATGCCAACCATGTGCGCATGAGCGCCGAATGCGGCCGCCGCATCGTCGAGATGGTGTGGGAAGACCTGACGCCCGCCAAGATGCTCACGCGCGCCAACTTCGAGAACGGCATTGCCTGCGCCATGGCCATGGGCTGCAGCACCAACGCCATCGTCCACCTGATTGCCATGTCGCGCCGCGCCGGCCACCCGGTCACGCTGGACGACTTCGATGCCGCAAGCCGCCGTGTGCCGGTCGTCGCCAACATCCGGCCGAGCGGCGACACCTATTTGATGGAAGATTTCTTCTACGCGGGTGGCCTGCCCGCAATGCTGGAGCGCATTCGCGGCCATCTGAACACCGAGGCGCGCACGGTCAACGGCCGCACCATCGGCCAGAACATCAAGGGTGCCGAGGTGTTCAACGATGACGTGATCCGGCCGCTCGACAACCCCATTTATGCCGAAGGCGCACTCGCCGTGCTGCGCGGCAACATCGCCCCCGATGGCGTCGTCATCAAGCCGAGCGCGTGCGCGCCGCATCTTCTGCAGCACACCGGCCGCGCGTTGGTGTTCGACGACTACCCGGCGCTCAAGAAGGCGGTGGACGATCCCGAGCTGGACGTGACCGGCGACGACATCCTGGTGCTGCGCAATGCCGGCCCGCGCGGTGCCGGCATGCCCGAATGGGGCATGCTGCCGATTCCGACCAAGCTGCTGAAGCAGGGAGTGAAAGACATGCTGCGCCTGTCGGACGCGCGCATGAGCGGCACCAGCTACGGCGGCTGCCTGCTGCATTGCTCGCCGGAGGCGGCCGTCGGCGGACCGCTGGCGCTGGTCAAGACGGGCGACCGCATCTCCGTCGACGTGCCCGCGCGGCGCATCCACCTGGAAGTGAGCAACGAGGAGCTGGCCCGCCGCAAGGCCGCATGGACACCGCCGCCGCCGCGCTACGAGCGCGGCTACGGATGGATGTTCGGCCGCCACATCCTGCAGGCCAACGAGGGCTGCGACTTCGACTTTCTCGAGACCGCGTTTGGCAACCCGGTGCCCGAGCCGGACATTTTCTGACGACCTTTTTCGACCCAACGCCCAAGCAAACGGAGACCCCGACGTGAATCCCCAAACCCGCGCGAAGCTGATGCAGGTCAGCACCGCCACCCTGTGCACGGCCCTGTTCAAGCGCGGCATGCGCAACCAGTTCATCCAGAACGTGCATCCGCTCAACCCTTCGCTGCCCAACATGGTGGGCGAGGCCTTCACGCTGCGCTACATGCCCGCGCGCGAAGACCTGAACCCGATCACCGTGTTCAACGACCGCAGCCATCCGCAGCGCCAGGCCGTCGAGCAATGCCCCGAAGGCGCAGTGCTGCTGATGGACAGCCGCAAGGACGCGCGCGCCGCATCGGCCGGCGGCATTCTGGTGAGCCGGCTCATGAAGCGCGGCGTGGCCGGCGTGGTCACCGACGGCGGCTTTCGCGACAGCCCCGACATCGCGAAGCTGGGCTTCCCCGCATACCACCAGCGCCCGACCGCGCCGACCAATCTCACGCTGCACCAGGCCATCGACATCAACGTGCCCATCGGCTGCGGCGACGTGGCCGTGTGGCCCGGCGACGTGGTGGTGGGCGATGCCGAAGGCGTCATCGTGATTCCGGCGGACATTGCTGACGAAGTTGCGGCCGAGGCCACCGAGATGACCGTCTTCGAAGACTTCGTGCAAGAGAAGGTGCTCGAAGGGCGCTCGATCCTCGGCCTCTATCCGCCGACCGAGGAGCAAAGCCGCACCGAGTTCGCCGCGTGGCGGCAGGTCCGCGGCCGCTGACCGTCAACCTTCATTCGTCAGACAACAAAGAGAGACAAGACCATGCCCTTCATTCATCGCGCCGCGCGGCTGCTGCTCGCTGCATCCGCACTGGCACCCACCCTCGCGCTCGCGCAGGCCGAATGGCCCGCCGCCAAGACCATCACCTACGTCGTGCCGTTCACGGCCGGCGGCTCGACCGACATCGTGGGCCGCATCCTCGCCAACAAGCTGCAGGAGAGCCTGCACCAGTCGGTGGTGGTCGACAACAAGCCGGGGCAGGCCGGCGGCATCGGCGCCGCCTACGTGGCCAAGGCCGCGCCGGACGGCTATACGCTCTTCGGCGGCACCATCAGCACGCACGCCATCAACGCCAGCCTCTACAAGAAGCTGCCCTACGACCCGATGAAGGACTTCGAGCCGGTGTCGCTGGTTGGCCGGCTGCCCAACGTGCTGATCGTCAACAGCCAGCTCGGCGTGAACTCGGTGGCCGAGCTGATCGCGCTGCTCAAGAAAGACGAATCGAAGCGCACCTTCGCTTCGTCGGGCGCGGGAACATCGACGCACCTGGCCGGCGAGATGTTCGCGGACATGATCGGCGTGAAGCTCACGCACGTGCCGTACAAGGGCACGCCGCCCGCGATGACCGACGTGGCATCGGGCCTGGTGCCCTTCATGTTCGACCAGGTGACCGCCGCGCTGCCGCTCGTGAAGAGCGGCAAGCTCAAGCTGCTGGCGGTGACCACCGGCAAGCGCATTGCGCTGGTGCCCGAGCTGCCGACCATGATCGAATCGGGCGTGGCGGGTTTCGAGATGTCGTCGTGGCAAGCCGTGTACGCGCCCAAGGGCACGCCCAAGCCCATCATCCAGCGCCTCAACGCCGAGATCGTGAAGGCGCTCAAGCAGCCCGACGTGCAGGCCAAGCTCTCGGGCCAGCTGGCCATGGACATCGCCGCCAGCACGCCCGAAGAACTGCGCGACCACATGGCCCGCGAGATTCCGCGCTGGGCCGAGCTGGTGAAGAAGTCGGGCGCCACGGCCGACTGAAACCGCGGCGCCGTGGAACCGGCCTGGGGCTTTGCGGCCCAGGCCGGAATTTCTTTTAAAGTTCCTGAATCCTTCTGGCCGTGATGCGCCCTCTATGCAAGGGTCAACATCAACCGGAGTGTTCAACGTGTTCCATCTCAAACGCAATCTCCCCGCCTGGGAGCGAATCATTCGCCTGTGCCTGGGGGTCTTCGCCGCCGCGGGCGCGTTCTACTTTCTGCCGGCCGGAACGCTTCGCCTCCTGGGGTTTGCCACGGCCGGGGTGCTTGCGTCCACCGCCATCGTCGGCTTCTGCCCAGCCTGCGCGATGCTCGGCCGAAGAGCGACGGGCCCGGCGAAATGATCCGTGCGTCCGCGCCGCTGATCGAGGCCGCATGCGCGGGCGACGAGCGGGCGCTGTCCCAGTTGCTCTCCGTCTGCCAGCCCGATCTGAAGCGATTCGCGCGCCGGACATGCGCAAACAGCGAAGACGCCGAAGATGCCGTGCAGGTGGCGCTGTGGCAGCTGCACAAGAAGATCGGCACGCTCGGCACGGTGGCTGCCTTTGCCACCTGGCTGTTCCGCATCGTCGAGCGTGAGTGCTACCGCATATTCAGGCGCAGCTCTTCAGGCGGCGCTCTTTCGGAGCCCCCCGCTGCAGAAGCCGCAGCGCCGCAAATTCCCACCGACCTGCGGCTCGACCTGACGAAGGCCATTGCCGCGCTTCCCGAGGCCTACCGCGTTGCGCTGGTCTTGCGCGATGTCGAAGAGCTGACCGCCCCCGAAGTCGCGGCACGCCTGGGCGTGAGCGTCGAGGCGGTGAAGAGCCGGCTGCATCGCGCCCGCGCCATGGTGCGGGAAAGCCTCATGAATGGCGGTTACTGGAACCAGGATGGCTGATCCGATGCGCTGCCGCGCTGGAGGACGTGTGGGACTTCAGTAGGCCGCGCGAGACGCTGGCTCGGCGGCTGGTGGCGCGCCGGTGAAGTCGGCCGCCAGCTTTCGTGCGGCGCCGGCATACAGCAGCAAGTCGACACCCACCGCAACGAAGGTGCAGCCGAGCTCGAGGTAGCGGCGCGCCAGCTTCGGGTCTGACGTCAGCGTGCCCGCCGCCTTGCCGGACGCCACGATGGTGCGCATGGCGGCTTCGATCGCGGCCTGTACTTCGGGGTGTCCGGGCCGCCCCCGATGCCCCATCGACGCCGCCAGATCGGCGGGGCCGATGAAGACACCGTCGATGCCGTCCACGCCGCAGATCTCTCCCAGGTTGGAGAGCGCCGTCACGGTTTCCGCCTGCACCAGCAGGCAGACCTCCTCGTCGGCGATGTCCAGGTAGTCGGTGCGCCCACTCCACTGCGATGCGCGCCCCACCGCGCTGCCGACGCCGCGGATACCCAGCGGTGGATAGCGCGTGGCCGATACCAAGGCGCGCGCCTGTTCCGCCGTGTCGACCATCGGCACCAGCAGGTTCTTCGCGCCGATGTCGAGCAGCTGCTTGATGAGCGCCGTGTCGCCCTGGACCGCACGCACCACCGGCTGGGCGGGGTGCGGCGCCACGGCCTGCAGAGCGGCAAGGGTCGAGCGCAGGTCGTTGGGCGCGTGTTCGCCGTCGATCAGCAGCCAGTCGAACCCGGCGGTGGCGCTCACCTCTGCCATGTACGGGTCGGCCATCGAAAGCCAGAGGCCGGTTTGCGGCCGGCGCTCGGCCAATGCGGTCTTGAAGGGGTTGTGTGCGGGCATGGGGTCTTTTCAGTGGGAGTGTTGCGCGACGTGAGCTCAGTCCAGCTGGCCCTGGCATACGTACTTAGTGTGCATGTAGTCGTCCAGCCCATGCACGGAGCCTTCGCGCCCGTAGCCGGAATCCTTCACGCCGCCGAAGGGCGCCGCCTCCGCGGCCAATGCGCCTTCGTTGATGCCGACGATGCCGGCCTCCAGCGCGTCGGCCACCCGCCAGATGCGCCGCACGTCGCGCGAATAGAAGTACGCTGCCAATCCGAAAGGCGTGTCGTTGGCCTGGGCCACCACATCGGCTTCGTCGGTGAAGCGCGTCAGGGGAACGACCGGGCCAAAGGTTTCTTCGCAGGCGCAGGCCATCGTTGCGTCGGCGTTCACCAGCACGGTGGGCGCAAAGTAGTTCGGTCCCAATGCCGGCAGCCGCGTGCCGCCGGTGAGCAGGCGCGCACCGCGGGCGAGGGCGTCCTGCACGTGCCGCTCGATCTTCTCGATGGCGCGCGCATTGATCATCGGGCCGATCTGCGAGCCCGGGTCGCTGGCCGGACCCACCCGCAAGGCCGAGACACGTGCCGCCAGCAATTCGGCGAAGCTGTCATGCACGGCCTCATGCACGAATACGCGGTTCGGGCAGACGCAAGTCTGGCCGCCATTGCGGAACTTGGCCGTCATGAGGCCATCGACCGCGGCGCCGATATCGGCATCTTCGAACACGATGAACGGCGCATTGCCGCCCAGTTCAAGAGACAGCTTCTTCAGCGTGTCGGCCGAGCGGCGCGCCAGGTGCTTGCCGACGGGCGTCGATCCGGTGAAGGTGATCTTGCGCACCCGCGCATCGTCCAGCCACACGTCGACGACCTCGGGTGTGCGCTCGCGCGAGGCCGTCACGATGTTGAGCACGCCCGCGGGCACGCCGGCCTTCGCGGCAAGTGCTACCAGCGCGAGCGAGGTGAGCGGTGTGTCTTCCGCCGGCTTGCACACCACGGTGCAGCCCGCGGCCAGGGCCGGCGCAATCTTGCGCGCGATCATCGCGGCCGGAAAATTCCACGGCGTGATGGCTGCGACCACGCCCACCGGCTCTTTCATGGCGAACATGCGCCGGCCGGGCACAGGGGCGGGAATCACGTCGCCGTTGGCGCGCGTGGCCTCTTCGGCAAACCACTCGATGTAGCTCGCCGCATAGGCAACCTCGCCGATGCCTTCGGCCAGCGGCTTGCCTTGTTCGCGCGAGATCAGGCGGCCCAGGTCGTCCTGATGCGCAAGCACCAGGTCGTTCCAGTGCTTGAGGATTTGCGCGCGCTGCTTGGCCGGTGTGCGGCGCCACGCGGGGAAGGCCGCATGCGCGGCATCGACCGCGGCGCGCGCGGCGTTGGCGCCGGAATCGGGCACGCGCGCAATCAGATTGCCGGTGGCGGGGTCGGTCACGTCGAGCGTGCGGCCGGCAGCGGCGTCGCACCATTCGCCCGCGATGAAGTTGGCCGTGCGGTGCAGTTGGGGGCGGGAGAGGGTAAGTGGCATTTGAAGAATAGAAGTTCAGCTCACGATGCCCAGGTGCCACGGCACGAACTCATGGTCGCCCAGGCCCAGCGCTTCGCTGCGTGTGCGTTCGCCGGAGGCATGGCGCAATATCTGCTCGAAGATCTGCTGCCCCAACTCGGGCACAGAGAGCTCGCCGTCAATCACCACGCCGCAGTTGATGTCCATGTCCTCTTCCAGGCGCTTGAACATCGGCGTGTTGCTGGCCAGCTTGATGGTCGGTGCCGGCTTGCTGCCGAACATCGAGCCGCGCCCGGTGGTGAAGCAGATCAGCTGCGCGCCGCTGGCAATCTGTCCGGTCACGGCCACCGGGTCGTAGCCTGGCGAATCCATGAAGACGAAGCCGGTCTTGTCGATGGGCTCCGCATATTCGTACACCGCCTGAAGCGGCGTGGTCCCGCCCTTCATGGCCGAGCCGAGGGACTTTTCGAAGATGTTGGCCAGCCCGCCGGCCTGGTTGCCGTGCCCGACCACGCCGTTGAACTGCGCGTTCTGGCCGGAGGCATAGCGCTCCCACCAGGCCAGCCGGTCGAGCAGCTTCTGGCCGACCTCGGGCGTTGCGGCGCGCCGCGTGAGCATGAATTCGACGCCGTGGATCTCGGGCGTTTCAGAGAGGATGGCAGTGCCGCCGTGGCGCACCAGCACGTCCATGGCCGCGCCCAACGCCGGGTTGGCCGTGATGCCCGAGAAGCCGTCAGACCCGCCGCACTCCAGCCCGATCTTCAAGTGGTTGGCGCCCACGCGGGTGCGCTGCGCCGCGTTCGCCTCCGGCAGCATTTCCTCGATGGCGCGAATGCCGGCTTCGATGGTCTGCCGGGTGCCGCCCACTTCCTGCATCACCATCGTGCGCATGAGCCGGCCCTGCTGGAGCCCCTGCGAGTCGACCAGCGCATCGACCTGGTTGCGTTCGCAGCCCAGGCCCACGATCAGCACGCCGGCCAGGTTGGGGTGGCGCGCGTAGCCGGCCAGGGTGCGGCGCAGCACGTCGAAATGCTCGCTCGGCGAAGACATGCCGCAGCCGCTGGTCTGCGCAAAGGCGGCCACGCCGTCCACGTTGGGAAACGCCGCCAGCCGCTCGGGCGTGAAATGCGCCGCAATGCGCTTGATGACCGTGGCCGAGCAATTGACCGACGACAGAATGCCGATGAAGTTGCGCGTGCCCACGCGGCCGTCGGCGCGCACAAAGCCCATGAAGGTGGCGCGCTCGGCCTCGGGCACATAGTCCACCGGCCGCACGTCCTGGCAAAAGCCAGGGTCGCGGTACGAATCGACCAGCGTGAGGTTGTGGCTGTGCACGTAGTCACCCGCCTCGAGGTCGCGCGATGCCACGCCGATGACGGTGTCGTACTTCTTCACCTGCTCGCCGGCCGCAATGCCGCGCGACGCGATCTTGTGCCCCGCGGGAATCTGCGCCCGCGCCCGCACGCCGAACTCGGCAATCGTCTCGCCCAGGGCGATCGGTGTCTTGGCAACCAGTACGTTGTCGTTCGGGTGCAGGCGGAGCAGGGGGCTGTCGTTCATCAACCCTTCTCCATCAGTTCCTTGAGTTGAGCCTGCGGATCAGGTCGGTCTCCTGGCGATAGACGGCTTCGACGTATTTCTTGTAGTCGGGTCCGTCCTGGTACATCACCGGCGCGTCGATGCTGTCGGCCACCTTCTTGAACTCTTCGCTGTTGACGGCCACGCGGAACGCGTCGCGCAGCTTCTTTTCCACTGCGGGCGGCAGTCCGCGCGGCGCGCCGATGCCGTTGGGCGCCTCCACCACCACGTCGAAACCCAGCTCCTTGAGCGTGGGCGTGTCCTTGAAGCGCGGCGTGCGTGCCTCGCCCCAGGTGGCAAGCAGGCGCAGTTTGCCGCTTTCCACATGCGGGGCCCAGGAGCTGCTGTCCGCCAGCATGTCGACTTGCTCGCCCAGGACATCCTGCAGCGCCGCGGAGCCGCCCTTGTAGGCGATCGCGTTGAACTTGACACCCGCCACCTGCGCGAACTGCTCCATGCCCACGTGGGTGGCGCCGCCTACGCCGGCGTGGGCATAGCTGATCACGCCCGGCTTGGCCTTGGCTTGCGCCAGCATGTCCCGCAGCGACTTGAACGGCGAACTCGCGGGCACCGCAATGCCGAAGGTCTGGCCCGAGGTGCGGGCGAGGTAGCTCAGGTCTTTCAGCGGGTCGACCTGCACGGTGCCGATCTGCGCAAAGCGCGTGACCGAGATGGGAATCTGCCCGATGGTGTAGCCATCAGGCTTGGCGGAGGCCAGGGCCTTGGTGCCGATCATTCCCGAAGCGCCGGCGCGGTTTTCCAGCGCAATGGGCTGGCCGAGTTCTCGCGCCGCAATCTGGCAGATGGCGCGCATCGAGCGGTCGGCCGTACCGCCGGCCGGCCAGGGGCAGATGAAGGTGATGGGGCGCTCGGGATAGTCGGCTGCGAATGCGCGGGCGGGCACCGCGGCCAGTGCGGCGGCACCAAGGCCGCCCAGCATCAATTGACGTCGCCGTGGGGAGCGATTGAAGGTCATGTGTGTCTCCGACGATTTGTAGTTCGATGAAAGCAGAGCGCATTCTTCAGTAGACAATCATTGCAATCCAATGAAATAGCGGACTCTCTTCATGGCCTGGAGGTTATGAAGGAGAGAAAGCCCCGCGAGCACCCACGATGAGCCAGATCGACCGCGTCCTGCGTTCCAACCTCAAGCTGCGCCACCTGCAAATGCTGGTGGCGCTAGATCAGTTCCGCCACCTCGGGCGTGCAGCCGAGTTCCTTTCGGTCACGCAGCCGGCGGTATCCAAGTCGCTGGTCGAAATCGAGCGGATGTTCGGCCTGGCGCTGTTCGAGCGCTCCACGCGTGGTACCGAGCCCACGCCGTATGGCGAGAGCGTGGTGCGCTTTGCACGCTCGGTGCTGGCCGACTACGACCGCACGCGCGACGAGATAGCGGCCGTGGCCAGCGGTGCCGCGGGCCGCACCAGCGTGGGCGCCATGGTGGTGGCCATGCCGGTTCTGGTGGCTCGCGCGGTCGAAATGCTCAAGACCCATTCTTCCCAAACCACCGTGCTCGTGGAGGAGGGCGACCTCACGCGGCTGCTGCCCAAGCTGCGCCTGGGCGAGCTCGACCTGTTCGTGGGGCGCCTGGAGCCCGGCTATGCAGCACCCGACCTCGAAACCGAGGCGCTGCTGGCGGAGCCGATGACCGCGGTGGTACGGCCCGGGCACCCGCTGGCCGCCAAGCGTCGGCTGACCTGGGCCGATCTGGCGAAGGAGCGCTGCGTGATGCCCCCACCCTGGGCGTCGCTGCGCGTCAAGCTCGACCAGATGTTCTTTCGCGACGGCGTGCATCCGCCGGCCGACATCATCGAGTCCGCTTCTTTCCTGGCGCAGATCAGCTTCCTGCAGAAACGCGACGCCGTGGCATTCATGGCCCGCTCGGTGGCGCGGCATTTCCAGCAGCAGGGCATGCTGCAGGTGCTGTCGCTCAAGGTGCCCATCGAGCTGCCGCCGGTCGGCCTCATCACCATGCGCGCCCGCAGGCGCACGCCCAGCACGCAGCAGCTCATCGAATGCCTGCGGCGCGCGGCCAAGGCAAGGCCGGAGCGGTAGGCGCCCGGCATCCCCAATTTATGGGTACCGCGCGGGTGGTGCTCTCGGGCACCATCCGGGCATGTATCTGCACACGCTGGTCGCCGGTCTGCCGCAGGCGGAGCGCGCGGCATTGGTCCAGGCCACCGAACTTCGCTCCTACCGGCGCAATGAAACCGTTCTTGCCGCCGACGAGTGGACCGACTGCATCTATTGCGTGGCGGGCGGGCTGCTGCGCGTGGTGGCGCATGGCAGCAGCAGCGACGATGTCACCACCGAATTCATACGGCAGGACGATTTCTTCTTCGGTTCTTCTTTCAGCGAAGACCGCTACCAGGTCGCGCAGTCGCTGGTCGCGGCGCTTCCTTCGTCGGTGTACCTGATTCCGGTTTCCGAAATGCGCAGGCTGTGCGCGTTGCATCCAGAAATTTCGCTGAAGCTGCTCGAGCTTGCCATGAAGCGCCTGAGCGCAATGCGCGGCCAGCTCCGGCGGATTTCATCGTTGCCCTCCGAAGACCTGGTGGGCCGCGTGCTGCATCAGCTGAGCCAGCTGGCGCCTTCCACCACCGGCGGCTACGACAAGCGCATCACGCAGGCGGTGATCGCCTCGTATGCGGGGCTTTCGCGCGAGGTGGTCAACAAGGCCATGCGCAACATGGAAGACCGCGGGCTCGTTCGCCGCGACGAGCACGGGTTGCACGTGTCTTCGGACTTTGCCGCCACAGACTTCGAACCGCTGCCTGACGAGCACAGCGGCAGCGGGAATCCGGCCGCTGCATCGGGCCCTGAATCCCCCACCGATTGAAGCCTGGAGCCCATCCGCAGCGGATACGTTGCCGGTTTCCCTCTGCCAGATGTGAACAGAGACACAGCGGCACTACAAAAGCGCGTGCGCGCAAGTGGCGTTTTCCATAGCATCGGGTTTCATCAACGCGCGCGGAGCTTGCAACGTGAAGGTCTTCAGATCCATGTTCCCGAACCCGGCTTGCACGAGCCGCTCGAGCCGACGGTTTTCGGCGGCCCGCCGATGAGCGCCGCCACGGCAGCGGCGGGGGTTGTGCGGCATCTCTTCGCGCAGGCAAACGCAACAGACCTGGCCTTTCTGATGCACTCGATCGAACTCGGCGACTCCCTGTCGGCGTCGCAGATCGCACGCCGCATCCTCGACGGCATTGCCGCGCAACCTGGGGCCAAGCTGACCACTGCCGACGCGCAGCGCGCAGACAAATTGCTGCGCGCGGAGGGCATCGCGCCGAAGGGGCTGCTGACGCCCCGGGAGCTGAACGTGCTGCGGCTGATCGCGCAGGGCAAGACCAACCGGCAGATTGCCGAGGAAAGCCAGCGTTCGGCCCACACCATCGGCGCCCAGCTCAAGAGCATCTATTACAAGCTGGCCGTGAAGACGCGCACGCAAGCGGTCTGCGAGGCCACCCAGAAGGGCCTTCTCAGCTGGAATGCGTCTTCCTGACGCAGGCCGCGGCGGGCAACCGCTGCGCGCCTATTTCGATGGAGCAGTTGGGGCCGCTGGTGCTGCGGGCGCAGCAGTCGACGGCGCCGTCGTCTGCGGCGCGCTCTGCGTCGGGGTGTCCGGCTTCACCGGACCTTCTTCCCGCGTCTGCGTCAGCAGGTTGTAGAGCAGCGCCAGCAGGAACACGACGATAGCCGCGCCCACACCCCACCGAAAAACCCGCTTGTTGTCGCGCTCGTCACTTCTTGCTTGTTGAGCCTTCATCTCGATCACCTTTCAGTGCAGTGAGCCAACGCTGCATCGCCTCGCGGGCCAAGGGTGTCGGACAGCGGCGCGCACCCCTGTCGCGAAACGCCCGAAGCGCCCCCAAGCGCCTGGAAGCGCTTGGACGCACGTGCCGCCGCAGCAATGCGGCGCCGACCTACGTGTTCATGCTCCGTGCCGCACTCGCGCAAAGCACGCAGGCGTCAAAGATTCGGGCATGCAAAGCTGTGAAAGTGAAAAATCTTCCGCCATGGACGCGCCGCCCGCGAGCCGCGCGGCGTCGGCCCTCAAGACCGGCCTGATCGCGGGCGCGTTCGCCAGCGTGGCATCGAGCGTGGCGCTGGCGATCTGCGGGCGCTTCGAGACTGGCAGTTCCACGGCGACCACCAACGCCACCAGCCACTGGGTATGGGACCGCGAGGCCCTGTTCCGCAGGTCGCCGTCATTGCGGCATACGGTGCTCGGCTATGCCATTCACCATGGCTCGGCCACCTTCTGGGCGGTTCTCTATGCATGGCTTCACGCCAACCGGCGCCCCGCCCGGTCGGTGCCGGCCGCGCTGGGAGGCGCCGGCATTGCCGCGGCCACCGCATGCGCGGTCGACTACCTGGCCACACCCCGGCGGCTGACTCCCGGGTTCGAGCATCACCTTTCCAAAGGCGCCATGGCCGCGGTGTACGCCAGTTTTGCCGTCGGCCTGGCGCTCGGCTGCGCGGTGGCCAACCGCGAGCGCACGCGGTGAGGCCCGGCTGGCCGCGGCATGGGGAAAGGCGAGCAGTGAGGGTAGTGATCGTTGGCGCATCCGGCTTTCTGGGGCGCGCATTTTCTGAAGCCTTCGCGCACCGCGGGGCCGACCTGCTGTGCACCGCGCGCGATGCGGACAAGGCACGCACGGAGGCCCGCTGGCCGCAAACCCATGCGCAATGGATTTCGGCAGACCTGGCCGAGGTTCCGCCCGCTTCCTTCTGGACGGAACACCTGCGCCCCGGAGACGTGGTCATCAACGCGGCCGGCATGCTGCGCGAGCGCCGCGCAGGCGAGTTCGATGCCATTCACCACCTGGGGCCGGTGCAGCTCTTCGACGCCTGCGCCGCGGTGGGCGTCGCGCTGGTGATCCAGATCTCCGCACTGGGCGCCACGCCCGCCGGGGCCAGCGGCTATTACCGCAGCAAGGGAGCCGCAGACAGGCACCTGCGGCGCTGCCGGGTGGCGTCGGCCGTCGTGCAGCCTTCGCTGGTGTGGGGCGACGAGGGCGCGAGCGCGAACCTGTTCGCCTCGCTTGCCGTCATGCCGATGCTGCTGCTGCCCGGCGGCGGTGGCCAATGGCTGCAACCCGTCCACCTGCATGACGTGGTCGCCGGCGTGCTGGCGCTGGCCGAGGCGCGGCCCGTGGGCAGCCGCACGATCGCCTTCGTGGGCCCCGAGCCGGTGAGTTTGCGCACCTACCTGGCCGATCTGCGCCGGCAGCTCGGCTATGCGCACCAGGCGTGGGTGCTGCCGCTGCCCGAGTGCCTGTTCAGGTGGGGCGCGATGCTGGCGGGCCGGTGGAAGGGCGGCTTTCTGGACGCAGAAACCGCGGGCATGCTGCTGCAAGGCAATGCCGCGCCCGCGGCCGACCTGGAAGGCTGGCTCGGGCGGGCGCCGCGCTCGCACCGGGCCTTCATTCCGGCCCACGGCGTGCCGGCGCTGCGCCGCGCCGCATGGCTGCAATGGATGCTGCCGCTGCTGCGCTGGTCCGTTGCGCTGGTGTGGATCTGGACCTTTATCGTCTCCATCGGGCTCTACCCGCGCGACCAGAGCCTTGCGCTGCTGGCCCGCGTCGGCGCGAGCGGCCTGTGGGCCGAGCTGCTGCTCGACGGCGCCGCGGTGTTCGACCTGGCACTGGGCATCGGCACGCTCGCGCTGCCCGCCGCATGGCGCAGCCGCGTGCTGTGGCCGCTGCAGCTTGCCTTGATTGCCTTCTACACCGCGGCCATCACATGGGCCATGCCGGAGTTCTGGCTGCATCCCTTCGGCCCGCTCTCCAAGAACCTGCCGATGTGCGCGGCCATCGGCCTGCTGTGGGCCATGGAGCCGCCCTCGCGCCGCCGCATGCATGCCGCAGCACCCAAGCCGCCTTGAAAGCCGCACCATGGAATACCTTGTCTTGAAGTACGTGCACGTGATCTCGTCGACCCTGCTGTTCGGTACCGGCATCGGGTCGGCCTTCTACCTGCTGGCCACCACCCTGTCCGGCGACGTGCGGGCGATAGCGGTCGTCTCGCGCATGGTGGTGCGTGCCGACTGGCTCTTTACCGCGACCACGGCCGTGCTGCAGCCGGTCACGGGCCTGTGGCTGGTGCACCGCATGGGCATGCCGCTTTTCACGCCATGGGTTGCCGCTTCCCTGGTCTGCTATGCATTGGCCATCGCGTGCTGGCTGCCGGTCGTCTGGCTGCAGATGCGGTTGCGCGACCTGGCGGCGCAGGCGGCCGAAGGCAATACGCCGCTGCCGCCGCGCTACTGGCTGCTCTTCAAGTGGTGGGTGGCACTGGGCGTGCCGGCGTTCTTTCTCTTTCTTGCGCTGTTCTGGCTCATGATCGCCAAACCCGCGCTCGCGTTCGGCGGAGCCTGATCAGGCCATGGCCTTCGCGCGTTCTATGATGCCGCGCACCGTGAACGAAAGGGTGCAAAGGTAGCGGGCGTCGGCCGAGAGCGAGCGGCTCATCGCAAGAGCCAGCTCCTCGAAGTCCCTGTCGGCCGGCCCCTGGCCCGGATCGCCGTTCCACCTGGCAAGCGACTCGGTGATCCGGCTTTGCGCCTGCAGGTAGTCGGCGCGCAGAAGCACGCTGCGCGCAAGGAGCACGTCCAGGTTCAAAAGGTCGAGTGCAGTCATATGGCGTGCCCTTTCTTTACCCCAGCGCGGTGTCCAGCACCATCATCAGCACGAAGCCGACCATCAGGCCTCCCGTTGCAAAGGCCTCGTGGCCCTGGCGGTGCGACTCCGGAATGATCTCGTGGCTGATGACGAACAGCATGGCACCCGCCGCCAGTGCCAGGCCCCAGGGCAGCAGGCTGGCGGTCAGCGTGACCACCGTGGCGCCCAGCACCGCCATGGCCGGCTCCACCAGGCCCGAAGCCACGCCAAGGCCTACCGACATGAAACGCCCGTAGCCCACGCCGCGCAGCGCAAGCGCCACCACCATGCCTTCGGGCACGTCCTGGATCGAGATGCCCGTGGCCAGTGCGGTGGCTGCCACCGGGTCGGAGCCCGCGAAAGCGACGCCGATCCCCAGGCCCTCGGGCAGGTTGTGCAGCGCAATGGCCAGCACGAAAAGCCACACTCGCTTCAGTTTCATCGCCTTGGGCCCCTCGAGGCCCTTCACGAAATGCTCATGGGGAACCATGCGGTCGATGGCCAGCAGCAGCGCCGCGCCGAGCAGCACGCCCCCGCCCACAATGCCTCCGGCGGCCCACGCGCCGGCGCCCTGGGCTCGCGCGGCCTCCAGGCCCGGGATCACGAGCGAGAACGAAGTGGCGGCGAGCATCACGCCGGCCCCAAAGCCCAGCATGGTGTCGCAGCTGCGCTGCGAGAACTGCTGCGACAGTGCCACGGGCAGCGTGCCGAGCGCCGTAGCCAGCGCCGCCAGGCTCCCGCCCAGAAGTGCCCCGCGCACGCGCGCATCGCCGCGCCAGATCGCCTCGGCCGCCTCGAAGGCCAAGAGGCCCAGGCCCAGTACAACGATGCAGAAACCAAGCACTCGACGCACGGGTCGCATCCTGGGGCCTCGGGCAAACAGCAGATCAAGAGTGGTCATCTTCGAACAAGCGATACGCCCGCAAAAAAGGCGGCGACCACCATGGCCGCCGCCAAACTCGCACCCACGGGAAAAATGGTTGTCGAGCCGGTGTGTTCACCCGGTTGCAGATTCGGGGCGGGCTCGGGTGCCTCGCGTAGGAACGTTTCTCGTGTGGGTGGCAGCGCGGACTACATACGGGGCCTCCCAGGCTGATGCCCTGAGCACTTATGTTCGCAAGCGCTCTGGAGTAGCTTCTCAGCTGCCTGCGAGTTGGTCGCGCAGCGCCTGGGTGTAGCGCTCGCAGTGCGACTCGAGGCGCCTTTGCTCATCTTGGCTGCGAGCGTCCTGTGCCGCCAGGTGGTAGTGGCCCAACTGGAAGGCAAGGTAAGCCGGCGCGTAGAAGCTCAGCAGCTCCGCGTCGATCCGGCAGCCGCGCCGCAAGAGGCCGTCGACCAGCCGGTCCAGCTCTTCGGCGGTCAGCCCGAGCTCGGTACACGCACCGGCAACATCCCAAGCCGCGTCCTGGCAGCCGATCAGGTCGTGGCCCGCGTGGTGGTCCACCGCATCGGTCTTGAGGATGCGGTTGTCGTCCGCCAGCCATTCCCATGCGTGCATGCGGTTGTCCGTCTTCACCCGTTGCACACGGCCCTCCAGTCGCTCGGCCTGGACTTGGAATCGATCCCATGCGCTCGCCAGTCCATTGCCAAGCGCCTGGGTGCTGTTGTGCCGCCCCATTTCACACAGCGCCCGCAGCGACGCGCCGTTCTCTTCCGGTGCGGGAAAGCTGCGCACGCGAAATGCGATGTAGTCCGCAACGCGTTCGACCAGGCGCGCCCTGAGCTCCGTGCATTGCAACCGAGCGAGAGACAGCGGCGCCATCTCATCGTGCCATTGCTCCACCATGAAGCCATGGCACAGGCCCGCGACGGTGGGGGAGAAACCGGCCTCCGCCAATCGCATCGCACAGCCGAAACGCTGGCGCGCGGCGTGGCCCAGGCCGATGAACTTCACGAGCCAGGCGCCGTGATGGCTGTGCGCCAGGAACTTGCGCCGCTCCTGCCATGGATGAGCCGGAGGCACATCGCCTTGGCCATCGCCATGTGCGCGGCGCCATGCGCCTCCGGTGATCTCGGCAAGCGGCGCATGAAGCGGCCCGACCAGCGACTCGACCCAGCCCTGCAGCCGATGAGCGGGATGTTTGGCGCGCAAGATCAGTTCGTCGAACCCGACCACGTGCACCGAAGCCTGCGTCCACAGCGCGCGCGTTTCATCGTTGGCCTGCGCGCCCGGTCCGTTCGCGTGCCCGGGAAAGAGATGGATGCGGTCCGCCGGCACGCCTTCATCGCGCAGCCGCCGTATCACGCCCGCGATCGACGATCCCGAGAGCCCGGGCCCTTCATCGACGATGGCATGGTGCGCGGCGGGCTTTGCAAGCGGCGCGTCGCCCAGCGAAACATGGCGTTCGAAGGGATGCCCGACCGGCCTGAGCGTCAGCGGCGCAGGCGCATCGAGCGCCACCGCCGCCATCGCGGCCAGGCTGGTGCCGATGCTGCGGAGACCGATCACGCGCCACGGCCCGGGCCCCAACCGCTTGGCGGCGGCGAAGTGGCCTTCCGGATAGAGCGCGTAGAACGCGTAGCCCTCAGGCTGCTTCACTTCCAGGTCGGCGGAAGCAAGCAGGGTTTCGCACGCGGCGAGCCGGTCTTCCAGCGGACCTTGCCGCCACTCATGCGCAAAGGCTGTCTCCCACGACTGCGCGCACAGCCTGGCTACCGCCACGGTGAGCGCCATGGCGGCATCCGTCTGGGGCGACGGCGTGTCGCGCTTTCCGGCCGCGAGAAAGTGCGCATCCGCAACGCCCTGAACCAGTTCGCCGGCTTCGATGAGCGCATCGACAAGCAGGCAGTGCCTGCCAAGGCCCGCCGGCGAAGCCCGCGCATCGGCAAGCTGCCCGCGCAGCCGCGCCAGCTTTCGGGCGGCCGGCTCCCGCCGCGTCGCGTCGCCATAGACCAGCATCAGCGAATCCGCATGTGGCGGTATGCAATGGCCTGGAACGCATCGAAATCCGGAACCTCCCACGGCGCGCGGCTCAGCTCGCGATGGCGCGCCAGCCATTCGCTCCAGCACGCGAACTGCGCGGGGGAGGGCGACACCAGCGCCCTGCGGCTTTTCATCTGCTCGAGCGCATCGAGCGGTCGCTCGCCGCGAAACACCATCACGCACAGCGCGAGCGTGGCCGACCGGCCGATGCCGTGTTCGCAATGAATGAGCACGCGTTCGCCGCGGTCGAGCGCGGCGCTGGCAAAGGCCACGCCTTCATCGAGCTGTTCGGCATCGACGCCGCACATGTCCTCGGTCGGCAAGTGCAGCAGCGTCATGCCGTGCCGGTGCAGCACGGCCTCGTCGTCCTTGGCCTCTTTGCGCAGGTCGACCACCGCACGAATGCGATGCGCGGAGGCGAGCTCTTCGGCGCGCTCGGATGGAAAGCTGCCACCGACGGCAAGCTCCTGCGTGATCCAGCTGAAGTTGGGTGTCCAGGTCGTCGTCATCGTTCGTAGTCGTCGAAAAAAATTCATGGCAACCGGCATGCCCGCGGGGCGCCGCCTCTGTTTTCGATGCGCCACGTTATTTGCGCTCATCAATGCAGTCAACCACGCACCACGGTGCTGTCCTGTTCCTTCGCCGAAAAATTTCTGCTAGGTTTTTTCAACACGCTTACACCACCACGAACATCGGCACTCATCCGTTCTTCCTCCATGAAAATTTCAGTCCTCGGTACCGGCTACGTAGGTCTCGTCACAGGCAGTTGCCTGGCGGAGATCGGCAATGAAGTCGTCTGCTTCGACGTCGATCAACGCAAGGTCGAAATCCTGCAATCGGGCGGCGTGCCGATCCACGAGGAAGGCCTGCCGCAGCTCATCGAGCGCAACGTGCGCACCGGCCGCCTGCACTTCACGACCGACGTGGCCCGGGCCGTGCACCACGGCGACCTGATCTTCATCGCGGCCGGCACGCCGCCCGGCGAAGACGGCAGCGCCGACCTGCAATACGTGCTCGCCGCCGGCCGCAGCATCGGCCGCCACATGCAGGGCTTCAAGGTGGTGGTCGAAAAGTCCACCGTGCCGGTGGGCACCGCCGGCAAGCTGCGCGCGGCCATCGAGGAGGAGCTCTCGGAGCGCCGCAGCAACGGCGACCATGCGGCGGGCAGCGGCTTGCAGGGGCTTCCGGTCGCCATCGTGTCCAACCCCGAATTCCTGAAAGAGGGCGCGGCCGTCGACGACTTCATGCGGCCCGACCGCATCGTGGTCGGCACCGAGCCCGGCGAGGCGGGGCGCCATGCCAGGGAAGTGATGACCCGCCTGTACGCGCCCTTCAACCGGCAGCGCGACCGCATGATCCACATGGACGTGAAGGCGGCCGAGTTCACCAAGTACGCGGCCAATGCCATGCTCGCCACGCGCATCAGCTTCATGAATGAGCTTGCAAATCTTGCGGAAAAAGTGGGCGTCGACATCGAGCAGGTGCGTCGCGGCATAGGCTCCGATCCGCGCATCGGCTACAGCTTTCTGTATGCGGGGCTGGGCTACGGCGGCAGCTGCTTTCCCAAGGACGTGCAGGCGCTGGTGCACACCGCCGCCACGCACGGCCAGCGCCTGCAGGTGCTGGAGGCGGTGCGCGCGGTGAACGACGCGCAAAAGCAGGTGCTCATAGAAAAGATCGTCCGCCGCTTCGGCGAAGACCTGCGTGGCCGCCGCTTCGGCGTGTGGGGGCTGGCCTTCAAGCCCGACACCGACGACATGCGTGAAGCGCCGAGCCGCCTGGTGATCAAGGCGCTGCTGGTGCGCGGCGCAGAAGTCGTTGCGCACGACCCGGTTGCCATTGCCGAGGCGCGCAAGGTGCTTGCAGGCGACCTGGAGGGCATGCCCGAGCTGATTGCGCGCCTGCGCTACGTCGAGAACCCGATGCAGGCCGTGGAGGATGCGGATGCACTGGTCATCCTCACCGACTGGAAGGCCTTCAAGAGCCCCAGCTTCAGCGCATTGAAGACCGCGCTCAGGCAGCCGCTGATCTTCGACGGACGCAATCTGTACGACCCCGAGATCCGGTCGCAGGGTTTCGACTACCTGGCCATCGGCCGCTGAACAAAGACAGACAAACACACAACAGGAGCTTCGATCATGCGTGTCTACAACTCCCAACGCCGCATTCTCGTGACCGGCGGCGCGGGCTTTCTCGGGAGCCACCTCTGCGAACGGCTGCTGGCGCAAGGCCACGACGTGCTGTGCGCCGACAATTTCTTTACCGGGACGCGGCGCAATGTGGAGCACCTGCTCGGCAATCCGCACTTCGAGCTCATGCGCCACGACATCACCTTTCCGCTCTATGTGGAGGTAGACCAGATCTACAACCTGGCGTGCCCCGCCTCGCCCGTGCACTACCAGCATGACCCGGTGCAGACCACCAAGACCAGCGTGCATGGCGCCATCAACATGCTCGGCCTGGCCAAGCGGGTGCGCGCGCGCATCCTGCAGGCTTCCACCAGCGAGGTGTACGGCGACCCGGACGTGCATCCGCAGCCCGAGAGCTACTGGGGCAAGGTCAACCCGATCGGCGTGCGCAGCTGCTACGACGAAGGCAAGCGCTGCGCCGAGACGCTGTTCTTCGACTACCACCGCCAGCACCAGGTCGACATTCGCGTGGCGCGCATCTTCAACACCTACGGGCCGCGCATGCATCCGCGCGACGGGCGCGTGGTGTCCAACTTCATCGTGCAGGCGTTGCGCGGCGATCCCATCACCATCTATGGCGAAGGCCTGCAGACGCGCAGCTTCTGCTTTGTCGATGACCTGGTGGAAGGGCTCAACCGCTTCATGGACGCTTCGGCCGGCGGGCCCGGCCCGGTGAACATCGGCAACCCGGTCGAGTTCACCGTGCGCGAGCTTGCAACCCTGGTCATCAAGCTGACGGGCTCGTCATCGAAGCTCGCATTCGCGCCGCTGCCTTCGGACGACCCCATGCAGCGCCGGCCCGACATCCGCCTTGCCAAGGAAATGCTCGGCTGGCAGCCGAGCGTGCAGCTCGAAGAGGGCCTGCGCAAGACCATCGAATACTTCGATGGCCTGCTCTCGGCCGGAGAGCTTTCGCCGGCTCAGCTCGCGGCGGGCATGCGCGACGGCGCCGTGGTGCCGGCGGCCGCAAAGGGCAACACCGTGCACGCCCGGTTCGACGCATAGCGCCGGACCATGCTCGCGCAGAACTCGGCAAACTCCTCGGGTTGCTGCGGCGGGCTGGTGTGGTGCGGCGCAATGCCTCGGTGCTCGGGCGTGAAGCAGAAGGTGAGCGTCACGTCGAAGTCTTCCAGCGCGCGCATCTGCCGGTCGAACCAGCGCTCGGCATTCGGCCGGAAGCTGTCGGCCCAGCTCAGCCCGGTGCGCAGGTGGCGCACGCCCAGCCGCTCGAGCCAGCGCACCGCGTCGTCAAGCCGATGGTCTTCGAAGTGGAACCACTGGCAAATGCCCATCGATGGCGTGTAGCTTGCAAATTGCTCGCATGCGAGCTTGGGCGTGCCGTCTTCGCGCAGCAGGCCCATGTGAAAGTGGCGGTAGTAGCTCGATCCCTCGGCCTCGCGGTGCCGCGTGGTGGCCGGCCAGGCCTGGGGAAGGTCGTAGAGCGAATACCAGAAGATGCGCGGCACCCGGCCGATCAGCAGCTCGGCCGTGCGGCGCAGCCCGAACTCCTGCACCTCTTCAGCGCCGAAGGTCGACACGCCCACTTCGGTCACCCACACCGGCAGGTGCGTCACCGCCTCGATCTCTGCGATGCGGCGCGGCCATTCGTGGATCTGCCAGTTGTTCCAGTCCAGCGGAAAGCCGTGCACCGCCACCGCGTCGAGCCCGTCGAGCACGCCCCGGTCGCGGAGGCCCGCCATGAAGTGCGCGTCGATGGGTGATATACCGCCCAGCACCTGCGTGAGCGTGCTGTTCTCCGCGCGGACGGCACTCGATGCCAGCTTGACCATCTGTGCGTAAGCAGACCAGTCGGGGTCGAGCTCGAGGTCCCAGTGCGACTTGTTGTTGGGCTCGTTCCAGAACTTGACGGCTTCGATCATGCGAGCTTGCTCCTCTTCGTGTGGCGCGGCGCATGTTCATGCGCGCGGGGTTTGCGTTCGGGCGGCGCGGCGGCTTCGGCGTCGCCGCGAATGAACGCCTCCACCAGTTCGCGGGCCTCGTCGTCGGTGAACTGCTGCGGCGGGGACTTCATGAAATAGCTCGAAGGCGCCAGCACCGCGCCGCCCACGCCGCGGTCGAGCGCGAGCTTGGCGCAGCGCACCGCATCGATCACTACGCCGGCAGAATTGGGCGAGTCCCACACCTCGAGCTTGACTTCGCACTGCAGCGGCACGTTGCCGAAGGTGGTGCCCTCCATGCGGATGTAGCACCACTTGCGGTCGTCCAGCCACGGCACATGGTCGCTCGGGCCCACATGCACGTCGGAGGCCTTCATGGGATGGCCGAGCTGGCTCGTGACGGCCTGCGTCTTGGAGATCTTCTTGGACAGCAACCGATCGCGTTCGAGCATGTTCAGAAAGTCGGTATTGCCGCCGAAGTTGAGCTGGTAGGTGCGGTCCAGTCGGACGCCGCGCTTCCTGAAAAGATCGGTGAGGATGCGGTGCACGATGGTCGCGCCCACCTGCGACTTGATGTCGTCCCCGATGATCGGCAGGCCACGCTCGGCAAAGCGCCTCTCCCACTCGGGCCGCGAAGCAATGAACACCGGCACGCAGTTGACGAAGGCGCAGCCGGCCTCCAGCACCTGCTGCGCATACCACTGCGTCGCTTTCTCGGAGCCCACCGGCAGGTACGACACCACCACGTCGGTCTTCGTCTCCTTCAGGATCTTCGCCACGTTCTGCGCCTTGCCGGGCGCAAGCGGCACCACGTCCTTCAGGTAGGCGCCAATGCCGTCGTGCGTGGGGCCGCGGTGCACCTGCACGCCCAGCTTGGGCACATCGGCAAAGCGAATGGTGTTGTTGGGCGCTTCGTAGATGGCTTCGCCCAGGTCGCGCCCGACCTTTTGCGCATGCACGTCGAAGGCGGCACTGAACTCGATGTCGGACGGGCGGTAGCCCGCGAGATCGAGGTGCATCAGGCCGGGAATGAAGTCGGTGCCCTGGGCGTTGCCATAGAAGTGAACACCCTGCACCAGCGAGGAGGCGCAGTTGCCCACACCGACGATTGCGACACGTATCTTGCTCATGTTGGAGACCTTTGCGAGAGCCGCCGCGCGTGCGCAGGGCGGACGTGATTGAACACAAAGCCGAAGCTTTGTTCCTTCGCAATCTACGCTCGTTTGAAGCCTCGCGCGCACGTGAAACACCCTCGATGCACAGACCCAACTCTGCAGTGGCGTAACAGGGCAACGCGCCTACACACAGGTAAGTACCTTCGCACATGAAGGCGGCAATTCTTCGTCGAATTTAGGGCTTCGCCAAGGCGTTGAAAAAGAAGATATCTCCCTCGACGATTCGCCGGCGGCTCAAACAAAAAAGGGGTTTCATGTCGCAGCAAATTCTCATTACCGGCGGCGCCGGTTTCATCGGCTCGCATCTCGCAGACGAGCTTCTCTCCCACGGCTATCGCGTTCGCGTTCTCGACAACCTTGCGCCGCAGGTGCATGGCGACAGCGGCCGCAGGCCCGACTACCTTGAGGCCGACATCGAACTCGTCGTTGGCGACGTGTGCGACCCGGCCGCGGTGCGCGATGCGCTCAAGGGCGTGGACGCGGTCTACCACTTCGCGTCGGCAGTGGGCGTGGGCCAGAGCATGTACGAGGTGGCGCACTACACGCGGGTGAACAACCTGGGCACCGCGGTGCTGCTGGAGGCGCTGATCGAGAAGCCGGTGAAGAAGCTGATCGTCGCATCGAGCATGAGCCTGTATGGCGAAGGCCTTTACCGCACCGCAAGCGGCGAGCTCCGCACGGTGCAGGAGCGCACGCTCGAGCAGCTGCGGCGCGGCGACTGGGAGTGGCGCGACGAAGACGGGCTGGCGCTGGTGCCCGCGCCCACGCCGGAAGACAAGGCCCCCGCGCTCGCATCGGTGTATGCGCTCTCCAAGTTCGACCAGGAGCGCATGTGCCTCATGATCGGCCGGGCCTACAACATTCCGACCGCGGCGCTGCGTTTCTTCAACGCCTATGGCCCGCGGCAGGCGCTGTCGAATCCCTACACCGGCGTGCTCGCGATCTTTGCGTCGCGCCTGCTCAACGACAGTCCTCCCAAGATCTTCGAAGACGGGCACCAGCAGCGCGACTTCGTGAGCGTGTATGACATTGCGCGCGCCTCGCGGCTCGCACTCGAAATGCCGGCCGCGGCGGGCGAGGTGTTCAACATCGGCAGCGGCGAGGCCTACAGCGTGCGCGACATCGCACAGCGCGTGGCCGAGGCCGTGGGCAAGGAAAACCTGCTGCCCGAAATCACCGGCAAGTACCGCGTCGGCGACATACGGCACTGCTACGCAGACATATCCAAGGCTCGCCGCGTGCTGGGCTATTCGCCCCGCGTGAGCCTGGAAGACGGCCTGGCCGAGCTCGCGGCCTGGCTGGAGGGGCAAGCGGCGGTCGACCGCGTGGCGCAAGCGAGCGCAGAGCTTTCCGCCCGCGGGTTGGCCATATGAACAGCCGGGACGCAGTACTCACTCCCCGGCGCGCGCTCAACGGCAAGGATCGGGTCACGCTCATCACGGGTGGCGCGGGCTTCGTGGGGGCCAACCTCGCGCACCGGCTGCTGTCCGAAGGCCGCCGCGTGCTGGTGTTCGACAACCTCTCGCGCCCCGGCGTGGAACGCAACCTCGACTGGCTGCAGCAGAACCATGCGACCGGCCTCGACGTGGCTGTTGCGGATATTCGCGATGCCGCCGCGGTGGAGCGCGCGGTTGCGCGGGCCGACCACGTCTTTCATTTTGCGGCGCAGGTGGCGGTGACCACGAGCCTGGTCGATCCGCGTGAAGACTTTGCGGTGAACGCGCTGGGCACGCTCAACGTGCTCGAGGCGGCCCGCGCGCAGCCGGTGCCGCCCTCGGTGCTGATGACCTCGACCAACAAGGTCTACGGCGGCCTGGAAGACGTGGAGCTCAAGCTCGAGGGCCAGCGCTACGGACCGGTGGCGGCCGAGATTGCGAGCCACGGCATTTCCGAAGCGCGGCCGCTCGACTTTCACAGCCCCTACGGCTGCTCCAAGGGAACGGCCGACCAGTACGTGCATGACTACGCGCGCAGCTACGGCGTGAAGACCGTGGTCTTCCGCATGAGCTGCATCTACGGCCAGCGCCAGTTCGGCACCGAAGACCAGGGCTGGGTGGCCCACTTCCTGTTGCGCGCGCTCGATGGCGAACCCATCACGCTCTTCGGCGACGGCAAGCAGGTGCGCGACATCCTGTTCGTCGACGACCTCGTCGATGCCTTCGTGCTGGCGCAGCGCAATATCGGCAAGCTGGCCGGCGGCGCCTTCAACATCGGCGGCGGGCCGCGCAACGTGATCAGTTTGCTCGATCTGCTGGACCAGATCGAAGTGCTCGAAGGCAAGCGCCCCGAGACCGCGCATGAAGACTGGCGCACCGGCGACCAGCGCTACTACGTCTCGGACACGCGCCGCTTCGAGGCCGCCACGGGTTGGCGGCCTGCCATCGACGCGCGGCACGGCATCGAGCGCCTGCACCAGTGGCTGCGAGAGATGCGGGCGCAACCCGCCACCGCACGCAAGAGCGGCCAGCGCCGCCCGGTGCTTGCAGCGGCCGAGAGGTGAGCATGTTCGCCAGTGTCATTGCTTCGCCGGGACAGGCCGTCCTGCGGCAGGTGGATACGCCCGAACCCGCTGCGGGCCAGGTGCTGCTCAAGCTCGAGGGCTCGGGCGTCTGTGCATCGAGCCTGCCGCTGTGGGAGGGCCGCTCCTGGTTCGAATACCCGCAGCCGGCCGGTGCGCCGGGGCACGAAGGCTGGGGCCGCATCGCGGCTGTGGGCGAGGGCGTCACCGGCCTGGCCGTGGGCGACCGCGTGGCCGCGCTCACCTACCGCGCGCATGCCGAATACGACGTGGCCGATGCGGGTTCGGTGGTGCCGTTGCCGGCCTCGCTGGCCGATGTGGCCATGCCCGGCGAGCCGCTCGGCTGCGCGGTCAACATCTTTCGCCGCAGCGACATCCGCGCCGGCCAGACCGTGGCCATCGTCGGCATCGGGTTTCTCGGCGCCATTCTCACGCGGCTTGCCACGCAGGCCGGCGCGCGGGTCATCGCCATATCGCGGCGGCCCTTTGCGCTGGAGGTCGCGCGCCAGGCGGGCGCCGCGCACACCATCGTGATGGACGACCATTGGCGCATCCTGGACGAGGTGAAGCGCCTCACCGGCGAGAAGATGTGCGAACGCACCATCGAGGCCGTCGGCCTGCAGTGGCCGCTCGACCTGGCCGGTGAAATCACCGGCGAGCGCGCCCGCCTCGTGATTGCGGGCTATCACCAGGACGGGACTCGCCAGGTCAACATGCAGATTTGGAACTGGCGCGGCATCGACGTGATCAACGCGCATGAGCGCGACCCGCGCATGTATGTGCAGGGCATCCGCGAAGCCGTCGACATGATGGCCGCGGGCGTGCTCGATGCCGAGCCGCTCTTCACGCACCGCCTGCCGCTCGACAGGCTGGGCGAGGCGCTGGAGCTCACGCGCACGCGGCCCGACGGTTTTCTGAAAGCGGTGGTGACCACGTGAGGGCCGCGCACATGGTGAATGCGCTGGAGCCGGCCCTGGCGACTGCGCCCTCCGCAGGCACCCAGGCGGCGCCGCTTCGGCGGCCCCGGCTCGGTTTTTTGGGTGTCGGCTGGATCGGCAGGAACCGCATGGAAGCCATTGCGAAAGACGGCTCGGCGGAAATTGCAGCCGTTGCGGATGCACAGGCCGATGCATGCGATGCCGCATGCGCACTGGCACCCGGCGCGGCCAGCTTGCGCTCGCTCGATGCGCTGCTCGAACGCGAACTCGACGGGCTGGTGATCGCCACGCCAAGCGCGCTTCATGCCCGGCAGGCCGAAGCGGCACTCGCGCGCGGCATGGCGGTGTTCTGCCAGAAGCCGCTGGCACGCACGGCCGAGGAAACCAAAGGCGTGATCGACGCAGCGAAGCGCGCGAACCGGCTGCTGGGCGTCGATCTTTCTTACCGGCGCACGGCCGGCATGCAGCGCATCCGCGAGCTCGTGTCCGCCGGAGAGATCGGCGAGGTGTATGCCGTCGACCTGGTGTTCCACAACGCCTACGGCCCCGACAAGCCCTGGTTCCGCGACCCGGTGCTTTCGGGCGGCGGCTGCGTGATCGACCTGGGCATCCACATGGTCGACCTGGCGCTCTGGACCCTGGGCTTTCCACGCGTCGAGGCGGTGTCGAGCCGCCTACATGCCGGCGGCCGGCGCCTTGCGCTGCCTTCGGCGGTTGTCGAAGACCATGCGGTGGCGCAGATCGATCTCGCGGGCGGTTGCGTGGCGCGGCTCGCGTGCTCTTGGAACCTGCCGGCGGGACGGGATGCCGTCATCGAAGCCAACTTTCACGGCACGCGCGGGGGCGCCTCGTTCCGCAACGTGAACGGCTCCTTCTACGACTTTATCGCCGAGCGCTTCGACGGCACGCGTGCAATCCCGCTCGCCTCGCCGCCCGACGACTGGGGCGGGCGGGCCGCCGTGCACTGGGCCCGCGCGCTCGCGAACGGCGGTGCCTTCGATCCCGAGATCGAGCGGCTGACCGAAGTGGCGGCTGTGCTGGATGCAATCTATGAACGCTGAAACACCGCAACAAGCGCCGCGCCATGTGCTGATGACGGCCGATACGGTCGGCGGCGTCTGGAGCCACGCATTGGAGCTTGCCGCGGCGCTTGGCGAGCGGGGCGTGCGCGTGTCGCTGGCCACCTTGGGGGCGCTGCCCACACCGGCGCAGCGCGCGCAGGCCGCGTCGCTCCCGGGCCTGGAATTGCACGCGAGCGAGTGGCGCCTCGAGTGGATGGAGAACCCGTGGGACGACGTGCGCCGCGCCGGCCAGTGGCTGCTGGGACTCGAACACGAACTGGCTCCCGACGTGGTGCACCTGAACCAGTTCGCTTTCGGCGCGCTTCCGTTCGCGGCACCGAAGCTCGTGGTGGCTCATTCGTGCGTGGCCTCGTGGTGGCGCGCCGTGCATCGCCAGCTTGCGCCGGCGAGCTGGGACACCTACCGCCGCACGGTGCGGCAAGGGCTCGACGGCGCGGACCTTGTCGGCGCGCCGACGGAAGCCATGCTCTCGTCGCTTGCGCTCGACTACGGGTACATCCACGGCGGCCTCGTACTGCCCAACGGCCGCAGCGCGGCGATGTTCGCTCCCGGCGACAAGGAGCCGGTCATTCTCTCGGCCGGCAGGCTGTGGGACGCCGCCAAGAACGTGTCGGCGCTGCAGGCCGTGGCCACACGCTTGCCCTGGCCGGTGTGCGTGGCCGGGTCGGCATCGGCGCCGGGTGCAGGCCAGAAAAGCATCCAGGCCTCCGGCGTGCTGTGGCTTGGCGAACTGGCTCCCGACGCCATGGCCGCGCAGTTCGCGCGTGCATCGATCTATGCCTTGCCCGCACGCTACGAGCCCTTCGGCCTCTCGGCGCTCGAGGCGGCGCTTTCGCAATGCGCGCTGGTGCTGGGCGACGTGCCGAGCCTGCGTGAGGTGTGGGGCGACGCCGCGCTGTATGTGCAGCCGGACGACCACGATGCGCTGCACGCGGCCTTGATGCAGCTGATCGACGATGCGCCGCTGCGCCAGCAGATGGCGCACCGGGCGGCGGAACGTGCGCGGCATTTCACGCCGGCGCGAATGGCAGACGCCTACATGTCAGCCTACGGCCGCTTGCTCGCGCCGGCAGCGTCCCGCGCGGGCGGCGCCGGCCGCGCCCGAAGAAAAACAAAGGAGGCCGCATGCGCTTCGTGATGTTCTGCCATTCGCTCGTATCCGACTGGAACCATGGCAACGCGCATTTCTTGCGCGGCGTGTGCAGCGAGCTGCTTGCGCGCGGCCACGAGCTTGCGGTGTACGAACCGCACGGCGCGTGGAGCCGCACCAACCTCGAGGCCGAGCACGGCCAGGCGCCGCTCGAAGAGTTCGCGCGGGTGTACCCGGAACTGCACAGCACCACCTATGACCCCGCCACGCTCGATCTCGACGAGGCGCTGCAAGACGCCGACGTGGTGCTGGTGCATGAATGGAACGACCATGCGCTGGTGCGCCGCATCGGCCTTCACCGGCGTGACGGTGGGCGCTACCGGCTTTTCTTTCACGACACGCACCACCGCTCGGTGACCGAAGAAAAGAGCATGGCCGGCTACGACCTTTCGCACTACGACGGCGTGCTGGCCTTCGGCAACGTGATCCGCGACCTGTACCGCAAGAAGGGCTGGGCGCGCCGTGCGTGGACCTGGCACGAGGCCGCCGACATCCGCCACTTCCATCCGATACCGGATGAAGTGGAGGAGGGCGACCTGGTCTGGATAGGCAACTGGGGCGACGACGAGCGCGAAGCCGAACTCGACGAGTTCCTGCTCCAGCCAGTGCACGACCTGCGCCTCAAAGCCCGCGTGCACGGCGTGCGCTACCCCGACAGGGCGCTCGACCGCCTGCGCGCCGCGCGCATCCACTTCGGCGGCTGGCTCCCCAACTACCGGGCGCCGCGCGTCTTTGCGCGCCACCGCGTCACGGTGCATGTGCCGCGCAGGCCTTACGTCCAGGCGCTGCCGGGCATTCCGACCATTCGGGTGTTCGAGGCGCTGGCCTGCGGCATTCCGCTGGTTTCCGCGCCGTGGAACGACGCCGAAGGGCTGTTCACGCCCGGCCGCGACTTTCTGGTGGCCAACGACGGCGGCGCCATGCGCCGCCACTTGCGCGACGTGCTGCACGACCCTGACCTGGCCCGCGCGCTGCGCGAACAGGGCCTGGAAACCGTGCTTGCCCGCCACACCTGCGCCCACCGCGTCGACGAGCTGCTGGCCATTCACGCCGAACTCGAAGGCGAACCCACCCACCTCCGGAGCATTCCCGCATGAAGAAAAAGATGAACATCGCCTTCTTTGCCTCCAGCCTCGTGTCGGCCTACTGGAATGGCGCCGCCACCTATTACCGCGGCATGGTTCGCGCGCTGCACGAGCGTGGCCATCGCGTGCGCTTCTACGAGCCCGATGCCTTCGGCCGCCAGCAGCACCGCGACATGGACGCCCCCGACTGGGCGGAGGTCATCGTCTATCCGGGCGAGGGCGATGCCAATGCACGCCGCATGGTCGAGCATGCACGCGGCGCCGACCTGGTGGTCAAGGCCAGCGGCGTGGGCGTGTTCGATGCGCTGCTCGAAGAGGCCGTGCTCGACTTGCAGGGCCCGGGCACGCGCGTCGTGTTCTGGGACGTCGATGCGCCCGCCACGCTCGACCGGCTGCAGGCCGATGCGGCCGACCCGTTCCATGCGCTGGTGCCGCGCTACGACATGGTGCTGACCTACGGCGGCGGCGACCCCGTGGTGCAGGCCTATCGCCGTGCCGGCGCGCGCGATTGCATTCCGATCTACAACGCACTCGATCCCTCCACGCATCACCCGGTAGGGCCCGATGCACGCTTCGAGGCCGACCTGGGCTTTCTCGGCAACCGCCTGCCCGACCGCGAGGCGCGCGTGGAAGAGTTCTTTCTTCGCGCCGCCAGCCTGCTGCCCGAGCAGCGCTTTCTGCTGGGTGGCAGCGGCTGGAGCGACAAGGCCATGCCCAGCAACGTGCGCTATGTCGGCCACGTCTACACCGCCGACCACAACGCATTCAACCGCACGCCCATGGCCGTGCTCAACGTGAGCCGCGACAGCATGGCGCGCTACGGTTTTTCGCCGGCCACGCGCGTGTTCGAGGCGGCCGGTTCCGCCGCCTGCCTGATCACGGACGCGTGGGAGGGCATCGAGCTTTTTCTCGAGCCCGGAAAGGAAGTGCTGGTGGCCGCCGACGGCGGTGAAGTGGCGGCGCATGTGCGCCAGCTCGACGCCGCAAGCGCGCGCCGCATCGGCGAGGCCGCATACCGCCGCGTGCTGGCGGAACACACCTACGCGCACCGTGCCGCGCAGCTCGAGGCATTGCTCGAAGGCCGCGATGCGGCGCAAGCCCTGGAGGTTGCATGAGCATGCAGGCGTCACCGCTCAAGATCGTCATCCTCGGGCTCTCGATCACTTCTTCGTGGGGCAACGGCCACGCCACCACCTACCGCGGCCTGGTGCGCGAACTGGTGCGGCGCGGGCACGACGTGCTGTTTCTCGAGCGCGATGTGCCCTGGTACGCCGGGCACCGCGACCTGCCCAATCCGCCCTTCGGTCGTACCGCGCTGTACGCCGACGTTGCCAGCCTGCAGCGCGACCATGCGGCGCAGATCGGTGAGGCCGACCTCGTGATCGTCGGCTCCTTCGTGCCTGACGGCGTGGCCGTCGGCGACTGGGTGCAGGCCGAGGCACCGGGGCGCACCGCCTTCTACGACATCGATACGCCCGTCACGCTCGCAGCCCTCGCGCGCGAAGGCACCCCCTACCTGCAGGCGCGGCAGATTGCGGGCTACGACATGTACCTGTCTTTCACCGGCGGCCCCACGCTCGACCGGCTGGAGCGCGAGTTCGGCTCGCCCGCCGCGCGAATGCTCTATTGCTCGGTCGACCCCGAGCTGTATTACCCCGAACCCGTGGCGCAGGATTGCGACCTCGGCTACATGGGCACCTACAGCGACGACCGCCAGCCCACGCTCGAAGCGCTGCTGCTCGAGCCCGCGCGCCAGTGGGCGCAAGGGCGCTTCGAAGTGGCCGGGGCGCAGTATCCGAGTGGCATCGAATGGCCGAGTAACGTGCGCTACACGGCACACCTGCCGCCGGCGCTGCACCGCGATTTCTATAACCGGCAGCGCTTCACGCTCAACGTGACCCGCGCCGACATGATCCAGGCCGGCTGGTCCCCCAGCGTGCGCATCTTCGAAGCAGCGGCGTGCGGCACGCCGATCATCAGCGACCGCTGGGACGGCATCGAATCGCTGCTCGTGCCGGGTGAAGAAATTTTCTTGGCGGATTCGCCTGGCGAAGTGCTGCGGCTCTTGCGAGAACTGCCCGAAGAAGAGCGCCGCGCCGTGGGCGAGCGCGCGCGACGGCGCATTCTTTCGGAGCACACCGCCGCTCACCGCGCCGCCGAGCTCGAAGGCTACGCCCGCACGCTGCTGCAAGTGCGCGAGGCGGCATGAAAAGAGGAGGCATGCACATGCACAACAACCAGAAATCAACCGCAGCAGCGGCAACCGATTCGAGCAGAGACTCCGTTCGCCAGCAGATCGAGGCGCTCGGCCCCTGGTTCCACAACCTGCACCTGCCCGGCGGCGTGCAAACCTTGCCCAAGCATTTTCTCGGCGGCGACTTTCCCAACTTCAAGTGGCAGGAGATCAAGCCCTTTGTGCCGGAAGACCTGAGCGGATGGCGCGTGCTCGACGTGGGCTGCAACGCAGGCTTCTACAGCTTCGAGCTGGCGCGGCGCGGGGCCTCGGTGCTGGGCATCGATGTCGACGCGCACTACCTCGCGCAGGCCCGGTGGGCCGCCGGCCAGCTGGGCATGGAGTCGCAGGTGGAGTTTCGGGAGATGCAGGTGTACGACCTCGCGCGCTCCAGTGAGACCTTCGACCTCGTCTGGTTCATGGGCGTTTTCTATCACCTGCGTTATCCGCTGCTGGCGCTCGACCTGCTGGCCGAGCGCACGCGCCGCATCATGATGTTCCAGACGCTCACCATGCCTGGCGACTCGGTCTATACCGACACGGCGGACTGCAACATCGACAACCGCACGCCGCTGCTCGAGAGCGGATGGCCGCGCATGGCCTTCATCGAACACCGGCTTGCCAACGACCCCACCAACTGGTGGGCCCCCAACCATGCCGGCGTGGAGGCCATGCTGCGCTCCAGCGGACTGCGCGTCGAAGCCCGGCCGGGGCACGAAATCTACCTGTGCGTGCCCGATGCACAGGCGCAGGGTGCACGCGCCATCTATGGTTCGCAATACGAGTCGGCCACGGGAGCGATCCGTGGCGGCGGCTGAACCGGCCACGGAGGGCCAGGCATCGGAGGCGCCGGTAGCGGGCGTGGTCGACCGCAACATTGCCGCGCTGGTTCGGCGGCGCCAGCAGCAGAAGATATCGACCGGCCTGCAGGACCGGATTGCCGACGCCATTACCCGCTTTGCCGGCAGCATGAAGTTCGTGTACCTGCACCTGCTGATCTACGGGGGCTGGATCGTCATCAACCTGGGATGGGTACCCATGGTTCGCGCATTCGACCCGACCTTCGTGGTGCTGGCCATGGTGGCGTCGGTCGAGGCCATTTTCATCTCGACCTTCGTGATGATCAGCCAGAACCGCATGGCCGCGATGGCGGACCAGCGCGCCGACCTCGATCTTCAGATCAGCCTCTTGGGCGAGCACGAGATCACGAAGGTCATCACCCTGGTCACGGAGATCGCAAAGCGCATGGACATTCCGGCGGCGCACGACCCGGAGCTCGACGAGCTCCGCGAGAACGTTTCGCCGGAGCGGGTGCTCGACCGCATCGAGCGCCCTTCGAAAGAACCCGGGCAACCGGAGGGGTAGGGCAGCACTCCCGGCCCCGCCCGCTCTTTCTTCTTACTTCTTGCCGGTGATTCCCTGCGCCGTCGTCAGGTGACCGTGAACCACGGGCAGCGTCTTGGCTGCATAGGCCTTCAGGTCCGCATCGGCCGCATTGCGCTGCACCTTCTGCAGCATTTCATGCGTCTTCTTGTGGTCGGAAAGGCCCGCCATCGACATGTACTGCTTGTCGAAGGTTTCGCCGCTCAGGGCCTTCAGCGCGGTTGCGGTGGCCTTGTGCTTGGCGTCGGGCTCGGTCGGCAGCTCCACGCCTTTCTTCGATGCGATTTCCTGCAGTTCGCTCAGCGCCTTGGTGTGGTCGTCGACCATGGTCTTGCCGAACTGCTTCACCTCGTCCTTCGAGGCTTTCTCCTGGGCGAGCTTTCCGGTTTCGATCTCGGCGAGATTGGCCTGCGCAATGTCTCTCATAAAGCGCTGATCGCCCTTCGACGGCTTGCCTGCCTGGTCCGACTTGCCGGCGGCGCTGCGTGTTTCCGTGGCCTGGTCGCCGCGCGAGCTCGCGCTCTGGGCGGCGGCGGGAAGAGTCGCAGCAAATGCGCAAGCGGCCACTGCGGCCATGCCGAAACGGAAGGCAGTGCTTTGGATGGTCATCGATGTACTCCTTGAAGGTGATGATTTCGGGCCCGCCCGTTGGAGCGGAATCCGTCCCTTGCGGGGCAACGCGCATGCCCGGCGCGGTGCGGGCATGCCGCTTGCCGCCCGCGTTTGTCCCTGTTCTTCCCTTCATTCTTTTCAACGCCCTGGACGTCCTGTCATGAAAAGATCGCAATCGCGCATGGGCCATGCGAGCGAGTGCTATGAACTGCTTGAATTCCTGTCCCGCCGCCAGATGCCCGTGGTGTGCTCGGAACCCGATGACATTCACAAGATCCTTGCACTGCGCAGCGCCTCGCTGCTCCAGGCGATGACGGAGCCGACGGTGGTGTTGCGCACCGGTGAGCGGCGGATCGAACGCGCCATCGTCACCGCGATCACCGCCGAAGGCCGCGCGGCCTGCATGATGCGCAGCGCCAATGCGCTGACGCCCGGGCGCCGCTGAGGGCGCTTGCCGCCGCTTGTTGCGGCGGATGCTTCAGAGCTGGCCCTGGCCGTCGCCCGTGCGGTCGTGCACCCAGCGCATGGCTTGCTGCTGCGCATGGCGCAGCGCCTCTGCTTCGGTGGCGTAGGCGATCTCGTCGGTGTCGTTGGGCAGCATGGTTTCCTGGGTGGCCGTTCCCTCGCCGAGGCAGACGACCTCGGGGCGGTACACCCCCGTGGCCATGCGGCGGGCGCAGTACGCGAAGCGCCAGCCGCGGTAGACGAATTCGTGGCGCTGCTCTTCGTTCATTGCGGGTGCTCCGCCGCGGCGGGTGAATCGTCACCGCGGATCGCGTTCCATCCGGCGGGCGTGAGCGCGCGGACTTCGCCGAACTGCCCGTCGCAAGAGTCCGGCGGATAGAAGCGCACATCCACGTGCCCGGTGGCCGCGAGCCGGCGCAGCACGCGCACCTTGGACGGCCGTGCCACGAAGATGGGAAGTCGCTTGCGGGCCAGTCTTTCGAGATAGCGGTAGGACATGCGGTACCCCTCTCTTTACTGCTGCACCTGCTGCAATTGCGGATTGGCCTGCACGCCGCGTTTGAAGCTGTCCACGGGCGCTCCGAGCGCGCTGCGTCCGTCGGGCGTCAGGGCGAGAAAGCGGCCCACCTCGCGGCCTCCGGCATCGGGCTTGAAGGTCAGCGCCGCAACCAGGCCGGCGGCCCGCAGCACCAGCAGGCTGTCGATGTCGTGGGGGTCGGTCAGCGTCGCGGGCGCGGGATGCTTTGCGAGCACACGCAGAAATTCAATGGACATGTTTTCTCCTTTGCGGGCTAGGCCGCAGCTCCCAGTTCTCCCCCATGGACGCGGCGGCGCTCGAAGGGGTCGATGTTCATGCTCTGGCGGTACTTGGTGACGGTGCGGCGCGCAATGCGAAAGCCCTGCTGCGCCAACTGGCGTGCCAGCGCCGCATCGCTTAGCGGCGCCACGGGTTTTTCGACGGCAATGAGCTCGCGGATGAGCCCCTGCAGTGCCACCGGCGCGCTCGCGCCCCCGGCGGCGTGCTCGAGCCCGCGCGAGAAGAAGTGCTGCAGTTCGAAGATGCCGACGGGCGTGGCCATGTACTTGTTGTGCACGGTGCGCGAAACGGTGGACGGATGCACGCCCACTTCTTCGGCAATTTCGCGCAGCCCGAGCGGCTTCATGGCGAGCGGGCCGTGCTCGAAGAACATCTTCTGCCGCGCGACGATGGCGCGCGCCACCTCCAGAATGGTGGATGCGCGCTGCGACACGCTGCCCACCATCCAGCGCGCTTGCTCCAGGCATTCCTTCATGGCGGCGCACTGGCCGGTGCCGTGTTTCTCGCCATGCTGCTCGAGCATTTGCGCGTAGGCCGAGTTCACCTTCACGCGGGGCAGGGCGCTGGCGTTGAGCGAGGTCCGCCAGGTGCCGCGCACCTTCTTCACGGTCACGTCGGGTATCACGATGCGCGCCGCCGTTTCGCCGAATTGCCAGCCCGGGTGCGGGTTCAGGCGCCGGATGCAATCGATTGCGCACTGCACTTGCTGCGGCGCCGCATCGAGCGCCTTGGCCAGTTTGCCGACGTCATGCGTGGCAAGCAGGCCGATGTGCGCTTCGAGAATACGGCGCGCGAGTTGCCGGATGACTGTTTCCGATTCGTTCGCATGCTTCGGGGAAGCCTCGAGTTGCAGGCAAAGGCATTCGGCCACGCTGCGCGCCGCCACGCCCGCAGGGTCGAGCGCCTGCACGCGGCGCAGGGCCGTGCGCAGTTCGCGCTCCGCATCCGCGCCGGTTTCTCCGAGCGCGGAGCCCACCTCTTCGAGCGAAATGCGAAGGTAGCCGTCGTCGTCCAGCGCCTCGACCACGGCGCGCGCAAACGCCATTTCGCGCGCAGAAATGCGCAGTACGCCAAGTTGCCCGTGCAGATGCGCGCGCAGCGAATCCGGCAGCGGCACGCGCTGCATCAGGTCGAAGCTCTCGTCATGCGACAGGTGCCTGTCGCCCGAGGCCGGGGCCGCGGTAATCCTGTCGAAGGCCGCCGCCGCTTCGATGTCGGCGGCAGCATCGGCCGCGGCCGGCACGGTTTCGGCGATGGATTCGTGGCCTTCTTGCGCGAGCGGTTCAATCTCGAGAAACGGGTTCAGCTCGGCTGCGTCGCGCAGCGCCTGCGCGTACTCCTGCGAGGACATCTGCAGCAGCCGAACGGCCTGCTGCAGGCGGGGGGAAAAGATAGGGGCCTGCACCTGGCGGGCCTGCAAAACAATCGACGTGTTCATGTTTCTCCGTAGCGCCTCCGGTTCTCGGGGCGGGATGGCTGCGCAACGGTCGTGCCAGGGTATTTCTCGCTCGCATGGGTCGAAAACTAGTTTTAAAGTACGCATAAAAGGGTTCGCGCGCGCCTTCGGCGCCGGGGTGTTGGAAGCCTTGCGGCAAATCTTGCGGTTCTCTCGGGGCAGACAGGGGTGGTGCGTTTGTCGGAAACTCATGCAATGAAAAATTCATCGGGAGACAGGGGGCTGCCCGCGGCGTGGCCGGCGCTGCTGACCGGCGCTTGCCTTGCCATTGCGGGGATCGCGGGGCTGGGACTCGCGTTTCGGCAGAAAGCCCGCACCGCACGGGCTGCAGAAGAAAAGCTGGCGCTGCATCGAGCGCGCTTGGCTCGCCAGGCGCTGTGCGCCCAGCGCCTTGAACACGATCTTCGAAGCCCGGTGGGCGCCATGGCCGTGGCCTTGGAGCTTTTGCGGACCTCCGACGACACCGACACGCAACGCGAAGCCCTGGAAGTGCTGGAGCGGCAGGTCGCGCGTATGACGTCTCTGACAGAGCAAGTGCACGAATTCGCACAGGGCTTGGACGATTGAACCGTCCGGCGTTTCTTGCCGGGCGGCGCAAGATTCGAAGTGGGACATCTACGCGCGAAAGAAATTGCGCGGGAAATTCGAGGCAAGCACTCATTCGCAGTGCAGCACAGGCGTCAAGCCAGGTACGAAGTTGGGCCACACACTTATTGTTGAAGACGACGAAGATTCGGCGCGGATGATTGCCGCCCTGGTCGCGCGCGAGGGGCACACCGTGATGTGCGCGCACTCGATCGCCGCGGCGCGCCGCCTGGTTGCCATGCAGCGGCCCGATCTGCTGCTGCTCGACCTGCACCTGCCCGACGGAAGCGGCTTCGACCTGCTGGACGACCCCGAGATCGTGAGCGACACCATGCTGGTCCTCATGACGGGGCAGGCGAGCCTGGAGACTTCCATCAGGGCGCTGCGTATCGGCGCTGCCGACTACCTGGTAAAGCCGATCAATCCGCAGCACCTGAAGGGGCTGCTCTCACGCCTCATTGCTCCTTCGCAATTGCGCGCTGAACTCGACGAGGTGCAGGAGCTCTGGCGCGAGACCGGGCGCTTCGGCCACCTGATCGGCCGCTCGCAGCCCATGCAGCGCGTGTACCGGCAGATTTCGCGCGTGGCCGGCACCGCGGTTACCGTGTTCATCCACGGAGAAAGCGGCACCGGCAAGGAACTGGTGGCCCGCGCGGTGCACGACCTGAGCCGGCGGCGCGAGCAGCCGTTTCTTGCCGTGAACTGCGGTGCGCTGTCGCCGCACCTCGTCGAAAGCGAAATCTTCGGCCACGAGCGCGGCAGCTTTACCGGGGCGGAGCGCCAGCACCAGGGCTTCTTCGAGCGCGCGCATGGCGGCACGCTGTTTCTGGACGAGGTGACGGAAATGCCGCTCGAGCTGCAGGTAAAACTGCTGCGCGTGCTGGAGAGCGGCACCTTCATGCGGGTGGGCTCCACCCAGGTGCAGCAGACCGACGTGCGCATCATCGCGGCCACCAACCGCGACGCCGGCGAGGCGGTGGCGCGGGGCACCATGCGCGAAGACCTGCTGTATCGCCTCAACGTATTTCCAATCGGGCTGCCGCCCCTGCGCGAACGCGGCGACGACATCGCCCTCATTGCCACGAGCTTCCTGCAAGACCTGGCGCGCCAGGAAGGTGGCAGCAAGCACTTCACGCCGGGCGCGCTGGCGCGGCTGGCGGCGCACCGCTGGCCCGGCAACGTGCGCGAGCTGCGCAACGTGGTGCAGCGCGCATGGGTCATGGCGTCCGGCAACGAGATCGACGAGGAGTGGCTGCCCGCAGCGGACAGTGCGGGCGCCGGGCCCGAGCCCGAAGCAACGCGCGGCCGAGCGCTCGCGCCCCCTCCGATCAATGGCCAGCGGGATGCCGCTGTGGCACCTCCCGAGGCGGGGGAGGACCAGATCGTGATCGAAGTGGGCACGCAACTCGCGGAGGTAGAAAGGCGCGTCATTCTTGCCACCTACGAGCGCTGCGGGCGCCACAAGGAGCGCACCGCCGCGCTGCTGGGCATCAGCATGAAGACGCTCTACAACCGGCTGAAGGAGTACCAGCAATGAGAAGGCGCCGGCGGCTGCGCCGGCGTGTTCCGACGGGAGCATGAGGACGGACCCGCGGCGGAGGACGCGCCGCGCATTCGCGCGCGATAGCGCTCCTTCCAGCCGCGCAGCCGGAACCTGTAGGCCGCGGCGCCTGCGGGATCGAAGTCGGTTCCCAGATAATTCGCCGGGTTTTCAAGTGGATGGCGGGCGAAATAGCTGCTGAGTTCGTTCATGCGTGTCTCCGGGTGCGTGAAGGTTCTCGCTAGGCGAAGGTCTCGCGCAAGGCGTTCACCGCCCGGCAAACCGCGTGCCGAGGTGCCGCCGCCGGGCCGGTACGCCGTTTGCCGGAAAGCAAGTAGGAGAAGCGCATTGGATGAAATGAACCCCGACCATGCCGAGGAAGCGCTGGGCGATCAGATCGACGACGCCGTGCCGTCGCGCGGCTATCGCATGCTGCCCGTTGTCGGGCTTGGCGGCTCGGCGGGCAGCATCGAGGCGGTGGGCGAGTTCCTGGAGGGCATGCCCACCGACACGGGCATGGCCTTCGTGGTGGTGCTCTACCTGCCCGCAGCGCATGAGAACGCACTGGCGCAGGTGCTGGCGCGCTCCACCCGCATGCGGGTGGTGCCGGTCGGCGGCAGGGAGCGCATCGAGCCCGACACGGTGTATGTGGTTCCGCCCGGCAAGACGCTGCGCACCCGCGGCGAGCTCATCGAACTGGCGGCGCTTCCGCCGGGGCAGGGCCGCCACATGGCGGTCGACTTCTTCTTTCGAACGCTGGCCGATACCCACGGGCCCCACGCCATTGCGGTGGTTCTTTCGGGTGTGGACAGCGACGGCACCATCGGCGTCAAGCGGATCAAGGAGCGCGGCGGCCTGACGGTGGCGCAAGACCCGCAGGAAACCCGCCACAACGGCATGGCGCAGTCGGCCATTGCCACCGGCATGGTCGACTGGGTGCTGCCCGTGCGCGAAATGGGCGCGCGCATTCACGCCTACTACCGCATCGAGCGGCAGCTGAAGCTGCCGCCCGAGCAGCTGCCGGACGGCGAAGACGACGCACCGCCCGCGCCCGATGTGGACGAGGCGGCCTTTCGCGAAGTGCTGGCCTTCGTGCGAAGCCGCAGCGGGCGCGATTTTGTCAACTACAAGCGGGCCACCGTGCTGCGGCGCATCGGCCGCCGCATGCAGGTAAACGGCGTGAGCGATCTTGCCGCCTACCTGGACTGCCTGCGCACGCGCCCCGGCGAGGCCGGCGCGCTGTTGCAGGACATGCTGATCAGCGTGACCAATTTCTTCCGCGACGGCGAATGCTTTTCGGCGCTGGAAGGCATGGTCCACGAGCTGTTCCGCAGCAAGACCTCGGCCGACACCATCCGCGTGTGGGTGGTGGCCTGCGCCACGGGCGAAGAGGCCTATTCGATTGCGATGCTGCTGAGCGAGCACGCCCGCATGCTGGAAAGTCCGCCGACCATCCAGATCTTTGCCACCGACCTGGACGAGGACGCGGTGCGCGCCGCCCGTGAAGGCATCTACCCCATGGTCAGCGAGGCGGATGTGTCGGAAGAGCGGCTGCGGCGCTTTTTCATCCGCGAGCAGCGCGGCTACCGCGTGCGCCGCGAGTTGCGAGAGATGGTGCTGTTCGCGGTGCACGACGTGCTGAAGGATTCGCCGTTCTCGCGCATCGACCTGGTCACCTGCCGCAACCTGCTCATCTACCTCAACCGGGAGGCGCAGGCCCGCGTGTTCGAGACGCTGCACTTTGCGCTGGTGCCCGGCGGCCGGTTGTTCATCGGCGCATCGGAGGCGGTGGACGAGGACAGCCCGCTGTTCGCTGTGCTCGACAAGAAGCACCGCATCTACGCGCACCGCCATGCGCCCAAGGCCGCGCTGCCGGTGCCCACCGGCCGCAGCAGCACCGCGCTGGCGCTGGACGCCAAGCGCGCGCTGCCCGTGATTCCAGGGGCGGCCTTTGCGCAGCTGCAACGCAGCGCAATGGCGCCGCTCTCCGATGGCCGCAGCATGACCTGGGGCGAGCTGCACCTGCGGCTGCTCGACCGGCTGGCGCCGCCTTCCATCCTGCTGGACTCGGACCACGAGATGCTGCATATCTCGCCCGCGGCAACGCCGTTCCTGCACTTCAGCGGCGGCGAGCCGTCGCGCAACGTGTTGCGCGCCATCGTGCCCGACCTGAAGGCCGAGCTGCAGACCGCGCTTTACCACGTGAACGAAAGGCGACAGGCGGTGGAGGTGGCGCCGGTGCGCGTGCGGCTGAACCATGGCGAAGCCGAGGTTTCGCTCCATGTGATGCCGGTGGAAGAAATCGGCGGCGGCCTGCTGGTGCTGCTGCGCCAGGCCGACCCCGCGAGCGCGCGCGGCAGCATTGTGGTTCCGCGTGTGGATGCAGAGCCCCTTGCCGAGCACCTGGAGCGCGAGGTGACGCGCTTGAAGTCGCAGTTGCGTGAAACCGTGGAGCAGTACGAGACATCGACCGAGGAACTCAAGGCGAGCAACGAGGAACTGCACGCCATGAACGAAGAGCTCCATTCGGCGACCGAAGAGCTCGAGACCAGCCGCGAGGAACTGCAGTCCATCAACGAAGAGCTCACCACCGTCAACCACGAGCTCAAGAGCAAGGTGGACGACCTGGGCCAGGCCAACAGCGACATGCTGAACCTGATGGATGCGACCGCCATAGCTACGGTGTTTCTGGACCGCGAGTTCCGCGTGACCCGCTTCACGCCCAGCGCGGTAGCCATCTTCAAGCTGATTGCCACCGACGTGGGGCGGCCGCTCTCCGACCTGACCACGCCGCTGGACTACCCGCAGCTTGCGGCGGATGCGCGCAAGGTGCTCCAGACGCTGCAGCCTTCGGAGCGGGAGGTGGGCGACGCCGCCGGCAACTGGTACCTGGCGCGCGTGCGGCCCTACCGCACCATCGAAGACCGCATTGCGGGCGTGGTGCTCACCTTCGTCGACATCACCGAGCGCAAGGAAGCGCAGGAGTCGCTGCGGCAGTCGCAGGAGCGCTTCAGCGCCATCGTCAACCAGGCCTCGGTGGGCGTGGCGCAAACCCGCCTCGACGGCGAAATTACCTTTGCCAACACCTGCTATCACCAGCTCATGGGCTACGGCGAGAACGAACTCGCCGGCGTGAGCGCGCTCGACCTGGTGCACGCCGCCGACAAGCCGGCAATCTCGGCGCTGTTCGCGCGGCTGGCACAGCATGGCGAGCCGTTCCAGAGCGAGAGCCGCAATGTCCGCAAGGACGGCTCCTTCATCTGGCTGCACAAGAGCGTGACCGTGCTCACCAACGCGGGCGGCAAGCCCGACTCCGCGCTCATCGTGTGCAACGACATCAGCGAGCGCAGGGCCGCTGAAGAAGCGCTGCGCGAAAGCGAGGAGCGCTTCCGGCTGATGCTGGAAAACGCGGTCGACTACGCGATCTTCTCGGTCGACATGGAGCGCTGCGTCAAAAGCTGGAACACCGGCGCCGAGCGGCTCCTGGGCTATACCGAGGCCGAGATCCTCGGCCGTTCGGCCGACATCATCTTTACCGAGGAAGACCGCGCGGCGGGCGCCCCGCAGGAAGAGGCGCGCACCGCGCTCACCGCCGGCCGGGCGGCCGACGACCGGCTGCACCAGCGCAAGGACGGCTCTCGTTTCTGGGCCAGCGGCGCGCTCATGCCCATGCACAACGGCGAGGGCGCGGTCATCGGCATGGTGAAGGTGCTGCGCGACCAGAGCGAGCAGCGCGCGGCGCAGCAGGAGGTGGAGCAAAGCCGCGGCGAACTGCTCGATGCGCTGCGCGCCAACGAGGCCGCGCGGCAGGCGCTCGAGGCCGCCGATGCCGCCAAGGACCGCTTTCTGGCCGTGCTTTCGCACGAACTGCGCAACCCGCTCGCATCGATCAGCGGCGCCGCCGAACTGCTGGCACCCGAGGAGCTTCCCACGCAGGAGCAGGCGCGCGCCGCGCGCGTGGTGCGGCGCCAGGCGGCGGCCATGAAGGTGCTGCTGGGCGACCTGCTCGATGTGTCCAGCCTGCGCCGGGGCCGGCTGGTGCTGCGTCGCGAGAGGGTCACGGCGCAGAGCATCGTCGATGCGGCGCTGGAGGCCACCCGCCCGCTGATGGAGCAGGGGCGCCACAAGCTCGAACTCGACATCTTCGCCGCCGAGATTCCGCTCGACGCCGACCCGATGCGCCTGACGCAGGTGATCTCGAACCTGCTGTCCAATGCGGCCAAGTACACGCCGGAAAGAGGCGAGATCCAACTGGCGGTGCATGCCGATGCCGATGCGGATACCGGCCATGCGATCTTCACCGTCACGGACAACGGCATCGGCATGGACCCGGACACGGTCGACACGATGTTCGAGATGTTCACGCAGAGCGTGCACGCGCACGAGCGCTCGGCGGGCGGGCTGGGCATTGGCCTGGCGCTGGTGCGCAACATCGTCGAGCTGCATGGCGGCACGGTCACCGGCGAGAGCAGGGGGCTCGGCCATGGGAGCCGGTTCACCGTGCGTATTCCGCTTGCGGAGCCGCTTGCATCCGACACCGTGGCGGGGCACGTGAAATCCGAGCCTGGCTCGCCGGATGCTGCGTCCGAGGCCGCTCCGCAGCGCGTGCTGCTCGCGGACGACAACGTGGACGCCCTGTGGGGCATGGCGCGCATGCTGTCGATTTCCGGCTTCAGCGTCAAAACCGCCGACAACGGGGTCGATGCACTACGGGTGGCGGAGCACTTCCGGCCCGATGCGGCCGTGCTCGACATCGGCATGCCCGGGCTCGACGGGCACGAGGTGGCGCGCCGGATTCGCGCAGAGCCCTGGGGGCGCGGCATGCTTCTTGTGGCGGCCACGGGGTGGAGCCAGCCTGAGGACAAGCTTGCCGCACTGGAGGCGGGGTTCGACGAGCACCTGGTGAAGCCGGTGGCCGCGGCAGACGTCCAGCGCCTGCTGCGGGCGCGCGACGGGGCAGCAGCCGCAGGCGGCTAAAGGGGCGGCTAGCGGGCGGGCAAGCCGGGCACGCCGCTTGCCCTGCAGGAAGACAACGTACTTATTCGTGTACTTCTGCTGCTCAGGAATGCTGAACTCTGTTCCCCAAAACCAAGCCATCTTTATTGGCGCTTCCGTAGGCGGCGTCTATGCAATGCTCGATCTGGTCGCTGAATTGCCGGCCGACTTTCCCGCGCCGATTTTCTTCGTGCAGCACATCGGCGCGCACCGCAGCCACCTTGCCTCGCTGCTCAACGACCGCGGGCCGAACCGCGCGGTCGAGGCGAAGCAGGGCGACGTGCCCGCGGCGGGCACCATCTACATCGCGCCGCCCGACCACCACATGCTGCTCGAAGGCGGCGTGGTTCGCCTGACCCGCGGACCCAAGGAACACCATGCCCGCCCAGCCATCGATCCGTTGTTTCGTTCCGCCGCGCTGGATTGCGGCCCCCGCGCCGTGGGCGTGGTTCTTACCGGCAGGCTCGACGACGGCAGCGCCGGCCTGCGTGCCATCAAGGACTGCGGCGGCATTGCCGTGGTGCAGGACCCGGCCGAAGCGCACGAGCCCAGCATGCCGCAAAGCGCGATGGCCGCGGTGCAGGTGGACCACGTCGTCGCGTTGCGCGGCATGGGCAAGCTCCTGTTCCAGTTGGCGCAACCGAGGCCCGACCTGCCGGCCTTCGAAGCGCCTGCCGCGCTGCGCCGCGAATATGCCGTGGGCCTTGGAGACCGCACCGTGGAAAACCTGAAGGTGATCGGCGAGCCCTCCATGTTCAGCTGCCCCGACTGCGGGGGCGTGCTGTTCGAGCTGCACGACAAGCACCCGGTGCGCTACCGCTGTCACACGGGCCACGCCTTCAGTGCACGCAGTCTTGCGGCCACGCAGGAAGAGGTGACCGACGCCGCGCTATGGACCAGCCTGCGCGCCATGCAGGAGAAGGAAGCCATGCTGCGGCGGCTGGCCGAGGTCCAGAAGGCGGACGGCGTCGGCAACGCCGAGAACTCGCTGCGCGAAGCCGACGAGCTCGCGGCGGTGAGCGCCGCATTGCGCAAGCTCACCGTGAGAGCGCCCAGCCCGGCCAGTTTCGACGCGAGCTGAGCGGTTCAGGCACGCGCGCTACTTCTTCGGCATTGCCGGCCCGTTGGCGCCGCTGGCGCCGTCGGCCAGCGCCGGGCCTTCGCCCATGCCCAGCTCCGCGCCCGTGAGCGGATCGCCGTCGGGGCGCGACTGCGTGCGCGCCGCCATCTGCTGCAGCACCGGTGCATCCGCATCGCTGAGCTCCACCGTGGCCAGGCCGTCGCCGCCGTCCACCGGCCCCGACTCTTGCGTGACGGGCACGAAGTCCCACCGCTCGCCCTGGTTCCAGGGGCCGCGCAGGTCCGCATCGCTCTTGGACATGCGGAAGTACACGTTGGTGAAGCGCGGGTCGCCGGGCAGCTTGCCCGGCGGGAAGTTGGGCTCGATGGAATACAGCGCCTTCTCGAAAGACTTCTGGTGCGCGATCTCGCGCGTCATCAAGAAGGTCAGCGCGTCCTTCACGCCCGGATCGTCGGTGAGGTTGATGAGGCGTTCGTACACGATCTTGGCGCGCGCCTCGGCCGCGATGTTGGAGCGCAGGTCCGCCGTGGGCTCGCCGATGGTGTCGATGTAGGCGGCCGTCCACGGCACGCCGGCCGAGTTGACCAGCGGCGGCCCGCCGCCGTAGAGCACCTGCGTGATGTGGCTGTCGTTGCCCGCGCCGGTGATGGTGCGGTACATCTCGCCTTGCTCTTCCACGCCTTCGGCGAGCCGCCCCTTGGCGCCCTTGTTGAGCATGCCGACGATGGTGCCGATGATCTCGAGGTGGCTCAGCTCTTCGGTCGAGATGTCGAACAGCATGTCCTTTCGCCCGGGGTCGTCGTCACCGAGCGCCTGGGTGAAGTAGCGGCATGCCGCGGCCAGCTCGCCTTGCGGGCCGCCGAACTGCTCGAGCATGAGGTTGGCGAGGCCGGGATTGGTCTCGCTCACGCGTACCGTGTATTGCAGTCGCTTGTTGTGAGAAAACATGGGGACTCCTTGCGTTGGGTTGGGTCTGGGTCTGTTGAACGAACGGCCGCGCCCTTCGGCACCACCGCGCTTTTCTTGCGGCAAGCGGCGTGCCCCCCACGCGTGCGGCAAAGACTGACAAGGCGTTGCGAAGCAGCCTTGCTTGGCCCCTGTGCACGCACCACAAACATCGGCCTTGTTTCTTCCACCAACTCGTTTTTTCAGGAACCAACATGCCCGTCAAAAGCCTCTCCGATCTTTTCATCCACGAGCTCTCCGACACCTACAGCGCAGAAAAGCAGATGACGCGCTCGCTGCCCAAGCTGGCCCGCGCCGCCACCGACGAGGGCCTGGCCTCGGCCTTCGAAACGCACCTGGAAGAGACGCGCGGCCAGGTCGAGCGCATCGAACAGATTGCCGAGCTGCTGCAGATCAAGATCAAGCGCATCAAGTGCGAAGGCATGGCCGGCCTGGTCGAGGAAGGCGATTCGCTGATCGACCAGATCGAGAAGGGCCCGGTGCTCGACGCGGCCCTGATCGGCGCGGCGCGCAAGGTGGAGCACTACGAGATTGCGGGCTACAACTCGCTGTGCACGCTGGCCAAGAAACTCGGGCACACGGAAGCCGTGTCGCTGCTCGAAGCCTCGCTGGCCGAGGAAACAGCCACCGACGGCAAGCTCAGCGCGCTGGCCGAGGCGCAGGCCATGGAAGAGGCCATTGCCGAGGAGTGAGCCAGGAGCCCGCTTTCCTGCCCGCAGCCCGCCGAAGAGGCGGGCACGCCGTTTGCCCCGAGTGAGGTCGGCGCGCAACGGTTGCGCGCACAGGCCCGCACTGTGTTCGCGGAGCGAAGGAAAGCATGTCAATGAACGATCAAGAAGGGCGCATTCGCAGCCGGCGCGGCTTTGCGGGGATGGACCCCGAACGCCAGAGAGAGATCGCCAGGAAGGGCGGGCGCACCGCCCACGAACTGGGGCTCGCCCATGAATTCACCCCCGAGGAAGCCCGCAATGCGAGGGCCAAGAGCCTGAGCGCGCGGGCGCAGGGAGCCGCCGCGGCCACGCCGCAGCAGGAGTAAGTAGATTAGATAGCGGACCGCCGCGGTCAGGCGATTGCGGCGCGCAGGGCGGCGGGCTCGAAGGTCCTTGCAAGCACGGCATCGAACCCGGCGATTCCACCCTTGTCCTGCTGGTCTTGCGCCAGCGGTGAACCCCACACGGCCACCATGCGGCCTTCGAAGCCGGCGTCTCGCGCGCGCCGGCCCATCGCCAGCCCCGAGCCGGTCGAGGTCCGCACGTCGACCACCGCGATTTCAGGCGCTCGCTTCATGAGTACGTTGTAGCCGCCGTCGCTGCTCGCGGCAAGGTCGACCTTGTAGCCCGCGTCCGAAAGAAGCCCACTCAGCACCGCCAGCAGCCTGGCATCGTCCGACACCACCAGTGCTCGGCCGGGTTCGCCCGCGGCCCGCTGCGCGTGGACGACGAGTTCGCTCATCCGGGCCGAGAGCTGGCGGACCTGCCTCGACACCACGACCGCCGCTTCGTGCAGCACGTCGTGCGGAAGTTCGACCCGGGCGAGCACCTCGCTCGCGGACGAGATCGCGGCCAGCGCATTGCGCGCGTCGTGCACGCAGCGGCTCAGATCCTTCGAGTCGTCGACCATGGAAGATTGGGACATGTGAATCTGGAACATTGAAGGCGACACTTTCCATGGCATACGGCGTGCCCGGCGCGAGGGCAAGGGCAAGGGCCGCCGCGCGTTCCGCTATTTGCCGCAAGTTTTGCAAGCGCCGGAAAGCACGGGAAGCGGCTTACAGCGGCCTCGGCGCCAGGACGACAAGGTGCGCCGCGGTGTCGGCCATCATGAATTGCAAATCCGCTGGGCAACGCCGCCGAGCCGGTATCCAGGAGTAAAGAATGACCCGTCCTCCCGAACAATCGCCCGTGAACATCGACCAGAACCGCGCCGTGGGGCAAGACAGCCCTGAAGAGGGAAGCGAGATCGGCCGCGAGGCGAACAAGCGCCACGGCTATCCGGGCTCGCGCGACATCGGCACCAATGCCTCGCAAAGCATGCAGGTGGGCGAGAAGCCTCCGCCGAGGGACGCGCCAAAACCGCACAAGGGCGAAACCGATCCGGACGCGCGCCGCTAGGGCGCACTGGCAACCCCTGGGTCAGCCGACCACGGCCTCCAGGAATTCGATCAGCGCCTTCGACGGATCGTCGCGCGCCAGCGGGATCATCTCGATGCCCCACTGCGCGAGCACGGCCTGCTGCACCTCGTTGGCCGAGGGCGAGAAAAGGTACGAAACCGGCTGCGCCACGTCGGGCACCGACTGCTTCCACAGCCGCGAGAGCTTGTAGAACAGGTAGCGGATGTTCACGTCCGCCAGGCTGTACCCGATGAAGACCACCGAGCGCCCGAGCACGTCGGCGCGCAGCTTGATGTCCAGCGGCGACTCGAAGTCGAGCCGGGCGAAGTAGCTGCTTTCGTCGAGCACGATGGAGGCGTCGTCCTCCAGGTCGCCGTGGAACTTGATGATCTGCGTGACGCCCGGGTGCAGCTTGGCAAGGTCGGCAACGCTCACGATCTTGGTGTACTTCACCTTGTGGTGCTCGAAAGCGGTCTCCAGCCAGCGGTCGTAGTTGGTGGTGTAGATGATCGGGAAGCGGCCCTTGGCCAGCAGCTCATGGATGCGCGAGCTTTCCACCCGAACGTCGCCGCTGTGCCACTCGCGGTCCATCCAGCTGCGCAGCGGGCCGATGCTGCCGTGCCGGAGGCGGAAGTATTCGGCCAGCGTGAGATAGCCGCCCTTGTCGCCGAAGGAGTGCGCATCGATGCCGAGCTCGCGTGCCATGTGCTCGATGAGCGCCGACCACGGCGGCAGGCCCAGGCCCATCGAGATGCCCGCGCCCACGAACAGCACGACCTTGCCGCGCCGGTGGGCGTCGCGCAGCTGGGCGAGCTTTTCGTCGTCGGGCTTTTGCACCGCGATGCGCGACGCGGCGCGCGAACTCGCGCCTGTGCGCTTGGCGGTGCGTCGCTTGGTGGCTGCCGGCGGCACGGTTCAGCCGACCACCCGGGTGGCGGTGCTGTCCAGCCGGGGCGGGGTCTCGAAGGTATGCAAGGGGGCGGGCGAAGGCACTTCCCACTCGAGCCCCTCGGCGCCTTCCCACGGTTTGGCGGGCGCGGGTTGCCCGCGCTTCCTCATCGCAGGCAGCACGATGAAGAAGACGAAGTAGGCCTGTGCCAGCCCGAAGACGAAGGCGCCGATGCTGGCGATATGGTTGAAGTCGGCAAACTGCATCGGATAGTCCGCATAGCGGCGCGGCATGCCCGCGAGCCCAAGAAAATGCAACGGAAAGAAGCCCACGTTGAAGCTCGTGATCGACACCCAGAAGTGAATCTGGCCGCGAAGCTCGTCGTACATCACACCGGTCCATTTGGGCGACCAGTAGTAGTAGCCCGAAAACATCGCAAAGAGCGAGCCCGCCACCAGCACGTAGTGGAAGTGCGCCACCACGTAGTGCGTGTCGTGCACCTGGATGTCGATGGGCGAAATGGAAAGAATCACGCCGCTGAGCCCGCCGATCGAAAACACGAAGATGAAGCCCAGCGCAAAGAGCATCGGAGTTTCGAGCGTCAGCGACGACTGCCACATGGTCGCGATCCAGTTGAACACCTTCACCGCCGTGGGCACGGCCACCAGCATGGTGGCGTACATGAAGAAGAGCTGCCCCGTCACCGGCATGCCGGTGGTGAACATGTGGTGCGCCCACACGATGAACGACAGGATGGCGATGGACGCCGTGGCATAGACCATCGACGCATAGCCGAACAGCCGCTTGCGCGAGAAGGCCGGCACCACCTGGCTGATGATGCCGAAGGCCGGCAGGATCATGATGTAAACCTCCGGGTGGCCGAAGAACCAGAAGATGTGCTGGAACAGCACCGGGTCGCCGCCGCCCGCGGGGTTGAAAAAGCTGGTGCCGAAGTGCCGGTCCGTGAGCAGCATGGTCACCGCGCCGGCCAGCACCGGCATCACCGCAATCAGCAGGTAGGCGGTAATGAGCCAGGTCCAGCAGAACATCGGCATCTTCATGAGCGACATGCCGGGCGCGCGCATGTTCAAGATGGTGACGATGATGTTGATGGCACCCATGATCGAACTCGCGCCCATGATGTGCACCGCAAAAATGCCGGCGTCCATGGCCGGGCCCATCTGCAGGCTCAGCGGCGGGTAGAGCGTCCAGCCCGAAGCGGCCGCGCCGTCGGCCGTGAAGAAGGGCGCAATCAGCATCAGCCCGGCCGGCGGCAGCAGCCAGAAGCTGAAGTTGTTCATGCGGGCAAAGGCCATGTCCGATGCGCCGACCTGCAGCGGAATCATCCAGTTCGCAAAGCCCACGAAGGCCGGCATGATGGCGCCGAAAACCATGACCAGCCCGTGGATGGTGACGAACTGGTTGTACACCTCGGGGTTGAGCAGTTGCAGCCCCGGCTGGAACAGCTCGGCGCGAATGCCCAGCGCGAGCACCCCGCCCACCATCAGCATCGTGAGGCTGAACAGCAGGTACAGCGTGCCGATGTCCTTGTGGTTGGTGGCCAGCACCCACCGGCGCCAGCCGTAGGGCATGGCGTGGTGCTCGTCATGCGCGTCCGCAGCAGGCAGTGCATCGTTTGCCGCGGCCAGGGAAGAAAATTGATGCGGGGTGGAGCTCATGGTGGTGGCGCGTGGGGTGAAGGGCACTCGCGTTCGGCAAGCCGCATGCCTGGTACGACGACGCGCTACGAGGTGCAATCGGCCGTGCCCGGCGTGCGATCGACCGTGCCCGGCATGCGGGTGCCAGCGAGCATGCGGCCGAACTCCGCGGCAAACCGGCGGCGCTGCGGCTCGGCCAGGTACACCGCCACGGGCACGCGGGTGCGGCCGCTGCACAGCGTGGGCGGCTCGGCGCCCGCCGTGCATTCGAGCCGCGTCCAGCAAGGGTCGAGGCGAACGGTGTGCGAGCGAAAGCCGCGCGTGCATCGCACTTCGAGCGCATTGCCGGTGAGCACGAGCTGCTCGCCGTCGAGCGCGTGAACCGCATAGTGAACCATGGCCACCAGCAGCGCCAGGGCCTGGCAGGCACAGAAGCCCAGCACCAGCGGATAGCCTGCAATGCAGAACCCGATGCCGATCGCGCAGCTGATGCCGGCCGCCGCGCCGATGTGCAGCATGAAGACGCGCGGCTTCATTGCGATATTGCGCCGGAGGTTCCAGCGCCCTGCGGCGTGCGCGTTGTCCGCCTCGGGTGCCTGGGCGTTTGCGCGGGCAATCTCGGGGGCGGTGGTGGTGCGGTCAATGGGGCCTGGCAATTTCTTCTCCGGCTGCGGGCCGTGCGGTGGAATACCGGCGATGCGCCGACGCGTTTTCGGCAATCGGCATGCCCATGCGCGGTGCGGCCAGAAGCTGTGGGCGCTATCCGACGGGGCCTGTGGGCGTCTGCTGGCGCGGTGCCTTTGCATGCAGCCGATGCTTGCTGCCGTGTTCCACTTTTTACGGGGCAGACAGGCATGAACAAGGATTCGGTCAAGCAGATCCGGCCCGGAGCGTTCTCGGAGTCGGTCGCGGGCGAAGAAGACCCGGGCGCATCGGTGGACCTGGTGCAGCCCCCGCCCATGCAGCCCGGCGACGAGGCTCCGCCCGGCGCGCCCGGTACCGGCGAAACCGTGTGCCGCCTGTGCGGCGGCAGCGGGCGCCGTAACAGCGGAGAAAGCTGCCCCGAGTGCGGCGGCACGGGCAAGGTGAACGTGGGCGTTGGCGGCGGCTGATCGAGAGGCCGCGGGCGTCAGCCGCCCCGCTCGTCCGGCGCCAGCCGCGCCACCCACGAGCCGATGCGCCCCCGTGAATAGGCCAGTGCGTGGTAGAGCGATAGCGCACCGCGCGCCCAGTGCACGTAGAGCGAACGGCCGCCCGCCCGTCGCGTGGCCGCGAACAGCTGCCGACTCCATCGGGTGATGACGGCGCGCATGCGGTAGATCAGCTTTCGGCGCCAGGGCAACGCCCGGCCGGGGGGCACCCGCTTGACGGGCTGCAGAACGCCTCCCCTCCAGCCGCGCCGCCGCCAGCTGAGGCGATAGGCCAGGCCTTCGCGCCGCTGGCGAAAACCCGCGGCCTGCGTTTGCGCAAGAAACGCCGCATCGACCGGCGTCAGTTGCAGGCGCCCAGCGGCAATGGCGTTGGCAACGAGTTCGTGCAGCACCGGCGAACGGACGATCACCACGTTGGTTCCGCGCCCATCCGACGCATAGGGCTCCACCCATGCATCGCCGAATGAGATGTCCGCCGTTTCCGAAACCACGTCGTCGCAGAAATTGCAGGCCTCGTTCTGGAAGAAGCCCGATCCCCAGTCGCCCTCCGCCAGGTGGAACCAGTCGCGCTGCACGCTGCGGCCGTCGCGCAGAACGAACTGCGCGGTGTACCAGTTGGCGGGCCGCCGCTCGTCCTTCAGCCGGTATTCCACGCTGCGGATGTCCGCGACGTTCACGCCCATCTGATAGGCGAAGCTCTCGACCAGGCGCGCGCTTTTCATGTGGCCGCAAAACAGGCCCAGCGTGAACGCAATGCGCTCGCGCATCAGCGGGTCTTCGCGCCGCAACAGCTGCACGGCCTTGATGAAGCAGGGCACGCCGACCACGGCATAGCGGCCCGGAACGGCGCGGATCGTCTCGAGCACTTCCGACATTTCGACCGGGTAGTAGCGCGACTTGGCACCGGTGCCGATCTCCTCGGGCGTGCGCGACAGGCCGTAGCGAAAGAAGCGGTCGCCACCGGAAGGCAGCACATGGGCCACCGCATCGACAAGCCCGGCGCGCAGCAGCTCCGCGGCGGTCCAGCTGACCATGCCGCCGGAACTGCCTTGCGCGCGAAAGTCTGCTTCGTCGGCATGCCCCACGTAGCCGCCGTCGAAGCGGCCCACCAGCGGATCGTCATGAGCGGAACCGGGGAACAGGTCGGCCGCGAGTTCGGTTTCGTTGCGCGCCGATGGAGAGAAAGGGCAGGTGCGAGAGAAGGCCGTGGGGCCCATGCGCAGCCACTCCGCGGGGCCCTGGGGCTTGAGCTCGCCATACCCGTTGAGCCGCATGAGGGGCGCCTCGCTGCCGGTCGCAGAGGGTGCCGGCTCCGCGCTGCGCGACTGCGCGACGCAGCTGCCGCACCCGATGCAAAGGCCCGAGCGCACGATGCTGGCGGGTGTCGGCTGCAGCCGCCGTTCATGCATGGGCGCGCTCCCGTGCGGGCGCATCCGATTCCTCCCGCAGCGCCTGGTGGAGGAAGCCTGCCGACGAGGCACGCAGGGCCGCGATGCGAGCCTCGACCGAAGGCGCGAGCGGTTCGGACAGCACTGCGTCGCAGTGCGAAGCCGGCGTGCCGGCATCCGCCAAATGATGCTGCGCGCCGAGCGCAAACAGCAGGTCGCGAATCTTGATGGCGCGGTAGGCCGAGTTCTCGCAGAGAAAGGGCTTGCGGTTTCGCAGCGCGAAGACGCAGCCGTGAAAGAAGTTGGTTGCCACCGCGTCCGCATCGGCCATGAAGCGCGCGAAGTCTTCGGGGCCGGCGGTGAGCCACTGGGTGTCGGCCCAGTCGTTGCGGTAGCCGATGCTCACCAGGCGCATATTCCGCTTGCGCGCCCACTCGCGCATGCGCACCACGAACCAGTCGCTGAAGTTGTGGCCATACACGGCCACATGGCGCGGCGCCTGCCCGCTCTTGCGGGGCCGATCGCCGGATGCCGGCGGCGCGAACTGCAGGCAAGGGTCGAGCACCAGTTCGGGTGCGTGCCCCAGTGCCTTGCCCAGCAGCGCGCGCGAGTTGGCGTCGCGCACCGACACGCTGTGAAATTTGTGCAGCATGCTTGCCCACTGTTGCGGCAAACCTTGCTCGGCCGGGTAGTTGCCGAAGCTCGCCGCATAGGCAACGAGCCGCCTGGTGCGGATCCGCTCGCCGAAGAAAAGCGGGCAGCGCCCATACCAGGGATGGGAGAGGTTCCACACTTCGTCGCTGCCGACCACCACAGTGTCGAACGCCTCCATGTCCTGCGGGTTCTCCAGCACAAATGGACGCGAGAGCGGGAGCGAGGCGATCGACGCCAGGAACTTGCGCGTCTTGTGCGCATAGAGCTTGCGGTCCGCACCAGAGACCGGAGTGGGCAGCACCGGCTGAAGGGCGCAGCGCCATTCGGCCATGTTCACGCGGTGCGAGTGATGGTCGAGCAGCACGGCGCGGTGGCCCATGTTCCGAAGCGCTTCTGCCAGCAGGCGCGCCTGCCAGTACGAGCCGTAGTTGATGCAGCGATGAAAGGTGAGCACGCCGATGTTCATCGGCTGCGCTGCGGGAGGCGCCGGCGCATGGGCTGACGAATCGAAGGCAAGGACAAGGGAAGTAAGGGCGGGCGGTTGCATCGCTCCGAAGCTAGGCATTGCATCGTGGGCGATACGTCGGACGACGTGCCGTCGGCCGGTGCGAGCACCCTGTGGCGATGGCAGTCGTCCTACTTGCCGGGGGGCGGTGCCCCGTGCCCAGCGTGCGGCTCGGCGCCCGTGGGGTCCGCAAGCTGCACCGCCTTGCCGTTTTGCCAGTTGTCCGCGCCTTCGGCAATGGCGGGAGCGGGTATGTCCTCGCGGTTCTTTTTCTTCTCCGCGGAATCGACGCCGAAGCGCTTGTCGCGCTGCACCACCATGTCGGCGTTGGCTTGGCCGTCGGCGGTGAATCCCATCATGAGCTGCGGCACGCCGGTAGGGAGTTCCTTGTGCATGTCTGTGTGCCAGGTGTGGAAGGTCTTGCCGTAGGTGCCGATGAGTTTCTTCATGAGCTCGTGTTCGGCGGCCTGCGGAATGCCGGGCGCGATGAGCTGCCCGGACTTCACCTCGTGCACATGGCTGTGCCATAGGGCCTTTTCCTGCGGCGGAAGCGACTTGAAGAGCCGCTCGCTCACGATGTATTCGACGCCCATGATCCTGGCGTTCTTCACGTTGCCGTCGTAGATCACGCACTGGATCAGCTCTTCGTTCAGCACCGAGCAGTAGTGGTGCGCCTCCATCTGGGCCTGCATGTTGCCGCTGTAGAAATGAAAGCCGTCCAGGTACGCGTTCAGCGCATCGAGCGGCGGCTTGTCCTGCAGGGCGGCGGCGCCGGCTTCTAGCGTGGCGGTTTTTGCGCTCTTGCCGGCACCCGGCGATTCGACGCTGGAACCGGTGTTGCTGCCGCCGCAGGCCGTGAGCAGTGCGCCCAGGGCAAGCGGAAGGAGAAATCGCAATGGCATGGCTTGCATGGTGGGTTCTCAAGAAGGAGAAGAGAAAACCGCGACCATGCGCCGCGGGCGCCTGTCGGCGGCAAGATGCGGCCGACGCGGTGTGTAGGAACAGCGCGAAAACCCTGCCGTCTGCGGGCTTGCCCGGCCCGCACGGTGCAAACCGCGAAAATCAGGGAAAAAACCGACCGCAAACCCGGAATATGGCGGCCACAAGGGGCAGAATTTCAAGATCGAATGCCGCCGCGCGGCAGGCTCCGGGGCTGCGGCTCCCGCAATGACATCCCAATGCCCAAATCGAATCCGCCTTCGCCTTCCTCTGCCGATGAACGCAAGCTCACGCCCAGCACGCTGAGTTTTCCGGTCGTCGGCATCGGCGCCTCCGCGGGCGGGCTGGAGGCGCTGATCCGTTTCTTCGAGCAGATGCCGGCTGACGCGGGCATGGCCTTCGTCGTCATCCTGCACCTGTCGCCCACGCATGAAAGCAATGCGGCCGCCATACTGCAGCGCTCCACGCAAATGCCTGTGATGCAGGTCACGCAGCCGGTGCCGGTCGAGGCGGACCATGTGTACGTGATTCCGCCCGGGGTCGACCTGACGATGAACGACGGCCACCTGCAGGCCACGCCCAGCGAGCGGATCAAGGGCCTGCACCTGGCCGTGGACGTGTTCTTTCGCACCATGGCCGAAGTGCACAAGGAGCGGGCCGTCTGCATCGTGATGTCGGGCACCGGCAGCGACGGCGCGGTGGGGCTCACGCGCGTGAAGGAGCACGGCGGCATTGCCATGGCGCAGTCGCCCGAAGACGCGGCGCATGACGGCATGCCGCGCGCCGCCATTGCCACCGGCATGGTCGACATCGTGCTGCCCGCGGCCGAGATGGGCGAGCACCTGGTCCAGCATTGGCTCAACGCACAGCGCATTCGCATGCCCTACGACGGGCATGCGGAACTCTTCCAGGAGCCCGACACGGGCGAGGCGGCCAAGCGGGCAGAAAAAGCGCTGCAGGAAATCATGGGCCTGCTGCGCACCTACACGCGGCACGACTTTCGCCACTACAAGCGCGCGACGGTGCTGCGGCGCATCGAGCGCCGGCTGCAGGTGAACCGCCTGGCCGACCTGCCGGCCTACCGCAACTTTTTGCACGACCATCCCGAAGAGGCGACTCCGTTGCTGCAGGACATGCTCATCAGCGTGACCAATTTCTTTCGCGACCCCGAAGCCTTCGAGGGGCTGGAGCAAGATGCGCTTCCCAGGTTGATCGAAGCCAGGCAGCCTGGCGAGCAGGTGCGCGCCTGGGTGGCGGGCTGCGCCACCGGCGAGGAGGCGTATTCGCTGAGCATCCTGCTGCGCGAGCAGATCGACAAACAGGCCAAGCCGCTGGACATACAGATATTTGCCACCGACATCGACGGGCGGGCGATTGCCACGGCGCGCAGGGGCCTTTATGCGCAGGGTATCGCCGAGGACATTTCACCCTCGCGGCTGCAGCAGTTCTTCGTGCCCGAACAAGACCAGTACCGCGTGGCGACCACGGTGCGCGAGCCGGTGCTCTTTGCGCTGCACAACCTGCTGCGCGATCCGCCGTTCTCGCGGCTGGACATCATCTGCTGCCGCAACCTGCTGATCTACCTGGACCGCGCGGCGCAAGCGCATGTGCTGGAAATGTTCCGCATTGCGCTGCGGCCGGGGGGCTACCTGTTCCTGGGCACTTCGGAATCGATCGACGCGGTGGGCAGCCTGTTCACCGCGGTCGACAAGAAGAACCGCATCTACCGCGCCAACCCCGAGTTGCCGAGCGGGCGCCACATGCCGCTCATCAGCGATGCGCCGTTCAAGCCAGGCGCGCCCAGCCCCATGGAAGCGCTGCGCTCCCCCAAGCGCGCCGAGCGCCTGAGCTTTGCCGAGCTGCACCAGCGCGCGCTCGAGCAGTTCTCGCCGCCCAGCGTGCTCATCAACGGCGAGTACGAGGTGCTGCACCTGTCCAGCGGTGTCGGCCGCTTTCTGGAGCGCGCCGGGGGCGAGCCGTCGAACAACCTGCTGAACAACGTGCGGCCCGACCTGCGGCTGGAGCTGCGCACCGCGCTCTTCAAAGCCGCGCAAACTTCAGGCAGCGTGGAAACGCGCCTGGTGCAACGCCGTGACGATGGGCGGCAGGTGTTCCTGAACATCACGGTGCGCCCGCTTCAACAGGGCGACGGTGAAGATAAAGACGCACCGCGGCTTACGCTGGTGGTGTTCGACGAGGTCGAAGACAGCGTGCGTCCCGAGGGCGCCGAGACGGCCGATGCGGCGCGCGAGCTGCTCATCGGCCAGATGGAAGACCAGATCCGCCAGCTCAAGCTGCACCTGCAGGAAACCATCGAAGGCGCCGAAACCTCGACCGAGGAACTGAAGGCCTCCAACGAGGAGCTGCAGGCCATCAACGAAGAGTTGCGCTCCGCCACCGAAGAGCTCGAGACCAGCAAGGAAGAGCTGCAGTCGATGAACGAGGAACTCGTGACGGTGAACTTCGAGCTCAAGATGAAGGTGGAAGAGCGCGGGCACATCAACGACGACCTGCAGAACCTCATTACGTCGTCGGAGATTGCAACGGTGTTCGTGAGCCGCGGCATGCACATCAAGCGCTACACGCCGCACGCGAGCAAGCTGTTCAACCTGATTCCGTCGGACCTGGGGCGCTCGCTGTTCGACATCACGAGCCGGCTCAACTACCCGGAGCTTGCGGAAGACACGGCCGCGGCCTTCAAGGACCTGCGCATTACCGAGCGGCACGTTGCCAGCGTGGACGGGCGCCACTTCATGGCGCGAATACTCCCGTACCGCACGGCAGAAGACAAGATCGAAGGCGCGATCCTCAACTTCTTCGACATTACCGAACTGCGTGCCGCGGAAGAGAAGGTGCGCGCGGGCGAAGAGCGGCTGCGCATGGTGGCCGCCACCACGCGCGACTTTGCCATCATCACCTGCGACGAGCAGGGCCAGATCACCACCTGGAACGCAGGCGCCCAGCGCATCTTCGGCTACAGCGAGGAAGAGATGATCGGCCGGCCGCTGGCGGTGATCTTCACCGCCGAAGACCAGGCCAACGGCGTGCCCGAGCGCGAGATGCGCCGCGCGGTGGAACTGGGCCGGGCCGAAGACGAGCGATGGCACCAGCGAAAGGACGGCAGCCGTTTTTTCTGCAGTGGCGTGACCACGCCGATGGAACCCGCCGCGGGCGGTGGCTTTGCCAAGATCGCGCGCGACATGACGGGCACCAAGCAGCATGAGCTCGCCCAGGAGCACCGGCTCTTCAAGGAGAAGAAGGCCAGCCTCAGCGCGCAGGCGGCCAACGAGCTGAAGGACAAGTTTTTGGCGGTGATGTCGCACGAGTTGAAGCAGCCGCTCAACCTCATCCAGATGAATGCCGAGCTGCTGATGCACATGCCGGCCACCGCGGAGGTGCCGGCGGTGCGGCGGCTGGGCGAAACCATCAAGCGCGCCGTGGCCAGCCAGACGCGCATCATCAACGACCTGCTCGACCTTTCGCGCATCCGCACCGGCAAGCTGCGGCTGAATCGCGTGCCCGTCGACCTGGGCGAGCTGGTGCAGACCACGGCGCAGGCCGCGGTGAACGATGTGGCCGGCAAGAAGCTGACGCTGGACGCGAACTGCGAAGCCGGCGTGCTGTGCAACGGCGACCGCATACGCATGGAGCAGATCGTGTGGAATCTGCTCAGCAACGCCGTGAAGTTCACGCCCGACGGCGGCCGCATCACGGTGCGCGTTGCGGCCGACGAGAACTTCGGCAAGCTGATCGTGGCCGACACCGGCTGCGGCATTGCGCCGGAGTTTCTGCCGCACGTGTTCGGCATGTTCAACCAGGCCAGCAGCGACGCGACGCCTCCCAATGGCGGGCTGGGCATCGGCCTGGCGCTGGTGCATGAACTGACGCGGGCCCACGGTGGCCGCGTCGAAGTGCATTCGGCCGGGTTGGGCCTGGGGGCCGAGTTCAGCGTGTGGCTGCCGCGCGTGGGCGCGGCGGTCGAAGCGGTGGTGGAACAAGCCCCGGCCGAAGTGAGCCTGCGCGGCTGGCGCGTGCTTGCGGTGGACGACTATGCCGACGCGCTGGCCCCGTTTGCCGAGGTGCTGAGGCTCGAGGGCGCGATCGTCGATATTGCGCCAAGCGCAAAAAAGGGCCTGGAGCTGCTCGAATCGAATGCCTACGACCTGCTGGTGTCCGACCTCGGCATGCCCGAGATGGACGGCTACCAGTTCATTGCCGAAGTGCGGCGGCGGCCGGAGACGCGCGAGTTGCGCTCCATTGCCATGTCCGGCTTCGGCCGGCGTGCCGACGCACGCCGCGCGCTGGAGGCAGGCTTCAATGCGCACTTGCCCAAGCCCGCCTCCATCGACGAGCTCAAGGCGGCCATCGGCAAGCTGCAGTGAGCGTGTTCAGGTGTGCGCGGCTCAGGCGCCGTGCCGCAGCAGGAAGCCGCTGGCAGGCGCAATCCATTCGACCTCGTTGCCGGCATGCGCGGCGGTTGGATCGGCTGCGCCGGTGAACAGCGTGCGTTCCTCGGGCAGCAGAAACTGAAGCGCGGGAGCTGAGGTGCCGCCGGGGCCGGGAAGGGCCACCAGCGTGGCGCCGCCCAGGTCGAGCGATTCGCCAGGAGCAGGCCACAGCACCACGGCACCAGGCCACGACGATCGCAGGCTTTCGAGCGCTTTATCGGCCGCCTCTGTGCGCGGTGCGGTCGAGAGCAGCCATTGCACCTCTCCCGGCGCCGCTTTGCGCAGCAGCTCGTTCGGCGCCGCGCCGTGCGGCAGCGGGGCGATCAATGCCCACGGGCCGCCTGCGCCGCCGACGAAATAGCTGTTCGATCCCGGCTCCAATGACGACGCGCCGGCGCTGCCCGTGACCCGTCGCACGCGCGCGGACAACTGCATGGCCAGGCCGGCCTCGAGCGCATAGCGCGCTTGGCCGTTGCCGTGCGGGTCGAGGCGGCCGATTTCCTGATAGGCCGCCTCGTCGATGTTCACCGCGCGGCGCCCCGCCGGTCCGTCGGCCAGGCGAGGCATGTTCAGCACAATGCCGGCCAGGCCGCGCGCGTGCGCCATGCAGCTGGCGGTGCTTTCGAATGCGGCGAGCTGCTCGAGCGTGCGGCGCGTCACGTTCATCAGCTTGAGCCCGCGGTCCGGATGCACCGCGTCGGCCGGCTTGAGCCACATGTGCTCGACGGTCTCGCGGCCGTCCGGCTTCACGCTTTGCCCGGCGGGCATCTCCGCGATGAAAAAGCGGGTGTCGAAACGGCGCGGCATGCCGGGCGGCGTGAGCCAGTGGCTGAAGTAGGCGAGCCGGTCGACCGCGAGACGCCAGCCTTGCGCGTCGCACATGGCCAGCAGCGCGTCGGTGCCTTGCTCGGCGGCATGCCGCATGGCCTCGAGGCGCGAGGCGGGCAGCCTGTCGAGCTCGACCACGCGGTCTTCGGCGTCGCAGGCGAACAGCACGCCCGCTTCCTCGAAGCATTCGCGTACGGCGGCGGCGTAGTAGTCGAGCCCGCCTTCGGCCACGCCGAGCCGCCTGCTCGCGCCTGCGTCGTCGAGCCCCTTGCACATCAGGTGCAGGCTGCGGTCGTGCGTGTCGACCACGCCGCCGGGGAACACGCTGGCGCCGCTGTTCTGGTCGTCGGCCTTGTCTGCGCGGCGAAGCAGCAGCACTTCCATGCCGCTGGCGCCGTCGCGCAAGAGAATCAACGTGGCCGCAATGCGGACGGGGCGGGGCGCTGGCTGCGGCGGGGTCGCCGGGGCTGTTGCCGATGGCTTGGCATTCATGGGCGCCGATTGTCGGCCAACGGGCGCCCGGCTTTCCTCTTCAGTCCTTGGGTGTCAGCTGTCCTGCCGCGCCGCCGGCGGAAGAGTTGGCGGACTTGCCGAGCGATGCGCCTTCGTTGACCTTGGGCGTGGCCACCGGGCCTTCGGATTTCTTCGTGGCGGGCGCCCGCTGGCTTGTTGCGGGCTGCACGGTGCGCGGGGTGCGGGTGGGGTTCGGCTTGGATGGGTTCATGCATGCCTCCTGAACGGACCCACCTTAACTACGCCTCTGCATGCTGATGTCGGAAAGCCTGCATGCCGGCGTAGGACGCGGCGCGAAAATGGCCTAGATCGCGCGCTGGTTCACCCGCTTGGCAAGCTCTTCGGCGCTCTCCCGGCGCTCGCTGTAGCGGTCGACGAGGTAGCCGGCCGCGTCGCGCGTGAGCAGGGTGAACTTCACGAGCTCTTCCATCACGTCGACCACCCGCTCGTAGTACGAAGAGGGCTTCATGCGCCCGGCTTCGTCGAACTCGAGAAAAGCCTTGGCAACGGAAGACTGGTTGGGAATGGTGAGCATGCGCATCCAGCGCCCGAGCACGCGCAGCTGGTTCACCGCATTGAACGACTGCGAGCCGCCCGACACCTGCATGACTGCGAGCGTCTTGCCCTGCGTGGGCCGGACGGCGCCCATGCTCAGCGGAATCCAGTCGATCTGCGCCTTCATGATGCCGGTCATCGAGCCGTGGCGCTCGGGCGAGCACCACACCATGCCTTCGGCCCATTGCGCCAGGTCGCGCAGCTCCTGCACCTTGGGATGGTCGTCGGGAGCACTGTCCGGCAGGGGCAGCCCGGCGGGGTTGAAGATGCGTGTCTCGCCGCCCATGGCCTGCAGCAGCCGTGCGGCCTCTTCGGTCAGCAAGCGGCTGTAGGAGCGGTCGCGCAGCGATCCGTACAGCAGCAGAAAGCGCGGTGCATGGCGCGCCGGTGCGTTGCCGGACAGGCGCTCGAGCGAAGGCCGGTCGAACAGGGCGGCATCGATGTTCGGAAGCTCAGGCAGCGGGTTTGACACGGCGGCCCTCCGCATCGATGACGACTTCGCCGTCTTCCTTGGTGAACGGGCCTTTTTGCGGCGAGGGAAGAATGTCGAGCACTTCTTCGGATGGGCGGCAGAGCCGGGTGCCCAGGGGCGTGACCACGATGGGCCGGTTGATCAGGATGGGGTGCGCGAGCATGAAGTCGACCAGTTGTTCGTCCGTCCACTTTGGATCGGCCAGCCCGAGTTCGGCATAGGGTGTTCCCTTTTCGCGCAGCAGCGCGCGGGGCTGCATCTTCATGGCGGCGAGCAGCTCGAGCAGCGTCTCCTTGCCGGGCGGCGTCTTCAGGTATTCGACCACCCGGGGCTCTTCGCCGCTGTTGCGGATCAGCGCCAGCGTGTTGCGCGAGGTGCCGCACGCGGGGTTGTGAAAGATGGTGATGGATGGGTTGGGCGATTGCATTCTTGCGATTATGCAACTATTATTGAATTATGGAAGAACAAGACATCGTCAAGTCGCTGGCCGCGCTGGCCCAGCCCGTGCGCCTTCAGGTTTTTCGCGCGCTGGTGGTGGCGGGCCCAGCGGGGCTTACGCCCGGTGCGCTGGTCGATGCGCTGGACGTGCAGGCCACCAGCCTCTCGTTCCACCTCAAGGAACTGACCCATTCCGGTCTTGTGACGCAAGAGCGAAGCGGCCGCAACCTGATTTACCGCGCCGCCTTCGAGCGGATGAACGCGCTCATCGGCTACCTCACCGAGAACTGCTGCCAGGGCGAGGCTTGCCTGCCCGCGGCGGCCCAGGCATGTGCGTGCTGAGATGAGCACCCATACCGCTACGGCCCTTGCATCGTCCGCACCGCGCCCCGCCATCGGCTTCTTCGAGCGCTACCTCACGATCTGGGTCGCGCTGTGCATCGTTGTAGGCATTGCGCTGGGCCAATGGCTGCCCGGCGCGTTCCGGGGCATCGCCTCGCTGGAGGTGGCCAAGGTCAACGTGCCGGTGGGCGTGCTGATCTGGGTGATGATCATCCCGATGCTGCTGAAGATCGACTTCGCGGCACTCGGGCAGGTCAAGGCGCATTGGCGCGGCATCGGCGTCACGCTCTTCATCAACTGGGCGGTCAAGCCGTTCTCGATGGCGCTGCTGGGCTGGATCTTCATTCGCCATGTGTTCGCGCCGCTGCTGCCGCCAACGCAGCTCGACAGCTACATCGCGGGCCTCATCCTGCTGGCGGCCGCGCCGTGCACGGCGATGGTGTTCGTGTGGAGCCAGCTGTGCAAGGGCGATCCGTACTTCACGCTCTCGCAGGTGGCGCTCAACGACGCGATCATGGTAGTGGCCTTCGCGCCGGTGGTTGCGCTGCTGCTCGGGCTCTCGTCGATCACCGTGCCGTGGGACACGCTGCTGACTTCGGTCGGCCTGTACATCGTGGTGCCGGTGATCATTGCGCAAGTGCTGCGCAAGCGACTGCTCAAGAAGGGCACGGCGCACTTCCAGGCCGTTGCGGCACGGCTCGGGCCGTGGTCGATCTCGGCGCTGCTGCTCACGCTGGTGCTGCTGTTCGCGTTCCAGGGCGAAGCCATCATCGGCCAGCCGCTGGTGATTGCGCTGCTCGCGGTGCCCATCCTCATCCAGGTGTTCCTGAACTCGGGGCTGGCCTACCTGCTCAACCGCAAGCTGGGCGTGGCGCACTGCGTGGCCGGTCCGTCGGCGCTCATCGGCGCCAGCAACTTCTTCGAGCTTGCAGTGGCCACTGCCATCAGCCTGTTCGGCTTTCAATCGGGCGCTGCGTTGGCAACAGTGGTGGGTGTGCTGATCGAAGTGCCGGTGATGCTGCTGGTGGTTGCCGTGGTCAACCGGTCGCAGGGGTGGTACGAAAAAGGTGCCAAGGCGCACTGACGGGCAAGGGCAGGCAGCGCACGTCTCCATCGCAGGGCGTGTTCTCCGACAAGATGAAGGCGGCTTTCGGGCCATGATTCGCCGACTTCCTCTTGTTTCATGCAGCGCCCGTGAAGATTGCGACCTTCAACGTCAACGGCATCAACAGTCGGCTTCCACGCCTGCTCGAATGGCTCGAGGAGTCCCGCCCCGACGTCGCCTGCCTGCAGGAACTGAAGTCTCCCGACGCCAACTTTCCCGCGGCGGCGATCCGCGAGGCGGGCTACGGCGTGCTGTTCCATGGCCAGCGTTCATGGAACGGCGTGGCCATCCTCGCGCGCGGAAGGGAGCCGATAGAAACCGGCCGCGGGCTCGACGGAAACTCCGAAGACAGCCAGAGCCGCTACCTCGAAGCCGTGGTGAACGGCGTGGTGATCGGTTGCCTGTACCTGCCCAACGGCAATCCGCAGCCTGGCCCCAAGTTCGACTACAAGCTCGAATGGTTCGAGCGGCTCAATGCCCATGCGCAGCGCCTCTACGGCTGCGGCCTGCCGGTTGTGCTGGCCGGCGACTTCAACGTGGTGCCGACCGACGCCGACATCTACAACCCGGCCTCGTGGCGCAATGACGCGCTGCTGCAGCCCGAAAGCCGCGCCGCCTTTGCGCGCCTGCTGGCCCAGGGGTGGACCGACGCGATCCGGACCCGCCATCCGGGCGAGGCGATCTACACCTACTGGGACTACTGGCGCAACCGCTGGCCGCGCAATGCGGGGCTGCGCATCGACCACCTGCTGCTGAACGAGGAGCTCGCGCCTTTGCTGGTCGACGCCAATGTGGACCGCGAGGTGCGCGGCCGTCCGGGCGCGAGCGATCATGCGCCGGTGTGGATCGAACTCGAATTGCCCTTCTAGAATTCTTTCCGATGCCAAAAGGTGTTCCCAATCCAGCGCCCATGTACGGGATCTATGCCCGCCCGTGGGGGTTCGAGGTTTCCATCGTCCGGCGCGGGGTCCGGTATTTCCAGCAGTTCGGCAACGGCAGCTACGGCGGCGCCGAGCATGCGCTGCGGCAGGCGCAGGAATGGCGCGATGCCGTCGTGCGGAGCGTGCCCCCGGCCACGCGGCGCGAGCGGGCGGAAAAGCAACGGGCGAACAACACCACCGGCGTGACGGGCGTTTTCTGCCTCGCGTCGCCCGACGGAAGAGGGCTCTCGTGGCTTGCCAAGACCTACATCGCGGCCGACGAAATACTGCGCGCCAACTTTCCGATTCAAAACTGGGGCGATGCGGCGCGCACCATGGCCATCGAGGAGCGGGCGAAGCAGTTGCAGCACATGACGGGACTGGCGGCCCTGCATCCCGCCGAAGAGTCGATCCGCAAATCCGCAAGTGCGCCGACCGCGACTCCCGCGCCGCGCAAGCGCTCCCGCTCCGAGATCCTTCGCAAGTCGAATTCCAGCGGCGTGAGCGGCGTGCACTACAAGCAGCCCCGCCACGACCACCCCGGTTATTGGCTGGCCATTACCTACACCGCAGGCAAGGGCAGCGTGAGCAAGGCATTCTCGATCAAGGCCCATGGCTACGATGAAGCCAAGAGGCTCGCCATCGCCGAACGCGCTCGCCAGTTGGCTCAAAAGGGTATTGGCTGATGGGCGGGTTACATTTATACGCTATCGTCCGCGTTGTAGGTAAAAGTAATTAACATCACTCTCCCCGCGAGAAATCCACACCAGTGACTACCCCAACAGCGGCCAATGCCAGCTTTCCCGGCTCCGATGCCGGGTTTGTGATGGCTTTCCAGCCGATCGTGGATTTCGAGCGGCGCGAGATCTTCGCGCACGAGGCGCTGGTGCGCGGCATGTCGGGGGAGGGCGCGGTCCAGGTGCTTTCACGCGTGAGTCCGCGGCACCGGTTCGCGTTTCACGAGGCCTGCCGCATCAAGGCCATCGAGACGGCTTCGGCGCTGGGCATGGAATCGAGGCTCAGCCTCAACGTGTGGCCCAACGATCTCACCGAGCGCACCGAGTGCTTCCACAGCGCCATGGACACGGCCCGGCGGTGCAACTTTCCGGTGCACCGCCTGATGTTCGAGATTGCCGAGTGCGAACACGTGGCCGATCTGCCGGGGCTTGCCGCCGCCTTTCATGCCCACAAGGCCTTCGGCTTCACTTCCGCCATCGACGACTTCGGCGCCGCCTATGCCGGCTTCGAACTCCTGGCCGGCTTCCAGCCCGATGTGGTGAAGGTCGACATGGGCCTGGTGCGCAACATCCACACCGATCCCGTCCGGCTCAGCATCGTCAAAGGCTTTGTCGGCACCTGCAGCGAACTCGGCATCCGGGTGGTGGCCGAGGGCGTCGAAAGCTCCGACGAAGTGCACGCACTGCAGGCGCTGGGCGTGGGCCTCTTCCAGGGCTTCCTGTTTGCCCGGCCCGCCGTGGCCATGCTGCCGGCGGTGGCATGGGATGCCGCCTGAAGCGACCAGCCATTCCGTGACGGGCCGCTGCCGCACGCGGTGCTGACTCAGACGTTGCTGGTCGCGCGGACCTCCTCGATGGTGGTCTTTCCGGCCAGGACCTTTTCGATGCCGTCCTGCCGCAGGGTGCGCATGCCTTCGCGCAGCGCCGCTTCCTGCAGCTCTTCGGCACGGGCGCCGCCCTGCACCAGCCGCCGCAGCGTTTTCGAGATCACCATCAGCTCGTGAATGCCCACGCGGCCACTGAAGCCGGTGTTGTCGCAGTGCTTGCATCCGGTGCTTGCATAGGCGAGCAGCTGGCCGTCCTGCCCGTAGTGGCGGTGCCAGCCGTGCCGCACTGACTCGCGCTCGGCCGGGGTGTCGTGCGCGCCGAACGAATGCATGTAGTCGGACAGCAGTTCCTCGACCTCTTCGGGGCGCATCGGCCGGCTGGTCACGCAGTGGCTGCAAAGGCGGCGCACCAGGCGCTGCGCCAGCACCGCCAGCAGCGAATCCGCGAAGTTGAACGGGTCCATGCCCATGTCCAGCAGCCGGGTCACGGTTTCGGGCGCGCTGTTGGTGTGCAGCGTCGAGAGCACCAGGTGGCCCGTCAGCGAGGCCTCGATGGCGGTCTTGGCGGTTTCCTCGTCGCGGATTTCGCCGACCATGATCACGTCCGGGTCCGCGCGCACGAAGGCGCGCAGCGCCTTGGCAAACGTCCACTCGATGCGCGGGTTGACCTGCACCTGGCGCAGGCCCGGCTGGGTGATTTCGATGGGGTCCTCGGCCGTCCAGATCTTTCGTTCCGGCGTGTTGATGTGCATGAGCGCCGAGTGCAGCGTCGTGGTCTTGCCCGAACCGGTGGGGCCCACGCACAGCACCATGCCGTAGGGGCGCTCCACCGCCTTGGTGAACTCCGACAGGTTGCGCTGCGACAGGCCGAGTTGGTCCAGCTCAATGGGTTTTGCCGAAGCCAGGATGCGCATGACCACGTCTTCCAGGCCGTTGCTGGTCGGAATGGTTGCCACGCGCAGCTCGATGCGGTGCTGCGGCGAGTACTTGGCAAAGTTGATCTTGCCGTCCTGCGGCTTGCGCTTTTCGCTGATGTCCAGGTCGCACATGATCTTCACGCGCGCGACCACCGCGTTGCGGTAGCTGGCCGGCAGCTCCAGGTGGGTGCGCAGCCGCCCGTCGCGCCGAAAGCGGATGCGCGTCTTTTCCTTGCCCGGATAGCTTTCGATGTGGATGTCGGACACGCCCTCGCGGTGCGCGTCGACGATCATGCTGTTGATCATTCGCACCAGCGAGTTGTCCGACTGCTCGATGCTTTTTTCTTCTTCGAGCGCGGGAGTGGGGCGTTCCTTCTCGAGCGTGACCAGGAGCTCGCTGGTGGCGGCCGGCTCGAAGTCGAGCGGGCGCGACGGATCGTGCACGATGGTCGGGTCCAGCACGGTGTCGCTGCCGATCTTTCCGTAGGCCTTGTAGAGCACCGTGTCCAGCACAAGGCATTCGCCGATCACCGGCACCACCTTCATCTGCGAGATGAACTCCACTTCGTCGATGGCGGCATGGCGGCTGGCCGGATCGTCCATTGCAAGGATGAGGCGGCCCTGGTGGATCATCAGCGGCATGACCTGCAGGCGACGCGCAACGCCGTGGCTGATGGTGCGCAAGGCGTCGATGGCGACCGGGAACAAGTGCAGGTTGACCAGCGGGTAACCCATCTTTCGTACCAGCGCGGCCTTCAGCTGCTCCCGGGTGACCACGCCCATGCGGACCAAGGTTTCGCCCAGCGGCACGCTGCGGTCGAGCTGCTGCTGGGCCAGGCCTTCGCGCAACTGCTCCTCGGTTACCGCGCCCAGGGCCATCAGCGCCTGGCCGATCCGCAGGATCGGCATGCGGCTTTGAACTTCCAGGGCGTGCAGCAACTGCTCGGGCGTGACGACTTCGGTGGGCGACATTGAATTGAATCTCCTGTTGCGGTGATTCTGGGGTGCCCGGGCAGGCTTGTCAGCAGGAGCAGACCTCGTGCGAAGGCTCGCTGCAATGCCGCGTCACTACCAAAGTTCTCAATTTCTCAATTGAAGCGCGTCAATCGGAAAAACCGTAGGTATTGCGTCCCGCGGACTTCGCGCGGTACAGCGCGGCGTCGGCGCGCGCGAGCAACTCCGACGACGTGGCGGGCGCTTCGTCCGCCGGGTGAAATGCCACGCCGATGCTGGTGGTGACGCGAAGGCGCTGCCCGTCGAGCTCGAACGGCGCGCCGCCGATCTGATCGACGATCTTCCGCGCAATGGCGGCGGCCGCTTCTTTCGCCTGCAGGTTTTCGAGCACCACCACGAATTCGTCGCCCGCAAGGCGGGCCACGGTGTCGGTGGCTCGCACGCTCGCCAGCAGGCGGCGGGCGTATTCCACCAGCACGCCGTCGCCTGTTGCATGGCCGAGCGTGTCGTTGATGGTCTTGAAGCGGTCGATGTCGAGAAACAGCACCGCCAGCGCGCTTTGCGTGCGCTGCGCGCGGGCGATGGCACCGGGCAGGAACTCGTTGAACGCAAGCCGGTTGGCCAGGCCGGTGAGCGTGTCCACCCGCGCCAGGTCGATCAGCTTGCGCTCCACCGCTTTCAGCGCACTGATGTCCAGGCTCAGCGAAAAGATGCCGCGTGTGACGCCGTCGGCCCCGGTGTCGGGCACATAGCTCACGCGTGTGACGCGCTCGCCTCCCTGCGTGAGGGTCTGGGCCTCGAACTCGACCCGCTCGCCCGCCAGCGCGCGCTGGATCATGGGCTTGCGCGAGAGATACAGGTCGGGGCCCGCGACGTCGCTGATGTGGTGGCCCAGGATGGCGGATGGCTCCACGCCCAGCCATTCGCGGTAAGTGGCGTTGGCGAAGGTGATCTTTTCGTCGCGGTCGATGTAGGTGATGAGCGCCGGCAGGTTGTCCGTGATGGTGCGCAGGCGCATCTCGCTTTCGGCCTGCCGGACCTCGGCCTTCTTCAGCGCGGTGATGTTGAAGGTCATGAGATAGAAGCCCAGCACCTTGCCTTCCAGGTCCTTGTCGGGAATGAGGTTGACCTGGAAGTAGCCGGTCTTGCCATGCAGCGGCGTACGCACCGGAAACCTCACCGCCTTGCCCTCGCGCACCATGGGAAGGTAGGGCTGCTGCTGCCGGTACACCGTGTCGCCCACGGCCATGCGCAGGTTTACGCCGGTGAGCGGGCCGTCGTCCAGGCCCGCCATCCGCCGCGCCCGCACGTTCGCAAAAAGGCAGTTCTCGTCGTTGTCGAAGTAGCCCACCAGCGCGGGAATGTTGTCGGTCACGTCGCGCAGCCGCTTCTGCTGTTCGGTCAGCGCCTTGCGGATGTTCACCTCGTCGGTGATGTCGAAGGTCATGGCGAACACGCCTTGCACCACGCCGTCCGCGTCCCGGTCGGGAATGTAGTGCGCCTTGAAAGTGCGGTGGCCGATGCCCAACGAGGGATCGCCGGATTTTTCGATGACCACAGTCTCGCCGGCAAGCGCGCGCTGGTAGGAGTCTTCGACGACGGCGAAGTCCTCGGCGCCGCGCACCTCGGGCATCGAGCGACCGATCATGGCCCTGTCCTTGTGCAGCGCCTTGACCTTCGCATTCACGAAGGTGTATCTCAGGGAGGAATCGACATGCGAGACCAGGGCGGGGATGTTGTCGGCAATGATGCGCACCTGCGCTTCGCTGTGCGCAAGGCTCACCTCGATGCGCTTGCGCTCGGTCACGTCGAAGGTCATGGCGTAGTAGCCGCGCACCTGCCCGGCCTGGTCGCGGTCGGGAATCAGCTCAGTCTGGAAGAAGCGGTCTTCCTCGCGAAGGCGTGCGTCGCCCCGGCTTTCGAAGCTGACCGCCTCGCCGGCAAGCACGCGCTGAACGGCGGCGTCCACCGCTTCGTTCTCGCCAATCGGCTGCGCCGTGCGACCGATCAGCTGCGCCGCGCCGCGATCGAGCTTTCTGCAGAGCGGGGCGTTCACGAAGGTATAGCGGCCCTGCGCATCCACGTGCGACACCAGCGCGGGCAGGTTGTCGGTGATGTCGCGCAGGAACTTCTCACCCGTCTTGCGCTGGCGCATCAGTTCGTCGAAGGTTCGCGCAATGTCGCCTATCTCATCGTTCGGATAGCTGCGGGGCACGGTTCTTTCGAGCGCCGCGTTGTCCACGTCCAGCATGTGCCGGTGCAGGTAGCGCAGCGGCCTGAGCTGCCAGCTCACGACCGTGAGCGCCACGGCCCCGGCAATGATCGCGAGCACCAGCGCGCCCACCCAGGCTGCGCGCTCGATGGCGTCGATGCGCGCAAACGCTTCCGCGGTCGGGTACATCGCGCCGATGACCCAGTTCGTCTGCTGTATGCGCTTGAAGGAATAAAGGCCGTGCACGCCCGCATGGTTGACGCCTTCCGCGGCGCCTTCGTAGCCCTCCATCGGGCGGTCGATCTCGGGGTTGCCGGCACCCTTCAGGCCGGTCTGGTTGATGATGAGTTCGGTGCGCGGGTGGTCGATCACCACACCCTCGGTGCTGGTGATGAACAGGTAGCCGGTTTCGCCGAACTTCACGTCGGCCAGCTCGCCCAGCAGGTTGCGGTCCTTCAGGTTCAGGGCGCCCGAGATCACGTACTTCACGTTGTTGGCCGGGTCCAGCACCGGCTCGGTAATGGCGATCTGCGCCAGGCCGCTCAGCCGGTTGAGGTAGGGCTCTGAAATGACGCTGGCCTTGGACGCAAGCGTTTTCTGGAAATAGGGGCGATCCTTGATGTTCACCCTGCCGGACTGCTGCGCACCATTGAGGCTGGCAATCAGGTCGCCCTCGGCGGTGAAGAACGCCACATTGCTGAAAGCCTTGTGCAGCGGCTGGTGCTTTTCAAGAAAGGCCTGCAGTGCCTCCGGGTCCTGGAAGTCGTTCGATTCCACGCTGGTGGCAAAGGTCTCGAGCAGGATGCGCCTGCTGACGAACTTCTGGTCGACCGTGTTTGCAACGGCCGACAGTCTCGCGAACTCTTCGCTTTCGATCGAGGCCCTCATGCTGGACTTGACCAGCTGCAATGCCACCGTGCCGATGGCGGCCGTGGCTGCCAGCACCACCGCGGCAACGCCGATGCCGAGACGCGTATTCAAGTTGATGCGAATCTTCCGGAGACCTGATGTGTTCATTGTCGTGGACAGGCATCGCGAGGGAATCCGCGTTGCGCATGTAGTGTGTCAGAAGCAGGGTCCCGGGTACTTCGCGCAATCCCCCATGCCTCGCTGCGTTACCGGGGCGGGGCTCACATCTCGTCTCGCTTGAGCAGGTAGTCCAGCGCGCCCACGCGAAACCACCGGTAGCCGTACGACTCGATCACCATGCAGTGCTTTCCTTTCGAGTTGGCGCGGCTGTGCGCGTTCGACAACAGGTTGATGAGTTGCCCGCCGTGCTTGCCCAGCGCCTTGGCATCGAGCTTGATCTCCAGCGGGTTCGCATCGAAATTGTGGACGAAGACCACCGCGTTGCCGCGCCATTCGTAGCGCACCACCAGCACCGCGTGCTCATCGTTGGGAATGACCGTGAAGTCGCCCCAGCCGATCTCGGGCACCTCCTTGCGCATGCGGAACACGCGCTCCATCCAGTTGAGCAGCGAGTCGGGGTCGCGCCGCTGCGCCGCCACGTTCACATGCTCGAAGCCGTAGGCGCCGCCCGTGACCACCGGGAGCACCGGCTTGGACGAGGTGGTGAACCCGCCCTGGCGCTCCGTCGACCACTGCATGGGCGTACGCGCACAGTTGCGCTCCGGCAGGCTCAGGTCGTCGCCCATGCCGATCTCGTCGCCGTAGCGCATCACCGGCGTGCCGGGCAGGGTGAGCATCAGGCTGTAGGCCAGTTCGAGCCGGCGCCGGTTGCCGCCGAGCATCGGCGCAAGGCGGCGGCGTATGCCGCGGTCATAGAGCTGCATGTCCTTGTCGGGCCCGAAGGCCTCGAACACGCGCTTGCGCTGCGCAGGGCGCAGGCGCCCGAGGTCGAGCTCGTCGTGGTTGCGCAGGAACATGACCCACTGCGAGGTGGGAGGCCGCTCCCGCGTGGCCTCCAGCGCCTTGACCAGCGGCCGCGTGTCCCCCACGGCCATGGCATAGAACAGGTTCTGGTTGACCTGGAAGTTGAACATCATGTGCAGCCGCTCGCCCTCGTCGCCGAAGTACGCCATGTTGGTCTTGGGCAGCACGTTGGCTTCGGCCAGGATGATGGCGTCGCCCCGTCGCCATTGAAGCAGTTCGCGAAACTGCCGCAGCATGTCGAACCGCTCCGTGGGGTACACGACCTTCGGCCCCTTCGCGCCGATGACAAAGGGCACCGCGTCCATGCGGAAACCCGACACACCCAGCTGCGTCCAGAAGCCCATGATCTTCAGGATCTCGGCCTGCACATGCGGGTTGGCCGTGTTCAAGTCGGCCTGGAACTCGTAGAAGCGATGAAAGTACCAGCGCCTCGCGACCTTGTCGAAAGTCCAGGTCGACTTCTGCACGCCCGGAAAGACCACACCGTCGGTGGAGCGGGGCGGCTTCTTGTCTGACCACACATACCAGTCGTGGTATTTTGATTTCCGGCTCTTGCGCGCTTCCTGAAACCAGGGGTGCTGGGTCGAGGTGTGGTTGACCACCAGGTCCATCAGCACGCGCATGCCGAGCTGCTCGGCCGAATGCGTGAACTCGACGAAGTCCCCGAGCGTGCCGAAGCGAGGGTCTACGTTGTAATAGTCCGAAACATCGTAGCCGTCGTCACGCCCCGGCGAAGGGTGGAACGGCATCAACCACAGCGTGGTCACGCCAAGGCCGTGAAGGTACTCCAGCCGCCGCGTCAGGCCCTCGAAGTCGCCGCAGCCGTCTCCGTTGGAATCCATGAAGGTTCCCACCGAGAGGCAATACACCACGGCGTTCTTGTACCAAAGGTCGTTGATCATGCCCGGGGAACCTCCTAAAAATGGAAGCCTCGCAACACAGAACACGAAAGGAAACTCGATGTCGGCCGATGCTTGGTGGAAGAACGGAATCGTTTATCAGATCTATCCGCGTTCGTTCCAGGACAGCGACGGAGACGGCATCGGCGACTTGCGGGGCATACAGAAGCGGCTTGATTATCTGGTCGAGCTTGGCGTGGACGCTGTCTGGATATCGCCTATCTACCCCTCACCAATGGCCGACTTCGGGTACGACATTTCCGACTACTGCAACATCGATTCGCGCTTTGGCACGCTGCAGGACTTCGATGCGCTGGCCGCCGAGTGCAAGGCACGCGGCCTCAAGCTGGTGCTGGACTTCGTGCCCAACCATACGTCGGACCAGCACCCGTGGTTTGTGCAAAGCCGGGCCTCGCGCAACAACCCCCGGCGCGACTGGTACCTGTGGCGCGACCCGGCCCCGGGCGGCGGGCCGCCCAACAACTGGCTCAGCAATTTCGGCGGGCCGGCATGGACCTTCGACGAGGCCAGCGGGCAGTACTACTGCCATTCGTTCCTGAAGGAGCAGCCCGACCTGAACTGGCGCAACCCCGAAGTGCGCAAAGCCATGTACGACGTGCTGCGCTTCTGGCTGCGGCGCGGGGTGGATGGTTTTCGAATCGACGTGCTGTACCACCTCATCAAGGACGAGCTGTTCCGCGACAACCCGCCGAACCCGGCCTTCCAGCCGGGGCAGGACCCTTCGCACCGCCTGCTCGCGCTCTACACCACCGACCGCCCGGAGATGCAGGACATCGTCGCCGAGTTGCGCCGGGTGGCGGATGAGTTCAGCGATGAAAGCTCGGCGCGCGTTCTGATCGGCGAGCTTTATCTGCCGCTCGAACGGCTCATGGCCTACTACGGCGCAACCTCCGAGGGCCTGCTGCAGGGCGTGCAGCTGCCCTTCAACTTCCAGCTCATCACGGCGCCGTGGCATGCGTCGGAAATCGACCGCATCGTGCGCAATTACGAAGCGGCGCTGCCGCACGGCGCGGCGCCCAACTGGGTGCTGGGCAACCACGACAAGCCGCGCATCGCGAGCCGGGTGGGGCAGGAGAGGGCGCGGCTCGCGGCCATGCTGCTGCTCACGCTGCGCGGCACGCCCACGCTCTACTACGGCGACGAGATCGGCCTGACCGACGTTCCCATTCCGCCCGAGGAAGTGCAAGACCCCTTCGAGAAGAACGAGCCCGGAAAGGGCCTGGGGCGCGACCCGCAGCGCACGCCCATGCAGTGGAGCCGCGCGCACGCGGCGGGCTTTACCGACGGCACGCCCTGGCTGCGGCTCGGCGGCGACTGGCACATGCGCAACGTGGAAGTGCAACTGGCCGATCCCGCCTCGATGCTGCAGCTCTACAAGCGGCTGATTGCGCTGCGCCGCCAAGAGCCCGCGCTGCACGAAGGCAGCCATGAGCAGCTCGATGCGGGCGCCGACGTGCTGGCCTATGCAAGAACCTCGGGCACGAGGCGGCTGGTGGTGCTGCTGAACTTCGGCATCACGGAAACGCGGGTCCGCGCCGAACTGCTGCCGCACGAAGTCGTGGTGCTGGCTTCGACCCATGCCGACCGGACGGGGGCGGTGAAGGGCGCGCTGACGCTGCAGCCGCTGGAGGGCGTGATCGTCGCCCAGTAGCGAGCGTGCGGCCCGGGGGCTCGGAGGGCTATTTGCCGGATGGATAGGTTTCGGGCACGTCCACGTCGTCCCGCGGGGCAGGGCTGTCCAGCGGAACCACCGCCTGGGTACGGTCGATGTGCAGCAGCGCATCGAACTGCACCGGCAGCCGCGCGAAGAAGTAGTGGCTCTGCCGCTCGGTGTCGGGCCGGTAGATGACGCCGATGGCGCGTTCGAGCCGCTGCTCCCGCAGCGCGAAATAGTGGCTGCCTTCGCCGCGCAAGGGCAGCATGAAGCGCTCGAGTCCGGTCTCGTGCATCAAAGCCTCGTAGCTGTCCGGCCGCGAAGGCAGAACGTGTTTGCGCTCGGCGGCGGCGCCCCAGTCGGAGGCCGCCATCACGGTGCCGGTGTGGGTGGTAAAGCCCACCAGCACCGCGTCGCAGCCCTGGCGTTCACGCACCAGTTGGCCGACGTTGAGCTCGCCGCGTTCCTCGCCCATTTCGGTCGCCCGCGCATCGCCCAGGTGCGAGTTGTGGGCCCACACCACGATCTTCGGGCGCTCGCTGCCGCGCCAGAGGTGTCGCTCCACTTCGCCCAGCGTCTCGACCATGTGCCGGTCGCGCAGGTTCCACGATGAAACGTCGCTCAGGTACATCGAGCGGTAGTACGCCTCGGCATTTTTCACGAGGCGCGCGTTCTGCTCGGCATTGAACGCGTCTTCCTCGTTGGCCGTGTTGCCGCTGCGCCAGGCCTCGCCGGCGGCCCGCCGCATCTCGAGCAGCATGTCGACCACCGCCTGCTGGCAAGAAGCCGTGTTGCCGACGCCGGCCATCAGCCCGTACATCTGGCCGCGGTCGCCGAAGCGGTCGAAGCAGCCGTAGCGTTCGCGCGCGAGGCGGGCCGCCTCGGGATCGGTCCGCTCGAAGTACGCGAGCACGGCTTCCATGGAGCCCGAGAGGCTGTACAGGTCGAGCCCGTAGAAGCCCGTTTTTCCTTGCGGCGGCGCGGAGTCGTTGAAGGCGCGCTGCCATTCGACGAAGCGCGCCACCTCTTCGTTGCGCCACATCCAGGTGGGAAATCGCCGGAAACCGGAGAGTGCCTCGGCTGCGCTGGCGTCATCGCTGGCCGCCCTGACGTAGCGGTTCACGCGGTAGGCGTCGGGCCAGTCGCCTTCGATGGCCACGGCGTTGAAGCCCTTTTCGGCCAGCAGGCGCCGCGTGATGCTGGCGCGCTCGGCATAGAACTCCTGCGTGCCGTGCGAGGCCTCGCCAAGCAGCACGTAGTGCGCATCGCCGATCAGGTCCAGCAGGGCGTCGTGGTCGCAGGGGTTTCCTTCCATCGGGTGCGCCGCCGAGCGCAGCGCCTCCGCTTCTTTCGAAATATCGGATGGCTTCATCGTGCAGGGTCCTCGGGCTGGTGCGCGCGGCGGGGGCGGTTCGCTTCGTCGAGCAGGCGGCACACCTCCTCGTCGCTGGTCTGCGAAAAATCGAGGTACCAGCGGCCGACGCCGAGAAAGGAATCCGGAATCTCGGCGCAAACGACGTCGTCCGCCTCGCCGTGCAAGAGCGCGCAGGCTTCGGGCGATGCGACGGGCGCCGCAACGACCACGCGGGCCGGTTCCTGCCTGCGTACAGCGCGCACGGCCACGCGCATGGTGGCACCGGTGGCAAGCCCGTCGTCGACCAATATGACGATGCGGCCGGCCAGGTCGGGCGCGGGGCGGTTGCCGCGGTAGGTACGCTCGCGCCGCTCGAGCTCATGCTGTTCGTTGCTCACCACTTCATCGACCGCCTCGGCGCCGATGCCGAGTTCGCGCACAAGCTCTGCGTCGAGCACCTGCTCGCCGCCGCTTGCAATGGCGCCCATGGCGTATTCCTCGTGGCCGGGTACGCCCAGCTTGCGCACCACCAGAACGTCCAGCGGAGCCTGCAGCGCCTGGGCCACTTCGTACGCCACCGGCGTGCCGCCGCGCGGCAGGGCCAGCACGATCACGTCAGGCCTTACGGCATAGACGGCCAGCTCCTGGGCGAGCACGCGGCCTGCGTGCTGCCGGTTCCTGAAATACTCGAATCCCATTTCGGTGTCCTTGTGGCCACCTTAGGTTTGCTCGAGCGCCGGCGCTGTAGGGGGATGCTCACATCCGCGTAGGCGTGCTCTGCCCCGGCCCGGAGCGATAGCGCTGCGCCGCCTCCCAGGCCTCGACGATCAACGCACGGGCCTTCGGGTGCTCGGGGTCTGTCACCACCCATTCCGGGTACGCGTGCGGAAGGCTGGAGGCCGTCACGCGGATCGCATCGAATTCGGTCGGAGGGAGCGGCTGCGTTGCGCTGGCGCGGTGGGTCAGCGTCTTGCGCAGGCCCGCCTTCCATGCATCCGGCAGGTGATCGACGGCGGGCAGGAGCGCCAGCGCGATGTGGGCCGCGCGCGGGCTCAGGGCTTCGGCGTCGGCGCGCAAACGCGCCAGGCACTCGGTACCGCTCATTCCTCACCTCCGGAGCATGTGCTCATGGCGGGCTGCTCTCATGCGGCCTGGATCTCGATGCGCCGCGGCTGCGCGTGCTCGGTCTTCGGAATGCGCAGCTTCAGCACACCCTGCTTCAGTTCAGCCGAGATCGCGGCCGTGTCCAGCTCCTTGCTCAGCGTGAACACGCGGCGGAAGCGGCCGAGGCCCACCTCCGTGTGGCTGGATTCCAGCCCCTCCGGAACGGCCAGGTCGGACTCCGCCTCGATGGTCAGCGTGTCGGAGGCCACGTGCAGGCCGAGCTTCTCGCGCGAAACGCCGGGCAGGTCGGCAAAGAGCGTGATGCCGCCGCTGTCCTCGATCACGTCGACCGGCGGCGTCAGGGCGGCGTCGCTGTAGCGCGCGCCCTCCTTGCGGGCGAGCTCCTTCGATTCGGCGACGCGAGGCGATGTGTTGCTGTTCATGATCGTCTCTCCTTTCTCTGCTTGTCACTGAACGGTGATGCGCCGGGGCTGCGACGAGGCACGGCGCTGCACCGTGATGTGCAGCACGCCGTCGCGGTACTTGGCCTGCACGGCGTCGGGGTCGGCGTCGTCGGGCAAGGTCAGCACCCTGCGGAAGCTGCCCTCGAAGCGCTCGTTGATGTGAACGGCCGCCTTGGCATCGCCCTGGGGCAGCGTGTTGCTGCGCGTACCGGCGATGCTGAGCAGGCCGCGCTCCAGGTTGACTTCCAGGCTGGACGGGTCGACACCCGGCGCAAACGCGTAGATCTCCACGGTCTGCGGCGTGCCGCCGACGTTCAGGGCCGGAAAGCCGTTGCGGCCGAAGCCGCGGATGGTGGGCGACAGATCGAAGGCCTGCTGCATCTCGCGCTGCAGGCGATCCATCTCGGCGAACATGTCGCGCGGAAACAAGGATCGGTACATGGCGAAAACCTCCATTCGAAAGTTGAACAGGGCGCCGGAGGCCTCTCCAGCGCTTCCGATCAGCGAAATAGGCGCGGCCATGCTTTTTTCAAGAGCCCTTTTTCAGCTGCCGCAGCGGCAGGAACCGATGCTATGAACCTGCCCCGTGCGATAAAAAAGACCTTCCGACGGACCCCTTGAAGCGCGGCAAGGCGGACCTAACTCGAACGTCGTCGAAATCGTCAGTCGTCATTCCAAACCTAGAGGAGATTTGTCATGTCGATAGACCTGCTCAAGCAGATTGCCGCATCCCGCCTTCCCATGTCTTTCCGGACGCCCAAGGAGATCGACGAGGTCAGGATTCTTCGCCAGGCCGGACTCGTGATCGCCTTTGTTCCGGCTCCCGCCGACCCGCTGAAACTGTCGGGTGCGGAGCCCGCGGCGCAGGTGCTTGCCATTACCGAAAAAGGGCGCGAGGAACTGTCGCGGGTGCGTTATCCGGGCGAAGCGCCGGGGCGCAGCAAACCGCGCCACATGGGCCTGAAGAACTGGCTCGCCGCCGGGCGCCACGGGCGCGGATTGCAGCAAGGTTTGCTGCATCAAAGTCGCGATTCACGGCCTTCGCAAAGCTTGTAGGCCGCATCCTTCCTGAACATGCGCGGAAGTCCATGACAGCGCATGCGTGCTTCCGCGCTGAATCCGTTTCGCCACTACACAAGAGACAAGCGAGAACAGGAGACAGACATGGACTTCGAAGGCATCTACTGCTTTGACACGGCGAGCGTCCGCTTCGCAATTTATCCGGACGGTCCCGACGGCGCGCGGATCATTGCGCAAATTTCAGAAGAAACCCTGCACGACGTGTTCGGCACCAGGAACCTCGGCGACCAGTTGCTCGACACCTGCAGGACCCACTTCGACGACATCGGCGCCGCCGCGCTCAAGCGGTACCGGGCCAACCCCAACCAGGCCATCAACCTGACCGTGGACGACTTTTCCCGGCGCATTCTTCCGCGCTCCGCGGGAGTGCAGGGCGCATGGCCGGCAGCCTCGCTCGCGGCCTGAAATAGCCGCGCCCGGCGCGCGGCCATTTTTCGTCCCTCATCGCGTTATGGGGAACTCTCCGACACGGCAAGGAGGCTTCAGCCTTACCCGCCGGGCCCGAATTCTTTGCAAATTGTGAGCTCAGGCCGTTGGGTTGACGAGAGCGTGTTCCTTTGAACACCCGGTCGCTGGCCTTCAAGCAAGCAAGGAACACCGGTGCCAGTGACTCAGCAGCTACCCGAGCCCGAGGCGCAAGACGCCTACCTGTTCCGCGAAGGAACGCATTCCCGCTTGTACGACCTGATGGGTTGCCACCTCTCCAAAGAGGGCGGTGCCCGCTTTGCGGTGTGGGCGCCCAATGCGGAATCCGTTGCCGTGGTCGGCGACTGGAACCACTGGTCCGGCGACGCCGATCCGCTGTCACCCTCGCCGGACGGCACGGGCATCTGGCTGGGCCATGCGCCCAACGCGGCGCTAGGCCAGACCTACAAGTACCGCATCCGCTCGCGCTTTGGCGGCTACACGGTCGACAAGGCCGACCCCTTTGCCTTCTGCGCCGAGCATCCGCCCGCCACGGCCTCGCGCATATGCGAGCTTTCGTATGAATGGAACGACGGCGAATGGATGGCCACGCGCGCCGCGCACAACGCGCTGGATGCGCCCATGTCTGTCTACGAGGTGCACCTGGGCTCCTGGCGACGGCGCGACGGGCACTTCATGGGCTACCGCGAAATCGCGCATGAGCTTGCAGAGTATGTGAAGCACATGGGCTTCACGCACGTGGAGCTCATGCCCGTGACGGAGCACCCGTTCTACGGCTCCTGGGGCTACCAGACCACCGGCTACTTTGCACCCACCGCGCGCTTCGGGTCTCCGCAGGATTTCATGTACCTGGTCGACCACCTGCACCAGAACGGCATCGGCGTGCTGCTGGACTGGGTGCCTTCGCACTTTCCCACCGATGAGCACGGCCTTGCGTTCTTCGACGGCACGCACCTGTATGAGCATGCCGATCCGCGCCAGGGCTTTCATCCGGAGTGGAATTCGAGCATCTTCAACTACGGCCGCGCGGAGGTGCGCAGCTTCCTGGTGTCGTCGGGGCTCTTCTGGCTCGACCGGTACCACCTGGACGGGCTGCGGGTGGATGCGGTCGCGTCGATGCTGTACCTCGACTACGCGCGCAAGCACGGCGAATGGATTCCCAACCGTCACGGCGGCCGCGAGAACCTCGAGGCGATCGACTTCTTGCAGACGCTGAACCGCGCCGTGTACCGCGAGCACCCCGACACCATTACCGTGGCCGAAGAGTCGACCGCATGGCCGCGCGTTTCGCGCCCCACCGACATGGACGGCCTGGGCTTCGGCGAGAAGTGGAACATGGGCTGGATGCACGACGTGCTCGCCTACATGAAGGAAGAGCCCGTCCACCGCAAGTACCACCATCACAAGATGACGTTCTCGCTGGTGTATGCCTTCCACGAGAACTTTGTGCTCCCGCTCTCGCACGACGAGGTGGTGCACGGCAAGGGCTCGCTGCTCGGCAAGATGCCCGGCGACCCGTGGCAGCAGTTTGCCAACCTGCGCGCGCTGTTCGGCTTCATGTGGGCGCACCCGGGCAAGAAGCTGCTGTTCATGGGCGGCGAGTTCGGCCAGCGGCGCGAATGGACGCATGACGGCGAGCTCGAATGGTGGGTGTGCGACCTCGAAGGGCACTCGGGCCTGCAGCGGCTGGTGTCGCAGCTCAATCGGGTGTACCGCGGTGCGCCCGCGCTCTACCAGCAGGACTTCACGCCATCGGGCTTCGAATGGGTGGTGGCGGACGACGCCGAGCGCAGCGTGCTCGCGTTCGTGCGCAAGGCGCGCGATGGCCATCCGCCGCTGCTGGTGGTCAGCAACCTGACCCCGGTGCCGCGCACCAACTACGTGCTGGGCGTGCCGCAAGGCGGCTACTGGCGCGAACTCATCAACACCGACGCGGTGGAGTTCGGCGGTTCGGGCTGGGGCAACCTGGGCGGCGTGGAGTCCGCACCGGTGCGCTCGCACGGCCGCATGCAGTCGGTGTGCATGACCTTGCCGCCGCTTTCCACGCTGATCCTCGAGCACCGGCCATCATGAAAAAATTGTTCGCAACCCCGCAGACGCCCGCAGCTTCGAGAATGCCCGAGATGAGCGACGGCAACCGCCGCGCCGTGGTCGATGCCGTCTTGCCGGCGGTCGACAACGGCCGCTTCCCGGTGAAATGCATCGTGGGCGAAATGGTGCACGTGAAAGCGCACTGCTTTACCGACGGCCACGACGTGCTGCGCGTGGTGCTGTGCTGGCGGCCGCACGACAAGACCGAGTTCCGCGAAGTGCCGATGAAGCCGCTCGTCAACGACGTGTGGGAGGCCGCGTTTTCGCCGCCCGCGCTGGGGCGCTACTTCTACACCGTGGTTGCATGGGTCGATCCCTTCGAATCGTGGCGCAGCGAAATGGCGCGGCGTGTGGACGCCGACGACGTGCGCATCGCATCGCAGGTGGGCGCGCTCGAGGTGGCCGCGGCCGCCGAGCGGGCCGAGGGCGCGGACCGGCAGGCGCTTGCGCGCTGGGCCACCGAGCTCGATGCAGTGGCCGCGCACCCGGCCACGGAGGTGTCGACCCTGAAGGCACTGGCGCTGGACGAAGAGCTGGCCATGCTCGCGCGCCGCCACCCCGACCGCCGGCACCAGGTGCGCTATGCGGTCGAGCTGCCGCTGGAGGCCGAGCGCGAGCGCGCCCGCTTCAGCACCTGGTACGAGCTGTTCCCGCGTTCGGCCGGCACCACGCCCGGCGTGCACGGCACCTTCAAGGACGTGGAGGCCCGCCTGCCGGCCATCGCCGCCATGGGCTTCGACGTGCTCTACTTTCCGCCGATTCATCCGATCGGCCGCGTGCAGCGCAAGGGCCCCAACAATGCGCTGACCAGCGGCCCCGACGACGTGGGCAGCCCCTGGGCCATCGGCGCCGCGGAGGGTGGGCACAAGTCGATTCTTCCGGCCCTTGGCACGGCGGAAGATTTTCGCCACCTGTATGCGCAGGCCACCGCGCACGGGCTGGAGATTGCACTGGACATCGCGTTCCAGTGCGCGCCCGACCACCCCTATGTGAAGGCGCACCCCGACTGGTTCCGGTGGCGGCCCGACGGCAGCGTGCAATACGCGGAGAACCCGCCCAAGAAGTACCAGGACATCTATCCCTTCAACTTCGAGAGCGAAGACTGGCGCGGCCTGTGGGTGGAGCTGCGCAGCGTGATCGAGCACTGGATCGGCGAGGGCGTGCGCATCTTCCGGGTGGACAACCCGCACACCAAGGCCTTCCCGTTCTGGGAATGGGCCATCGGCGAGATACGGCGCGAGCACCCCGAGGTGATCTTTCTTGCCGAGGCTTTCACGCGGCCCAAGGTGATGCACCGGCTGGCAAAGCTGGGCTTTTCGCAGTCGTACACCTACTTCACTTGGCGCAACACCAAGCAGGAGCTCACCGAATATTTCACCGAGCTTTCGACCGCGCCGGGCGTCGACTACTTCAGGCCCAACGTGTGGCCGAACACGCCCGACATCCTGCACGAGCAATTGCAGGGCGGAGAGCCCTCGGTGTACATGGCGCGGCTGGTGCTGGCCGCCACGCTGTCGGCCAACTACGGCATCTACGGGCCGGCTTTCGAACTGCGCGAGCACCTGCCGCGCTCGCCCGGCGGCGAGGAATACCTCGACTCCGAGAAATACCAGCTGCGGCACTGGAACCACGACGACCCCGGCAGCCTGGCGCCCTTCATCGCCCGGGTGAACCGCATCCGCCGCGAGAACCCGGCGCTGCAATGGGACCGGAGCCTGCGCTTTCTGCAGATCGACAACGACCAGCTGCTGGCCTATGCCAAGGTGTCCGAGAGCGGCGACAACGTGATCGTGACCGTGGTGAACCTGGACCCGCACAACGTGCAGTCGGGCTGGCTCCAGTTCGATCCGCAAAGCGCCGGCATCGACAGTTCGCGCGCGTTCCAGATGCATGACCTGCTGAGTGGGCAGAGGTTTACCTGGCAGGGTGGATGGCACTACATACGCCTCGATCCGCACAGCGTGCCCGCGCACATCTTCGTCGTCCGGCGGCGCCATGGCGACGAGCGCGACTTCGACTACTTTCTGTGAGGCCGCGCCACCATGAATGCACCTGTCTCCCACATTGCGCTTGAAACGGTCGAGATCGACATCAGCGACGACCCGCTGTGGTACCGGGACGCGGTGATCTACCAGCTCAACGTCAAGGCCTTCTTCGACTCCAACAACGACGGCATCGGCGACTTCAAGGGCGTGACGGCCAAGCTCGACTACGTGAAGGAGCTGGGCGTCAACACCATCTGGCTGATGCCGTTCTATCCCTCGCCGCTGCGCGACGACGGCTACGACATCTCGGCCTACGAAGACGTGAACCCGCAGTACGGCACGCTCGACGACTTTCGCGAGATGCTCGACGCCGCGCACGAGCGCGGGCTGCGTGTGATCACCGAGCTGGTCATCAACCACACATCGAGCGACCACCCCTGGTTTCAGGCCGCGCGCCGTGCGCCCGCGGGCTCGCCCGAGCGCGACTTCTATGTGTGGAGCGACACCGACCAGATCTACCAGGGCACGCGCATCATCTTCACCGACACCGAGACGTCGAACTGGGCTTGGGACCCGGTGGCCAAGGCCTACTACTGGCACCGCTTCTTCAGCCACCAGCCGGACCTGAACTTCGACAACCCGGCGGTGCTGGAGGCCATCTTCAAGGTGATGCGCTTCTGGCTCGACATGGGGGTGGACGGCTTCCGGCTCGATGCCATTCCCTACCTGGTGGAGCGCGACGGCACCAGCAACGAGAACCTGCCCGAGACGCATGCGGTAATCAAGAAGTTGCGCGCCGCCATCGACGCGCAGTACAAGAACCGCTTTCTGCTGGCAGAGGCCAACATGTGGCCGGAAGACGTGCGCGAGTATTTCGGCGACGGCGACGAATGCCACATGGCGTACCACTTTCCGCTGATGCCGCGCATGTACATGGCCATTGCGCAGGAAGACCGGCACCCCATCGTCGAGATCATGCAGCAGACGCCGGACATTCCGGAGGGCTGCCAGTGGGCGATCTTCCTGCGCAACCACGACGAGCTGACGCTCGAGATGGTGACCAGCAAGGAGCGCGACTACATGTACACCATGTACGCCGCCGACCTGCGCGCGCGCATCAACCTGGGCATTCGCCGCCGCCTTGCGCCGCTGATGGAAAACGACATTGACCGCGTGAAGCTCATGAACGGCATGCTGCTGTCGATGCCGGGCTCGCCCATCATCTACTACGGCGACGAGATCGGCATGGGCGACAACGTGTTCGTGGGCGACCGCAACGGCGTGCGCACGCCCATGCAGTGGAGCCCCGACCGCAACGCCGGCTTCTCGCGCGCCGACCCGCAGCGCCTGTACCTGCAGCCCATCATGGACCCGATGTTCGGCTACGAGGCGCTGAACGTGGAGGCCCAGGCGCGCGACAGCAGCTCGCTGCTCAACTGGACCAAGCGCATGCTGGCCGTGCGCAAGACCAGCCATGCCTTCGGCCGCGGCAAGCGCCGCTTTCTGAAGCCGGGCAACCGCAAGATCCTCGCTTACCTCAGCGAGTACGGCGACGACATCATCCTGACGGTGTTCAACCTCTCGCGGGCCGCGCAGCCGGTGGAGCTCGACCTTTCGGCCTTCAAGGGCAGGGTGCCCATCGAGATGCTGGGCCGTGCGCCGTTTCCGCCCATCGGCGAGTTGCCGTACCTGCTCACGCTCTCGTCGTACGGGTTCTACTGGTTCAGGCTCACGTCCGACGCCGAGATGCCCAGCTGGCACCAGGAAGGCGTGGCGCTGCAGGAGTGGCCCACGCTGGTGCTGTTCGACGGCTGGACCAGCTTCTTCCGCGACCGGGTGATGCCGTGGCGCATCGGCATGTCGGAGCGCATGCGCGCGCAGTTCGAGCAAGAGGTACTGCCGCGGCACATCGAAATACAGCGCTGGTATGCATCGAAGGGAACCACCATCGAGCGGGCGCGGCTGGCGGACCATGCGGTGTGGGAATCCGGCTCGCAAAGCTGGATGCTGCCTCTGCTCGAGCTCGACGGCCCTCACGGCGGCGCCACCTATTTCATGCCGCTGGCACTGGCCTGGGAAGAGCGCGATGAAGAGCGCATGGCCGGAGTGGCGCAGGCCGCGGTGGCCAAGGTGCGGCAGCAGGCGCAAGTAGGCCTGATGGGCGACGCCTTCTACGACGAAGCTTTTTGCCGGGCGCTGCTGCACGCCATTCGCAACGGCATGGACCTGGACACCGCACACGGGCGGATGCGTTTCCGCCCCACTGCGGCATTCGCGGCCGTCAAGGCAGATATCGACAGCCTGCCGGTCGGGCGGCCGAGCGGCGTGAGCAGCAACACGGTGGTCACGGTGAACGAAACCCTGTTCCTCAAGGGCTACCGCCACCTGCGCGAAGGCCTGAACCCCGAACTGGAGATGGGCCGCTTCCTGACCGAAGTGGCGCACTACCCGCACTGCGTGCCGGTGCTGGGCGCGCTCGAATACACGGCCAGCGACGGCCGCACCATGACGCTGGCCATGGTGCAGTCGTATGTGTCCAACCAGGGCGACGGCTGGGACCACACGCTGGGCTACCTGGAGCGCTTTTTGCGCGACTTTGCCACCACCAACGGCGCGCTGCCCGACCCACTGGCCGCGCATGGCGGCTTTCTCGCGCTCATGGCTACGCTGGGCAGGCGCACCGCCGAGCTGCACAAGGCCCTGGCAATGCGCACGGGCGCCGCGGCCTTCGAGCCCGAGCCGCTGCTGGCCGAAGACATTGCCCGCTATGCGGCGCAGGCCCGGGCCGACGTTGCGACCACGCTTTCGCTGTTGCGCGACCGGCTGGGCCAACTGCCGGCGCCGGCGCAGATCGACGGCCAGGCGCTTCTCACCATGGAAGACGCACTGCAGGCTTCGATTGCGGCGCGCAAGCCGCAAACGCAGGGCGGCATCAAGAGCCGCTACCACGGCGACTTTCACCTGGGCCAGGTGCTGGTGCGCGACAACGATTTCGTCATCATCGATTTCGAGGGCGAGCCGGCCCGCAGCTTCGACGAGCGCCGGGCCAAGGGCTCGCCGCTGCGCGACGTGGCCGGCATGCTGCGCTCCTTCAACTACGCGCGCTGGTCGGCCCTGCGGCGGGTGGCGCAGAGCGTGGAAGAAGCCGCCTACCTTGCACCGCCCGCCGCCGCATGGGAGCAGGCCACGCGCCAGGCCTTCATGGACGGCTATTCGCAGGCGGCAGGCGACGGCAACGCGCAGATCGACACCGAACTGCTCGCGCTGTTCGAACTGGAGAAGGCGCTGTACGAGCTGCGCTACGAGCTCAACAACCGCGCCGACTGGGCCCAGGTGCCGCTGAACGGCGTGCTGGCGCTCCTGCAGGCAGAGCGGCCCGGTTGATGCTTGCATCGCATTCGCCGCTTTTGTCCGCAACCGCATTCACGCACCGGAGAGACTCATGGACCGATTTGGCATTCACCTGGAGCCGCTGAACGCAATGCTCTACCAGGTTGGGGCCTTCGTGCCTCGCCTGGCCATTGCACTCGTCGTGGTGCTCGCCGGCTGGCTTATCGCCAAAACGGTGCGCTTTGCCGTTACCAAGGCATTGCGCGCCATCAACTTCAACGTGCTGACAGAACGCGCTGGGCTGGACAACTTCTTGCGCCAGGGCGGGTGGGGCGGCGACACCAGCAGCCTGTTCGGCGTGCTGGCCTACTGGCTCGTCATTCTTGCGGCACTGCTGGTGGCGTTCAACGGCCTGGGGCTGAGCTACATCGCCGACCTGCTCGGGCGCGTGGTGTGGTTTGTGCCGAACCTGTTCGTCGCCTTGCTGGTGCTGGCCTTCGGATCGTATTTCGCCCGCTTCGTGGGAGAGGCGGTGTCGAGCTACTTTCGCGGTGCGCAGATGCGCGATGCCGTGCTGCTGGGGCAGATTGCGCGCTATGCGGTCATGGCCTTCGTCATCCTGATTGCGCTGGACCAGATCAAGGTGGGCGGCGACATCGTGCGCGAGAGCTTCCTGGTGGTGCTGGCGGGCGTGGTGTTTGCGCTGGCGCTGGCCTTCGGGCTCGCGGGAAAAGACTGGGCCGCGGCGCAGATCGAGCGCTGGTGGCCGCGCGAGCCCCAGGGCAAGAGCACCACCACCACGACAACACCGACGATCGTCGTCGAGCCCAGCAAAGGCAGCTCGCCGGGCGAGCGGCCGCCGCGCTGAGCATCTCTCGCACCTCGCTTTTCTCCTTCGCCTCTTTCTCCCACATTCGAATTGATGACACGCAGCAAACGACCTTCCATCACGGCCGTGTGGCCGGGCCGCCCCTATCCGCGCGGCGCCAACTGGGACGGGGAGGGCGTCAACTTCGCGCTCTTCTCCCAGCATGCACAGGGCGTTGACCTGTGCCTTTTCGACGAGAAGGGCCGCCACGAAATCCAGCGCATTCCGATCCGCGAGCGCACCGACGGCATCTGGCACTGCTACCTGCCCGAGGCCCGCCCAGGCCTTGCCTACGGTTACCGCGTGCACGGGCCGTACAAGCCCGAAGAAGGACACCGCTTCAACGCGCACAAGCTGCTGGTCGACCCCTACGCGAAGGACCTGGTCGGCGAGCTGCGCTGGGGCGATGCGCTCTACGGCTACACCGTGGGCAGCAAGCGCGAAGACCTGTCGTTCGACCGCCGCGACAGCGCACCGCTGGTGCCCAAGGGCCGCGTGCTCGAAACCGCCTTTACCTGGGGCGACGACCGCCGCCCATCCGTCCCCTGGCAGGACATGGTCATCTACGAGCTGCACGTGCGCGGCTTCACCATGCGCCACCCCGACGTGCCGACCGAACTGCGCGGCACCTACGGCGGCCTGTGCTGCGCGCCGGTGGTCGACTACCTGAAGCGGCTGGGCGTGACCACCGTGGAGCTCTTGCCGGTGCACAGTTTCCTGAACGACAGGCACCTGGCCGAAAAGGGCCTGCAGAACTACTGGGGCTACAACTCGCTGGCCTACTTCGCACCCGAAATGCGCTATAGCGCCTCGGGCAAGGTGAAGGAGTTCAAGACCATGGTGAAGACGCTGCACTCTGCAGGCATCGAGGTGATTCTCGACGTGGTCTACAACCACACCTGCGAAGGCAACCAGCTGGGGCCCACGCTCTCGATGCGGGGCGTGGACAACTCCTCTTACTACATCGTCAACGCCGAGAACCGGCGCTACTACGACGACTTCACCGGCTGCGGCAACACCGTCAACCTGGAGCATCCGCATGCGCTGCAGCTGGTGATGGATTCGCTGCGCTACTGGGCCGAGGAAATGCACGTCGACGGGTTCCGCTTCGACTTGGCTTCGGCTCTCGCGCGCGAATCGGGCAAGGTCGAGAACCTGGGCGGTTTCTTCGATGCGATACGGCAAGACCCGACGCTCAACCGGGTCAAGCTCATTGCGGAGCCATGGGACCTGGGCCACGGCGGCTACCAGGTCGGCAACTTTCCGCTGGGCTGGGCCGAGTGGAACGACCGCTACCGCGACGGCATGCGCGGCTTCTGGAAGGGCGACGCAGGCTTGATCGGCGAGGTGGGCAAGCGGCTCACCGGCTCCGAAGACCTGTATGGCTGGTCGGGCAAGCAGCCCACGGCAAGCATCAACTTCATCACCGCGCACGACGGCTTCACGCTCAACGACCTGGTCTCTTACAACGACAAGCACAACGAAGCGAACGGCGAAGACAACCGCGACGGCAACAGCCACAACATCTCGTGGAACTGCGGCGCGGAAGGGCCGACCGACGACCCCGAGATCGTGGCGCTGCGCGAGCGGCAAAAGCGCAACATGCTGGCCACGCTGCTGCTCTCACAGGGCGTGCCCATGCTGCTGGCCGGCGACGAGCGCGGCCACACGCAGAACGGCAACAACAACGTCTACTGCCAGGACAACGAACTCGGCTGGATCGACTGGACCCCCACGCCCGAGCGGCAGGCGCTGGTCACCTTCGTGGAGCGCGCCATCGCACTCAGGCGCGCGCATCCCTCGTTTCGCAGGCGCAGCTTTTTCGCAGGCAAGCCGAGCGAGGCCGAGAGCGTGACCGACGTGCTCTGGCTCAGGCCCGACGGCGCAGAGATGCGCCCCGAAGACTGGGGCGACGCCAACGCCAGGTGCTTTGCCATGTACATGTCGGGCGGCGGCATCGTCGACCGCGGGCCGCGCGGCGAGGCGCAGCACGACGACGACTTTCTGGTGCTGTTCAACGCGCATCACGACGAGATCAGGTTCACGCTGCCGCCCGCGCCCTACGGCGCATGGCGGTTGCTGCTGGACACCGCCAGCGGTTCGCCGCCGCCCGCCACCGAAGACGTGGCCGCGCTCGCGCCCGCGTGGTCGGAGCCCGCTTACCCGCTGCAGTGCCGCTCGCTCGTGGTGCTGAGCCGGCCGGATGTGCGGCCATGAAGCGCGCTCATCGCATGCCCTTCGGGGCCACCGTAAGCAGCGACCGCGGCGTCGACTTTGCACTTTGGGCGCCCTCGGCGGACGGCATCACGCTGGTGCACACGCCGGCCGAAGGCGCGGCCGCTTCGCACGCAATGCAGCGCGATGCGGACGGCTGGCACCGCCTCACGCTGGCCGATGCGCGCCACGGCGACAGCTACGCCTACCGGCTCGCCGACGGCCTCACCATTCCCGATCCGGCCTCGCGCTACAACCCGGACGACGTTCATGGCCCGAGCCGCATCGTCGACCCGGGCCGCTTCGAATGGACCGACACGGACTGGCGGGGCCGGCCCTGGCACGAAGCCGTGGTCTACGAACTGCACGTGGGCACCTTTACCGAAGAGGGCACCTTCCAGGCTGCGCGCGAGCGCATCGGCGAGCTGGCCGAGCTGGGAATCACCGCCATCGAGCTCATGCCGCTGGCGGACTTCCCGGGTGCGCGCAACTGGGGCTATGACGGCGTGCTGCAGTTCGCGCCCGACGCCAGCTACGGAACGCCGGACGACCTCAAGGCGCTGGTCAATGCCGCGCACGGGCTCGGCCTCATGGTGCTGGTCGACGTGGTCTACAACCACTTCGGGCCGGAGGGCAACTACCTGCACGCGTGCTGCCCCGAGTTCTTCAACGCGGCGGAGCGCACCCCCTGGGGGGCCGCCATCAACTTCGACGGCGACGAGTCGCGCACCGTGCGCGACTTCTTCATCCACAACGCGCTGTATTGGATTGAAGAGTTCCACATCGACGGCCTGCGCATGGATGCGATCCACGCCATTCGCGATTCGTCCGAAAAGCACATCGTCCAGGAAATCCGCGAGGCGCTGAACAACGGCCCCGCACGCGAAAGGCATGTGCACCTGGTGCTCGAGAACGACGCCAACCTGGCCTCGCTGCTGGCGCGCGACGGCGCCGGCCTGCCGGTGGCGGGCACCGCGCAGTGGAACGACGACCTCCACCATGCGGCGCATGTGCTGACGACCGGCGAGCGCGACGGCTACTACGCGGACTATGCCGACGACCCCGCGTGCCGCCTTGCGCGCGCGCTGGCCGAAGGCTTCATCTACCAGGGCCAGCCATCGGCCTTCCGCGCCGGGGAGCTGCGCGGCGAACCCAGCACGCAGTTGCCCTCGACCGCTTTCGTGTCTTACCTGCAGACGCACGACCAGGTCGGCAACCGTGCCTTCGGCGAACGCATTCATGCCATGGGCGACCCGGCGCTGGTGCGTGCCGCGTTTGCCTGCGTGCTGCTATCGCCGCATGTGCCGATGCTCTTCATGGGCGATGAATTCGCAGCCTCGTCGCCGTTCCTGTACTTCTGCGATTTCGGTCAGGAGCTGGCTTCCGCCGTGGCGGAGGGGAGGCGAGCGGAGTTCGGCGGCTTTGCCGCGTTTGCCGACGAAGCGGCGCGAGCGCGCATTCCAGACCCGAATGCCGAAGAGACCTTCGCCGCCTCGAAGCTCCGGTGGCGCGAGCGCGGCACGCAACCGCACTTTGCGCGGCTGTGCGAAATGCAGCAACTGCTCGAGGCGCGCCACCGCATGCTGGTGCCGCACCTGGCCGGTGCCCGCCACGCCGGAAGCCATCGCTGCGAAAACGGCGTCGTGCAGGTGCAGTGGGATCTGGCGAGCACCGTGGCCGGCGAGCCGGCCAAGCGCCTTCACCTGCTGGCCAACTTCGGTGCGCAATCCGCCACGCAAGCCGCGGCACCGCCCGGTGCGGCGGTCTACAGCTCAGGGGCTGCTGCGGAGGCGACGGCCCTGCGGCTGGAGCGCGGCGCCGTGCACGCAACGCTGGAGGACGTGGCCGGTGGCTGATTCGACCCAGTGGTCCGCCGATGCGCTGGAACGCCTTTGCAGGCACTACGGCATCTCCGCCACCTATTTCGACGCTTTTGGAACGCAGCGCCACGCCACGCCCGAGAACCTTGCCGCATTGCTGGCCGAGTTTGGGGTGCAGGCGGGTGCGGCACGGGGCGATGTGGCCGAGCCGGCCATACCGCCGGTGCTGGTTGTCGCGGCGCAGGCGCCGCACTGGAGCGTGCACCTGCCGCGGCAAGGCCATCTTGCCGGCAAGCTTCGCTGGCACTTGCGCGATGAAGAAGGCCGCCTGCGTGATGGCGAAGCCGATGCGCACGCACTGCACGATGGCGGCTGCGTCCTGCACCTGGGCGAGTCGCTCGCGCCCGGCTACCACTGGCTGCGGATCGATGGCCTGGACGGCGAAACCATGGTCGTCGCGTCTCCCGGGCGCTGCTACCGCCCGCCGGCTGTGCGCGACGGCGGCCGTGTGTGGGGGCCGGCGGTGCAGCTGTATGCGCTGCGCTCGCCGCGCAACTGGGGCATCGGCGATTTCACGGACCTGGACACGCTTATCGACAGCATGGCCGGGCAGGGCGCCGATGTGGTCGGGCTGAACCCGCTGCATGCGCTGTTCCCTACAGACCCGCAGCGCGCCAGCCCCTACAGCCCTTCGTCCCGGCAGCGGCTCAACGTGCTGTATATCGATGTCGAGGCGGTGGATGATTTCGCCGCCTGCGAGCCCGCGCGCCGCCGTGTGGAATCGCCCGAGTTCCAGGCGAGGCTGGCCGCGCTGCGCGAGGCGCCGCTGGTGGACCATGCCGGCGTGGCCGCTGCCAAGTTCGAAGTGCTCGAGCTGCTTTTCGATCACTTCAGAACGCACCATCTTTTGCGCGCCGGTGGCCCGGACGCAGCGGGCAAGGCCTTTCTCGACTTCGTTGCCGCGCAGGGCGACCCGCTCCTTCGCCATGCGCTGTTCGAAGCGCTGCAGGCCCACTTTGCGGCGGCAGACCCGCAATGCTGGGGCTGGCTCGTGTGGCCGGAGGCCTACCGCGGCATCGACTCGCCCGCGGTGCAAGAGTTTGCGGCCCAGCATGCCGACCGCCTGCAGTACCACCAATACCTGCAATGGTTGGCCGAGCGCCAGCTCGCGCGCGCGGGCGCTCGCTGCGAGGCGCTGGGCATGGGCATCGGCCTGTACCTGGACCTGGCCGTTTCAGTAGATCGCGGCGGCTCCGACGCGTGGAGCGCGCAGCATTGCTTTGCCGTGGGTGCCAGCATCGGCGCGCCGCCGGACGAGTTCAACCCGGCCGGGCAGAACTGGGGCCTGCCGCCGCTGCGGCCGGACCGCCTGCGCGCCAACCACTACCAGCCCTTCGTGCAGATGCTGCGCGAGAACATGCGCCATGCGGGCGCGCTGCGCATCGACCACGTCATGGGGCTGATGCGCCTGTTCTGGATTCCACCAGGCCGCACCGCCCACGACGGCGCGTACGTGCGCTACGCGGTCGACGAGATGCTCGCCATCGTGGCCCTGGAGAGCCATCGGCACCGCTGCATGGTCGTGGGTGAAGATTTGGGCACGGTCGAAGACGCGATGCGCGATGCGCTCGCGCGTGCCGATGTGCTGTCTTACCGGCTGCTCTATTTCGAAAAGCAGGGCAGCGGGTTCACGCCGCCCGCGGCATACCCGCCCGCGGCATTGGTCGCCATCAGCACGCACGACCTTGCCACGCTCACAGGCTGGTGGTCGGGGCACGACCTTCGGCTGCGGCTGGCGTTGGGCCTTTTTCCCGACCCCCGGCTGTTCGACAAGCAGCTGCTCGACCGGGCGCAGGAACGCATCCGGCTGATGCTGGCGGTGCGCGAGGCGGGGCTGCTGTCGGACGACGAGGCCGCGCAGGCACTGGCGCTCGCAACGCCTTCGCCGCGGGCCATGCAGGCAATTCATGCGTTCCTGGCGGCGGCGCCTTCGGCGCTGATGGTGTTCCAGCTGGAAGACGTGGCCGGCGAAGTCGAGCAGGCCAACATGCCCGGCACGGTCGATACGCATCCCAACTGGCGGCGTAAGCTTTCGTCGCCGGTGGAGGCGCTTGCCGCGAGCGATGCCATGCAAGGCCTGGCCGGGCACCTGCGCGCGGCGCGGCCTAGACGCAGCGCAAGCGCGGAGCCGGCGCCGCTTCTGCAGGCGCGCGTGCCGCGGGCCACCTACCGCCTGCAGTTCCACAAGGGCTTCAGCTTCGACGATGCCATTCGCGTGCTGCCTTACCTGGCGCAGCTCGGCGTGAGCCATGTGTACTGCTCGCCCATTCAGCGGGCCCGCGCGGGCAGCACCCACGGCTACGACGTGGTGGCCCATGCGGAGATCAACCCCGAGCTTGGCGGCGCCGAAGGCTTCGCGCGCTTTGTCGAGGCGCTGCAGGCCAACGGCCTGGGGCAGCTGCTCGACATGGTGCCCAACCACATGGGCGTGCTCGGCGCCGACAACGCGTGGTGGATGGACGTGCTGGAGAACGGCCCGGCCTCGCTCTTCGCGCAGTATTTCGACATCGACTGGCAGCCGCTCAACGAAGAGCTGACCGGCAAGGTGCTGCTGCCGGTGCTAGGCGGCCACTATGGCGAGGTGCTCTCCAGCGGCGACCTGGTGCTGCATTTCGAAGCGGCGCAGGGCAGCTTTGCGCTGCGCTACTTCGACCACCGGTTTCCGCTCGCGCCCGAAAGCTATCCGGTGGTGTTGGGCCGCGCGCTGCCGCATCTCAGAGACCCGGCGCTTGCGGCGGAGCTCGCCAGTCTTGCGACAGCCTTCGGCCACCTGCCGGCCCGTCATGCGAAAGCGCCTTCAGAGCGCACGGAGCGCGTGCGCGACAAGGAGCTGTTCAAGGCCCGGCTTGCGCAGCTGGTGCAGGCGCATCCCGCGCTGGCGCGCGCCGTGCTCGCTGCGGTGGCCGAACTCAACCTGGCTTCGGACAACGCGCGCGACGAGCTGCACCGGCTCATCGAGGTGCAGGCCTACCGGCTTGCGTACTGGCGTGTGGCGGCAGACGAAATCAACTACCGGCGCTTCTTCGACATCAACGACCTGGCGGCGGTGCGCATGGAGCGCGACGAGGTCTTCGAGGCCACGCAGTCCTTTGCGCTGGACCTGGCCGCGGCCGGCGTGGTGGACGGCCTGCGCATCGATCACCCCGACGGGTTGTACGACCCCGCGCGCTACTTCAGGCAACTGCAGGAAGGCTACGCGCGCCGCGCGGGCATCGTGCTGCCGGCCCCGGGGCCCGACGGCAGGCCCCAGCGCCCGCTGTACGTGGTCGCCGAAAAGATCGCCGCCTCCGAAGAAGAAGTGCCCGTTGAATGGCACGTGCACGGCACTACCGGCTACCGTTTTGCCAATGTGGCCAACGGCGTGCTGGTGGACACGGCCGCGGCTGACGCGCTGCGGCAAACCTGGCACCGCTTCACCGCCGATGCGCAAGACTTCGATGCCGTGGCCCGCGCAGGCAAGCACGAGGTCATGCGCAGCGCGCTCGCTTCAGAACTGAACGTGCTCTCCACCGAGCTGCTGCGCATTGCGCGCGCCGACCGCACCACGCGCGACTACACGCTGAATGCGTTGCGCCGCGCACTGGCCGGCGTGGCGGCCTGCATGCCGGTGTACCGTACCTACATTGTCGATGCGCCTTCCGTGCAGGACGCGCATTTCATCGATGCCGCCACCGACGCCGCCGAACGCCAGAGCCTCGATGCCGACCGTTCCATCTTCGCCTTTGTGCGCCGCTCGCTGCGCGGCGAGGCCGCCGAGCGTGCAACCCCGGCACTGGCCGAGCGCGTGCGCCGGTTCGCGGTGCGCTTTCAGCAGTTCAGCGCACCGGTCGCGGCCAAGGGCGTGGAAGACACCGCGTTCTACCGCTACTTTCCGCTCAGTGCGCTCAACGAGGTGGGCGGCGAGCCCGATCAGTTCGGCTTCGATGTGGATGAGTTCCATACGCTCAGCGCCGACCGCGCGCGGCACTGGCCGCACACCATGCTCGCCACTTCCACGCACGACAACAAGCGCTCGGAAGATGTGCGCAACCGCATCGACGTGCTTTCGGAAATGCCGGACGAGTGGCGCGAAGCGCTCGCGCGCTGGCACGCGCTCTGCCGTGAAGGGCACGAGGCTGCCGTGCCTTCGCGCGCGGACGAGTACCTGCTCTACCAGACCCTGCTCGGCACCTTGCCCTTCGGTGGACTCAGCGCCGAAGCCGCGCCGGCGTATGAACAGCGCGTGCTGCAGTACATGCAAAAGGCCGCACGCGAATCCAAGTCGCACACACGCTGGACCCAGCCCGACGCGCAATACGAAGAGGCGCTGGAGGCCTTGGTACGAAAGATTCTTTCCGATCGTTCGCAAGGCGGCTGCCTTGCCGACACCCAGCGCATGGCAGATCGCCTTTCATGGTTCGGGGCGTGGAACGGCCTGACGTTGACGCTGCTGAAGTACGCCTCGCCGGGCGTGCCCGATCTGTATCAGGGCAGTGAGCTCATCGACCTGAGTTTGGTCGACCCCGACAACCGGCGCCCGGTGGACTATGAACTGCGCAGCAAGCGGCTCGATCAGCTTCAGGCAATGGCCGGCGAAGCCGATCTGCCGGCGCGGGTGCAATCGCTCGCCGAGGCACCGCACGATGGGAGCGCAAAGCTCTGGTTCGTCTGGCGGATGCTGTCGCTGCGGCGTGAGCATGCGGAGCTTTTCCGCGACGGCAGCTATGAAGGGCTCACGGTCGAAGGGCCGTTGGCCCGGCATGTGGTGGCCTTTGCGCGTAGGCATGAAGGGCGAATGCTGGTGGTGATTGCAGGGCGGTTGTTTGCTGGCATTGCGCGAAATGAGACGGAAGGAGGGGCGCCGGTGCTTCCTGACATGGCTGCCTGGCGGGGGACGAGGGTGGTGTTGCCTGAAGGGCTTGGGAGTGCGAGGCTCGCGAATGTGCTTACCGGGGAAGCGCTTGTAGCGGACGGCAATGTCGTTCCACTCGAAGGGGCGTTTTGTTGGATGCCGTGGGCCGCCTTCACCCAAATCGCGGAACCATCGGTGTGACTCGCTCGACACGTCCGGCGCGGGATTGTTCCTACCGTTGCAGCTCGCGGGATTATTCTTTGCTCACACGCGACCTTGAGATATAGGAGCTCGTCATTCCGGGCCGGCGGCCAAGGAATGTAAAACCTAGCCCCCGTTGTTGGGTCTGGCAGTTTTTGCGAGGGCTTCCGCTGTGGGGTCAAGCTCCGAGGCGGCGGCCGGCTGGGTTCGGCCAGGAGCGGAAGTTCGTCGCGGCCCTCCAGTTTTGAGACGCGGGCCCCCTGTGGCGCTCCCGCAGAAGCTAAAGTCAGCCTGGCGACTTCAACCCAGTGACTCATCGAGCATGCTCACGGACATCCTGATTGCATCGACCGACGACGCACCTCAAATTCTCTCCGCCGCACCAGGCAGTTGGCCGCGGTTGCAATTCAACTCGTTGGACAACGTAGCACTGGCTGGACTTTGGGCCGCCCTTGGGGCGACCGCTGAGGCGACGGATTTTGAAGGTGAGAAGCACTTGCTTGCTCACACGTCGGAGCGATGGGTTTTTGAGTTTCCGCAGGACTTCGTGCGCAGGCTGTCCGCGCTGCAGCCGGCTGGCATCAAGGATGTGGCTGCGCTGTGGGCCACGCATGATGAAATTGCACGGATGGGCGCGAGCGGCCCTGCAATTGAACCGGTTGTGGACTCGGTCAGTGGATTTGCGCGGCAGGCGACGGGTGAGAACAAGAGCCTGCTCTTATTCATGTCGCTGTAAAGCACGACAGCCGCCGCCAAAACCGGAAGTTCGTCACGCTCCTCCAATTTGCAGCTAGCAGGGCCTTGCCCACGCGTGCACGCCGGTCAAGGTCGGCCACAACCGGACCTTCGTCACCACGGCAGAATTGAGCGGTTGTAACCCGGGAGCCTCGATTTCATGCGTCTTCAACTCGACTACAAGCTAGGGGTAGCAGAACGGCTTGCCCATGAAGAATTTCGAAGTGGGTCCTCGCTGCAAAGGCCCGCCTACTTTCGCCAAGCAATACCCTCACTTGTCTTGTGTGGCCTAGGCTTGGTGGCGTCATACAAGGGCCAAAGCGTGACACTTTTGGCGATATTCCTCTTGGCCGCGGGTGTCTTGACCGTGGATGCGTGGAAAAAGGGCCTGCGTTGGAAATCGAATCTTTCGGCAGCAGTCGACAAAGAACCCGCAAATAGTGTTCAGCTCGTCATCGACGACAGGGGAATTCAAGAGACGGTCGAACAGCAGGTCGTGTCGTTTGCGCCGTGGTCCGCGGTTCGGTCATACGTTCAGCTCGAAAGGATATGGGCGTTCAACCTTGCCGGAGGCTACACAGCAGTCGTTTCGGCAAGCGCTATCCGAAGCCGGTCCGGCAGCGGAAGCTGACCTAAAAACAGAACTTGTGGCTCGCTCGATACCAAAGCTGGTGAATGGGCGAGCCTTGCCTCCCGCACTCAGCTGACTGGGTACGGCCACGAGCAGACAGTCGGCATCGATGTCCAATCGAAGTGCACGCTATCAGATGGTTCACGAAACAACGCCCAAGTCCTCAATGCAAGAGACCTACATTCCATTCATGCCAGTTGCGGATGTGGTTGGTCCATGCGCTCACGCTGTACTTTGCACGGAGCCAGGCGACTGCACAGTCCGACTCAGTTTCTCAAACGTTCGCGGTGCTCCGGCGCGAGATCTACTGGTACGCTTCGATAGCGTCATGGCCTGCATGTCTCATGCCGAGTTCTCACATCCGTGGGAAGCTATGTCAATTGCCGAAATACCGCGGCTTGCAGAAAGGTGGAACGGCTACGCATTCCCAATGTTGGAAGTCATGGACTCTCATTGGTTGGCCTCCTTCACGGACACCCAGGCCATCGGTCTGGCGCGAGGCGCCGTCCGTCACTTCCGGTTTGTGAGTCTCGATAATATCGTCGACGTTCTGATGTATGGCGGTGGCGTCGTGACGGCGGAGTGGGTTGCCGTCACGCAAGAGTAGGCTCGAAGTCTGCCTTGGGCGAATGTGCAACAGTGAGGGACGTAGGAATCGCATAGCGAACGACTGCTTTGGCAGCTTCGGGCCCTTTGCGCCGACACCTGGTCCGGCTACAGTCGGCCAAAAGCCGACCTCCGAATCGCCAGCCCAGCTTAGGATTGATGGATGAACTACGTCCAGCACCAATTGCGTAACCTGCCCGCAGCACACCGAGGACTCCTTCAAGACCTTGCATGCACGCCGCTCACGCAACGTCAGCTGACAGAGAAGTACGGCTTCGTGTTCGAAGAGGTGCCAGACGAGCTTTCTATGACCGAGGCAAGCTTCGTCGCCACGGCAAGTGGGCGACTTTTTGTCATTCTCTGTCGCCGGGGCATCCCGGAATGGTCTAACACCATTCGGACAGAGCTCTCGGACGAACCGCTTGCTACCTATGTGCCGCGGATGCTTTCTGAATTCTCCGAAGCAACGGACTTTGCAGACGGTGACCTTGACCGCATTTGGACTGAGAGCGCGTGACGGCCTGCGGCCAGGACCGGACTTTCAACCTCAACGCTCAAATCGCCGCTTTCAAGCCATGAATCCGCTGTCAAAACTCGGCAGCTGGCTCAGCCAGAGCAACAAGCAGGCAGAGTCAGATGCGTGGAACTGCTGTACTAGGCCGCAACAGATGGGGGAGATGACAGACATGGGCCACGCGAATTCGTTCGAGTTGGACCTCGCATCTTGCGGTACGTGCGGTGCGTACTGGGCCTCGTTGTTCTGCGTTGCAAACGGCAAGAGCGGTTGGGAGCGCGTCACGGATGCCGATGCGCAAGCGCTTCTCGATGCACCCGAAGGGCCGGAGCACAAAGCTGTGCTTCGCGATTGGATCGATACCCATACTTGAAGTCGCAAATCGGCCAGAAGCAGACGACGGCATAGTGGTGCTTGAAGATTATTTTTCCCTACAGCTGAGTTTTGCCGAGCGCTATGCGGCGGTTGCAGATTTGCCTTTGGGCGCGTCGATCGCGCACTGCACAAACCTGCGGCGGCGTCTGAATCTTTGGGGACCTGCGGGCGCAAACCGCTGGAACGACTTCGTCGCTCGGATCGGCGACCCGAGCAATGGAAGGCGCGATGCGCTTTCCCTATGCATGGAGTGGTACGAGGATCGTCCACGCTTCGCTACGGGGCGGTCGTTCGGCTGCTTCTCCTTCGATCCGCCCGATGCCAGCGGCGTGCTCCGCATTCACTTCGTCCCTCCAGAGAACACAAGCACAAGCCCTCTGGCCTCCGCGAACACTGGTGCCAGAGTGCAGGAGCTGTGCGAATTGTTCTCCCATGTTCGTCGCACAGAGCGCGGCGTCTTGTCGGTTCGCGGCATCTCCTGGCTCTACAACCTCGATGCTTACAGGAGGCTGTTCCCGCGCTCCTATGCGATGTCGATTCAACCCGTTGATGTGCCGCTGCATCTGAACGGCAGTTCAACCTGGGGTCAGGTTTTGAACTGGCGTCGGGAGGTAAAGCCGGACATGCGTGACGCGCTCCTGGCCCGCTTTGCAACGATGAGAGCAGAAGCACCTTGGGAAGCCTTTCCGCTCCAGGCGCTGACCGCCACTGGTGATGTCGCCGAGTTTTATGAGCGCTTTACCTGACTTGGACCTGCCAATGGCAACGGGAGGCTGACCCCTCGCACGTGGGTGGCAGAATTCGGGCCATGAGCAGACCTTCGGCACATCAGCTTCGTTGCCTATGAATATTGGCGCTCCCCCAAGGTTCGTGCGACTGGCTGCAGTCGCATTTGGAGCGCTGGCGCTGATGGCGCCAGCGTGGGCCGAAAGGACCTGTGCGTTGAAGAAGCCTCCTCGCGCTGCCGGTGTGAACGCCAGCCATGGAAACTATTTCTTCGTCTTCCCTCGCAAGGTGAGTACCGGATACACCGGCTGTCAAACGATGTGGAACGAGATGGGCGAGCGCGTCTTGGTGATTCGGTTTCGGCGCGGCTCTCCGCTGATATACGAAGAGCATGCTCGTCAGGGGAATGGGACGACGTTGACATGTGACTTCCGGCGCGGCGCCGTGCGCGCAAGCGACTGCCCCGCCTATGAAGACTTGCGGGATGGTCTCCGAACCATTCCGGCCGAACAAGAGCTTCAGGTGCGACCCAGCAACGACCCGCGAAAGTTGTGATGCTGTGTGGGCATCGACGACAGAGTGCGGCCAAAACCAGACGCTCGCCGCCGAGGCAGAATCTGTCCAGAAGCCAACTGTCGTTCCATGAAAGCTGCCCGATGGACCCTACTTTTGAAGTCCTCGTCGAGTCCGAGCGCACTGAAGCGGAGCTCCTTGACGCCTTGCAACTCTCACTCCACGGGACCCGACAAGGAGGTTACCTACTTGTACAAGGTAACGTCCTAAAGTTTTCCGAGAACCCGCTCCGTGACAGGAGCAAGCTTGGGAACGGCGAGAGGTCGTGGCCGTACTTAAAGTACAGCCTATCCGTATTTCCGCAGCGCGAGCCCGACCTCGCAGCTCAAAACGCTCTCGCGAACGAGGTGGTCGCCGCGCTTCGACCCTACTGCTCCGTCCTGGAACTGATTGCTGAGGCGTGGGCAGGCGGAGCGCGATGACAGACAGACTTCGGCCAATACCGGAAGTTCGTGTTGACCGGCCAATTTTCATCCGACCGCACCCTTCAAGCGCCCGCAAGCTGACTACAGTCAGCTGAAGTCGGGCGTTCAATCCGGTACCAAGCCTTACACGAGGTCAAAGTGCAAGAGTTTTTTGTAGTTGAGCCAGAAGTTGCCGGTGGTCTCGGCGAACACACCAGCATCAATCGTTCGACCGTCCCATTCGAAGTCACGAAGCTGCACTATGTCTTCGAAGGCTGGCTCGGAGACGCGCTGGTCGAAAGCACCCCTTGCTTCCTAGTCACCGAGGAACTCGCAGCGACGATTCGCGATCAGGCGCTCAGCGGAGTGCGTTTCGACGAGGTCGAAGTTTCAACGTCGCCGGAGTTTGGCGAAATCCATCCCTGCCTCCGGCTGCCGAACTTCCTGTGGCTCAAGATTGAGGGCGAGCCGGCGAAGGATGATTTCGCCCTTTCGAAGCTGACCCTGGTCGCTTCTGGAAGAGCGCTTGCTGTCCTCAAACGCCATGGCCTCGCGCATGCCACAGTCGTTCCATTCGCATGACGCCACACGGCCAGGAGCAGACGTACGTTACGGGCCTTCAGTTTTCGGGCGAAAGCAGTGCCGACGACCCGCTATCCGTGGATACATCGCTCACACGCGAAAGGCAGATGAAGCTCGCATGTTCAGATAGGCCACCGATGTTGAGGGAAACGTTATGAAATTTGTATGCCCCTGCGGAGCTGTTGTGCGAGACAACACCGATTACCAGGAACACAAAGCCCACTTCATCCCCGACCAGCTGTACGAGGGCGCTGCAGAGAGAATTCAAGCAGGCGGTGAGGTGTGGGCGGAGATGCGGCGCGTAACGCGTCCGATGTATCAATGCAGCGAATGCTGCCGATTATTCCTGAGTGATGACGCTGGAAACTTGGTTTCCTTCAAACCGGATGAAAGCACTCCCTTCGGGATTCTCAAAGGCAAACTATGAGGCGCTGTTGACCTGCACGTCCGGCCAGCACCGGACATAACCCGGTGAGCTCAAATTAGCTAATAGAAACCTGCAAACAATAGCTCCTTGACCATGGCGCCCGACTTCGCCTTCCACTCTCTCAGCTCGCCTCTTGGGGTGGGGCTCCTTCTCGCGATCCTTGTGCTCCCGACTGCCTTCGTTCGCGGCGTCGCCAAGCAGTCATTCCAGCGATTGGGGCTTCGCTTGATCGCTCAGGGCTACTGCGCAGTCATCGCTGCAAGTTTCCTGCTGTCAGTGCTTATGGTTTTCCTCGGCGGAGGCAGCATGGAAAGAGCCCAGTACGTGTTCATCTTGTCTCTCATCTTTGTGCTGCCGTTAGCGTCGTTTGTTGTGATGCCCATTTCCGTTGGCCTTGCTCGCGTGGGTGCAGCGACGGTTGCGCTGATGGCCGCAGCCGGCGTCATGTCGGCGCTCGCTCTTGGGGCCTTGAAAGCCGCATATCCTTCAAACGAATGGGGCCGCGCGCATCGCTTCGAAGCGTTTATCGACACCACCCTCACAGTCGGTGCCATCGCGACTGTCGTGTTCTGTGCTTTCGCTCTTGGCGCGCGAATGCCACTCTGGCGCTTCCCACCGCGCCTTCCTAGGGGATCAGAAACGGCGTAGCCTCAAGGCGGAATTCGGCCACCACCGGACCTCCACCGCCAAGGTCCAACCGCAAGGCGAACCACACGATGACCAAAGAAGGTGAACCAGACAATTTGCTTTCCCAGCCGAGAGCGAGCGTGTTGCAAGTCTCTCCCAGACCAACTGACGCTTAGCGACGCTGCGCTCCCGTCGAATGGGGGTTCAGTGAGGTGCGCCGCAGTTCGTCTTGACGGCAGAATGTGGCTAGAACCGGAAGCTCATTGCCAACGTCCGCCGTGCACGCGCGCTCCCTCCTGGCTATTCACGCAAAGAGGAGTGGCAACCTCGCCCTGGGCTTTCCCGCTTGGATGCAGACTATCGCGCCGCAGCATAAAAGTCCGCTGAATGACCATTCAGCACAATTCGGCGTCAGCAAAATAATATGAATTCATACGCAAAAGTCTTTGAGTCACTTTATTTTCCGGCCACGGTAAGTCAGTGTGCTGCAGGAACGATTAAACCGCCTTTGACCACATTTAAGGCGCCGGCAGAGTGGTACGGATTTCCACCCGCATTGATTCCGATATGGAGCGACGGATCGCGTCCGACCTATATCGGGGCATGGAAGCATTGGTTCATGGATCGCAAACCAACATACATAAAAATGCATGTCGGGGCCGGGCGCATGACTATCGAAATAGCACGAACCGTCGAGCAGTTGTTCGCTCTCGCCGCAATGATGTCAATCAGCGAACAAGACGGCGTCGAAAGGGATTTAGTCAATTTTGCAAAGACGGTTGGTGTTCAAAATCTGGATCAAATTAACGCCGTTTCATTGATATCGGGTGATGATGCGCGCGGCTTGGCAGTGATTGACCAGTTTAAAAACCAGACTCCGCTCGAAAGTGCGGAAGCCGTAGGCGCCTACTCAGGAGAATTCCCACTTGTGAGCTTCGATAAGCTAAAGCCATGGTGGAACAGCGCCTGCTCGTTCGAAATTTCCCAAGAAATCCTGGCTGCGTGGCCCGCTAACTTACCCAAGCCAGCTTGGATCGATGATTCTGGTAAGGATAAGATTGAACTATTCAATGAGTATCTAAGCGCCGGCAATCTTAAATATGCATGGCTGACATTGAATTCAACTGGCTGGGCTATCCGAGATGCCAGAACTGCAATTTCTGCACTGAACATTAAGGCAAAGGACAGTCAGTTCAATCTGCTTGTCGACGCATGGCTATCAATTGCGGACGAGAGTGCTGGCGGATATTAGTCTGCTGCCATGCTGAATGTCAGCTCTCCGCGCTGCTAAACGTCCGCTTCCGCGAATCGCGAAGGACTGCAGTGGGCCCGAAGCCGAAGTTCAGAAAACCCTAAAGCGGTCGTTCACCGGCTTCAAATCCGGTTCGTGACCGCTTTGCGGCACGCGCTTGTCGAATTTGAGGCGAGTTCAAGCCTTGGGGCGCAGCATCGCTGCTATTTGCTGCGAGCCTGAAAAAACGCGTCATACGCGGCAGCGGTAAAGCCCGTGACACCCCGACCATTCGCGAAGAGCTGAGGCACTCCGCTGTTACCTCCGAGTTGCGCATAGGCTGATTTGCCTTCTGCGGTGTCGATGTCCACCTCCCGATAGCCGATGCCCTTGGCTGCCAGGTAGGCCTTTGCCTGTTTGCAGTAGCCGCACCACTTGGCAGAAAAAAGCACAGTGTCGCGAGGCGGCGTGGCCGATGCTCGGGCGTCAGCTGACTTGCGCAGCTGTTCGACGTACGCAAGGGTGTCTGCAGACAAAGGACTGGCCGGCAGATTCTTGAACGTCAGCGTCTTGGAGTCTCGGGCCTGTGGCGGAGGAACATCGCTATAGATCGTTCTTCCATCAGGGCCGGTGGACTTGTAGAGCGTTGTTGTCGATCCATCAGCGGCGGATACTGTACTTACCCAGACGAGCATACATATGGACCAAAGTCGCATCCTGGACCCCCGAAATTTTGATGGCCGCGAGAATAGCACCGCCGCCTTGGCCAAATGGGCAACCGCAAGACTCCAAGGTGTCTTGATCGCGTTTTGAAGGAGTGAGGAGCATGCAGAGGAAAGAGCCGCGCATCCAAGTTGACTTCAATGAGATGTTGGAGAGCAATGCAAGTTGGGCGCAGGCGGCGAAATGGTGCTGCCGGATCGACCGTCAGGGAATACGACACCAGTCGGAGATTTGAGGAAGAGCGCTTTGTCAAAGTCGTCGACTGGGACTTCTATGTGGTACGCAGCACACGCGGTGTTTTATTTCAAGCTGATCGATGAGAGCCAAGACTCCTTCCTGGTGCATGAAAACATCTACATCATCAACGCCGCCGATCCAGACTCAGCAAAGACTAAAGCCGAGATCATCGGCCGGGCAAACGAGGACGCGGTAGGTGACGGGCACCTGGAACTCAATGGAGAGAAGGCGAGCTATGTTTTTGCCGGCATCAGAAAAATTGTCGAAGCCGAGACCACACCCTCACCAGAGGGTGCCCCACTTGCGGGCGGCCAAGAGCTGACCTACTCAGTCCTTGAGGTGGATACGCTCGATGAAGTCCTTGCTCTGGCGGGAGGGAAAATGGTCACTGTCCTGTATCGTGAATAAGAACCAGATGAACAGTCTGAACTTTCGAGTGGAAGCGGTGGAGGACGGTACGGGCGACCTTTCCTCGCTGTCGACTACCAAGGTTTCTCCGGGTCTGCTAGTTGCTGTATGGACCTGGCCGCTCTTCGCGAGGCTGCGAAAGAATTTGCGCTTTATCCGCTTCCTGCAGGTCGAACCGTTCGCCTCAAAGGCGGGTACTTCGCTCCAGACATGAAATCTTTGGTGCAGACTCATCTCCACGTATCTGCAGTTCCCATCGACTCGGTCGGAAACGTTGGGCTGAGCGTCAGCTTGGCGGTTCCGAACGATGAGGGAATCAGCACGTACAAAGCGTCGTTGTGTTGCGAGTTCTCCGTGTCCTACAAACAGCTGAAGGATCTTTCACGGGGATTGATTGCACTCGCCGAGCGACAACGTGTCGAGTACTCGATGGCCTTGTAATTGATCAGCCCTCGATGCTTGCGACCACTATGAGAGCCTTATGAAAGTTTCGTCAGTCTCGTCAGCCGACCCTGCCTCGTTCAACTTCAATGTTGCTCATGTCGCGACCATCCAGGCAAGCTTGCTGGAACTGGCATCGAGGCTCAACTTCAGTGTTGGTCAAGCGGTGGACGACCTCGAAGAGTACGAGGTGGCATACCTTCAGCTGAGAGACGGGTTCCACTTTTATCTCAGCAAATACAAGAGCCGACCGCGGAGCGAAACGGAGGTGTTCTTTGCCTCTAGGCTGAATGACTGGGAGGTCCGGCTCGAGAAGGTCTGTTCCGCCCTTGGCGTCAGTTCGGCGGAGCTGCTTTGGAAGAACACCGCGTATGTGGAGACCCCTTGAGCGGCGCGAACACGAGAGCGAGAAAGCGGCCACCTGAAGATCGGAAGCCGCCCTCGGCCACCCAGTATGGAGCGATATGTTTGCCAAACTGATCGGTGTACCGCTACTTATCCTGGCGACGACGGCCAGCGCCTACGACGAACCAATGGAGTTCAAGGATGTTGAGGCAGCAAAAGCTTGGTTCAAGAAAGCGTATCCCCAGAGCGAGATGCGCAAAGAGAACGTCATGAATGCACAGAAGGAGGCCGGGGTGATCTATGCTTTCTACGGCCCAAGAGGCTCCGGGATCATCCGTACCGAGGGATGGTTCTATTCTTGTACCCCCGGGTACTGTGGCTTGATCGCAATGGCGAACTTGGGAGTGATCAAGTCAGAGAAGGAGGCGCCCAAGTTTTCCATCGAGTCGGGGTTCTTGGTACTCCGATCTGGCGGAAGCATCGTTCTTAAAGTCAAACCTCGACCTTGGAACTGACACGATACGTGCGTTGCCGAGATGGCCTTCAGCAAGCGACCTCATCATGCAGATGGCAAAGGGGCAATGTGTCTGCGAATCCACTGTCAACGTGGACGCTTACGGTTTGGCAGAGGGAGCAATACTCAGGAGAATGTTGAGATGAAAGACCAAATTCCAATTGGAAGTCGTGTCCGCGTGGTGCACCTTCCAGACTGGCTGTTGCACGACCTTCCAGAAAGCGAGCAGGCAGAGATGCGTGCCTGCATTGGCCAGATCGCCGCCATCCAGGAAATCGACAGCTATGGTTATCTATGGATCGGTTTCGGAGCTACCACAAGTGACGACAAAGGTGCTCGCTATAGCGGACATTCCTTCGGTGTTCCTCGAGAGTGTCTTGAGTTGGTTCTAGATACCTGAACTAGTGTTGATTTCCACGCGTATGTGATCCGCATTCCTGACCCATCCATATCCCTGAACGCGCGTCTCTGATCCTGCAGATTCACTTGCTGAAAGGCTCAGCAGGAGCCTAAACACAAGGGCGGGTAGCTTTCGCGACACCCTCATCCTTCATCGAGGCGGACAGACCAGTCCGGCAAACCCAACGGTACTCACGCCATGAAAAGCTTATTTTCAGCACTCATTTTTCTTCTCTCTGTGAGCGTTTGGGCTGGGCCGATGAATGGAGGCGCGAACTGTCAACACATCGTGACTATATCCAGGGGCGAGGTCTATCTGGATGGAGGATCGTTGAGGATCGATGGACTGGACAGATGCCTGCAAGAGTTCTCGTTGAAGGTTGACCACTCACTTGAGCGCGAGAGAAAAGTGGGCTATCCCAAATTCGTCTTGAACGGAACTGAGATAGAGCGCAGCAGCGACTTGGAGCGCCAACTTTTGGGGATTCTGGATCGAGCTGTGTCGCGCAGAATAAGCCCGCTATCAATAAAAAGGTTCAAAGAGAGGATGGCTGATGATTTCGACAACGAAGAAGCCAGGAATACCGCCGTCCTTATGGGGGCGATGGAATATCTCTGCCAGCGCCAACAGCGCGAGAATCCGAGGCCCCCTTGTACGAAATATTTAAGCTGACATCGTCGATTGCCACAAGTGAGGATAAATGACTTGGGAATATAGAGTGATGAGCCGAGACGGCGTGGTCGCTATCTTCGAGGTTCACTACTATGAAGACGGTAGGATACGGGGGTACAGCGCGGAACCAACGTTTCCTGCGGGCGAAACCGTTGAAGAGCTACGAGGCAACTGCGGTTTGTACCTTGCTGCACTCGGGAAGCCAGTTCTCGAATACACCAGTTAGCGGGGTTCAAGTCAGGTGACTCTTCTTGACGGCTGCTTCGGTCATCTGTGCGGCCTTGTGGTTCGGGTTTGCAAGCCTTATGTCTCGGCTCATATTTGGATTCAATGAGCCCGGTCTGTCGAGGGTCTTCGACGCCGGCGTCGCCTTGATGATTGCGCCAGGCCTTGCGTTCATTGCACTGGCTGGTTGGGTTCGTGCTCTGCTTCTGACCAAGTAACTTTCACCGGCCAGTGCCTACTCAGGCTTGCTCGTTAGCCAGGTGCGGACACACCAAGGGCGAGCCCTCCATCTCGTCAAATCGAGTGTGTGTCCGTCCTATCTGCGAATCGTTGCAAGAGCAGTCGAATGAATGAAGATGTGCGTAGCCAGGAATGGCAATCTCTCTACGAGGTGCTTTGTCGTACGCTTGCCTCATTCGGAACCGAGAATGCCTGTGGAGATGGCGACTATTGGCTGGTAGATGATGACTACGGAGACACCACTCAGAAGCTATGCGTGTGGCGACCGGAGTTCTTGCAGCCCAGCCTTATCCGTCTCCTCCAAGCGAGGCTAGGTGCGTATAGCCATTGGCGAGTGATGGTGCAGCTGGAAGTCAAGGTCAATGGTGCGCTCGATACTTCAAATGGATTTCTTGTCTATCACGACAAGATCGAGCCGCACTGGGTGAGCGACGCTTCTGTGTTCTTGGATCTGAGAAAGCGCCTTCACCTCTAACTCGGTAGGGATTTGAAGCGTGAGCTCTCAGTTCCTTTTGCGGCGCAACAGGCAAGAAGCGGCCGTTCAATTTTTTTGTGGCACACGTGAACGACGCTCGTTATTACTACAGCATTCGATTGCTTATTGCTCACCCCTCTATGCCCGTAGAGGAGATCACTGCCGTCTTAGGCATGGAACCTTCGCGCGCCTGGAACGCCAGTGAACGCCTTTCACGAAAAATGCGATGTGGGGTTACTCCTCATGGACGGAGGGAAAGCGCCTCTTCTTCGAGGAGATCCTCGATGTATTGGAATGGCTCGAGGAGCAGCACGAGTTTGTTTCGCGCCTGCGATCCTCCGGTGGAGATTTTCAAGTGATCGCGCAACTGCCTGGCGACATCAACATTGGTAGCGTCCTCTCGCTTGAGACTATGGCGATTGCTGTAAAGCTTGGCGTCCGCATTGGGGTCGAGGTATTTCCCAACTTGCCGAGAAAGGTGCCCGACAAAGACTGAGTCGGAAGATTAGTTCCTTGCTGCGAGCCGAACCGACCACCCGCCCGGCATCTGTCCGACATCCTCTCTCCCCAAAATCGCAGACCGTGCCATGAAGAAACTTTCAGGAGAATCTCATGGCTGAACCTCACCAACCAGTCGACAAGAGCGGATCTCATAGCCCCGGTCACCCCGCGCCTTCGCCGGCAGACTTGAAACAAGCCGCCGACGAATTCACCGAGGGGCCGAACGTCGAGGCAAGTCTCTGGGAGCTCCAAGCCGCGCGCGGAGAAACACCGCTCGAAGGCAGCCGGGCGGAAAATGCTCTCGATTGGGACGAGTTCCTGGCGCGCTATGAAGAGTGGAAGGACGCGACTGTCCGTTTCGAGGCCGCCGTTCGCGAGATGAAAGCAGGCTCGGAACAAGGCCGATCTGAGGCTCAGCAACTCGCACGCGAGCTTGCCCGCCTGCATCACGCGTTCATGGAGTCTTCGCAGCCTTACTTCCAGGCATCGAAGGTCGATTGAGGGGCTTCTGTTTGCCCCTCGATGGTTCGGCGGGTGCGCCCGCCGAACCCCTCTAGCTCTTTACAGCCCGTAGTACTTGTCCACCGTGCCGCTGTATTTGTCGTCGTAGTCCGGCACGCGGTCGCTCGCATACTTGGGCGCGCCCTCGAGCTGTGCCTTGTCCAGCGGCACCACATACCCATCTTGCGCGGTGTCGTACTTCAGCATGGGCCACGGAATGGGATAGCGGTCGGTGCCCATGCCCAGGAAGCCGCCGAACTCCATCACGGCGTAGCGAACCTGGCCTGAAACCTTGTCGATCATGAGGTCGTCGATGGTGCCGAGTTTGTCGCCCGCCGCGTTGTAGACGGCAGTCCCCTCGACACGCTCTGAAGAAATAACCGGATTGGCGCTTTTCATGGAAGGATGTCTCCGGCCGGCATTTCTGGGGATGACGGCGTTGAATGTTGCAATGCCCAGAGCTGCAACTTTCGGCCTGCAAAAATTCCGGCGCATCGGCCAGGCGATGATCGTGCTGTAGGAGTCCGCCCGCGCAATGGCGCAGGTCAGATCAAGATCAGCAGCGCCAGCCCGACGGTGGTCAAGCCCATGCCGAGCATCTCGGCTGGGGACATGCTGCGCAGCCGCCGCACGGTGATGGTGGCCAGCGGCAGCAACAGCACAAGGCCGATCCAGCGGTCCAGCGGCGCGAGGCAGATGCGTGCAAGGGCCCACAACCAGGCGCAGTGCGCGACAAAGCCCCAGAACTCGGCGCGGCTGTTGGCGGAGCCCAGGTCGAGCGTCTTGCGCCAGCCTTTGACCACGGTCTCCCACCAGGTGGTTCCTTCGTCATCCACCAGCTTGTGCAGGCCGTGCAGCGCCAGCACGCCCAGCAGAATGGGGCCGAAGTACACACTCCATATGCCGATGCCGGTGTACAGCGGATGGGCATAGCCCGTGCCACCGCGGCCCAGGCTGGCGGCGGCCAGTGCTGTCATGCCAAGGCCGGCCAGCAACGTACCCGCGGCCACGGCGAACTTCGGCATGCCGACGCGCAGCAGGCCGCGCCCCGCGGCAAACAGGCCAAGCGCGAGCACGGTGGCGGCCATGAAATTCTTCAGCGCCTCTGCAGACGACTTCCAGCCCTTGTGTGGGCCCGCGGCCCAATGGCTGGACACGGGTGGCTCCAGCGGGTTTGCGCCGGGCGCCCATTGCCGCGCCGGTTCCTGCTGCGCAATCAGCCGCCGCCGGCCCCAGGTTTCGTCTTGCGGCGCAAGGTCCCTCAGGGCGAGTTCCAGGTGGTACACGCGCCGGGCGTTGTCCATGTCGTGCGGCACCAGCAGCGGCTTTGCGGCGGCATCGCCGCTGGCCGCCATGAGCGCCGGCAACTGCTCGCGCCAATATGTGGGGGCGGGTTGCGCCTCGCAGGCCAGCGGTTCGGACGCCGCGCCGGGCTGCACCATGGTCACAGCGTTGGCCTGCATTTCGCTCAGGTTTTGTTCCGGGCGATCCCAGGTACACGCAAACGCCAGGCCGCCCAGAACGATGTCGGGCCGGAAGACGGGGAGCGGCCGCGTGGAGGTGTTGGCCAGGCGCAGCGCCAGCATCAGGCGAACCCTGCCGCCACTCGTCGGTGCGGCCCACAGGCCGGGTGCGACGGGTTGCATGTCGCGCATCATGATGGTGAAGAAAGGCGTGCGCGCGGCGCCAGTCTCCCAGCGTGGAATCAGCCCGTGGTTGAGCGCCCCTTGCCAGGCGGCGCGAAAGGGGGCGTCGAGCACGTCGCTTCGCGTGTGGCCGCGTGCAATTGCGGCGGCCACGGTGTCTTCAGGGGCGGACGCCGCCCAGGGCAGGCTGCGCTTGAACGATTCCCACGTGCCGGGCCGGGGCGCGGGTGCAGCGGCCGGGTGGGTGACCTGCGCCACATACGCATGCAGGAGTTCGCGGCGCAAGGCATCGACGTCGGCGCGGGGCGCCCCCGCGCTACGCAACTGGCCGACGAGGAAGAAAGCCTGCGCTGCGTTGTCGCCTACCGTTGTTTCGCGCAGGGCGGCGGCAAATCGGGACGGCTCCGAGGCCAAGGCCCACACCGGCAGGCACAGCAAGACACAGAGAACGCGGCGCAGGTAATGCGTCATGGGCAATGCAAGGCCAGCGGCCGAGTTCAGGAGCGGGCGGATCTTAGTGCACTTGCCTTGGGCGAACGCTTGGCCGCCCCGGACGCCGCAGCCCGCAAGATGCGCTGGAACGTCGGGCATTCCATGTGGCTGGGCGCCGGGCAGGCGGCGGCGTGCCGGAGGCCGTCGCGCATGGCGCTGAGCTTGCGAATGGTCTTGTCGAGCTCGTCGGCCTTGGCCGCGAGCATCTGCCTGTCGATGCGCGGTATTCCGCCGGGCGCGAACATGCGGCCGATCTCTTCGAGCGAAAAGCCGGCGGAGCGACCCACCGCGATCAGCGCCAGCCGCTCGAGCACGCCCGCATCGAACAGGCGGCGCAAGCCGCGCCGGCCGGTGGAGGCGATGAGCCCTTTCTCTTCGTAGAAGCGCAGCGTCGATGCGGGAACGCCGGATTGCTGCGCCACTTCGGCAATGTCCAGATGAGTTGCTGCCACCACTTGACCTCAAGTCGACTTGAAGTTGCAAAGTCTAGCTTCCGCCCTTCAGGGCTTGCAAGGAAAACGATCATGGACATCAAGCAGCACACGGAAGACAACGAGCAGGCCGCACTCTGGAACGGTCGCGCGGGGCGCGCCTGGGTCGATGCGCAGGAGTCGCTCGACCGGTTGTTCACCCCGTTCGAACACCTGCTCGTGAATGAGGTGCGCGCCGCGCACGGGCGCCGGGTACTCGACGTAGGCTGCGGCACAGGTGCGACAACGCTGGCCATTGCACGTGCGCTCGGCACGGAGGGTGGCTGCACCGGCGCCGATATTTCAGAGCCGATGATTGCCGTCGCGCGGGCACGCGCCGGGCGCGAAGGCGCACCGGCAAGCTTTGTGTGCGGCGATGTGCAGAGGCACCCGTTCGCGCCGGCGAGCTTCGAGATGATCGTTTCGCGCTTCGGCGTGATGTTCTTCGACAGCCCGGTCCAGGCTTTCTCCAACCTGCTGAATGCGGCCAGGGGCGGCGCGAAGCTTCGGGCCATTGCATGGCGCAGCGCCGCGGAGAACCCGTTCATGACCGCGGCCGAGCGCGCCGCGGCACCGTTGCTGCCGAACCTTCCGGCCCGCAAGCCGGGTGCGCCGGGGCAGTTCGCCTTCGCGGACCGGGACCGGATCGCTTTCATCCTGGAAGAGAGCGGCTGGGCCGGCATCGACATCCGACCCATCGACGTGGAATGCACTTTGCCCGAGAGCGATCTGATGGGCTACATCACGCGGCTCGGCCCGGTCGGCCTGGTGCTTCAGGACGAGACGGACGAGCGCAGGCTGGCGCAGGTTGTAGCGACCGTGCGCGCGGCGTTCGAGCCCTATGTGCGCGGCAGCGAGGTTCGCTTCACCGCGGCCTGCTGGATGATTGGTGCAGAGGCGCCGGCTGCGTAGCGGCTCAACCCAGCAGCCGCGGCACCAGTTGCACAGTCAGCACACCGATGATTCCCTGCGCTGTGACGCAGTGCCACATGAGCCCGGTGTTGTCGATGGTCGCGCGCGCCGTGGGCAGCAGCCGGCCTGCCCAGGAGCGCACCAGCACGTAGCCGCCCATCAGCATCAGCACGGCGATGTGAAAGGCTTGGTAGCCCAGCAGCATGCCGACCGATGCACTCCAGCCTTGCGCACGCGGGTCGAGCGCCGCCAGCAGATGGCCGCCGATGTCGAGCGCGGCCGAGGCTGCAGCGCCGGCCATGGCCAGCGCCACGAGCACGCGCAGCCAGCGCTGGCCGCGTGCCTGCGAGGTGCGAACCATGCGCGTGGCCGCCAGCATGGCGCCCGAACTGGCCGCGAGCAGCAGGGCCGAGGCCAGCGGCCAGCGCATGGCCGGCAGCGCGGCACCGGGAGGCGGGCACACATCGCTTGCCATAGCCAGGTGCACGTGGGTGTAGAGCAGCGAGACGAAGATCGTCATGTCCACCGCGATCAGAACGATCATCGCCCACCATGAATGCGACGTGCTGCCATGCGCGCCGACCGGCAGGCGCACGCCGCGGCCCACGTCCACCGTCGCAACCGGCGGCGGAAGATCCGAATCCCACAACCAGCGCAGGATGAACGCCACCGCGAGCACGCCGCATGCAAACGCAGGGATGGGCTGCGAAACCGTCAACAGAAGAAAGAAGCCCGCCGTGCCCGCGGCCGCTCCCAGCGGCCACCAGCTGTCGGTAGGCAGGCGCAGCAGGTGCAGCGGCCGTGCGTCGCGCAGGCTGGTCATCAGCGTTTCCCGGCCGCCGAACACCGTGCCGGGCAGCCAGTGGTGGCCGGCCTCGACCTCTTGCGGGAGCGCGGGGTTGTTCCACAGCGGATAGGCCGAATCGATCTGCGGAATGCTGCGCGCGCCGTATTCGCGCGGCGGCAGCCATTCGAGCGTGCCCGCGCGCCAGGGATTGCCGTGGTCGGTGGAGGGCCGCCGCAGCGTGCGGAACGCATCGATGAAAAAGAGCAGCACGCCGGCGGCCAGGATGTAGGCGCCCACGGTCGACAGCATGTTGAGCGCGTTCCAGCCCAGGCTGCCGTCATAGGTGTACACGCGCCGCGGCATGCCGAGCATGCCCGCGATGTGCATCGGAAAGAACGTGAGGTTGAAGCCGCCAAACATGAGCCCGAACACCCAGCGGCCCCAGCGCTCCGAGAGGCAGTGGCCGTTGAAGAGCGGCGCCCAGTAGTAAAACCCCGCGAACACCGGAAACACCATGCCGCCGATCAGCACGTAATGCAGGTGCGCAACGATGAAGTAGCTGTCGTGCGCCTGCCAGTCGAAGGGCAGCACCGCCACCATCACCCCGGTGAGGCCGCCCAGCACAAAGATGAAATGAAAGCCCAGCAAAAACAGCGTGGGCGCGTTCAGCGCCACGCGGCCGCGCCAGAAGGTGGCAATCCACGCGAACACCTGCACGCCGCTCGGTATGGCAACGATGAAGCTCGCTGCCGAAACGATCAGCAGCGAGAGGTTGCCCAGGCCCGCGGTAAACATGTGGTGCGCCCACAGCGCGAAGCTCACCACGCCCACGCCGATGAGCGCCAGCACCACGGCGCGATGGCCCACCAGCGGCGTGCCCGCAAGCGTGGCCACCATCATCGAGACCATGCCGGCCGCCGGCAGAAAGATGATGTAGACCTCCGGGTGGCCGAAGAACCAGAACAGGTGTTGCCACAGCAGCGGATCGCCGCCGCGCGCGGGAATGAAGAAGGGCCAGTCGAACGCGCGTTCCAGCTCCAGCAGCATGGTGGCGGCAATCACGGCCGGAAACGCGATGACGATCATGAGCGCGCTCACCAGCATGGCCCAAGCAAAGATGGGCATGCGCATCAGCTTCATGCCCGGCGCGCGTGTGAACAGAATGCCCACAATCAATTCGATGGCGCCCGCAATGGCCGAGATCTCGATGAACCCGATGCCCAGCAGCCACCAGTCTGCGCCGCGCCCGGGAGAAAACTCCTTGCCGGTGAGCGGCGGGTACATGAACCAGCCGCCGTCCGGAGATTCGCCGAAGAAGATGGTGCAGAAGAAGGCCAGGCCGCCGATGAAGTAGGCCCAGAACGCATAGGCCGAAAGCAGCGGAAACGGCAGGTCGCGCGCACCGAGCATGCCGGGCAGCAAGTAGATGGCCACGGCCTCGACGATGGGCACCGCAAACAGGAACATCATCACGGTGCCGTGCATCGTGAAGAGCTGGTTGTAGGTGTTGGCGTCGACCAGGCCGTTGTTGGGCACCGCCAGCTGAGTGCGCATCAGCAGCGCCAGGATGCCGGCCAGCACAAAGAACAGCATGGCCGCGGCAATGTAGAACACGCCGATGCGCGTGTTGTTGACCGCCGAAAGCTGGCGCCAGCCGGTGGGCGGCTCCCAGGCACGCTCCAGCGCCTCGCGCTCTCCCTCGGGGCGCGGCGGCAGGGTTGCAAGGTCGTTCGCGGCGTGGGTCATTTCAGTTGCGCGAGCCAGGCCGCGATCAGTTGAAGGTCGGCCTCGCCGATGCGTTCGCCGGAAGACGGCATGCGTGCGCCCGGCTTGAGCTGCTGCGTGTGGGCCACCCACGCGGCCAGTTGGGCGGGGTCGTTGGGCACGGTGCCGGCGCCCAGGTGCAGCCGGCTGCCGACGTGGGTGAGGTCGGGGCCAAGGCGGCTTTCTTCGCGCACGCCGCGCACGGTGTGGCAGGCGTTGCAACGGTGCGCAAGAAAGGCTTCGCGGCCGCGCTCGACCTCGCGCGGCAACGCGGGCGAAGTGGCTGAAGTGGCTGAAGTGGCCGCGGGTTTTGCCTGCGCCGCAAGCCAGGCATCGAAGGCCGCGGGCTCCTCAGCCACCACATGCAGCGCCATGCGCGCGTGCTGCTCGCCGCAATATTCGGCGCACTGGCCGCGCCAGGTGCCGGGCCGGTCGGCCTGCAGCTGCAGGTGCTGCACGCGGCCCGGCACCATGTCCATCTTGCCGCCGAGCGAAGGCACCCAGAAGCTGTGGATCACGTCGGCGCTGCCAAGCCCGAAGTAGACGGGCCGCCCCACCGGAATGCGGATTTCGTTCGCGGTGACCACTTCGGCGCCGGTGGCGGGGTCGCGGTAGCGCACCTCCCACCACCACATGTGGCCGGTCACGCCCACGATCAGCGCGCCGGGCGGTGGAATCGGCCGCCATGTCGGCCGGTGCCATTCGCTGTAGAAGAAGAGCGCGGTGAGTACCACCGTCGGAAACACCAGGCCGCCGCCAATCAGCCACCAGCGCGCGTTCACGGTGCCCTTGCGCCGCCGCATGGCTAGCACCAGCAGCAGCATCACGCCGGCGAAGATCAGCGTGCCGCCCACCACCAGCACGCCGCTCACCTCGAGCAGCGTCTCGGCGACCGGCCCAGCGGCCCGGAGTGCGGATTGCGGCGGGCCTTCGCTCATTCGAGTGAGAGCAGGTAGGCCGCCATGTCGCGCGCATCATCGGGCGAAACGCCCATTGCCGGCATCACGGTACCCGGCACCAGCGCTCCCGGTGCGACGATCCAGCGGACGAGGTGCTCGGGTCCGTTCGGCACATGTCCCGCGATGTAGCTGCGGCGCCCGAACGAGGCCAGCGTGGGCCCCATGCGTCCGCGGGCCGCCTGCACGTCGGGAATGGCGTGGCAGCTGCCGCACTGGTATTGCGCGAGCAGAAGCCTTCCTCTTTCCACCTGCGCCCACGGCGCGTGGTCGAACGAAGGGCCGCTCTCCTGCGACGTGCATGCGCTCGAGAGCAGCGCCAGCAACAGCAAGGCGAACGGGTGTACGGCAAACGCGAGCACGGCGCGGTACGGCAGGGCGGCCAGCATGCCGAGATTGTGCGGACAGGAACGCGGCTTGCGCCGACACGGCGGCGCCGGTGCGCGTCGGACAATGCCGCCAATTGAATGTTGCCGATGGGTGCACCCAAGACCGTTCTTCTCACCATTGCCGCGCTGGGCCTTGCAGGCGCGGCGGCGGGCGCGCTGGTGGTGTACGGCGGGCTGTACAACGTGGCCGCCACGGTGCAGCACACGCAGCCTGTGTATTCGCTGCTCGAAACCGCCATGCACCAGTCGGTCAAGCTGCGGGCCCGCAACATCGAGACGCCGAAGCTCGACGATGAGCGGCTGGTGATGCGCGGCGCGGCGTGCTTTCGCGACAAGTGCGTTCAGTGCCACGGCGCGCCGGGCGTGGCGCAGGGCGACATCGGAAAGAGCATGCAGCCGCTGCCCGGCCCGCTGGTGGACGCACGGCACCACTGGAAGCCGCGCGAGCTGTATTGGCTCACCAAGCACGGCATCAAGATGAGCGGCATGCCGGCCTGGGAATACCGGTTGTCGGAGGAAGAGCTGTGGTCGGTGGTGGCGTTTCTTGCGCGGCTTCCCGATTTGACGCCGCAGCAATATGCCGAAGCCACGCGCTTCGACGCGACCGGCGCGCAGGGCGCATCAACGGGTTCGGCATGCGGCGCGGCTCCGGATGGCGCATCGGTTCGCGTGGGCGATGCCGACCGCGGCAAGCGGGCGCTTCACCAGTACGCCTGCAGCGCCTGCCACACCATTCCGGGCGTCACCAGCTCGTCTCCACACGTCGGCCCGCCGCTCGCGGGAATAGGGGGGCGCACCCTCATTGCCGGAAAGCTGGCCAACACGCCCGACAACATGGTGCGCTGGCTGCGGCATACAAAAGAGGTCGATCCGCTGACGGCCATGCCGGAACTGGGCGTGACCGAGCAGGACGCGCGCGACATCGCAGCGTACCTTGCAACCTTGCGCTGAGGGCGGCTGCCAGCCTAGAACTTCGCGGCAGTGCGTTCGTCGTCGACAGTGGCAATGCGCAACCGAGCGCGCTCGTGCTTGATGACGAGCTCGGCGCATCGCTCCTGCATGGAGGCATCGGCCGGCGGTTGTTCCCTGCAGTCCACAAGGAGCTGCGACTCGTCGAAGTCCAGCCCATGAAGAACCTCCTGGCCATGCGAATTGATGGCCAGGAGATTTTCGGCGGACAACTGCGTGCGCAGGGTCTCGGAAATGGCGAGCGTTTGCACGGGCTTCACCGCTTCGTCGTCCCGGCGCAGGCTTGTGGAATGACTCCCGTCACTTGGGTGTCACTTCTTCATGGCCTTGATCTCGGCCTTGCCCTTTTCCTGGTCGGCCTTGGCTTGCTTCACGCAAGCGTCCTTGGCGTCGCCCTTCTGGTCGTCGCACTTTTCCTTGGCAACCTCATAAGCTACTTCCACCTTGGCTTCGGCCACCTTGCGGGCATTGCCGTCACTGGGCTTCTGCTTCTGGTCGAGTTCGGCCTTGGCAATCTTTTCCTTGCCCTTGGCTTCTTCCATGCAGACGTCCTTGGCGTTGTCCTTCATGGCGTCGCAGGCCGCCTTGTCGGCCTTGTAGTCGGCCGAGATCTTGTCGCGGGCCGCCTTGAATTCGGCCATGGCCGGATCGGTTGCCGCCGACGGGGTGGTGTTCACTTGCGCGTGCACCTGGACCATTCCAAGGCACGATGCCGCGGCGCAAATCATTAACAGTTTCTTCATGATGATCTCCTTGACGCCGGTGGTTGTTCTGCAAGAAAGGATTCGGCGTCTGAAATCAATATAGAAGTCGTCGGCGCCGCACCGGTAGGACGCGTCGCGAAGCATCCGTAAGCACATGCTGACGCTCCCCGGGGGGAACTGCCGAGGGTGCTGCGCGTCGGCGGCGCCCCCGGGAGGCTTGGGCGCACGTCCTACCGGTCGGGCCGATGCGGCGCCCACACTGGCCGAACGCGAACGTACAGGAGATTGCCATGCAAATCATGCAACACGAGCTTTACGCGTTGTTCGCTGCCGCACTGCTGTGGGTTGTCGCAGCCGCGGCAAGTGCGCAAGACACCCGGCCGCACCCGGCCGAGATCGATCCGGCCATGGTGGAATACGGCGCCGCCCGCGAACGCATCGGCGCCAACCTCAAGGCGGCGCTGGGCCAGTGCGAAACCCAGGTCGAATCCGCACGAACCGTCTGCATCAAGGAAGCCCAGGGCCGCGAGAAGATCGCGACGGCCGAGCTCGACCATCAGCGCAGCCCCAGCGATGCGAGTGCCCGCCGCCTTGCCGAAACCAGAGTGGCGGTGAACTACGAGGTGGCCAGGGAGAAGTGCAACCAGCGTCAGGGCGGCGACAAGGCCGCATGCCTCTCGCGCGCCAGCGAAGAAGAATCGAAGGCGAGGGCGGGCATCCGGACCGGCGGGTAGTGGGTCAGCGGCGCAGCGGCTCAGGCCGTTGCGCTGGCCCAGTATTCCCGCGCGGCGGCCTTGATGGTGCGCATCGCCTCGGGGTCGCCATGCCAAAGCGCCGAGAGGTAGGCCTTGGCCTGCGCAAGCGACACATCGGGCGGCAGCGGCGGCACGGCCGCGTCGGTCACCATCTCGAGCAGCATGGGGCGGTCGGCCGAAAAGGCGGCATCCCATGCGGGGCCGATCGCTTCGGGCGTGTCGACACGCAAGGCCCCCAGGCCGAGCATTTCCGCGAAGCGCGCGTACGGAAAATCAGGCAGCACCTGCGAGGCCTCGAACTTCGGATCGCCGCCAAGCACGCGCTGCTCCCAGGTCACGAGGTTGAGGTCGCGGTTGTTGAGCACCATCACCACCAGGCGCGGGTCGGCCCAGTCGCGCCACATGCGCGCGAGGGTGATGAGCGCGTTCAGGCCGTTCATCTGCATGGCACCGTCGCCCAGCATGGCAACCACCGGCCGGTCCGGGTGAACCAGCTTGGCCGCGATGGCGTAGGGAACGGCGGGCCCCATGGTGGCCAGGCCGCCCGAAAGGCTGGCCTTCATGCCGCGACGCAGCTTGACATCGCGGGCATACCAGTTGGCCGCCGTGCCGCTGTCGCACGTGAGCACCGCCTGTTCGGGCAGCCGCGGGGAGAGCTCCCAGAACACGCGCTGCGGGTTGAGCGGCGATGCCTCCACATGGGCGCGTGCCTCGAGCACCCGCCACCATTTGGACACCTCGGCCTCGATGCCGCGGCGCCACGGGCCGTGTTCCTTGTGCTCCAGCAGCGGCAGCAGGGCGGCAAGCGTGGCGCGGCTGTCTCCGACCAGGCCCAGTTCCGCCGGGTATCGCAGCCCGATGGCGCGCGGGTCGGTGTCGATCTGCACGCACCGCGCCCGACCCTCGGGCGGCAAAAACTCCGCATACGGAAACGACGAGCCCACCATCAGCAGCGTGTCGCAGTCTTCCATCATTCGCGAGCTCGGCCGCGTGCCCAGCACGCCGATGGCGCCGGTCACGAAGGGGAGGTCGTCAGGCACCGCGGCCTTGCCGAGCAAGGCCTTGGCAACGCCCGCGCCAAGGCGTTCGGCCACGTGGATCAATTCGTCGGTCGCGTGCAGGGCACCCGCACCCGCGAGGATGGCGACCTTGCTTCCGGCATTGATGATTTCGGCCGCGCGCTGTAAGGCGGGCGATTCGGGCACCACCGCGGTGGCCGTGGCGCCGATGCCGCTGTGCACGGTGCCGTGCTCGCGCGGCGGCACCGGCACGGCGGGCAGGTCCTGCACGTCGTTGGGAAAAATCACGCAGGTCACCGCGCGGCGGTCGCGTGCGATGCGCATCGCGCGGTCGATCAGGTGGCGGGCCTGCTCCGCGCTGGAGGCCATCTGCACGAACTCGTGCGCCACGTCCTTGAACAGCGAGACAAGGTCCACCTCCTGCTGGTAGTCGCCGCCCAGGGCGCTGCGTTTCTGCTGGCCGACGATGGCGACCACGGGCTGGTGGTCCAGCTTCGCGTCGTAGAGCCCGTTCAGGAGGTGGATTGCGCCGGGCCCCGAGGTGGCCAGGCACACACCCACCTCGCCCGAGAACTTGGCGTGCGCGCAGGCCATGAAGGCGGCAAGCTCCTCATGCCGGCTTTGAACGAATTCGATGGAGCCGTCGGCCCGGTCGAGCGCGCCCATCAGGCCGTTGATGCCGTCGCCGGGGTAGCCATAGATGCGCCGCACGCCCCAGTCGTACAGGCGTTGCACCACGAAATCACTGACTGTCTGCTTCATTGAAACTCCATCTGCCGGACGCGCCGGCGTTTGTCGGTTGCTGTGGATGCGGTGGGTTGCTCTATCGGTTGCGGATGACGCTGATCTTTCCGTCGGCCTCGAGAAGCGCGACCCGGACCAGGCCGAGATCGTCGATGCCGTGTTCCCGCAGCTTGGCCATCAGTTCGTCGACGCTGATGCGCTCCTTGCGCAGCGTGCGTGCTACCAGCCGCCCGTGTCGCACCAGCGGCTCGGGCGGGGGAGCCAGCACCCTTGCCACCCACTCGTAGCGGTAGCCGAGCAGGTCGAGCAGATAGTTCCATCCGATCAATGTGGCCAGCAGCGTCAAACCATTGGTGACAGACCTGTATTCGCCCTGCATCGCATTGCTCGAGGCGTCGGCCACCAGCACGATGAACAGCAGGTCGGCCATGCTCATCGAGCCCACATCGCGCCGTAGCACGAAGCGAAAGACGATCAGAAGAAACCAGTAGATCGCGCTGCCTCTGATCACCATTTCAAGCAGCGGCTGGTCGGCGGAGAAAAGATCGGACAGGTTCATCATCGATGCGCCCTTCGGTGGCGAGGGGCGGCCACCACCACCCCATGTTCGGCGGGTGCGGGCGCAGCGGGTGTCGTGCAATCGGCTTCAGGAGGCGTCGGCGCAATCCCACAGCGGCATGGCGTTGCGCGGCGCTGCGCCGCCGCCAGACTGCTCCCACGCGCAGGTCCTGCGTCCTCCGACCCACGGCGCGGAGGGCAGGCGCACGATGCAGGGCATCTTCACCCTTCAGGAGAAAGCAATGCCACGAGGTGACAAGTCGTCCTACACGGACAAGCAGAAACGCAAGGCCGAGCACATCGAGGAAAGCTACGAGCACCGCGGTGTCGGCAAGGCCGAGGCCGAAAAGCGTGCCTGGGCCACCGTCAACGCCGAGACCGGCGGCGGCAAGAAGAGCGGCAGCGGCCGCGGCAAGGCCGAGAACCACGCCCCGTCACGCAAGGGCGGCCACAAGGGCGGCGCTGCCGCAGCATCGCGAACCGCCGCCGAACGTTCCGCATCCGCCAAGAAGGCCGCTGCAACGCGCAAGCGCAACGCCGAGCACCGCAGCGGCTGACCCCAGGCAATCAAGGAGATCCGCAATGACCCGAGTTTCCGAACTGATGACCCGCGGCGTACGAACCCTTTCGCCCGCCGATTCGGTGGCACTGGCCGCCCAGGCGATGGACGAGCTGGACATCGGCGCCATTCCGGTGTGCGACGGCCAGCGCCTGCTGGGCATGGTGACCGACCGCGACATCGTGCTGCGCGTGGTGGCGCAGGAGCGCCCCCTGGACACTTCTCTGTCAGAGGTGATGACGAAGGACGTCAAGTGGTGCACCGAAAGCGACAACGTTGAAACGGTGATGAATGAAATGGCCGGCTACCAGGTGCGCCGAATGCCGGTGGTAGACCGCGACCGGCGGCTCGTGGGCATGCTGTCGCTTGGCGACACGGCCGCCAAGGGCGACATCGGCAAGGCGGGCGATACGCTCAACATCATTTCGCAGCCGGCCGAGCCGGACCGCTCCAAGCAGTCCGCCGCGAGCGGGCCCAGCGGCGGCGGCGCCTCTTGAACTTCTGACGCCGGCCGGCTCAGCGTTTCGCGGGCAGGCGGATGCGCGGGCCGGGTGTGGTGCGAACCAGCAGCGCTTCTTCCGCCTGGCGCAGAAACCGTTGGTTGCGCTCCGGTGTTTGCGAAGCAACGCAATCGCGGGGTGCCAGCGCTTCCAGGTCGCGCATGCCCGCATCGGCCAGCGTGGCCCAGATGCACTGGTCGCTGGCCACGCCGGTCACGATCAGCCGCCTTGCCTTCAGGTAGGCGAGCAGCAACTCGAGCGGGGTCGCGAAGAAGGCGGATTGCTTGGGCTTGAGCACAAAGTAGTCTTTTTCGCCCGGCAGCAGCGCCGATGTGATTTCGGCGCCGGCTCCGCCGGAGGCGAGCGACATCTCCACCAGTTTCGGAAAGTCGGAGCGCCAGCGTCCGCGGTTGTCGTTGACGTAGATGGTGGGCACCCCGGCGCGGGTGCATCGCGCCTTCAGGGCAGCGATGCGTCCGGCAATGGCGTGCGCGCCGGGCAATAATTTTTCCGCATCCGAAAAATCCCAGCAGCTGATCATGTCGATGATCAGCAGGGCGGTGTGACCGGCGGCGGGCGCGGAGGCGAGGGTGGGGGGCGGGGAGGAAGAAGACGAGGCCATGGGCCGGCAAAACTCCAGTCAGCGAGGAGGCCTCACGATTTCCCAAAGCGCATGGCCGAGCCCGTAGGAAAGCTGCGCGTGGCCGCGAAAGTCGCCGCCGAGTTCTCCGGTGCTTGGGCGGGCGCGTAGGAGGCCTCTTTCACAACGACGCGCGTTATCCCGCTCCGCCGGATCGCAAGGTGTTCGACCATGGGCGGGAGCTGTCGACATGCACGGTTTTGCTTCCGTGCGCCCCCGCCAATCGTTCACAAGGAGTTATTCCGATGAACACTTCCCCGATGAGCACTTCCGCTTTCACGCGGCCCTTCGCCATCGTGACCGGCGCTTCGTCCGGCATAGGGCTGGAACTGGCGCGCTGCTGCGCCAACGAGGGTTTCGATCTGCTGATTGCGGCCGATGAGCCCGAGATCGAGGACGCCGCGGTTCAATTGCGCAGATTGGGCGTGGAAGTGCAGCCCGTGCTTGCCGATCTTTCCACCACCGAGGGGGTCGACCGCCTGCTGGCGGCGGCTGGGCAGCGTCCGGTCAATGCGCTGCTCGCCAATGCCGGGCGAGGGCTCGGCCATGCCTTTCTCGACCAGAATTTTGCCGACGCGCGGCACGTGCTCGACACCAACATCACCGGCACGCTGTACCTGATTCATGCCATAGGCGGCGGGATGCGCGCGCGCGGGCAGGGGCGCATTCTCATCACCGGCTCCATTGCGGGCTTCATGCCCGGCAGCTTCCAGGCGGTCTACAACGGCACCAAGGCCTTCCTGGACTCGTTCTCCTTTGCGCTGCGCGAAGAGTTGAAGGACAGCGGCGTGACGGTGAGCTGCCTGATGCCGGGGCCGACCGACACCGAGTTTTTCGACCGTGCCGACATGCTCGACACCAAGGTGGGCCAGGACGACAAGAAGGCCGACCCGTCCAAGGTGGCGAAGATCGGCTTCGAAGCGATGATGAACGGCGAAGGCGACGTGGTCGCGGGCTGGAAGAACAAGCTCCAGGTCGCGGTTGCCAACGTCACGCCATCGGCGTTGCTGGCCAAGCAGCACCGCAGGATGGCCGAACCCGGAACGGCGGATCCACGCTAGGCCGGGAGCGCAAGCCATGGACACTTCTTTCAGCTCGGGAGTCGCCCTCGTGGACACCGTCCTCAAGAGCACCGGCGGCAGCGTGGTGGTGTGGAGCGCCGATCCGCAGGCCTACGGCAGCGAACACGAACGCGCCACGCGCAGCAACTTCGCCCAGCGCCTTGCGGCGCTGAAGCAGTTTCGCTTTGCCGGCGAATACGACGCCTCGCGCGCGCACGAGAACACGCCGCTGTACTTTGTGCCGAGCGACACCGTGCCCAGCACGCAGCAGGCGCGGTCGCTCGGCATCTCGACGCTGCACGACCTGTTCGGGGGCGTGGTTCCATACCCTTTCGTGGCCACCAAGGCCATCACGCATCCGCTGGTCGGACGGGCGGCCGCCTGCCCTGAAGGGTGGGCGCCCGGATTTGCGGCCGACATCTCGCATGCAGCGCTCGACGGGTTCTCGGCCTTCTCTGCCGAGGATGCGCGATGGGCCGGGCGCCGCCTGCTCGAGAACGGCCCGGTGCGGGTGAAGCCGGTATGCGCCACCGGCGGACGGGGGCAGACGATGGTCACCGGCGCCGATGCGCTGGACCGCAGCCTGGCCGCCATGGACGAGAGCGAGATCGCGCTGCACGGCGTGGTGATCGAAGAGAACCTCGAGCGGCCCGACACCTTCAGCGTGGGGCAGGTGATGGTCGACCACATGATCGTGAGCTATTTCGGCCGCCAGCGCATGACGACCGACAACGCAGGCCAGAGCGTGTACGGCGGTTCCGACCTGACGCTGGTGCGCGGCAACTTCGACGCGCTGCTTGCCAAGACCAGCCCCAGCCCGGCGCTGTGCCTGGCCATCGAGCAGGCGCGGCGCTACCACCAGGCGGTGATCGACTGCTTTCCCGGCTTTCTTGCGTCGCGCGTGAACTACGACGTGGCGCAGGGCGTGGGCGCCGGGGGCGCGTGGCGCTCGGGTGTGCTGGAGCAGTCGTGGCGGGTGGGGGGCGCAACCGGCGCCGAGATGATGGCGCTCGAGAGCTTCTGGCGCGACCCGGCGCTGGAGCGCCTGCGCGTCTCGTGCTTTGAGGCGTATGGCGCGGCGGCGTCCATTCCTTCGGATGCGGCGGTGCACTATCGTGGCATCGACAGCCAGATCGGCGCCCTGACCAAGTACGCATTGATCCAACCGTATGCCAGCGACACGACATAACGTTATCGATATTCCCGTAGACGGCCAGCACATTGCCGGAACGCTGGTCGCCGCTTCGACGATGGTGCCCGGCGTCCTGCTCGTGCACGGCTGGGATGGCAGCCAGGAGCAATACATTGCGCGCGCGCACGACATTGCCGCGCTCGGCTGCGTATGCCTCACCTTCGACCTGCGCGGCCACGCGCGCCACGCGGCGCTGCGCAAGGAGGTTACGCGGGAAGACAACCTGCGCGACGTGCTCGCGGCCTACGACACGCTGGTGAGCCACCCCACGGTCGATCCGAACGCAATTGCCATCGTCGGCAGCAGCTACGGGGGCTACCTGGCGGCGCTGGTCAGCGCCATGCGGCCGGTGCGCTGGCTCGCACTGCGCGCGCCGGCGCTCTACCGCGACCGCGAGTGGCTGGCGCCCAAGGGGCAGCTGAGCAGGTCCGACCTGGTGGCCTACCGCCGCACGCTGGTGGGGCCGCGCGACAACCGCGCACTGGCCGCCTGCGAGGCCTTCACGGGCGACGTGCTGATCGTCGAATCGGAGCACGACCAGATCGTGCCGCACCCCGTCATCGAGAACTACCTGGGCGCGTTCAAGCGCGTGCGTTCCGCCACCTACCGCGTCATATCGGGCGCCGACCATGCGTTGTCGAAGCAGTCGTCCCGCCAGGCGTACGGGCAGCTCCTGGTGTCCTGGATGACGGAAATGACGCTTGGCGCCAGGGCCACCGGCGCCATGACGCGGGCAGTTTCAGAAAGCCCTGCATAGAGGTTTCCACATGAACACAAGCAAACGACTCGTGCCGGTGCTGCGTACCGGCCTGATTGCCGGAACCTTCGCCAGCCTTGCCTCGACCGTCGCGCTCATGCTGTGTGGCCGGCGCGAGGCCGGCAGCGCCGTTGCGCCCACCAATGCCACCAGCCATTGGCTCTGGGGCGATCAGGCCCTGCAGGTGTACCGGCCCACGCTGCGGCACACGGCCCTGGGCTATGCCACCCACCATGCGAGCGCTATCTTCTGGGCGGTGCTCTACGCCTGGCTGCATGCCGAGCGGCGCCCGCCGCAATCGGTGCCTGCCGCGCTGGCCAGTGCCGGCGCCGCAACGGCGGTGGCCTGCACGATCGACTACACGATCACGCCGCGCCGGCTCACGCCCGGCTTCGAGCACCATCTTTCAAAAGGCTCCATGGCCGTGGTCTACGGCTTCTTCGCCCTGGGCATGGCGGCCGGATGCCTGCTCGCGCAGCGCGGGCGCGAGTAGTGGGCGCTGCTACGCGCACACAGGCAGCTTTCCTACGTCGCGGTGTTTCGAGTCCCCCCATCGTTCAGCTTCCACCAACCTTATTCGGAGCCCCACGATGCCCACCTCTACCAAGCGAGCAGCACCCGATGCATGCAGCCTTCTCGATACCGACCACCGCAACGTCAAGAAGTTGTTCAAGGAGTACGAGGAACTGACCCATTCGCGGGCCGCCAGCGCGCAGCAGAAGAAGCGCGAACTCGCAACCAAGATCTGCACCGAGCTGACCGTGCATGCGCAGATCGAAGAAGAAATTTTCTACCCCGCCTTGCGCGAGGCGCTCAGCGAGACCGATCTCCTGGATGAAGCTGAAGTCGAGCACGCCAGCGCCAAGGAACTGATTGCGCAGATCGAATCAGCCGCCGATGTGGACGACAAGTTCGACGCCAAGGTCATCGTGCTGGGTGAATACATCGACCACCACGTGAAGGAAGAGCGCAACGAGATCTTCGTCAAGGCGCGCGCCGCCAAGGGGCTCGACCTCGTGGCCATGCGCGACCAGCTTGCGGCCCGCAAGGAAGAGCTGATGGAAGAACTCACCGGCGCAACCGCCTGACCCGCCAGGGTTGCAGGCTGCCTAGCCACCTCAACGGCACCCGGCCGTCCGTCGGCCGGGTGCCACGCTTTTTCGATTGGCCTTGGAGGTCACCCATGACAAATTTAGTCTCCCGGCTTTTCCCCACGGCGACCAACATGATTCGCCTGGATCACACGCACGTGCTTTCCACCTTTCACCAGTACAAGGCGAGCGCGCCGAGCCGGGTGAAAAAGGGGCTGGTCAACACCATCTGCACGGCGCTCGAAATTCACGCGCAGCTCGAGGAAGAAATCTTCTACCCCGAGATGCGCAAGATCGACGATGAACGCATTACCGAAGCCATCCACGAGCATTCCGAAATGCGCAGGCTCATCGGCCTGCTTCGCACCATGGAGCCCGAGGCGCGCGACTATGACGAAACCCTGTCGGCGCTGATGCGCGACGTGATGCATCACGTGGCCGACGAGGAAACCATCTTGCTGCCCGCGGCCGAAAAGCACCTGGCAGACAAGCTGGGCGACCTGGGGGCGCAAATGACCAAGCGCAGGCTGCAGCTCGCAGGCCCGCGCACGGGCGAAATTGCGCTCGACATGGGGCGGGCCGCTTCGGGCAACACCGCGGCCATTGCCGTGGTCGGCCTGGCCGCGGCGGGGCTTCTGCTGGCACGGCGTTCCGGCCATCTGCGCTGGCATGCGCGCGCCTGACTTGGGGAACACGGCTTCATGCCAGAAGACACCAATATTCCGTTGCCGTCCGCGCCCGAGTCATCGCGCGCTGCTTTCCAGGCTTTGGCCGAGCGCGTGGGAGTGCTTGCGCCCGGGGCACCGCTTTCGGACGAGCTCATGAAGTTCGCCGAAGGCGTGTTGCAGCTTGCCGCCGAGGGCAAGGTTCCGCGCGGGCGCGAGGCTTCGTAGCCGGGCACCCCGGGCACCCGCCTGGGTGGATCTACAGCAGGTCGCGCATTCGGTAGTACATCATCCCCAGCACGAGCGCGGGGGTGCGAAGCAGTGTGCCGCCCGGAAAGGCCAGGTGCCCGATGCGGGCGAACAGGTCGAAGCGCTCCGCCTGCCCCGCAATGGCCTCGGCCGCCAGCTTGCCCGCCATGCCGGTCAGCGCCAGGCCATGGCCGGAAAAGCCTTGCAGGTAGTAGATGTTGCTGCCGATGCGCCCGAAGTCAGGCGCCTTGTTCATGGTGATGTCGACGAAGCCGCCCCATGCATGGTCGATGCCCAGGTCGGAGAGCTGCGGAAACACCGTGAGCATGCTCTTGCGGATTTTCTCGATCAGGTTGCGCGGGGTGCGGGCGCTGTAGCTGTCGCCCGAGCCGAACAGCAGCCGGTGGTCGGCGCTCAGGCGGAAATAGTCGAGCACGAAGTTCGTGTCCGAAGCGGCCGGCCGGCCACGCATGAGCGCATCCGCGCGCGCCTTGTCCATCGGCTCGGTCGCGATCATGTAGGTGCCCACGGGCATGATGCGCGACGACACTTCGGGCGCCACGTCGTCGCCGTATTCCGCAAGGTAGACGTTGCCCGCCAGCACCACGAAGCTGCACCGCACCTCGCCCTGCGCGGTCTTCACCACGGGCCGCGTTCCGCGCTCGATGACCTGGGCGGCCGAGTTCTCGTGCAGCTGCGCGCCAGCGGCCCGCGCCGCGGAAGCCAGGCCCAGCGAATACTTGAGCGGATGCAGGTGGCCCGAAAATGCATCGAAGGTGCCGGCGTCGAAGCGCTTGCTGTCGACCCATTGCGCGATTTCCGCGGGCCCCAGCCATTGCAGCGGATAGCCATAGACGCGGCCTACATGCTCCATCCATTCGCGAAGTGCACGCGACTTCGACGGCTTGACCGAAAGGTTCAGGTAGCCGGGCTGCCAGTCGCAATCGATGGCATGGCGGGCCATGCGGTCGCGCAGCAGGTTCAGCCCTTCGACCGAAACATTCCAGGCGCGGCGCGCGTCCTCGGGTGTGAATTGCTTCTCGATGGCCGCTTCGCCGTCGGAGCCGAAGCCGACGATGGCCTGCCCGCCATTGCGGCCCGAGGCGCCCCAGCCGACGCGCTGCGCTTCGAGCAGCACCACGGCATAGCCGCGAGAAGCCAGCTCCAGCGCCGCGGAAAGGCCCGCGAGGCCGCCACCCACCACGCAGACATCGGCGGTGGCAATGCCCTCGAGCGGGCGCGCAGCTTCGAACCGCTCGGCGCGCTGCACGCTCGCTTCGTAGTAGGAGTTCTCGACGACGCCGAGTTCTTTTCGCAGCAGCAATCAGGCCACCCGGAAGTTGAGAAACTGCCAGGGGTCTTCTTCATCCTTTTCTTCATCGAAGAGCGGGCTGCGGTCTTTGAGCGGCGTCCAGTCGCCGTACACGCCCGCCACCTCTCCCAGGTAGGGCGTTGCGGCTTCCAGAACCACGCGGTGATCGAGGTCGTCGGGCTCCACCAGCCCGGCATCGGGGTTGCGCAACGCCCAGAGCATGCCGCCCAGGATGCCGGCCACCACCTGCAGGCTGGTGGCGCTGTTGGCGGGCGCCAGTTCGCGCGCCTGATCGATGGTCAGGCGGGAGCCGTACCAGTAGACCCCCTTGGGATTGCCCATCAGCAGCACGCCGAGTTCGTCCATGCCTTCGGCGATTTCGTCGCGGATGATTTTCTGGCGGTGCTGCAGGCGCCAGTTCTTTCCGGCCACTTCGTGCAGCGAGAGCACGGCGTCGTCGCAGGGGTGATAGGCGTAGTGCACCGTGGGGCGGTACACCACCTCGCCGTCCTTGCGCAGCGTCAGGTGGTCGGCGATGGAAATCGATTCGGCATGCGTCACCAGAAAGCCGTGGTAGGGCCCTTCGAGCGGGGTCCAGCTGCGCACCCGCGTGCCGATGCCGGGCCGGCCGAGATAGATGGCCGCGTCGCTGCCGAAGCCGTGGCGCGCCGCATCGGCCGGCCAGTGCCGCTCGTGCGTGCCCCATCCCAGCTCGGCGGGTTGCAGGCCCTCGTCGACGAAGCCCCGCACCGACCAGGTGTTGACGAATTCGTTCCGCTGCTTGCGCTGCCTTGGCGCCTGGGTGTCGCGCTCGGCAATGTGAATGACCTTGATCTCCAGCTGCTTGGCGAGCGCGGCCCAGTCCTCGTAGCTCGTGGGCATCGATTCGAGCTGCGCATGCGTGTCGGCCGCGATGTTGAGCAACGCCTGCTTGAGCAGCGCGGACACCAGCCCCGGATTGGCGCCTTGCGTGATCACGGCCGTGGGCCCGCTGCGCTTGTCGAGGCGCCAGGCCAGCACTTCTTCGCGCAGGCTGTAGTTCGAGCGGCGGGAAGGCGGCACGCCGGGGTCGTCGTAGCGCCCGGGCCAGGGTTCGTTGCAGGTGTCCAGATAGAAGGCGCCGCGTTCGCGGCAGAGCTTGATGAGCGCAAGGCTCGAAACATCGACCGACAGGTTGACCAGGAAGTCGCCCTTGGCCAGCAGCGGCTCGAGCACGGCGGCGAAGTTGCCTTCTTCGAGGCGCGCAGGAATGACTTCGACGCCCAGTTCCTTTGCGAGGCCGCTTCGGTCTTCGCCCGGCTTCACGATCGTGATGTCGGAGGCCTTCAGGCCGAAATGGCGCAACAGCAGCGGCAGCAGCGCCTGGCCGATGGAGCCGAAGCCGACCATCGTGAGCCTGCCGTCGAAACGCGCCAGCAATTCATTCTTCTTGGTCATCCGCAACCTCGCTGAGTGGCACCGGCGCTGGCCGCCGGGCTGACTGCTACCTGGTTTTCCGTTCGTGTTCAAAAAATGTGGTGCCACCGGTTGCGTCCACGCGTCAGCTTGCCTTTGCCGATGGTGTAGGAGGACTCCATAAACGGTCGTTTTCCGCTGGCTCATGGTAGAAACCGGCCACCCTGCGCGCATCGCGCATCGCACCGTCCGATGGCAGAAAACTCCAACCCCAGAATTTCAGGAATTTCCGACAAGCCAGCCGGCACCGGCGTGCGCAACGCCTGGCCGCTTTGGCTGGTGCTGGGCATGGCGTTGCTGCTCCTGGGCGGCTGCGCGGGCCTGCCGTCGGGTGTGGAACGCAAGCCGTCGATGGCCATCACCAACGGCACGGACACGATGCTCGGGCGCCTTGTCACGGCGGCTTCACCGCCGGAGCGGGGCTTGAGCGGCTTTCGGCTGCTGCCCATGGCGCAGTTTTCGCTGCATGCACGCATCGAGCTGGCAAAGCGCGCGCAGCGCTCCATAGACGTTCAGTACTACCTGGTGCAGAACGACGAAACGGGCCGCTACCTGCTTCGCACATTGCGCGACGCGGCGGAGCGCGGCGTGCGCGTGCGCCTTCTGGTGGACGACCTCTACACCGCGGGTGCCGACCCACTGTTCGCTGGCCTGGCGGCGCATCCCAATGCCGAGGTGCGGATGTTCAATCCGTTTCCGGCCGGGCGCGAACGCCTGGGCACGCGCTGGGCCTCGTCGCTGCTCGACTTCGACCGCGTGCACCGCCGCATGCACAACAAGCTCTTCGTGGTGGACAACGTGATGGCGGTGATGGGCGGGCGCAACATCGCCAACGAGTACTTCCTGCGCGACGGCGGCTCCAACTTCATCGACATCGACACGCTGGTGGCCGGCACCGTGGTGCCGCGGCTTTCGTCGCTGTTCGACATGTACTGGAACAGCCCCTACGTGTACCCCGTTGAGTCGCTGGTGTCGACCGGCGGGGCCACGCCGCAGCAGTTGCGCGACCGCTTCGAGCAGCTGACCGGCGGGCCGGACACGCTGCACCCCGATCCGCTTGCATCCACCGACCTGCTGGGCAACAACGCGCTGGCCAAGGACCTGGACGAAGGCGCGCTTTCGCTCGTGTGGGCGCGCGCCGAAGCCTACGCCGACGCGCCCGCCAAGGCACTCGGTCCCACGGAGGAGGCCCGCGGGCTGCCGGCCGACGAGTCGACCGACAGCGTGCTCTACAACGTGCGGCGCTACATACGCGGCGCGGAACACGAGATCCTGCAGACCACGCCTTACCTCATTCCAGGCCGCGGCGGCATGGAGTCGATGCGCATCGTGCGGCAGAAGGGCGTGAGCTACACCATCGTGACCAATTCGCTCGCGGCCACCGACGAATCACTGGTGCACATCGGCTATCGGCGCTACCGGCCTGAGATGCTGCGGCTGGGGGTGGCGCTGTACGAACTGAGCCCCAAGCGCGTGGAAGAAACCAAGCGCTTCGGCATCTACGGTTCGGCGAGCGGAAGGCTGCACGGCAAGTCGGCCGTGATCGACCGCAACATCGTCTTCATCGGTTCGATGAACTTCGATCCGCGCTCGATGCTGCACAACACCGAGGTCGGCATTTTCATCTTCAGCCCGCAGATCGCGCAGCAGCTCACCAGCCTGATTGGCTTCATGCGGCTCGACGGTGCCTACCAGCTGCAGCTGGGGCCGCGCGGCGGCATCGAATGGGTGAGCCCGGCCTCGGGCGACGGCGCCGACACCATCCTGCACGTGGAGCCCGAAACCGATTTCTGGTCGCGCTGGAAGCTGGAGCTGTTTGCCCCGCTGGTGCCCGAGAGCCTGCTTTAGCGGCGCGCCTGCGCCGCCACCGGGTGCCTAGTGCTGCAGGCGCCCGCTCAGGTAGGGCTCGGGGTCGACGGCGGTGCCGTTCTTGCGGATTTCGAAATGCACCTTCACGCGGTCGGTGCCGCTCTTGCCCATTTCGGCAATTTTCTGGCCCTGGCGCACCACCGCGTTTTCCTTGACGACGATGTTTTCAGCGTGGGCGTATGCGGTGAGGAAGGTGTCGTTGTGCTTGACGATGACCATGTTGCCGTAGCCGCGCAGTTCGCCGCCCACGTACACCACGCGCCCGTCGGCCGAAGCCACGACCGGATCGCCAAGGTTGCCGGCAATGTCCAGCCCCTTGTTGCGCACGCCGTCGAAGCGGGCAATGGTGGTGCCGCTGGCGGGCCGGATGAACATGGCCTGCGGCTGCTGGACGGGCGGTGGCACGTTCACGCCGGCCCGGGGAGGCGGTGCGGGCGTGGTGCAGGCTGCAAGGCCGGCCGCTACGAGTAGCGCGGCGCCGGTACGGGAAACAAAAGTCTGAAGGTGCTGCATGGTTCTCTGTTGGAACGAATTCGTTGCTGAGGGTTCCTTCGGCTCGGCACGCCGGGCGAGTTACCGCCGGCATGCTAGCAAACTCGCAGGGCCGGCAGGTGCGGGCCGCGGGAGAAGGAGTGAAGGGCTGGCGGTGCCTGCTTTTTGTTACTTGAGCGGAATGGGCGTGCCGCGGTCGATCGGCACCGCCGTCACGCTGTTCTTCGGCGAGCCGTCGATCAGCAGGTCGGAGTAGGTGAGGTAGACGAGCGTATTGCGCCGGGCGTCGACCATGCGCACCACGCGCAGCCGCTTGAAGAGAATCGACAGCCGCTCGGTGTAGACCTCTTCGCGCTTGGGCAGCGGCTGCGTGATGCTCACGGGGCCGACGTGGCGGCAGGCGATGGAGGCTTCGGATTTGTCCTCGGCAACGCCGAAGGCCCCGGCCAGCCCGCCCGTCTTGGCACGCGAGACGTAGCAGGTCACGCCATTGACCTTGGGGTCGTCATACGCCTCGACCACGATCTTGTGGTCCGGGCCGATGAGCTTGAACGCGGTGTCGACGTCGCCCACTATTTCTGCCTGTGCCGCCGAGGCCAGCGCGAGGCCCAGGCCGACGGCAACGGTGGATGCGAGCGCCGCACGGAAGAGGGCAGTGGCCCGCAATGCCTGGATGGTCATGTGTTTCAAACGATGCTGAGTTCGTGCACGCGGTCGAAGCTGCCGCGCCGCCGGTCTTCGAAGAAGTGTTCCAGCGCCTCGCGCACAGTGCGAAAAGCGATTTCTTCCCAGGGAATTTCTTCCTCGGTGAAAAGCCGGGCCTCGATGGTTTCGTGGCCCGGGTCGAAGCGGTCGTCCAGCAGGCGGGCGCGGTAGAACAGGTGCACCTGCCCCACGCGCACCACGCTGATCACCGCGAAGAGGCCCTGCATTTCGTAGTGGGCGCCGGCCTCTTCGTCGGTTTCGCGCGCCGCGCCCTGGGCCGCGGTTTCGCCAAGCTCCATGAAGCCCGCGGGCAACGTCCATTTGCCCCAGCGCGGCTCGATGTTGCGCTTGCACAGCAGCACCTTGTCGCCGAGCACGGGGATGGTGCCCACCACGTTCAGCGGGTTCTCATAGTGGATGGTGCTGCAGGCGGGGCAGACGGCGCGTTCCTTGGTGTCGCCATCGTCCGGAATGCGGTAGACCACCGCGGTGCCGCAGTTCTTGCAGTGCTTGATGGGGACGCGCAGGATCATGAAGCGTGAGCGCAGGGCTTCAGACGATCTTGACCGTCAGCTTGGGCAGGCCGGCCACTTCGCCGACCAGCGTGTCGCCCGCCACCACCGCCGCCACGCCTTCGGGCGTGCCGCTGTAGATCAGGTCACCGGGCTGCAGCTCCCAGGCGGCCGAAAGATGCTCGATGGTTTCGGCCACGTTCCAGATCAGCTTGGCCACCGTGCTGCGCTGGCGATCGGTGCCGTTGACCTGCAGCGAGATTTCGGCGTTCTCGGCATCGCCGGCCTGCGCCACCGGCACGATGGGGCCGATGGGCGCGCTCTGCTCGAAGCCCTTGCCGATGTCCCATGGGCGGCCCTGCTTCTTCATCTCGCCCTGCAGGTCGCGGCGCGTCATGTCCAGGCCCACGGCGTAGCCGTAGATGTGCTTGTGCGCGTCGGCCGCCAAGATGTTCTTGCCGCCCGTGCCGATGGCCACCACGAGTTCGATCTCGTGGTGCAGGTTCTTGGTGAGCGTGGGGTAGGCCATGGTGCCGGTCTGGCCCGCATCGACCACCACGAGCGCGTCGGCCGGCTTCATGAAGAAGAACGGCGGCTCGCGGCCGGTAAAGCCCATTTCCTTGGCGTGATCTTCATAGTTGCGGCCCACGCAGTAGATGCGGTGCACCGGAAAACGGGCGGGCTGCCCGACCACCGGAACCGAAACGGTCGCGGGCGGGGCGAAAACAAACTCGGAAGCCATTGCGTCTGTCCTTTTCAGCGGAACGGAGAAAAACGGCAGTGTGCCAGAGGCAGGCCAGGGTTGTTCGCGAGCGCTATGCTTGCGCAATGATGAAGCTGCATAACTACTTCCGCTCCTCGTCGTCCTTCCGGGTGCGCATTGCGCTCAACCTGAAGGGCCTGGACTACGACTACGTGCCGGTGCACATTGCCCGCGGCGACCATCGCACGGGCCCCTATTCGGCCATTTCTGCCGACATGCTGGTGCCGCTGCTCGAAGACGAGGGCGAGCGCTTTTCGCAGTCGATGGCCATCATCGAATACCTGGACGAGACCCACCCCGAGCCGCCGCTGTTGCCACACGACCCCGTGGGCCGGGCACACGTGCGCGCGCTGGCCCAGTCGATTGCCTGCGAGATCCACCCGCTGAACAACCTGCGCGTGCTCAAGTACCTGGTGAAGGAACTCAAGCTCGACGACGAGGCCAAGAACACCTGGTACCGCCACTGGGTGCGCGACGGCATGCTGGCTTTCGAGCGGCAGCTTGCGCAGCACCCCGGCAGCACCTTCTGCTACGGCAACACGCCCACGCTGGCCGACTGCTGCCTGGTGCCGCAGATATTCAACGGCAGGCGCTTCGACTGCGACTTCAGCGGGCTCCCGCGCACCATGGCCGCCTTCGAGGCCTGCATGGCGCTCGACGCCTTCCAGCGCGCCCAGCCCTCGCAGGCGCCCGACGCGGAAGCCTGAGCGGCATGAACCCCGGCATGGACCCGCGCTGGCTCGTGCCCGACTGGCCGGCGCCGCAGAACGTGCGGGCGCTGTGCACCACACGTAGCGGCGGCGTTTCGGTGGGGCGCTATGAAAGCCTGAATCTCGGCGACCACGTGGGCGACGAGCCGGCCCACGTTGCGGCTAACCGCACGCGTCTGTGGCAGGCCATCGGCGTGCGGCCGGTCTTCCTGCAGCAGGTGCATGGCAGCGAGGTCGTGGAGCTCGAGGGCACCGGCAATTCGTTGCCGGATGGGGCCGCCGCCGACGCCTGCACCACCGGCGATAGCGGCCTGGCCTGCACGATCATGGTGGCCGATTGCCTGCCCGTACTTTTCACCGATACCTCAGGGCGCCGCGTGGCCGCCGCGCATGCGGGCTGGCGTGGCCTTGCCGGCGGCGTGCTCGAAGCAACGGCCGGGGGTTTTGCCCCGGAGCAGGGCAAGGTGCTCGCATGGCTCGGCCCCTGCATCGGGCCCAAGGCCTTCGAGGTGGGCGCCGAGGTCAAGGCCGCATTCGAGGCGCATGCGCCGGAGGCGGCGGGGTGCTTTCAGCCCTCCCAATCAGCCGGCAAATGGCTGGCCGACCTGCCGGCGCTTGCACGCCAGCGCTTGCGCGCGGCCGGCGTGGAAGCCGTGTATGGCAATGACGGCTCCGACGGCTGGTGCACCGTCGGCAACCCCTCACGGTTCTTTTCGCACCGGCGGGACGGCGTCAGCGGGCGCTTCGCCGCCCTGGTCTGGAAGGCCTGAATCCTTGCTCGCTTCCGCCGCTGCGGCGCGGCGTGCGGCCTCCTGCGCCTCGGCCTCGCGCTGCCTGATTGCGCGGCGGCGGCCGGGGGTTCCCATCAGGTAAACCACCAAGGCCACGGGCGCCAATCCGTACAAAAGAAATGTGAAGATGGCACCCAGCATGGTGCCCGTGGTGCTGGTGGCTTCGGCGACGGCCATCATCACGGCAACGTAGAGCCAGCCGATCACGATCAGGTGGATGAACACAACAAGTTTCAGTCGGTAAGTAGGTGGGCGGCGTTATGAAGGCCTTGTGAAATGCAGCATACTCAAAACACGAGCAGCCATCCGTACCGACTCAGGCGAGGACCAGGAGACACCATGAAGCAACAAGCCACGGGGGCCGATGCGTTCGCGCCCTTCCAGCAGGCACTGTCAGAGGGATGGAACAAGGCGCTGGAATCGTTCCAGCAATCCGCCGCGCAGGGGGCCTCGGCCTTCGTCGGCGGCACGCCGCTGTGGCAAATGCCGCAGGCGGCCAAGATGCCCGAGCTGCCCAAGATCTCCATCGACCCCGAAAAGCTTCAATCGATCCAGCAGCAATATGTTGCCGAGGCGACCGAGCTCTGGCGCCAGGGCTTTGCCGCCAAGCCCGAGGGCGACAAGCGCTTTGCGTCCGACGCCTGGGGCGGCAATCCGCTCGCTGCCTTCTCGGCGGCCGTGTACCTGCTCAATGGCCGCACCATGCTGAACATGGCCGACGCCATCGACGCCGACGAAAAAACCAAGGCCCGCCTGCGCTTTGCCGTGGAGCAGTGGATGGCGGCCTCGTCGCCGAGCAATTCGCTGGCGCTGAACGCCGAGGCGCAGAAAAAAGCCATCGAAACCCAGGGCGAGAGCATTGCCAAGGGCATTCAGAACCTGCTGCACGACATCAAGCAGGGCCACCTCAGCATGACCGACGAAAGCGCCTTCGAAGTGGGGCGCAACGTGGCCACCACCGAAGGCGCGGTGGTGTTCGAGAACGAGCTGTTCCAGCTGCTCGAATACAAGCCGCTCACGGCCAAGGTGTACGAGCGGCCCTTCTTGCTGGTGCCGCCCTGCATCAACAAGTTCTACATACTCGACCTGCAGCCCGAAAACTCGTTGATCCGCTATGCGAACGAGCAGGGCCACCGCGTGTTCGTGGTCAGCTGGCGCAACCCCGACGAATCGTTGGCCAACGCCACCTGGGACGACTACATCGAGAACGCCGCAATCAAGGCGATTCACACGGTGCAGGAAATCAGCGGCAGCAAGCAAGTCAATGCGCTCGGCTTCTGCGTGGGCGGCACCATCCTGAGCACCGCGCTGGCCGTGCTTGCGGCACGCGGCGAAAAGCCGGCGGCCTCGGTCACGCTGCTCACCACGTTCCTCGACTTCAGCGACACGGGCATTCTCGACATCTTTGTCGACGAGCCGATGGTGCAGTACCGCGAAATGCAGCTCGGCAAGGGCGGGCTGCTGCCGGGCGGCGACCTGGCCTCGACCTTCAGTTTTCTGCGCCCCAACGACCTGGTGTGGAACTACGTGGTCGGCAACTACCTGAAGGGCGAAACGCCGCCCCCGTTCGACCTGCTTTACTGGAACAGCGACGCCACCAACCTGCCGGGCCCGTTCTACACCTGGTACCTGCGCAACACGTACCACGAGAACAAGCTCGCCAAGCCCAATGCGCTCACGGTGTGCGGCCAGAAGGTGGACTTGAGCAAAATCGACATCCCGGCCTATATCTACGGCTCGCGCGAAGACCACATCGTGCCGATTGGCGGGGCTTATGCATCGACGCAGCTGCTGCCCGGCAAGAAGCGCTTCGTCATGGGCGCTTCAGGCCACATTGCCGGCGTGATCAACCCGCCCGCCAAGAAAAAGCGCAGCCACTGGATTCGCGAGGACGGCAAGTTTCCCAAGACGCAGGCCGAATGGCTGGCCGGCGCCACCGAGCACCCCGGCAGCTGGTGGACCGACTGGGCCCAGTGGCTCAAGGGCCATGCGGGCAAGCAGGTTCCCGCGCCGAAGACCTACGGCAACGGCAAGACGTACAAGGCCATCGAGCCGGCGCCGGGGCGCTACGTCAAGGCCCGCGCCTGACATAGCCCAAAGCAACAGCCGACAGCCGACAGCCGCACGCACAATCCCACGCACCCGCTTCATTCAAATCACTTCAACGGAGAACCTCATGGAAGACATCGTCATCGTTTCGGCTGCACGCACGGCGGTCGGCAAGTTCGGCGGCTCGCTCGCCGGCATTGCGGCCACGGAGCTGGGCGCCCTCGTGATCAAGGAAGTGATTGCACGCGCGAACCTCACGGCCGAGCAGGTTGGCGAGGCCATCATGGGCCAGGTGCTGGCAGCCGGCGCGGGCCAGAACCCCGCGCGGCAGGCGTGGCTCAAGAGCGGCGGCGCCAAGGAAACCCCCGCGCTCACCATCAATGCGGTGTGCGGCTCGGGCCTGAAGGCGGTCATGCTCGCAGCACAGGCCGTGGCCACGGGCGACAGCGAAATCGTGATTGCCGGCGGGCAAGAGAACATGAGCATGGCGCCGCACGTGTTGCCAAACTCTCGCAACGGCCAGCGCATGGGCGACTGGAAAATGGTCGACACCATGATCGTCGACGGCCTGTGGGACGTGTACAACCAGTACCACATGGGCATCACGGCCGAGAACGTGGCCAAGAAGTTCGGCATCGACCGCTCCGCGCAGGATGAGCTCGCCCTCGGCAGCCAGACCAAGGCTGCGGCTGCGCAAGATGCCGGCAAGTTCAAGGACGAAATCGTGCCGGTGAGCATTCCGCAGAAGAAGGGCGACCCGCTCGTCTTCGACAAGGACGAGTTCATCAACCGCAAGACGAGCGCCGAAGGCCTGGCGGGCCTGCGCCCCGCGTTCGACAAGGCCGGCGGCGTGACCGCCGGCAATGCCTCGGGCCTGAACGACGGCGCCGCCGCCGTGATGGTGATGACGGCCAAGAAGGCCGCCGCCCTAGGCCTGAAGCCGCTGGGCCGCATCGCAAGCTATGCCACCGCGGGCCTCGACCCGGCCATCATGGGCATGGGCCCGGTGCCCGCGTCGACCAAGGCGCTGCAGCGTGCCGGCTGGAAGGCGGCCGACCTCGACCTGCTCGAAATCAACGAAGCCTTTGCCGCGCAGGCCTGCGCTGTGAACAAGGAAATGGGCTGGGACGTGAACAAGGTGAACGTGAACGGCGGCGCCATTGCCATCGGTCACCCCATCGGCGCGTCGGGTTGCCGCATTCTTGTGACGCTGCTGCACGAAATGCAGCGGCAGAACGCCAAGAAGGGCATTGCGTCGCTGTGCATCGGCGGCGGCATGGGTGTGGCGCTGACTATCGAGCGCTGAGTTTCCTTCGGGGGTGCCTCGGTCGAGCGGGCGCTCTTGGTTTTGTGCGCTGCCTCCTGTTCGTTCAGGGCGGCGCCCCCGCTGACGGGGTACCTTTCTCCGCGAATGTCCCCCGGCCTGCGGCCTCCTCCTTTATTTCGCTGCGCAAGGCACCCCATCAGCGGGTGCGTTATGCGCGTCGGTGGTTGATCGGCGGAACACCAACAGCGTGTCCTAGTGCACAGGGCATCGGGTGCTCCCCGCAGCGAAATAAAGGAGGAGCCGAAGGCGGGGGACATTCGCGGAGGGGAGTACCCGGTGGCCTTTGCACCCGCCCTGAACGGCACCGCCCCGAACAGCAGCCCTGAACAGCAGCCCAAGCTTGTTCACCGCCCAAATTTTCAGCAAACTGACTATTTTCCTTATAAAACAACAACTTAAATCGCGTTTACAAGGAAGCACATCAGTTATCCCCAAAGTTGTCCACGGAAAATGGGGACGGCACCGGCTTCTTCACAATCCGCTTGCAAGTCCTTGTTTTATCGGCCCGCGGAGCCGGAATTCAGTCAAACAGCAGCCTCCCCCGCATAGTGCCGGCACAGCGTTTCGACCAGCGCCTGTGCATAGATCGGCAACGCCGCCCGGTCTCGCACCAGCAGGTACCGCTCCCGCACACACCACGCGTCGCTCAGGTCGATCAGTGCGAGCTGCATGCTCTCCTGATTGCGCCGTGCAGCCGACTCGGGCACCACGCCAATGCCCACGCCGCTGCCGATCATCCGGCACATCGCGTCGAAGCTCCCCAGCTGGATGCGCAGCTTCTGCCGCTTGCCGAGGTTGTCGGTAATTTGCGCAAGAAAAGTTTGCAACGTGCTGCCTTGCTGCATGCCGATCGCGTCTTCGTCCAGCGTCTCGGCAAATGAAATCTTTCGGCGCTTTGCGAAGCGGTGTTTGCGGGATGTGACGAGCACCAGCCGGTCGGTGCTGAAGTGGATGGCTTCAAGGCCCAACGTGTCGACGCGGCCGGCCACGATGCCGATGTCGGCGCGGCCGTCGAGCACGCCGCGCGGGATCTGAGCATTCGGTTTTTCCTGAAGGTCGACGTTGATGCGCGGGTTGTGCGCAAGGAAGCCGGGCAGTATTTCAGGCAGGAAGTCCGTCACCGCCGTGGTGTTGGCGAACACGCGCAGGTGGCCGCGCAGCCCGCCGCCGTATTCGAGCAGATCGGCGCGCAACTGCTCGGTCTGGTGGAGTACCAGGCGCGCGTGGTGCAGAAAGGCTTCTCCCGGCGGCAGCAAGCGGACGCCGCGTGCCTCGCGCTGCAGTAGTTGCAAGCCGGCCTGGGTTTCGAGCGCCTTGATGCGCGCACTGGCCGCCGCAAGCGACAAGTGCTGCCGCTCGGCGGCCCGCGTGAGGTTGCCGAGTTCGGCCGTGGCAACAAAAAGGCGCAGGTCGGTCAGGTCGAAAAGCATGGGCCATCGTACCCAAGCCTTCGGTAAATCAGAAGGCTGGGTTCCGAAATCGCAGATTGCGCGCGGGGGTAGGGCGGAACACCATGCGGCCATGGAGACAAAGACATGAGATTTCGCGCACTGGCCCTTCTTTCGTTCGCCGCCGCATTGATTGCCGCAGGCACTGCAACCGCGCAGCCGTACCCCTCGCGCCCCGTCACGCTCATCGTGCCGCAGGCCGCGGGCGGCACCAACGACATCGTCGGCCGCCTCGTGGGTCAGAAGATCGGCGAGGTGATGAATGCCAGTGTGGTCGTCGACAACCGACCTGGCGCCGGCGGCAACATCGGCACGCAACTGGTCGCCAAGGGCCCGAAGGACGGTTACACGCTGCTCATGACCATTAGCAGCAGCCAGGCCATCAACCCCGCGCTCTACAAGAACGCGGGCTTCGATCCGGTGCAGGATTTCAAGCCCGTGGGCCTGATTGGCGCGGTGCCCAACGTGCTGCTGGTCAACCCTTCTTTTCCGGCCAAGGACTTCAATGAGTTCCTGAAGCTCGCGCGGGAGAAGGGCGCCAACTACCAGTACGCCTCCGCCGGCAACGGCACGCTCAACCATCTGCTTGGCGAAATGCTCAACAGCATGGCCGGCATTTCCCTGCAGCACGTGCCGTACAAGGGCGTGGCGCCTGCGCTGAACGACGTGCTCGGCGGGCAACTGCCCATCGTTTTTGCCAGCCTGCCTTCAGCGCTTTCGCACATCAAGGCCGGCAAGCTGCGCGCATTGGCCGTGAGCGGCGACAAGCGTTCGCCGGTGCTGCCCGACGTGCCCACCATCGCCGAGGCGGTGCCGGGCTACAACGGCACGCTTTGGATCGGCCTGTTCGCCCCCGCGGGCGTGCCGGCTGACGTGCTGGCCACGCTGCAGGACGCCACGCGCAAGGCGCTGGCCGCCAAGGATCTGCGCGACAAGCTCGACCAGCAGGGCGTCGAAATCGCAGCGCCTACCACGCCGGAGCAGTTTTCGAAGCTGCTGCAGGACGACCTCGCCAAGTGGGCGCGCATCGTCAAGGCATCGGGCGCCGCTGTGGACTGATGGACTGACAAGAAAAGAACCATGAACAATCACGCGCCGGAAAACTCTTCTCCGCTGATCGGCGGCGACACACTCGCAAAGCTCCAGGCATGGCAAGGCCGCAGCGAAACGCTGGCCGACGAAGTCACCGCCGCGCCCGTGCGCGCACTCTCCGCCACGCTGGACCGTGACGATCCGCTTCCTGGCGCCGGCACTCGCCTGCCCGAACTCTGGCACTGGCTCTACTTTCTGCCGCACCACCGCCAATCCGAAATCGGCGAAGACGGCCATGCCAAGCGCGGCGGCTTCCTGCCGCCGGTGCCGTTGCCGCGCCGCATGTGGGCCGGCGGACGGCTGGCGTGGGAGCAGGGCAATCCGCTGCAAGTAGGTGACAAGGTCGAGCGCACTTCGACCATCGCTTCTGTCACTCACAAGTCGGGCCGTACCGGCGAACTGGTGTTCGTGCTCGTGCGTCACGAGGTGCGCAACGAACGCGGCCTCGCGCTCACCGAGGAGCACGACATCGTCTACCGCGCCGCGGCTGGGCCTGATGAGAAAACTCCGCCGCCCACACCCGCGCCCAAAGACGCCGCCTTCAGCCGCGAGCTCGTTCCCGACGACGTGCTGCTGTTCCGCTACTCGGCGCTCACCTTCAACGGCCACCGCATCCACTACGACCGCCGCTACGTGACGCAGGTCGAGGGCTACCCGGGCCTGATCGTGCACGGTCCGCTCATCGCCACGCTGCTGGTCGACCTGCTGCGCCGGAACGCACCGGGCGCGCAGCTCGCACGCTTCGAATTCCGCGCCGTGCGGCCGACCTTCGACATTGCGCCGTTCCGCGTGCATGGCAAGCCGGCCGAAGGCAGCACCGACGGCAAGACTTTCAGCCTGTGGGGCGAAGACGCCGGCGGCTGGCTCACGATGCAGGCCACGGCCGTGCTCGCATGAACACAGGGAGAACAAGCGCATGACAAGACCCCTCGACGGCATCACCGTCGTTTCGCTCGAGCACGCGATTGCGGCACCGTTCTGCACCCGGCAACTGGCCGACCTTGGCGCCCGTGTCATCAAGGTGGAGCGGCCCGGCGTGGGTGACTTTGCGCGCGCCTACGACGCTCGCGTGGGCGGCGAGGCCTCGCACTTCGTGTGGGTGAATCGCTCGAAGGAAAGCCTCACGCTCGACCTCAAGCGGCCTGCCGCTCTGGCCGTGCTGCAGGAGTTGGTGGCCGAGGCCGACGTGCTGGTGCAGAACCTCGCGCCCGGTGCCGCCGCCCGCATGGGACTGGGCGCCGAAGCGCTGCAGGCGAAGCATCCGCGGCTCATCGTGTGCGACATCTCGGGTTACGGCGAAGACGGCCCCTACCGCGACAAGAAGGCCTACGACCTCTTGATACAGAGCGAAGCGGGCTTCCTGTCGGTCACGGGCACGCCGGACGATCCGTGCAAGTCCGGCAACTCCATCGCCGATATTGCAGCGGGCATGTATGCGTACACCGGCATCCTCGCGGCGCTGCTGCAGCGTGGCAAGACCGGCAAGGGCTCGCACATCGACGTGTCCATGCTCGAGTCGCTCGCCGAGTGGATGGGCTACCCGATGTACTACGCCTACGAGGGCGCGCCACCCCCGCCGCGCAGCGCCGCATCGCACGCCACCATCTACCCCTACGGTCCGTTTCCCGCGGGCGACGGCGGCACGGTGATGCTGGGCCTGCAGAACGAGCGCGAATGGCGCGCGTTCTGCGAGAAGGTGCTGCTGCAGGCGGAGCTTGCCACCGATGCGCGCTTCGACAGCAACGCCCGGCGCAACGAGAACCGCGAAGCGCTGCGCACCATCATCGTGGAGACCTTCGCCGCGCTCGGCACCGCGCAGGTGCTCGAGCGCCTCGATGCCGCGCAGATTGCCAACGCGCGCATGAACGACATGGCCGGGCTGTGGGCGCATCCGCAATTGCAGGCGCGCGACCGGTGGCGGCAGGTGGGGTCGCCGGCCGGCGCTATTCCGGCCCTGCTGCCGGCGGGCCGCCAGAGCGCGTTCGACTACCGCATGGACCCGGTGCCCGCCGTGGGCGAGCACACTGGATCCATTCTGCGCAACCTGGGCCGGAGCGATGCCGACATTGCTGCCCTGCGAGAAGCGGGGGCGGTGTGAGCGCGATAGATGCGAACTTGCGGCTGGCGTTTGCTCGCACCTTCCTGTTCGTGCCTGCGGACCGGCCCGAGCGCCATGCGCGCGCGCTGGCCAGTGGCGCGGGCGGCGTGATCGTCGACCTGGAAGACGCCGTAGCGCCCGATCAAAAGGAGGAGGCGCGTGCGCAGTTGAGGGCTTCTTTCTCTGCCTTGAGCGCGGCGCAGCGGCAGCGCCTGCTGGTACGCATCAACGCCTGGGGAACACCGTGGCACGCCAGTGACCTCGCGGAGGTAAGCGAGCTCGCCGCCCAAGGCCTGATCGCTGGCGTGATGCTACCGAAAGCCGAACGTGCGGCGGACCTGCAGCGGCTCTCTGCCGCACTTGGACCGAAAGGCTTGCTCGTGCCGTTGATCGAATCGGCCGCGGGTCTGGAAGCCGTGCGCGAACTCGCGGAGGCGACGCAGGTGCTGCGGCTCGCCTTCGGCAATCTCGATTTCCAGGCCGACCTGGGGCTGGCCTGCGATGCGGGCGAAGCCGAGCTGGTGCCCGTGCGCCTGGCACTGGTGCTCGCCTCGCGCCGCGCCGGGCTTGCGGCGCCCATCGACGGCGTGACGCCCGATTGGCGCGATACGGCGCGGCTCGCCAACGACGCGGCACGCGCCCGGCGCGGCGGCTTCGGCGCCAAGCTTTGCATTCACCCGGACCAGGTTGCGCCCGTGCATGCCGCGCTCGGCCCAAACCCCGACGAGCTCGCATGGGCGCGCCGCGTGATGGACGCAACCCAGGCCGCGGGCGGCGGTGTCGTCAGCCTCGACGGACGCATGGTCGACGCACCCGTGGTGCGGCTCGCAGAGCGCCTGCTGGCACTCGAATCGCAAGCTCCGCCCTGAAGGCGGCGAGGCTTCGGACATACCAGATCAATAACCTCAAGGAGACAACGAAGTGAAAGCAACAAAGAACTGGAAGACACGCGCCGTAATCGCGGCATCGCTGGGCGCCTGCCTGCTGGCCGTTCAAGCGCCGGCCACCGCGCAGGCCCCCTGGCCCGACAAGCCCATCACCATGGTCGTGCCGTATTCGGCCGGCGGCCCCACCGACGTGGTGGCGCGCATGCTCGCGATTCCCATGGGCAAGTCGCTCGGGCAGACTGTCATCGTCGAGAACACCGTGGGCGCGGGCGGCACCATCGCCCCCGGGCGCGTGGCCAAGGCGGCGCCCAACGGCTACACCATCCTGATCCATCACATGGGCATGGCGACCGCGCCCGCGCTCTACAAGAAGCTCAGCTACGACCCGCTGAAAGACTTCGAATACGTCGGCCAGGTGATGGACGTGCCGATGACGCTGCTTTCGCGCAAGGACTTTCCGGCCAACAATTTTCAGGAATTGCTGGCCTACGTAAAGGCCAACAAGGACAAGGTCACGCTCGCCAACGCCGGCATCGGCGCGGTGTCGCAGCTGTGCGGCATGCTCTTTGCCCACCAGATCGGCGTGCAGCTCACCACCGTTCCCTACAAGGGCGCCGGCCCCGCGCTCAACGACCTCATGGGCGGGCAGGTCGACCTGCTGTGCGACCAGACCACGCAGACCGCCCCAGTCATCAAGGACGGCAACCGCGTCAAGGTGTTCGGCGTGACCACGCCCAAGCGGCTGTCGAGCATGCCCAACATCCCCACACTGGACGAGCAGGGCCTCAAGGGCTTCGACGTGAAGGTGTGGCACGGCATCTACGCGCCCAAGGGCACGCCGCCGGCGGTGATGCAAAAGCTCAACACGGCACTGCGTGCGGCGCTGCAGGACGACATGGTCAAGCACCGCTTCGCCGAGTTGAGCACCGAGGCCGTACCCATGGACAGGGTCACGCCCGAAGCCCTGCGCACCCACCTCGCGGCCGAGACCGAGAAGTGGGGCAAAGTGATTCGCGCGGCGGGCGTCCAGGCGGATTGACGAACGATTGATCGGCACTGGCGGGGCAGGCCGGCCCCGCAGCGTTTACGCCAGGTTGAAAGGCAGCTGGCGCAGCGGCTTGCCTGTGAGCCGCGCGAGGGCGTTGGCGAACGCCGGCGCCAGCGGCGGCAGGCCGGGCTCACCGATGCCGGTGGGCGCATCGGCGCTGGGGACCACGTGCACCTCGAACTCCGGCATGCTGGTGATGCGGGCCACGGCAAAGTCGCCGAAGTTGCTCTGCTGCACTTCACCGTCCTTCAGCGTGATGGCGCCGCCCGGCAGGCACATCGACAGGCCCATGACCGCGGCGCCCTGCACCTGTGCTTCCACGCTGCGCGGATTCACGGCCAGGTTGCAGTGCACGCCGGCGGTCGCCCGGTGCAGCACCGGCTGGCCGTCTTTCACCGAAGCCTCCACCACATAGGCCACCACCGACTCGAACGACTCGTGCACCGCCACGCCCCAGGCGCGGCCCTGTGCCAGCTGCTTCTTGCCGTAGCCGCTCTTGTCGACCGCCAGTTGCAGCGCGGCGCGATGGCGCGGATGCTTGTCGCCGAAGAGCTGCATGCGGTAGGCCACCGGGTCCTGCTTGGTGCTGTGCGCGATCTCGTCGATCAGCGTTTCCATCACGAAGGCGGTGTGCGTGGAACCCACGCTGCGCCACCACAGCACGGGCACGTTGACCTTGGGATGGTGCACGGTCAGGCGCATCGGCAGCGGATACGGCTCGCGCATGCCTTCGGTGGCCGAAGCGTCGATGCCGTCCTTGACCTGGAACGACTCAAACACCGTTCCCGTGAGGATCGACTGGCCCACGATGACGTGGTCCCACGCCAGCACCTTGCCGCGCTCGTCGAAGCCGATGCGGGCGCGGTGCAGGTGCATGGGGCGGTAGTAGCCGCCCTTGATGTCGTCTTCGCGGCTCCACAGCAGGCGCACCGGCGCGGTCAGGCCCGCGGTGCGCGCAGCCTTGGCGATCTGGCAGGCCTCGACCACGTAGTCGCTCGAGCCCACGAAGCGCCGGCCGAAGCCGCCGCCCGCCATTTGCACATGCACGCTCACCTGCTCGGGCTTGAGGCCCAGCACACGTGCCGCCGCGACGGCGTCCAGCCCGGCGCTCTGTGTGCCGACCCAGAGCTCGGCGCGGTCGGCCGACAGCTTCACCGTGCAGTTCAGCGGCTCCATGGGCGCGTGGGCCAGGTAGGGGAACACGAACTCGGCTTCGAGCTGTTTGGGCGCCTTGGCCAGCGGCGCCATGTCGGCATCGAACTTGCGCGGGCCGGGCTTGGCGGCCAGTTCGCGGTACTGCACCAGTTGCCTTTCGCTGTCGACCTTTTCGACGGCGGAGGTGTCCCACTGCAGCTTCAGCGCATCGCGGCCCATCTTGGCCGGCCAGTAGCCATCGGCCACCACCGCCACGCCTTCGGCGCCGCGATCGAGCGGCACGCGCAGCACGGCCTTCACGCCTTTCACGGCGCGCGCCGCGCTGTCGTCCACCGACTTCAGGCGCGCACCGAACACCGGCGGATGGGCCACCACGGCGGTGAGTTGCCCGGGCTGCTTGACGTCGATGCCGAAGTCTTGCCGGCCGCTGCTCTTGGCACGCGCATCCAGCCGCGTGGTGGGGCGGCCGATGATCTTGAAATCCTTCGGGTCTTTCAGCGTGACCTTCTCGGGCACCGGCAGCGCCATGGCGGCTTCGGCCAGTTCGCCATAACTCGCCTTGCGTCCGCCCGGGCCCAGCACCGTGCCGGCCTGCGTGCGCAGCGTGGCGACATCGACGTTCCATTTTGTGGCGGCAGCCGACAGCAACATGGCCCGCGCACGCGCGCCGAGCTCGCGGTACTGCGTGAAGCTGTTCTTGATCGAGTTGGAGCCGCCGGTCAGGTGCATCCCGAACGCGGGGTCGTGATAAGCGGCGTCGTTGGTGCCGCTCTTGCTGCGCACCAGGCTCCAATCGGCATCGAGCTCTTCGGCCAGGATCATCGGCAAGCCCGTCTGCACGCCTTGGCCGAATTCAAGCCGGTTGTGGGTCACGGTGACTTCGCCGTTGGGGGCAATCTGCACGAAGGCGAGCGGCTGCTGCGACGGCTTCAGTCCGCCAGCCGGCTTGGCCGCACCGTCGGCCTGCGCCATGGCCATGTGGGGAAACGCGCCGATTGCCAAGCCGCCGACGCCGGCCAGCTTCAGGAAGCTGCGGCGGGGCAGGGCGGCGGTTGCACCGGGCTGGCTTGCAGCCATCAGGCGCTGCAGGGCGCGCGGCAGTTCGCTCGGATCGATATGGGTAGGCAACATGTAGCGTGCTCCTTCAGGCCAGGGTCTTGGCGGCATCGGCCACCGCGGCCCGAATGCGGGCATAGGTGCCGCAGCGGCAGATGTTGCCGGCCATGGCCGAGTCGATCTCGTCGGTGCTCGGCTGCTTGCCGGGCGGGAGCGATTTGATGAATGCCGTGGCGCTCATGATCTGGCCGCTTTGGCAGTAGCCGCATTGCGCCACGTCGTGCTTGACCCATGCGGCGTGCACGGCCGCGCCCACGCGGTCGCTGCCGTCGGTGGCGGCTTCGATGGTGACGATCTTCTTGCCTTCGGCCGCCGAAATCGGCGTGATGCACGAGCGGATGGCCTGGCCGTCCAGATGCACGGTGCAGGCGCCGCACAGCGCGGCGCCGCAGCCGAACTTGGTGCCGGTCATGCCCAGCGTGTCGCGCAGGGCCCAGAGGATGGGGGTGCCGGGGTCGGCGTCGACCGTGTGTTCACGGCCATTGACGTGGAGCGCGCTCATGTTCTTTTCTCCGCAAGGTGGGGGGATGATTTCTTGTGACTACTTGGCGCCGTCGAGCAGCCATTGCGCGAGCAACTGTGCATCGGCATCGGGAACCTGTGCTTGCGCGGGCATCGGCATCGGGCCCCACTTTCCGGAGCTGCCGGCCTTGATGCTTGCGGCCAGCTGCGCGGCCGTTCCCTTGCCGTCGCCGTACTTTGCGCCGATGTCTTTCCAAGAAGGGCCCACTACCTTTGCGGTGGCCTGGTGGCATGCAACGCATGCGTACTTTTGGGCCAATGCCTGGCTGGCCGCGGCGGGTGCGGGCCAGGCAATGCCCGCGGCAATGCACGGCACAGCCACGAGCGAAGCCAGGAAGGCGTGCGGAATGGTGGTGGTGCGGCCAGGGCCGCGTTGCGGTTTCCGGTCTTCGTTCATTTCTCTTCAGGCCCCTTGTGTTGCGGCGCTCATCGTGTGTTGCGCGACTGTAGAGACGGGGGTCTGAAAGAGATAGTGGCCAATACAGCATGCCTTTTGAAGTCGAGCTTCAAAATGCAAGGACGAGCAACGGGGGCCGGGAGGCCCCCCGGGGAGTCAATTCCGCGGGCGCGCCGAGGCCACCCGCGGGAGCACGCTCAAAGGCCGCCCTGGCACAGGTATTTGGTGTGCATGTAGTCGTCCAACCCGTGCACCGAGCCTTCGCGGCCGTAGCCCGACTCCTTCACACCGCCGAAGGGCGCGGCCTCGGCGGCCAGCGCGCCTTCGTTGATGCCGACGATGCCGGATTCGAGCGCGTCGGCCACGCGCGAGATGCGGCGCACGTCGTTCGAATAGAAGTAGGCGGCCAGGCCGAAGGGCGTGTCGTTCGCGGCGGCCACCACTTCGGCTTCGGTTTCGAAGCGCGTGACCGGCACCACGGGCCCGAAGGTTTCTTCGCAGCTGCACTCCATGGACGAATCGGCATTTGCCAGCACGGTGGGCGCGTAGTAGTTGGGGCCGTCGCAGCGCGCGGAACGAAGGCGCTCGCCGCCCACCACGACGCGCGCGCCACGGGACACGGCGTCGCGCACATGGCGCTCTATCTTGTCGACCGCGCGGGCGTTGATCATCGGGCCAATTTGCGAATCGGGCTCGGTGGCCGGGCCGACCTTGAGCGCGCCCACGCGTGCCGCGAGCTTGTCGACGAAGGCGTCGTGCACCTTCGAGTGCACGAACACGCGGTTCGGGCTCACGCAGGTCTGGCCGCCGTTGCGGAACTTGGCGGCCATCAGGCCATCGACCGCGGCGTCGACGTCGGCATCTTCGAAGACGACGAAAGGCGCATTGCCGCCGAGCTCGAGCGACAGCTTCTTGAGCGTGTCCGCCGAGGCGCGCGCCAGATGCTTGCCCACCGGCGTGGAGCCGGTGAAGCTAATCTTGCGCACGCGCGAGTCGGCCAGCCACACGTCGACCACTTCAGGCGTGCGCTCGCGCGAAGCGGTCACGATGTTGAGCACACCCGGCGGCACGCCCGCTTCCTCGGCCAGCTTCACCAGCGCGAGCGAGGTGAGCGGCGTGTCTTCGGCCGGCTTGCACACCACGGTGCAGCCCGCGGCCAGGGCCGGCGCGATCTTGCGCGCGATCATGGCGGCCGGAAAATTCCACGGCGTGATGGCTGCGACCACGCCCACCGGTTCCTTCACGGCGAGCATGCGGCGGCCCGTGACCGGCGCGGGAATCACGTCGCCGTTGGCGCGCGTGGCCTCTTCGGCAAACCATTCGACGTAGCTGGCCGCATAGGCGACTTCGCCGCGGCCCTCGGCAAGCGGCTTGCCTTGTTCGCGCGAGATGAGGCGGCCCAGGTCTTCCTGGTGCGCCAGCATCAGGTCATTCCAGCGCTTGAGGATCTGTGCACGCTGCTTGGCGGGCACGGCGCGCCACGTGGGGAAGGCGGCGTGAGCGGCCGCCACCGCGGCGCGCGCGTCGGCGGCGGTGCCGTCGGGCACGCTCGCAAAGACGTTGTCGGTGGCCGGGTCGGTCACATCGAGGCGGCGGCCGTCGCTGGCGTCGCGCCATTCGCCGCCGATGAGCTGGCGGCCGGGCAGCAGGTTCTGGCGTTCAAGTGTCAGAGTCATGTTCGATGAAAGTGGTCGTAAATGGGGTTGTGAAGGCTCAGGCGGCGGCGACACGTTCGGCAATCGCCATCCCAATTTCGGTGGTCGAGGCCGTGCCGCCCAGGTCGCGCGTGCGCGGCCCGTCGCGCAGCACCCCCTCGATGGCGCCGAGGATGGCGTCGTGCGCGGCGCGGCCTGCGCCTTGTCCCTGCGTGAGAAAGTCGAGCATCAGCGCGCCCGACCAGATCATGGCGATCGGGTTAGCGATGTTCTGGCCGTAGATGTCGGGCGCCGAGCCGTGCACCGGCTCGAAGAGCGACGGAAACTTGCGGTCCGGGTTCAGGTTGGCCGACGGCGCAAGGCCTATGGTGCCGGTGGTGGCCGGACCGAGGTCGGAGAGGATGTCGCCGAACAGGTTGCTTGCCACCACCACGTCGAAGCGCGTGGGCTGCAGCACGAACCGCGCCGAAAGAATGTCGATGTGCTGCTTGTCGACCGTCACCTCGGGGTAGTCGCGGCCTATGACATCGGCGCGGCCGTCCCACCACGGCATGCTGATCGCGATGCCGTTGCTCTTGGTGGCCACTGTGAGGTGCTTGCGCGCGCGGCTTTCGGCAAGCTCGTAGGCATAGCGCAGCACGCGGTCGGTGCCGTGGCGCGAGAAGACCGATTCCTGGATCACGATCTCGCGTTCGGTGCCTTCGTACATCACGCCGCCGAGCGAGGTGTATTCGCCTTCGGTGTTCTCGCGCACCACCAGGTAGTCGATGTCGCCGGGTTTGCGGCCGGCCAGCGGGCAGGGCACGCCCTCGAACAGGCGCACCGGGCGCAGGTTGATGTACTGGTCGAACTCGCGGCGGAACTTGAGCAGCGATCCCCAGAGCGACACATGGTCGGGCACTGTTTCGGGCCAGCCGACGGCGCCGAAGTACAGGGCGTCCACGCCGCGCAACTGCTCTTTCCAGTCGTCCGGCATCATCTGGCCGTGCTCGGCGTAGTAGTCGCAGCTGGCCCAGTCGATGGTGCGGCAATCGAGCTCGAAGCCGAAGCGCTCGGCCGCCGCCAGCACCACGCGCAGGCCCTCGGGCATCACTTCCTTGCCGATGCCGTCGCCGGCAATCAGCGCAATCCGGAACGTCGGGATCATGCGTGCACCTCTCTGGTGGCGTGGGCTGCTGCCGCGGCCGCGTGGTCCATGTCGTCGAGCCAGCCGCGGCGCAGTTCGGGCACCGATCGCGCGAGCAGCTGGTAGTAGGGGTGGTGCGGCCCGCGGTCGTAGTCGGCGCGCGCCACTTGCGAGAGCTTGCGGCCGTGCTGCATGACCACGATTTCGTCGCACACCGAGCGCACGGTGTGCAGGTCGTGGCTGATGAAGAGGTAGGACACGCCCAACTCGCGCCGCAACTCGGCCATGAGGTCGAGCACCGCCGCCGCCACCACGGTGTCCAGCGCAGAGGTCACTTCGTCGCACAGGATGAGGTCGGGCTCGGCTGCCAGTGCACGCGCCAGGTTCACGCGCTGCTTCTGCCCGCCGGAGAGGCCGCCCGGCAGCCGGTCGGCCACCGTGCGCGGCAGCTTCACCAGGTCGAGCAGCTCGAAGATCCGTTGCTTGAGCGGCTCTCCGCGCAAGCCCTTGTAAAACTGCAGCGGCCGCGCCAGGATGCGCCAGATGGTCTGCGAGGGGTTCAGCGCCGTGTCCGCCATCTGGAACACGATCTGGATGCGGCGCAGCTCTTCGGGGGTGCGCTGCTGCAGCGCGGGCTTGAGCGCATGCCCGCCGAACATGATGCTGCCGTGGCACGGCTTGAGCAGGCCCGCAACGGCGCGCGCGAGCGTGGTCTTGCCCGAGCCCGATTCGCCGATCACGCCGATGGCCTGCCCGCGGTAGAGCTTGAGGTTGATGTCCTCGAGGATGAGCTTGGCCGGCTGGCCCTTGGAGTCGACGGCGCCGTAGCCGCACGAAAGCTCGTTCACGTGGAGCAGCAGCGCGGAATCGCCGGACGCCTGGCCCGAGGCGCGCACCGCAGGCCGCGCGGCCGCCAGCAGGCTCTTGGTGTAGTCGTCCACCGGGGCCGAAAGGATCTGCTCCGTGGCGTTCAGCTCGCTCATCTTGCCGTTGCGCAGCACCAGGATGTGGTCGGCCATCTGCGCCACCACGGCCAGGTCGTGGCTCACGTACACGGCGGTGGCGCGTCGCTCGCGCACCACGCGGCGAAAGGCGCGCAGCACCTCGATCTGCGTGGTCACGTCGAGCGCGGTGGTCGGCTCGTCGAGAATCACCAGGTCGGGGTCGCCGATCAGCGCCATGGCCGCCATCAGCCGCTGCAGCTGGCCGCCCGAAACCTGGTGCGGATAGCGCGCACCGATGTTTTCCGGATCGGGCAGCGCCAGTTCGCGGAACAGCTGCACCGCTTTCGCCTCGGCCTCGGCGCGCTTGCACAGGCCATGGATCACGGCCGGTTCGACCACCTGGTCCATGATCGTGCGCGAGGGATTGAACGACGCCGCCGCGCTCTGTGCAATGTAGGAGACCGTGCGGCCGCGCAGGCTTCGCTGCCGCGCCGCATCGAGTGCCAGCACGTCGGTGTCGCCGATCTGCACGCGGCCGGCCGAGATGCGGCAGCCGCTGCGTGCATAGCCCATCAGCGCCAGCGCGGTGGTGGTCTTGCCGGAACCCGATTCGCCGATCAGCGCCAGCACTTCGCCGGGCTGCACCGAGAAGCTCAGGTTGTCGACCAGCGTGCTGTTGCCCGCCACGATGTGCAGGCCCTGGACAGTGAGTGGTGCGCCCATCAGCGTGCTCCTCTTTCGCGCGCGGCACGGCCGGGCAGGTTGTCGATGACGAGATTGACCGCGATGGTCAGGCTCGCGATGGCCAGCGCCGGCACGATCACCGAGGCGCCACCCACGGCCAGCGCGCCGATGTTCTCGCGCACCAGCGAGCCCCAGTCGGCCGCGGGCGGCTGAATGCCGAGCCCAAGGAAGCTCAGGCTCGCCAGCAGCAGCACGACGTAGACGAAGCGCAGCCCCAGGTCGGCCAGCATCGGGCCCAGTATGTTGGGCAGGATCTCGCGCAGCATGATGTAGAGCGTGCCTTCGCCGCGCGTGCGCGCCACGGTCACGTAGTCGAGCGCGTTGATGTTGACCGCCAGCGAGCGCGCCATGCGGTAGGCGCCTGGCACGTAGATGATGGCCGCCGTGACCACCAGCATCGGCACCGAGGAGCCGAAGCCCGCCACCATGATCAGCGCGAACATCTTGCTCGGGATTGCCGTGAGCGTATCGAGCCCGCGGCTCAGTACCGCATCGATCCAGCGGCCGCTGGCTGCGGCCAGCAGCGCCAGCACGGTGCCGGTTCCGCTGGCCAGCAGCGTGGCCAGGAGCGCAACGCCGATCGTGTAGCGCGCGCCCTCGATGATCAACGCCAGCATGTCGCGGCCAAGGTAGTCGGTGCCCAGCCAGTGTTTCACGCTGATCGGCTCGAAGACGTTCGACGTGCCCGCGGCCGCCGTGCCGTGCGACAGCATCCAGGGGCCGAGCAGCGCCGCGAGCAGCCAGAACAGCAGCACCGCGAGCCCGAGCAGGCCGGATGGGCCGAAGCCGGCGAGCCAGCGCAAAGGCCCGCCTCGGCGTTCTTGGGGAACCGGCGCCAGCAAAGCCGCGGCGCTCGCGACCGTTGAAGTTGTGGACGTTTCCATGAAGCTTCCTTCCTTCAGCGGTGCCGCAGCCGCGGGTTGGCGAGGATGCCGAAGATGTCGGCTGTCGTCACCAGGATCAGATAGGCACAGCAGAAGATCATGGCGCAGGTCTGCACCAGCGGCATGTCGCGCTGCGAGACGCCGTCGACCATCAGCTTGGCGATGCCCGGATAGTTGAAGATGGTCTCGACGATGATCACGCCGCCGAGCAGGTACGACAGGCTCAACGCCACGGCGTTGGCAATCGGCCCCACCGCATTGGGCAGCGCGTGCGCCAGCACCATGCGCATCGGCGAGGCGCCTTTGAGCCGCACCATCTCGATGTAGGGCGCCTCAAGCTGGTCGATGACCGCGGCGCGCGTCATGCGCATCATCTGCGCCACGATCACGCAGCACAGCACCAGCACCGGCATTGCAAACGCGCGCAGCAGCTGGCCCATCGACTCGATGTCGTTGACGAACGAGAGCGCCGGCAGCCAGCGCAGCTTGACCGCGAACACCAGCACCGCCAGCGTTGCCACCAAGAACTCCGGCACCGACACCACGCCCACCGCCGTCGTCGAAGCCGCACGGTCGAACCACGAGCCGCGCCATACCGCCGAGGCGATGCCCAGCGCCAGCGCGATCGGCACCGAGAACAGCGCAGTGACGGCGGCCAGCAGCAGCGAGTTGGGCAGGCGGCTGGCGACCAGCTCGGCCACCGGCATCTGCGTGGTCGCGGAGCGGCCGGGGTCGCCCTTGAGCATGCCGACCAGCCACTTGGCATAGCGCTCGGGCGCGGGAACGTCCAGGCCCATTTGGGCGCGCAATGCAGCTACGGCTTCGGGCGTCGCGTCCTGGCCGAGCTGCTCCTGCGCGGCATCGCCGGGCAGTACCGCGGTGATCGAGAACACGACCACCGACACCGCCAGCAGCGACAACAGCGCCAGCGCGATGCGCTGGGCCAGAAGCTTCAAGATCACATGGTTCATGTCGATGCTCCTGGAGACGAGGCGGACGGCCGCGGACGCGTTATGCCTCCAGCCATACGTTCTCTGCGAAGTTGTAGCCCATGAGGCCGCCCAGCGGAATGGGCGACAGGCCCTTGAGCTTGGAGCTGTGGCCGTCGATGCTCGACAGGAACAGCGGAATGCCGATGCCGGCGTCCTGGTGGATCATGGTCTGCATGTCGGCATACATCTGCTTGCGCTTGGCCAGGTCGGTCTCGGCGCGCGAAGCCAGCAGCAACTGGTCGAACTTCTCGCTCTTCCAGCGCGATTCGTTCCATGCCGCGCCCGACTGGAAAAACTGCGTCAGCAGCACGTCGGCGCTCGGGCGCGGGTTCACGTTGCCGAAGCCCACGTGGCTGTTGAGCCAGTGGTTCGACCAATAGCCGTCCGCCGGCATGCGCTTGATGTCGATCTCCAGCCCTGCGCGCTGCGCCGTCTGCTGCAGCAACAAGGCCATTTCCACCGAGTACAGCGCCGCGGGCGACGCTACCATCGGCACCTTGCCCGTGATGCCGGACTTCTGCAGGTGGAACTTCGCCTTGTCGAGGTCGAAGGGGCGCTGCGGCAGGCCGGCGAAGTAGAAACGGTTGGTCGGGTCGACGGGCTGGTCGTTGGCGACCACGGCGTAGTCGAGCGCAATGGTCTTCTTCATTTGCTCGCGGTCGAACAGATGCTTCATGCCGAGCACGAAGTCCGGGTTGGCGCCGGGACCCACATCCTTGCGCATTACGAGGTCGGAGTACTGGCCCGACTGGGTGACGAATATGCCGAAGCCGGGCGTGTCCTTCACGCGCGCCACCGAACGCGGGTTGACCGAGCCGACCAGGTCCAGGCCGCCTGAGAGCAGCGCGTTGACGCGCGCGCTCTCGTCGCCGATGCCCACGAACTCGATCTCGTCGAGGTAGGGCTTGCCGGGCTTCCAGTAGGCGTCGTTGCGCACCATCAGCGAGCGCACGCCGGGTTTGAATTCCTTGAGCTTGTAGGGACCGGTGCCGATGCCGGCATTGAAGTCTGTGGTGCCTTCCTTGACGATGTGGAAGTGGAAGGTGCCCAGGATCACCGGCAGGTCGGCGTTGGGCGCGCTGAGCACGAAGGTGACCTCGTTGGCGCCGGTGGCCTTGGCGCTCTCGATCTGGTCGGCAAGGATCTTGGCCTTGGAGGCGGTGGCCGCATCCTTGTGGCGCATGACCGAAAACACCACGTCGGCGGGCGTGAGCGCTTTGCCGTCGTGAAAGGTCACGCCCTTGCGCAGCGTGAAGACCCAGGTCTTGGCGTCCTTGGTGGTGAACGATTCGGCCAGCGCGGGCTGCGGCGTGAGGCTGGCGTCCAGCGAGGTCAGGCCGTTGTAGATCATGTTGCAGCGCGAGTAGTCGGTCTGGTTCGACTGCTTGGCCGGATCGAGCGTGTCGGTGGCGGCGGCAGTGGCGCCCGCCACGCGGATTCGGCCACCCTTCCTGGGCGTTTGCGCGTGGGCGGACACCGCCATGCCGGCAAGGCTGCCGGCGAGCGTGGCCTGCATGCCGCCCGCCATCAGCATCGCCAGAATGTCGCGGCGCGATGCGCCGCGTTTGAGCGACTCCATCACGCGAAGGCTTTCGCCGGGACCGACGAGGTTTTCGAACCTCTTGTTGCTGCTGTCGCTCATGGTGGGGTACTCCTGTGGGCCGGTGGCTGAAGGTTGTGGAACAAACAAGAAACGGAAACGGCGGGCTTGCGGGCACTCAGGCCAGCTTGTCCTTGAGCGAGTAATAAAGCCCCACCGCCGGCAAGAACCAGGGCGGGCCGAAGTGGCCGGGAATGGCAGGCCAGTCGCGGCCCTGCCAGGGGTTGGCGCCGGCGTCGCCGTTCATCAAGGCGGCCATGCGCTCGCCCATGTGAACCGACATCTGCGTGCCGTGGCCGCTGTACCCCATGGCGTAGTAAAGGCCGTTGCGCTCGCCGGCGTGAGGCAGGCGGTCTTGCGTCATGTCGACCAGTCCGCCCCAGCAGTAGTCCAGCCGCACGGCGCCGAGCTGCGGAAAGGTTTCGGCCAGCCCGGCGCGCAGGATTTCGCCGCTGGCCATATCCGATTGGGGGCTGGAGACGGAGAAGCGCGCGCGTCCGCCGAACACCAGCCGGTGATCGGCCGTGAGCCGGAAATAGTGATGGATGTTCGCGACCGTGGTGTAGGTGCGCCGGGCCGCGAGCAGCGCCTGCGCGCGCTCGGCACCCAGCGGCTCGGTGACCACGATGAAGCTGCCGATCGGCACGATACGTCGGCGCAGCCAGCCGAAGCTGCCATAGCCGCCATGCCGCGTGGCGCCCGTGGCCAGCAGCACCTGCTGCGCGGTAACGGCGCCGCCGGCGGTGTGCAGCCGGTGCGCGCGGCTTTGGCCCAGCCGCTCGATGCGGTTCACCTGCGTGCCGGTGTGAATCTGCGCGCCGTGGCGCTCCGCGGCCGAGGCCAGGCCCTGGGCGAAGCGGCCCATGTGCATCTGGCCGCTGCGCTTGTAGAGGAGGCCGCCGTGGAAGCGCTCGCTCTGCACCTCGCTGCGCACCTGCGCCGCATCGAGCACTTCGACATCGGTGTCCACGCCGTCGCCTATTAGGCGCTGCGCACTGCGTTCGAGCGCGGCCATCTGTTGGGCGCGGGTGGCGAGCTTGAGCTTGCCGTGGCGCATGAAGTCGCAGTCGATGGCTTCGTCGCGCACCAGCCGCGCCACGGTGTCCACCGCATCGTCGTAGGCACGGTACCAGGCGCGGGCCTTTTCAATGCCGACCTTGGCGGCCACATCGGCATAGTCCACCGCCAGCCCGTTGTTCACATGGCCGCCATTGCGCCCCGATGCTTCAGCCGCCACGCGCGTGCCGGCCTCCAGCACCGCGACCCGGGCGCCGCGCTTGGCGAGCGCCAGCGCCGCCGAAAGGCCCGTGAAGCCGCCGCCCACGATTGCGACGTCGACCTGCGCCGGCAGTGCATGCACTGCGGGAGCGAAGGCCGGTGCGGAATCGGTCCAGTAAGAGTCGAGCTTCATGGCGTGCGGCATTTCAAGCTAGAAAAATCAGAGGCCGACGACGCCAGGAAGGCCGCCGATGTCCTTGATCTCGGTGTAGCGATAGGCCGGGTTGCCCGGGCCGTGGCCGCGGTTCACGAACACCTTGTTGACGATGCCGATGTCGTCGGCCGACATCAGGTCGTAGCGCAGGCTGGAGGACACGTGCAGCACGTCTTCCGGGTTGCAGCCGAGCGAGTCGAGCATGTATTCGAAGGCCTGCAGGCGCGGCTTGTAGGCCTGGGCCTGCTGCGCGGTGTACACGCGGTGGAACGGCGCGCCGAGCATGGCCACGTTCTTCTGGATCTGGTCGTCCGATGCGTTCGACAGAATGACCAGCGGAATTTCCTTGGCCACCTTGGCAAGGCCCGCGGCCACGTCGTCATGCGGGCCCCAGGTGGGCACGGCGTCGTAGTACTTCTGGCCGTCGCTGTCGAAGTACTGGATCTTCCATTTCCTGCACAGGCGGCGCACTGCATTCTTCAGCACCACCTCGTAGGGCTGCCACGCGCCCAGCACTTCGTCGAAGCGGTAGGCCGTGAAGTCGGTGACGAACTGCTCCATCTGCTCGGGCTTGATGCGGTCGGCGAAGAGGTCGACGGTCAGCTCCTTCATGCGGAACCGGGTGAGGGTGCCGTAGCAGTCGAAGGTCACGTATTTGGGACGGAAAGTCATGGTCTCTGTTCCTGTTCAAGGGGTGGCAAATGCGACAAACTCATTACGAAGTCATTACGAAGCGATTGCAGCACGCACTTGCTCGAGGTATGTAGGGAAAAACGGCGCCTGGCGAAACGAAGCTGCGGTTTGCGGTGCCGGCGACGGCATGGCGTGCGGTGTGCCCTGCGTGCGTGCGGCCATGCACCGTGGTGCGTCGCGGCAAAGCCGATCGGCACGCTTTTGAAGCGCGCATCAGCTTGGCGGATGAAAGGGCGTGCATGGCGTAGGTGGCAAGGAAGTGGCGGTCGATCCTAGGCACGATGGCTCAGCATTTGTGTGCGTATGCGGGCGCTGCGCCGCAGCGAATTGCAAAACCGGGGTGCTCTGCAACCGAAGCTTGCAAGTTGCGAAACGGGCTGATTTCGGTCTGGTGCGGGGCCGCAATGTCGTCCAAGATGGATGCGCCATTCCGCTGAAACCGAGAGTTTTCCCTATGCCTGAACCCACTTCGAACGCACCCGCCATGGACGGCGTGGTGCTCAGACCGATGACGGCCGCCGACCTTCCGCATGCGCATGCGCTCTCGGCCGAACTGCGCTGGCCGCACCGTCCCGCCGACTGGGAGCAGATGTTCTCGCATGCCGAAGGCGTTGCCGCCGAGCGCGACGGCGAACTCATCGCCACGGGCTTGCGCTGGCTATGGGGCAAGACCCACGCCACCATAGGTTTGGTGATCGTCTCGCCCGCCTGCCAGGGCCGCCGCATCGGGCACCGGCTCATGAGCGCCTTGCTCGACGGACTGGACGATCGCACGGTGCTGCTGCATGCCACGGCTGAGGGGCGGGGGCTCTATGAGCGGCTCGGCTTTGTGCGCACCGGTGAGATGCGGCAGCACCAGGGCCTTGCACAACCGGCCCCGCTGATTGCGCTGCAGCCCGGCTGGCGTCTGCGGCCCGCGGGCCTCAACGAATTGCCCGCGCTTCAATCGCTCGATGCGGCGGCACGAGGCATGCCGCGCGACGCGCTGATTGCCGAGCTGCTGCAAACCGCCGACGCCTGCGTGGTGCTCGACCATGACAACGAGCCGAAAGGCTTTGCCATGCTGCGGCGCTTTGGCCGCGGCCATTCCATCGGGCCGGTGGTCGCACCCGATGCCGAAGGCGCGAAGGCGTTGATCGCGCATCTCGCAGGCATGAACGCCGGCAACTTCACGCGCATCGACATCGACTTCGACAGCGGCCTGGCCGAATGGCTCGAGAGCATCGGCCTGCTGCGCGTGGATGCGCCGACGACGATGGTGCGGGGTGGGGCGGCTGCTGTGCCTGTGGGCTCGCCTTCATTGTTTGCCATCGTTACGCAGGCTGTGGGTTAGGTTGTTCGTTTCGTTCGTGGTGCGCACCCGCCGACGGGGTACCTTGCTCCGCGAATGTCCCCCGGCCTGCGGCCTCCTCCTTTATTTCGCTGCGCAAGGCACCCCGCCAGCGGGTGCGTTGCACAGAGCGGTTGTTGATCAGCGGTACACCAGCAGCGTGCCCTCGTGCACAGGGCATCGGGTGCTCCCCGCAGCGAAATAAAGGAGGAGGGCGAAGCCCGGGGGACATTCGCGGAGGGGAGTACCCGGTGGCCTTTGCACCCGCCCTGAACAGCAAGCTCAATCAAACGACGCGCACAAGACACACCTGAATCATGAAAACCACCTTCCTCTACAAATCAGACCCCGTACGCGGCCGTCAATGGGCCGAAGTGTTCAGCCAACGCCGCCCCGACATCGACTTCCGCATCTGGCCTGACATAGGTGACCCGGCGCAGGTGCGCTTTCTCGCAGCATGGGAGCCGCCGCAAGACATTGCCGAACTGTTCCCGAACCTGGAGGTGTTGTTCTCCTCCGGCGCGGGTGTCGACCAGTTCGACTTCACCGCGTTGCCGCCTGCATTGCCCGTGGTGCGCATGGTCGAGCCCGGCATCGTCAACGGCATGGTCGAGTACGTGACGCATGCGGTGCTCGGGCTGCATCGCGACATGCCGCAGTACCGCCGGCAGCAGCAGGAAGGTCAGTGGAAGCCGCTGCCGGTGCGGCCTGCGAACGAGCGGCGCGTGGGTGTGCTGGGACTCGGATCGCTCGGCCAGGCCGTGCTGGCACAGCTTGTCTCATTGGGTCTCGACTGCGCCGGCTGGAGCCGCTCGCGGCATGAAGTGCAGGGCGTGCAATGCCACGCCGGTGCCGACGAGCTGCCCGCGTTTCTTGCGCGCACCGACATCCTCGTGTGCCTGCTGCCGCTCACCGATTCGACGCGCGGTTTTCTCGATGCGAAGCTGTTCTCCATGTTGCCCGTGGGCGCTGGGCTGGTGCACGTGGGCCGCGGGCCGCATCTGGTTGAACATGATTTTCTGGAGGCACTCGCCAGTGGCCGCATCGGCGATGCCGTGCTCGACGTGACCGACCCCGAACCGCTGCCGCCCGCGCATGCCTTCTGGCGCCATCCGCGCATTCAGCTCACGCCCCACATCGCCAGCATGACGCAGCCACTGAGCGCCGCGCAAGCCGTGCTCGACAACCTGCGCCGCTTCGAAGCCGGAGAGCCCATGGTCGGCCGGGTGGACCGCGCCAAGGGCTACTGAGGACCGTTGAAAGGCCCGCCGCATGATGTGCTGTGGCAAGGCGCATAACCGCAGCGTGCTTTGCGCAGACCCCCCAAAGCAGCACCACGCCATGCGGCACGCCGCCTAAGCTGAGGGCATTCGAAAGCTTCCTTCGCTCTCGCTTAACCCACACCGCCATGACGCATCCCACCGCATTGCCGCACCTCGCCACGCTCGACGCCATCGATCGGGCCCACCTCATCCATCCCGTCTCGCCCTGGCGCACCCACGAGCAGCGCGGCCCCACCGTGCTGGCCTCGGCGCGCGGTGCATGGCTCACCGATGCGAACGGGCATGAACTGCTCGACGCCTTTGCCGGCCTCTGGTGCGTGAACGTGGGCTACGGCCAGGAGAGCGTGGTGCAGGCCGCAGCCGAGCAGATGCGGCGCCTGCCGTACGCCACCGGCTACTTTCACTTCAGCAGCGAGCCGGCCATTCGCCTGGCGGAGAAGCTGGTACAGATCACGCCCGCTTCGCTGACCCGTGTGTACATGACGCTCGGCGGCTCCGAAGCCGTCGATGCGGCCGTGCGCTTCATCGTGCAGTACTACAACGCCATCGGCAAGCCGTCGAAAAAGCAGTTCATCGCGCTGGAGCGCGGCTACCACGGTTCTTCGTCGACCGGTGCGGGGCTCACGGCCTTGCCGGCCTTTCATCGCGGCTTCGACCTGCCGCTGCCCACGCAGCACTACATTCCGTCGCCCAACCCGTACCGCCACACTGAAGGGGCTGACCCGCAAGCGTTGATCGCCGCTTCGGTGGCCTCGCTGCGCGCCAAGGTGGCCGAACTCGGCGCCGAGAACGTCGCCGCATTCTTCTGCGAACCCATCCAGGGCTCGGGCGGCGTGATCGTGCCGCCGAAGGGCTGGCTCAAGGCCATGCGCGATGCGGCGCGCGAGCTCGACATTCTCTTCGTCGTCGACGAAGTCATTACCGGCTTCGGCCGCACCGGCCCCATGTTCGCCTGCGAGGCCGAAGGCGTGGAGCCCGACCTGATGACCATGGCCAAGGGCCTGACATCGGGCTACGTGCCGATGGGCGCGACCATGATGTCCGAGAAGATCTATGCCGGCATTGCCGACGGTGCGCCCGCGGGCGTTTCGGTGGGCCACGGCGCGACCTACTCGGCCCACCCGGTGAGCGCGGCGGTCGCGCTCGAAGTGCTGCGTTTGTACGAAGAGGGTGGGGTGCTCGCCAACGGCCAGCGCGTTGCGGCGCATTTTGCCGCGGGGCTCGATGCGCTGCGCGCGCATCCGCTGGTGGGCGATTCGCGCCACCGCGGCCTGCTGGGCGCGCTCGAGCTGGTGAGCGACAAGCAGAGCAAGCGCGGCTTCGATGCATCGCTCGGGCTGGCCGACCGCATCTTTGCCGCGGGCTACCGCAACGGGCTCGTGTTCCGTGCCTTCGGCGACAACATCCTGGGCTTTGCACCGGCGCTGACTTTCACCGAAGACGAGTTTGCCCAGATGTTCGTGCGCCTGAAGAAAACGCTCGACGAGGTGCTGGACGCCGCCGACGTGCGCGCAGCGCTGGCGGGCTGACCGGGAAAGCACTGCCTCAGGGCTCCGCCGGCAAAGCAGAATCGGACTTTCTCTTCGTTACTCAGGACCGCTATGTCTGAAGCTTTCAAGATCGACCGACTCGACCTGCGCATCCTGGCCCAGTTGCAGCAGAACGGGCGCATGACCAACGTCGACCTGGCCGATGCGGTCGGCCTGTCGCCCAGCCCCTGCCTCATTCGCGTGAAGCGGCTCGAACAGGCCGGCTATATCGCCGGCTACGGCGCCCACCTGCGGCTCGAAAAGCTCGGTGACACGCTCACTGTGTTCACCGAAGTCACGCTGCAAGACCATCACCGCGAAGACTTCGTGCGCTTCGAGGCCGCGATCCGCGAGGTGGACGAAGTGCTCGAATGCCACCTGGTGAGCGGCGGCTACGACTACCTGCTGCGGTTTCTGACGCGCGGGGTGAACCACTACCAGGAAGTGATCGAGGAGCTGCTCGAGCGCAACATCGGAATTGCGAAGTACTTCAGCTACATCGTCATCAAGTCGCCGTTCATCAAGACGCACTGCCCGATCGAGCGGCTGTTTCCCCACCAGCGCTGATCGCGCCTGAAGGGCGGGGCTTGCCCTGGTTGCACCCCGGCCCGCACAAGCAGTCGTGCGCCCACACACAAGTGCGGCGGCGGCGCAGCTCCTACGCTCACATGGTGCGGTGCAGCAGGCTGGCGTGGTGCCAGCCGGTTTGCGCCGTCTCCACAGGAGCCTCGGACCATGCAAACCCTTCCCCTCCCGGCCGGACGCTGCGTCCGGCTTCGCGCGCTCGCACTGGCCGGCATGCGCGCTGCGGCCATCGCGTCGATCGGCCTCTCGGCCCTTGCGCTGACTGCCGCGCCCGCGCACGCCGAGGCCGCCAAGGCGCCGGCGGAGTGCGCGGCACTCCAGGCCAAGTACCCGCAGTTCAAGGGCAAGACGCTGGTCAACGCGATCAACCCGCACACGCCCGGCTACGAAACCATCGACCCCAAGGATCCGAGCAAGTACATCGGCTTCGATATCGACCTGGGCGAAACCATCGGCGGTTGCCTGGGCTTCAAGCTCACCTACAAGCCCGTGACCTTTGCGGCGCTGCTGACCACGCTGCAGGCGGGGCAGGCCGACATCGTCATCTCGGACATCTACGCCACCGAAGAGCGCGCTAAGGCGGCCGACTTCATCACCTATTCGAAGGTGTTCGACGGCGTGCTGGTGGCCAAGGGAAACCCGAAGAAGATCACCGGCATCAACACCTCGCTGTGCGGCACGGTGGCTGCCGAGAACACCGGCTATGTCGAGGTGCCGCTCATCCAGGCGCTTGCGCCGCAGTGCAAGGCCATGGGCAAGCCCGAGCCCGAGGTCCAGCTCTACGACAACAACCAGAACTGCATCCAGGCCATCCTTGCGGGCCGTGCGGACACCTACATCAACGACGTCAACACGGTGGACAGCGCCGTCAAGGCCTATCCGGACAAGCTGGAGAAGGCCGCCGCGGTGACGCTTCCGTACTCGGTGGGCATTGCCGTGCCCAAGGGAAAGACGGAATTCCGCGACGCGGTGATGGCCGCGCTGGTCGCCATTCAGAAGGCCGGGATTCAGACCGAGCTGCTCAAGAAGAACGGCCTGCCGGTCGAGAACCTCGAGGCGCCGCGCCTGCTCGTGGTGAAGTGAGATGGACCTGTTCCTCCACTACCTCTCCATGCCCTACCTGATCCAGGGCATCCTCTTCACGCTTGCAGCCACCGGCATCGGGCTGGCGGGCGGGGTGGTGGTGGGGCTGGTGCTTGCAGCGATGCAGCTCAGCCGCTTCAAGCCGCTGGCCGCGTTTGCCCGCGGCTATGCGGTGATCTTCCGTGGCACACCGCTGGCGCTGCAGATGATCTTCTTCTACAACGCGCTGCCGCATGTGGGCATTGTGCTGCCCGGGCTCCTGGCCGCCGGCTTGGCGCTGGCGTTCAACGAGGCCACGTTCATTGCCGAGATGTTCCGCTCGGGCGTTGTCGGCGTCGACCGCGGCCAGGTGGTGGCTGGCCAAGCGCTGGGCATGACGCCGCGTGTGCTCATGCGCCGCATCATCGCGCCGCAGGCCCTGCGATCGATGATTCCCGCGATGGGCAACGAGGCGGTGAGCACGCTCAAGAACTCCTCGCTTGCCTCGGTGATCGCGGTGCAGGAACTCACGCTGCGCAGCTCGCAGTTGGCTTCGTCCACCTTCGATTTCTTCTCGGTGTTCTTCGCCTCGGGGCTGATCTACCTGGTGCTGACCGGTGCGATCAGCCTGGTGCAGCTGGCGCTCGAAGCGCGCTTCGACCTGGACCGCCCGCAGGCGCTGCGCGGATTCGCGCCGTGGCTGCCGTGGCGCCGTGCCGCGGTACCTTCCGCCGGACCTTCAGCTTCGAAAGAAGAAGCGGGAGCAGAAGTTCCAGCGGTCGAGCCCGAGGAGGCGGCTCCCGCTGTTCAGCCGCTTGCCGCCGCATCGTCCAACGAACGCACGGCGCGCGCTTCCCGGCTGGCCGATGCACCGGTGGCCTTGCGCATCAACGGCGTGTCCAAGGCCTATGGTCAGCAGGCCGTGCTCAATGACCTGAGCCTGACGGTGCACGCCGGCGAAGTGGTCGCGCTGCTGGGCCCGAGCGGCTCGGGCAAGAGCACGCTCCTGCGCTGCATCAACCATCTCGAAACCTGGGACGCGGGGCAGGTCCATGTCGGCGGCCAGCGCCTGGGCTACCGGCCCGACGGCCAGCTCATGATCCCGAGCGACCTGGCCCGCGAGCGTGCGCGCCTGGGCGTGGGCATGCTGTTTCAGCAGTTCAACCTGTTCGCCCACCTGACGGCGCGCGAGAACGTGGCCGGCCCGCTGCGCTGGGTGCACGGCTGGACGGCGGAAGACGCCGACCGGCGCGCACGTGAGCTGCTGATGCGGGTGGGCCTGGCGCACCGCGCCGAAGCGCTGCCGCGCCACCTGTCCGGCGGGCAGCAGCAGCGCGTGGCCATTGCCCGTGCGCTGGCGCCGGGGCCGAGCGTGCTGCTGCTGGACGAGCCCACGTCGGCACTCGACCCCGAACTGGTGAGCGAGGTGCTGGAGGTGATCCGCCGCCTGGCCGTCGAGGAAGGGCTGACGATGGTCATTTCCACCCACCAGCTGCGGTTTGCGGCCGAGGTCGCCGACCGCGTGGTGTTTCTTTCCGGCGGCCGCATTGTCGAAAGCGGCCCCGCGCTCGAGGTGCTGCAGCACCCACGGCGGCCCGAAACCGCCCGATTCCTGCGCGTGATGTCGGCCGACGTGCTGCCGGCCGCATCGACACCCATGCCCGCCTGAGCCTGCCCCTATAGGACCCCATGAAACACCACATCCTGCCCGTCTCTCCCCAGACCATCCACTGGGGCTATTTCAGCAAGGCGGTCGCGCCGTCGCTGGTCGTGAAGTCCGGCGACCGCGTGACCATCGAGACCCTGACGCACCATGCGAACGACGATCACGAGCGCATGATCGCCGGCGACCCCGGCGCCGAATCGGTGTTCGCGTGGACGCGCGAGCACAAGGCCGTGCCGCGCCGCGGCGCCGGTCCAGTAACGGGGCCTTTCAAGCTCGGCGAGGGCGAAGGCGTGGGCGTGCACCTGCTGACCGGCCCGGTCGTGATTGAAGGCGCGGAGCCGGGCGACGTGCTGGAAGTGCGCATCCTCGACGTGCGGCCGCGGCCCAGCTGCAACCATTGCTATGCGGGCCGTTGCTTCGGCTCGAACGCGGCCGCGTCGTGGGGCTTTCATTACCGCGACCTGATCGAAGAGCCCAAGCCGCGAGAGGTGGTGACGATCTTCGAGCTCGACACCTCGGGCGAGCCCTTCGCACGCGCCGTGTACAACTACGTGTGGACGCCGCAGACCGACCCCGACGGCGTGGTGCATGCCACCATCGGCTACCCCGGCGTGCCGGTCGACCACACGCTGGTGCGCAAGCGGGAAGACATCTTGCGCAACGTGAAGGTGCCGGCGCGCCTGCATTTCGGCACCATGGGCCTCGCGCCTTCGGAGTCCGATTTCGTCAGTTCCATTCCACCCAGCTACACCGGCGGCAACATCGACGACTGGCGCATCGGCAAGGGCGCGCGCATGTACTACCCGGTGGCCGTGCCCGGTGCGTTCTTCTCGGTGGGCGACCCGCACGCGGCGCAGGGTGACAGCGAACTCGGCGGCACGGCCATCGAGACCTCGCTGACGGGAGACTTCGAATTCATTCTGCACAAGCAGTCCGAACTGGGCGGCACCTTGCTCGAAGGCCTGGACCATCCGCTGCTGGAGACCGAAGAGCAATGGTCCGTCTACGGCTTTACCTACCCCAACTACCTGGCCGCGCTGGGGCCGGACGCACAGACGGCGATTGCCGGCAAGTCGTCGCTCGACCCGGCCATGCGCGATGCCTTCCGCAAGCTGCGCCGCTTTCTGATGACGGTGCACCGCCTCAGCGAGGATGAAGCCATTGCATTGCTGTCGGTGGCGGCCGACTTCGGCGTGACGCAGGTGGTGGACGCTAATTGGGGCGTCCATGGTTCGATCCGCAAGAGCGTCTTCACGAACCGGTGACTGCGGGGCTCGGTGTGGTGTTTCATTAGGAACGGAATTCTTCACTGAGCTTGGAACTGCAGCTACTGCTGGCACCCCGCCACCCAGGGCGGTCCTCGACAGGAGCGCCCTGTACTCCAGTCGACCGCTGGACCGTCTCGGGGTGTCTTGCTCGCCGCATCGCTGCGCCAGCCGCTGCGCGTGCGTGCTGGGCTGGCCACCGGCGCGGGCCGCAGACACGGCAGAATGCGAGCGACAACTGCATTCGGCCGGAAGCGGGCGGTCATGTCCTCGGCACAAACCCGCCTCAGCCAGAATTTGCCCGCTCCGCATTCCAGCAGATTGCCCAAATGGAAAACATCGCCATCACCCCCGCCTCGCCCGAGGAACTCCGCTCTGGCGAACTCGGCCGCAAGCTGCGCCACTACAACTACGGCGTCGTCGGCGAGTATCCAGAGCAGCAGTACATCCGGCTCAGCGCCAGAGACGGGAACGGCCGATTGCTCGGCGGCCTGCGAAGTTTCGTGTTTCTCCGCTGGCTCAACATCGAAGTGCTGTTTGTCGAAGCCGACGTGCGCGGCTCGGGCCTGGGCAGCCGCCTGCTCGCCGAAGCCGAGCGGCAGGCCATCGAGTTGGGTGCCAGAAATGCGAAGCTCGACACCTTCGAGTGGCAAGCGCCCGAGTTTTACCGAAAGCATGGCTATGAGGAGTACGCGCGCATCGACGACTATGCGCCTGGCTTCTACCTGGCTTCCATGAAAAAATCGGTAGCGCGCTGAGCAGCGTTGCAAGCTTGCTTCGGCTGCCGGTGAAGAACGTCCCCCCGAGTAAACTCCGCGGCTTTTTCGTTTCTGCAGAGGAGCGACTTGCGATGGCTGTCTCGGACACCGGCCCTTACTTCCACGGCACGCGGGCGGACCTCCAGGTGGGCGACCTGCTCACCGCAGGCTTCCGCTCGAACTATGACGGGGAGGTCGTCATGAACCACATCTACTTCACCGCTTTGTCAAAGGGCGCCGGGCTGGCCGCCGAAATGGCGAAGGGCGACGGCCGTTGCCGCGTCTACATCGTCGAGCCCACGGGCGCCTTCGAGGACGACCCCAACGTCACCGACAAGAAGTTTCCGGGCAATCCCACGCGCTCGTACCGCAGCCGGGAGCCGCTTCGGATCGTCGGCGAACTCGAGAGCTGGGAACCCTTCGACGCGGAGTACATCCGGCAGCTCAGGGAGCGCGTACGCGCAGGCATGGGAGAGATCATTAACTGAATCCGGCCTGCCGATACCGCGTTGGGTAGCAATCGGAAATGGACGCGGATGTTGGCCGCTTTGGGCATTGCGGCTGTGCGGCAGAATTCGGCCAAGACCGGACGTTCATCGCTGCGTGATGGTTCGTTCGGTATCGTCTCTATAGCGATACCGGCAACGTTGCAGGAACTAGGAGGGGAAAATGGCCGCCCATGAATGCACGATGTACCCCGACGATCAGACGTGGGAGGTGATCTATGACGCAATGGATGAGGAGCGGGCGCCACCTTGGCCGGAGATGACACTTCACCTTCAGCCACAGGACACTACCTTGGCGGGCTGGCGACTGCTCTTGGAGCTTGTCGATGAAGCCGTGCACGATCGCCGAACAGTCTTTGCACCGAAGAAGGAGTTAGGTCCTGAACTCTGGAGCCAAGTGCTCACGTTGCCGGCTTCTATAGCAGGGCTAAAGCACGTCGAAAAACTCGACCTATACGGCAGCAACCTTCTTCGGCTCCCGCCGGAGATTGGCGAGATGGAAAGTCTCACGCATTTCGTTCCCTATACCTCATATGGGCTCCACTGGTTCCCGTATGAAATCACTAGGTGCAAAGCCTTACGGTCGAGCACGGTGAGCACCAGAGCGCTGTATGGCAACTACAAATATCGGCAACCCTTTCCGTCGCTGGCGCAAGTAGTCGCGGAGCTTGTCCCGAAGCGTTGCGGTGTGTGCGACGGGCCGATCGATCCGGAAAGCGCAGAGCAAGTGTGGATCTCCCTCGGGGTAGCGGCCGACGTGCTGCCGCTGCTCGTTAACGCCTGTTCCATCGGGTGCGTGGAGAACCTCCCTCCGGCTGCTCAGGGCTACGTGCAAGGGCCGCATAAAGGAGGTCTCTCTGTGCGACAACCTATGCCGGATTGACGCAACCGCAATCAAGTGTTCGCAGGTGACGCGTCAGAATCGCTTTTGACTGGAACCGGCCAAGAGCGGACATTGCGAGGCTAGTGCATGGACCGCGGTTTCGAACTCCGAAGAAGTCATCCGCCTGACTCGCGAGCAGAACTACCGCCAATCAAGGTTCAGGCAAATTACCCCGGCCACAACGAAGGCAAGGCCGATCAGCCGTGTCGAATGGAAAGACTCGCCGAACCACAGCATGCCCACCACCGCCGTGAGTGCGGTGCCACCCCCGGCCCACACCGCATAGGCCAGGCCGACTTCCAGATGACGCACGGACAACGACATCAACCAGATCGCCAGCGCATACAGCGACCCAACCGCCAGCGACGGCCACAGGCGGGTGAAGCCATCGGCATAGCGCAAGGCGATGGTGCCGACCACTTCGGCGGCGATGCTGGCTGCAAGCAGCAGCCAGGCGAGTGCGTGGTAACGCATGGGAACCCCTGTCTGTGACCCTGCGCTGTACCGGGCAGGATCGGGAGGAAACAGAAGCGGTACCCCGAACCCGCAAATTGTAGAAAGAAGTCGTGACGGTTCAGCTATCGAGGGTGCGCTATGCCTGTCGCTCGGCCCCTGCCAGGTAGCCCATCGGCACCTCGACGATGGAGTGTTCGATAGCGCCGGGCGTGAGCTGGTCCGGCGCATCGATCAGTAGCCGTCGGTGACTGCTTTCGGGCGACGCGAACTTCGGCTTCGGGTCCGAAGCTCCATTTGGAATGCGTCGGTGCAGAGTCGTCGAACCTCACAGTCCACGTGCCAAGACGGGCCGCCCGCCTTTTGCCATCGAAACGATGCGGCGCATTCACTGCCTGACTCTCGATTTCTGTGTGTCCGAGTGCGCACTTCGTCGCAAGCGGGTTTCACCCGTTTACGCGGCGCGCATACATGGGAAGGATTTGTCTTCTAACCAAACAGATGGAGACAAAATGACCGTTACACGGCGCCAGCTTGCCTTGTCCGCCTTTGGAACCGCCTTCCTCGCCGGGTGTACAAGCGTGCCGACCATGCCACGTCCTGCAGTGTCTTCGGACCGACTGAGGCGCATCGCTCCGGCCCTGAACGCGCAGGTCGGCATCGGCACTTTTCCAGGCGCCGTGTCCCTTGTCTCGCACGAGGGAAAGCTGGTGCACCATGACGCGGTTGGCTTCCTTGACGCTGCCAAGACCAAGCCCATGCCGCGCGACGCCATTTTCCGCCTCGCCTCCATGACCAAGCCATTGACCTCCGTCGCCACAATGATGCTGACGGAGCAGGGTGTGATGAAGCTCAACGACCCGGTCACGAACTGGCTGCCCGAGCTCAATAATCTGAAGGTCGAGACACCGGCGGGCGACGTGCCGCTGTCTCGTCCAATCACCGTGCAAGACCTGCTCATGCATACGGCAGGCTTCGTCTATGGTCCAGCCAGCCCGTCGCCGCGCATCGGCAAGATGTACGCAGACCTGGGTATCGAATCGCTGGAGACCGACATCACCGGCGACGAGATGCTCAGACGCCTGGGCACCATCCCGCTGGCATACCAGCCGGGCACGACTTGGTTCTATTCGATTGCTACCGACGTGCTGGGCTTGCTGTTGGAGCGTGCGACAAAAAAACGTCTGGATGTGCTGATGCAGGAGATGCTGATCGGCCCGCTGGGAATGACCGACACCGCCTGGTGGGTGCCACCGGCCAAACGCAGTCGTCTGGCAGAGGCGCTGGAAAGTGACGCGCAGAAGGCATCGATGCTGCGCGCCTACCGCCACGACACCGACCCAGCGCCACGCACCTACCTCAAAGGCGGCGCCGGATTGGTTGGTACGGGCGCTGACTACCTGAAGTTCGCGCAGATGGTGCTGAACGGTGGAACCGACGGGCAGACCCGATACCTGTCGCGCAAGACCGTGGAATTCATGCTGTCCGACCATCTGATCGGCAAGGCCGGTGTGCCCAATGCGACCACTGGCCCGGGATATGGCTTCGGGCTGGGATGGGGCGTTCGCCTGTACGACGGCGTGGGCTGGACGCCTGGCAGCGTGGGCGATGCAATGTGGGCCGGCGCCTGGGGAACGAGCTTCTGGATCGACCCGCGCGAGCAGCTGGTCGGCGTGCTGATGGCGCAATGTCCCTCCAACCGGATTCACACACGGATGTTGTACAAGAATCTGGTCTATGGAGCTGTGTCTTGACGGGGGCGACCAGGCTAGCCAATAGCTGTTTCCGCAGCCCGTCGGATCACCGGCGCTTCGGCTGAATATCAAGGGCGTGGGCCAACGCGCGCGTTCAGTCTATTGCGTCGCGCCATAAGCCTGTATCGGTGATTTGCTGCAGCTGCGAAAACTGCATGCCAACTCAAATAAAACAGCGGCCCCAAGCGCAGTGATTGATCAGCCCGTATCACCCAGCGGCCGTTGCCGGCCGGCAAACAGTGCCTTGCGGATGACCGCGTGCACGCCCCAGTTGCCATCGACGACTTGCGTCACGCCAAAGTCGACGGCCACCGACATCAGCGAAATCGCCTCGTCTTCGCTCAGCCGCATGGCGGTCATCAGGAAGCGCCGGGTCTTGCGGAAGGCATCGCGCATGGCCGGGTCGAGCGAAGACTTTTCGTAGATCGCGCTGCGTGCCTTGTCGCCGAATTCCTTCAGGTAGTTGGGGTGGCTGAAGCCGTGGATCACCCACTCGTCGGCAGTTTCCACCAGCGGGTAGTCGATGTCGGCATAGGGTTCGCCCTGCAGCTGATCGGCCTTGTGCAGCACGATCTGGAAGACGCCGGTCAGCGAGCATTCGATGGCCGTGCCGCACAGTTCGCTGTCGCCCTGCGAGGCGTGCGGATCGCCCACCGACAGCAGCCCGCCGTCGACTCCCACCCGCAGGTAGACGGTGGCGCCCTTGGCAATGCGCCAGTTGTCCAGGTTGCCGCCGAAGCATGAGGGAGGCACCGAGTCGACGAGGCCCGTCTCTGCGGGCGCGACCGCGATCACGCCGAAGTGCGGGCGCACCGGGATGGTCACGCCCTGCAGCACCCCGTGGTTCTCGACGATCGATGCGCGGTCGACCGGAATGCCGGGGTAGTCGATGGTGGGGTGCAGCACGCCGTTCGGGTCGAGCTGCGGCGTCCAGCGAAAGTTGTAGACGGCGTGGGCGCACGCATGTCCCTGGCTGCAGTCGACCTCGTAGATGGTCACTACTTCGCGCTGCCGGGGCTCCTCGATCAGGTCGTCGTAGTGGAAGCCCCACCAGGCCGCGGCATTGCTGCCGAAGGCTCGGCCCTCGTACTTGGCATCGGCCGCCAGGCGCGGCGCAAGGTCGAGGATGCGTACCTCCAGCACGTCGCCGGGCTGCGCGTCCTTCACGTAGATGGGCCCGGTGCAGATGTGCACGCCAAAGCCCTCGCCGCTACCCCGGCCGTAGATCGATGCATCGGTGGGACCGGCGCCGCGGCGGTCTACGGCCTTGTGCTCGCGCGTCCAATGAAAAACGCTTTCGGCGCCGGAGTCGCCCTTGATCATTCGCTCGTGGTCGTCGTAGGCATGCTGGGTCAACGTCTCGATGGTCACGATGTCGCCGGAGGCAATGGTCAGCACAGGCGGAATCGAGCGGCCGAAGTAGCCCCAGTGAATGGTTTGCGCGGTGGCGGGTAGATGGTGGTGATGGCCTGTCGGGGCGCTGGTGTCGTGCGGCGCGGCCGTTGTTGCTTGCGCGGCAATTCCGGTAGTGCCAGTTGCATCGCCGGCCGTTGCACGCGCGTCGATGCGCGCGGTGAAGGGCACCGGGTCTTCGGCCGGAGACTCGAAGTAGCCCGAAGGCCAGCCGCGCCGGATGCGCTTGCGCAGCGACTGCTGGCTGACCTCGTTGGCCTGCTGCCGGTATTGCCGTGGCGACATGCTGTAGCGGTCGCGGAAGCAGTGGCTGAAATGCGCCGGGTCGTTGAAGCCCCAGCGAAAGCAGATGTCCGAGATCGACAGGTGTCCGTACTGGCGGTTCGCGAGGTCGGCGCGGCATCGTTCGAGGCGGCGCTGGCGCACATAGGCGGTAAAGGTCTGGCCAAGGCCCTCGAAGAGCTTCTGCACCAGGCGCTCGGACACGCGCCCGTGGGCCGCCACTGCCGCCAGCGACAGCGATGCATCGCTCAGGTTGGCATCGACGTACTGGCAAAGCCGGTGCACCGTGGCAGCCTGGGTGCTGCTGATGGCGGGCAGGGCGGTGTCCCGTTGTGCGGCCAAGCTCGTTGCAATGAACTCCGACAAGGCGGACTCCACCGGCGCGACGTCGTCATCGCTCAATGTGTCGAAGGCATCGGCCAGCGCAGTCAGCGTGCCCGCGAACATGCGGCCCAGGCCCGCCCGGCCCGGCAGGTGGCCGAGCGCAAAGCCGGGGTTGCCGGGCAGCCGCGCCTTCAGGCTGGCGCGCGGCATGGACACCATGAACTGCCGGAAGTTGGAGCGGAAATCCAGCCCCGCCTGCGCCTGGGCCGGTCCGAAGACGATGTCGCCCGGAGCCAGTTCGATGGTCCGCTGGCCGTCGTGCAGCGCGGCTTCGCCGCTCAGGTGCAGCGCGAGCCAGATGGCGTCGGCCGTGTCGCCAAGCCGCTGGATGGTCTGCGGCGACGAGATGATGCGTGCCATGCCGACGCCGCGTGCGGTGCGGCCCGCCGTCAAGGTGCCGTACAAGGGAGCCGCTGCCGGTGCCATTTCGGGCCTGAGACGGTGCAGATGCAAGGCATCGCGCCAGGCGTGGGGCCGCTGGTGCACCGGGTAGGAGTCGGTCGAGAACTGTTCGAACTGCACGGCGGCGCTTTCTGGTTGCTTGCGCAGGGTGCGCAAGACACGTGCCACGCGCCATGCCCGACGTTGGCACGCTACTGGCTTGCCGCAGGTGCATGTCGAACTCCGGAGCCCGGGGCGGCAGCCGCATTGACAACGGCTGCCGCGGCCGCCTCAATTTGCCGCGATGTCTCCCATCTTTCACATGATTGCCGGTGCACCAGAACCGGTCGCTCCTTTCAGCCACGCGGTCGAAACCGACGGCTGGGTCTTCGTTACCGGGCAGATGCCTTTTGCGGGCACCTCGCTGGATGAGCCTTATCCAGAAGGCATCGAGGCGCAGACGCGGCAGGTATTGAGGAACCTGCAGACGGTTCTGGCCGGTTGTGGGCTCGGCTTGGAACACGCGCTTTCAGTTCGCGTGTATCTGACACACTTCGACGAGGACTACGAGGCGATGAACGCGGTCTACGCCAGCCATTTCGCGAATGGCCGAAGGCCCGCCCGCACCTGCATTGGTGTGACCGGCCTGGCCAAGAGCGCGCGCATCGAGATCGATCTCGTGGCGCGGCGCGGTTAGCGCGCCGCGTCGACCGCGTCCGCCAGTTCCGCGAGCGTGCGGAAGTGGTAGTCGGGTTCGGTGCGCTTGGATTCGATGGTTCCGCCCGAGCCTTTTTGCGCATGGCGCCGCTCGATCCAGCAGGTGGCAATGCCCAATTCCTTCGAGATGCCGATGTCGTGGTACTGGCTTTGCGCCACGTGCAGGTTGTCGGCCTGCTTGTAGCCCCAGGCGCCTTCGAAGCGGCCGCGGGCGTAGGCGAAGTAGCGCGCGTCGGGCTTCTCGCACAGCGCATCGTCGCAGCTCAGCAGCATGTCGAAGGGCAAGCCCAGCGTCTTGTCGAAATGGGCGAGCGCCCAATGCTGCGCGTTGGTCATCGTGACCAGCTTGAAGCGCTTGTGCAGCCGCTTGAGGGCTTCCACTGAATCTGGAAAAGCAGGCCATTGCGCGACCGAATCGCGCAAGCCTTGCGCCAGCGCGTCGGTATCGGGCAGTCCCAGCTTGGGTGCAATGACATGCCAGCAGCGCTCCAGGTCGTCGGGATACCAGCCGGCGTTGCCGTCGGCGCGAGCGCTTCGGTAAGCGGCCAGGAATTCGTCGTCGCTCACGCGCGTATCGGGCACCGCCGAGCGAAGGTAGGCGAGCATGCCTCCCTCGAAGTCGATCAACGTGCCGACGACGTCGAACGTAAGAACCTTGAAATCTTGCAGGGACATGCGAATAGCTCCAATCGGTGCGGACAAGGCAAGAGATGCCGTTCGTCGATGAGCATAGGAGCGCTATCGGCCTTGTCCGAACCGAAGTGGGCGGGTGAATCAGCACGGTATTTCGCAATCGATGCCGTGCCGGCATCTTCTTTCGCAGAGGCGTCCAGACGCTTCCTTTCCTTGCCGAAACACTAATTACATCTCGACGCAAGCTTGGGTATTTGGCTGCGTTTTTTCCTCCGCCGCGGCGCGATTTGCGTGCGGTTGCCTTTGTTGATTGAGGCGGCGCGGTGCGTTCCGCCGCTCGCTGACCTGCCTCAAACGAGGTACCCGATGGGGTATGTCACGAGTTAGTACGTCTGTTTACATTGACCCTGCGGAACGGGATCCGGGTCAGTGGAGGCAACTTTTCAAAACGCCTGCCTGGATGCGGTCGCAAGAACTTAAGCATTAAGGATGAGGCTGTGAACAAGACTATTCGCGTTTTTTGGAATTCCCCAGTCGGCACGCCCTCCGTGCGAGCCGTGACCGACCTTCCCCTGCACGCCATCGCCCTGTCTGTGCTGCTGCTGGGCGTGGCCCTGGCCTCGCCCGCGGGCGCGGCCGGCGGCACCGGTGGCCAGCCCGTGGGCGAGACCGTGTTGCACGGCGGTAATGGCGGCAGCGACGGCCAGGGCGGCAGCGGCGGGCTCAACGACACGACTTTCAACTCCTACGGCGGTGATGGTGGTGCCTCCACCGAGAGCGGCCCCACCGCCGGCAGCGCCGCCGACATCGGCAGCTTCGCCGGCGCCACCCCCGGCGCGGGCGGTGCCGCCGGTGCCTCCACCACCGAGCTCTCGCCCGGTGTGTGGCAGGGCGACGCCGGCATCGCCGGCCAATCGCAGACCGGCGACTTTGCCAATGGCAACGGCTATGGCGGCGGCGGCGGAGGCGGCCAGATCGGCAACGCCATGAGCCCGGCCACCACCACAGCCAGCTTCTCCGCCACCGGCGGTGCGGGCGGCGCCGGCGGCCACGGCTACTGGGCCGCGGGCGGCGGCGGCGCAGGCGGCCACGGCGCCACGCTGCTCGACCCCCTGGCCGATGTCGCT